>NZ_JCANTA010000002.1:150614-746695 GCF_059570575.1 Streptomyces sp. CNX435 | reverse complement strand
GTGACGGCGGCGTATTCGACGGTGTGGCGGAGTTGTTCGGTCCAGTAGTCGGGTGAGGCGGCCTGGTCTGCGGTCAGGGGCTGTGCGGTGCGGTTGGAGATGACGGGCAGGGCGGGTGCTTGGGCGGGGGTGTCGGCGACGGCTTGGCGGAAGTCGTTGAGGATGGGGTCCATCTGCGCGGAGTGGAAGGCGTGGCTGACCCGCAGGCGGCGGGCCCGTAGCCCCGCGTCCTGGCAGCGGGAGGTCATGGTGTCGATGGCTTTGGTGGTGCCGGTCAGGACGGTGTGGGTGGGGCTGTTGGCCGCCGCGATCTCCACGCCGGTTCCGTCCAGCAAGGGTGTGAGGGTGTCGACGGGGGCGGTGACCGACAGCATCGCGCCGCCGACGGGAAGACCGCCCATCAGCCGCCCACGCGTCGCGACCAGCCGCGCCGCATCCGGGAGTGTCCATACCCCGGCCAGGTGAGCCGCGGTCAACTCCCCGATGGAGTGACCGGCCAGGAAGTCGGGGCGGATCCCGAAGGACTCCGCCAGCCGGTAGAGGGCGACTTCGTACGCGAACAGCGCGGGCTGCGTGTACGTCGTGTCGTCCAGCAGCTTCGCCTCGTCGGTGTCCGGCTTGGCGAACAGCAGGGGCTTGAGCGGCTGCGGCAGGTGCTTATCCAGTGCCGCGCAGGCTTCGTCCAGCGCTTCGGCGAAGACGGGGTAGGTGTCGTACAGTTCGGCGCCCATGCCCGGGCGTTGTGCGCCCTGACCGGTGAACAGCACCGCCAGCTTGCCCGCCCGGTACCGCCCGGCCACGGCCCGATCCGCACCCTCACCACGCGCGACCGCATCCAGACCGGCCAGCAACTCGGCGCGGTCCGTACCGAAGACCACCGCCCGGTGATCCAGCACCGCACGCGAACGCACCAACGAGGCCGCCACCGCGTGCACGTCGGTCCCAGGGCGCTCCCCCAGCCACGCCCGCAACCGCCCCGCCTGCGCGGCCAGCGCCTCCGCCGTGTGCCCCGACAGCGGCCACACCACCGGACCCGGCGCCGCCTCCGGCTCAGGCGCCGCCACCGCCGGACCCTGCTCGATGACCACGTGCGCGTTCGTGCCGCTGATCCCGAACGACGACACCGCCGCCCGGCGAGGGCGCTCCTCCGCCACGTGCCACGGCCGCTGCTCCGTGAGCAGCTCCACCGCGCCCGCGGTCCAATCCACATGCGGGGACGGCTCGTCCACGTGCAGCGTCCGCGGCAGCACGCCTTCGCGCATCGCCATGACCATCTTGATCACGCCGCCGACACCGGCGGCTGCCTGCGTGTGGCCGATGTTCGACTTCAGCGACCCCAGCCACAGCGGCGTGTCGTCCGCCCGGTCCTGCCCGTACGTCGCCAGCAGCGCCTGCGCCTCGATCGGGTCGCCCAGCGTCGTGCCCGTCCCGTGCGCCTCGACCGCATCGACGTCCGACGTCGACAGACCCGCGTTGGCCAGCGCCTGCCGGATCACCCGCTGCTGCGACGAACCGTTCGGCGCCGTCAGCCCGTTCGACGCACCGTCCTGGTTCACCGCAGACCCGCGCACCACGGCCAGCACCTCGTGCCCGTTCCGCCGCGCGTCCGAGAGCCGCTCCACCAGCAGCAGCCCCACACCCTCCGCCCAGCCCGTACCGTCCGCGCCCGCCGCGAACGCCTTGCAGCGCCCGTCCGGGGCGAGGCCGCCCTGCCGGCTGAACTCCATGAACATGCTGGGCGTGGCCATCACGGTCACACCGCCGGCCAGCGCGAGCGTCGACTCCCCGCTCCGTACCGACTGGCACGCCAGATGCAACGCCACCAGCGACGACGAACACGCCGTGTCCACCGTCACCGCCGGCCCTTCCAAGCCGAACGCGTACGCCACCCGACCCGACGCCACACTCGGCGCGCTCCCCGTCAGCAGGTGCCCCTCGGCGCCGCCACCCGGTTCGCTCAGCCGCGGGCCGTACTCCTGGAACGTACCGCCGACGAACACCCCGGTCCGGCTGCCGCGCAGCGCGGACGGGTCGACTCCGGCCCGCTCGAACGCCTCCCACGCCGTCTCCAGCACCAGCCGCTGCTGCGGATCCATCGCCGTCGCCTCCCGCGGCGAGATGCCGAAGAGGGCGGCGTCGAACGCGCCCGCGTCGGGCAGGAATCCGCCGCGGTGCGTCGCGGAGTGGCCGGCGTGGTCCGGGTCGGGGTTCAGCAGGCCGTCGAGGTCCCAGCCCCGGTCGGCGGGGAACGGGCCGGTCGCGTCGGTGCCGTCGGCCACCAGGCGCCACAGCGCCTCGGGCGAGGTGACGCCGCCGGGGTAGCGGCAGGCCATGCCGACGATGGCGAGGGGTTCGTCGTCGGCCGCGCGCGCCGCGGTGGGGGTCGAGTCCTGTCCGGCGCCGGTGAGCTGGTCGTACAGGCCGGCGGCGAGCCGCAGCGGCGTGGGGTGGTCGAAGAGCAGCGACCCGGGCAGGGCGAGACCGGTTGCGAGGCCGAGGCGGTGGCGCAGGTCGACGGCACCGAGGGAGTCGAGGCCGAGGTCGCGGAAGGCCCAGCGCTCTTCGACGTCGGCCGGGGAGGCGTGGCCGAGAAGCTGTGCGGTCTCGGTGCGGACGAGGTCGAGCAGGAGTTGCCGGCCGGTGTGGGCATCGCGGGCGATCAGCCGGTCGTGCCACTCCCGGGCGGCGGAGGCGGTGGGCGACTCCGGTTCCGTTGCCGCCGGCTCGTCGGTGACGACGGCGGTCGCACCGGGTGCGGGGGCGTCGGCGGGGGTGTCGGCGGGGGTGCGCGGGGCGAGCCAGTAGCCGCGGCGCTGGAAGGGGTAGGTGGGCAGCGGTACGCGGGCGGCGTCGGCGGGGACGAAGGCAGCCGCCCAGCCGACGTCGGCGCCGTGGGCGTACGCCGTGGCCACCGCGTCGAGGAGTTCCTGCGCGGCGGCCCCTCGGCCGCGGCCGAGGGGGACGAGGGCCAGGCCGGGTTCCTCGACGCAGTCGCGGGCCATGGTGGTGAGGGTGGCGTCGGGACCGAGTTCGACGAACGTGGTGACGTCCGCCTCGCGCAGGCGCCGCACGCCGTCGGCGAAGCGCACGGCCTGCCGGACGTGGCGTACCCAGTAGTCGGGCGAACGCAGTTCGTCGTCCGTGGCCCGCTCGCCGGTGACGTTGGAGACGATCGGGATCGCCGGGCGGTGGAAGGTGAGGGCGGCGGCGACCTCGCGGAAGGCGTCGAGCATGCCGTCCATGTGGGCGGAGTGGAAGGCGTGGCTGACCCGCAGCCGCTTCGTCCGGCGGCCCCGGCCGTGCCAGCGCTCGGCCAGGGCGAGCACCGCCGCCTCGTCGCCGGAGACGACGGTGGCGCGCGGGCCGTTGACGGCGGCGACGCAGACGGTGCCCTCGGCGGCGGCGGGGTCGGCGTCGAGATCTGCGGCGATCTCGGCCTCGGTCGCCTCGATCGCGGCCATGGCGCCGCCGGCGGGGAGTTCCTCCATGAGCCGGCCGCGGGCGGCGACGAGGGTGCAGGCGTCGGCGAGGGAGAGCACGCCGGCGACGTGGGCGGCGGCGAGTTCGCCGACGGAGTGGCCGAGAAGCACGTCGGGGCGCATACCCCAGCTCTCCAGCAGCCGGTACGCGGCCGTCTCGTACGCGAAGAGCGCAGGCTGCGTCCAGGCGGTGCGGTCGAGGAGCGCGGCGTCCGCAGAGTCCTCGGCGGCGGCGAGGACAGTGCGCAGCGGTACGTCGAGGTGCGGGTCGAAGGCGGCGCAGGCGGCGTCGAACGCCTCGGCGAACGCCGGGAACGCGGCGGCGAGTGCCAGCCCCATGCCGGGCCGCTGGCTGCCCTGCCCGGAGAAGAGGAAGCCGGTGGCGCCGGGCAGGGCGGTGCCGCGCACGGCGGCGGGAGGTGTGCGGCCCTCGGCCAGGTCGGCGAGGCCGTTGAGGAGCGTGTCGCGGTCCGCGGCGTGCAGCACGGCGCGGTGCTCGAAGGCGGCGCGGTGGGCGGCGAGCGTACGGGCGACGTCGGCGGGCCGGTGGTCGGGGTGTGCGGTGAGGTGCGCGGCGAGGCGGGCCGCCTGGTCGCGCAGGGCGGGCTCGCTGCGTGCGGAGAGCACGTACGGCAGTGGGTGGGCGCTGTCATCCGTCGCCGGCACAGGGGGTACGGCGGCCGGGCCGAGGTCGGAGTCGGCTTCGCGCAGCACGACGTGGCAGTTGGTGCCGCCCATTCCGAAGGAGCTGACGCCGGCCACGAGGGGGCGCTCGGGGTGCGGCCAGGCGCGGGTGGCGCGTACGAGGTCGAGGCGCAGGTCGCCGAGGGGGATGTCGGGGTGGGGCGCGGAGAAGTTCAGGGTGGGCGGGAGCAGGCGGTGGCGCAGCGCGAGCACCGTCTTGAGCAGGCCGGTGATCCCGGCGGCGCCTTCGAGGTGGCCGACGTTGGTCTTGACGGAACCGACGAGCAGCGGGTCGTCCGCGGCCCGGCCGGGCGCGGCGAAGGCGCCGAGGGCGGCGGCCTCCACGGGATCGCCGAGCCGGGTGCCGGTGCCGTGCAGTTCGACGTACTGCACGTCGCCGGGGGCGAGTCCGGCCCGGCGGTAGGCGGCCCGGAGGACCTGCTCCTGGGCGTCGCGGCCGGGGTGGGTGAGGTTGGGGGTGCCGCCGTCGTTGTTCATGGCGCTTGCGGTGATGACGCCGTACACGTGGTCGCCGTCCGCGCGGGCCTGCGCCAGCGCCTTGAGGACGAGGACGACGCCGCCTTCACCGCGTACGTAGCCGTCGGCCGCGGCGTCGAAGGTACGGCAGACACCGGTGGGCGACAGGGCCCCGAAGCGGGCGGCGGTGAGGAATCCGTCGCCGGTGAGGGCCAGGTTCACGCCGCCGCAGAGCGCGATCTGCGACTCGCCGCGCCGCAGGCTCTCGCAGGCGAGGTGGACCGCGACGAGGGAGGAGGACTGGGCGGTGTCGACCGTGAGGCTCGGGCCCTGCAGGCCGAGGGTGTACGAGACGCGGTTGGCGATGACGCCCCGGCTGAGGCCGGTGGCGGTGTGCCGGCCTATGCCGTCGGGGCCGTGCTCGCGGGTGACGGCGGAGTAGCCGTCGTCCATGGCGCCGACGAACACCCCGACGGGTGCGCCGCGCAGGGTGGCGGGCACGATGCCGGCCTCTTCGAGCGCCTCCCAGGCCAACTCCAGCGCGAGCCGCTGGTGGGGGTCGACGGCGGCGGCCTCGCGGGGCGGGATGCCGAAGAAGGCGGGGTCGAACTCGTCGACGGCGTCGAGGTAGCCGGCGCGCGCGGTGCCGAGCAGCCCGGCGTCCACGAGGGCCTGCGGGGAGGGCGATCCGGCGGGCCAGCGGCCCTCGGGAAGCGGGCGCACCGCGCCCCTGCCGTCGCGCAGCAGCTCCCAGAACGCGTCCGGTCCGTCGGCCCCGGGCAGGCGGCACGCCAGGCCGACGACGGCGATCGGCCCCCGGTCCGCCGACGGGCCGCCGAAGGCACCCCCCGCCTGGTCCGCGTCCCGGTGGGGTTCCTGTCCGGCAACCGACATGGTCGGCAACTCCCATCCACGAGGTCCAGGCAGGCGGGATCGCACTCTGCCGGCTGTTGCGTAGATGCTCGGCAGCCCGGCTAAAGCCGCTCTTGCCGCGACCTTTGGCGGGGGAAGGGAACCGGGGCGCAAACAGGGGTGGTATATCAGGCAAGTGGGACACAGCACCGGAGGGCGACGTTTCCCACGGTGACCGCAACCGCCGGGGCATTCCGGACGCACAGGGAACTCGGATACCGGGACAGCGGATACCCTGCGGCGGATACCGGGCATTTGCCAGAACGGCGGATCATCACCGCGCCGCGCCGGGGGAGCGCGAATGTTACGCACACGCCCCCCAGCGCACAGCGCAATACCCCGGACAGCACCTAGGGGGGACTTAGGGGTGGGTAGGGGTTTCGGCACCCCCTACCGCCTCCATAGCCTGCAAAGGTCTCTACAGCATCGCCGCGACACACACAAGATCCCCTGCACGAAGCGGCGAGAGAAATTGAACAACAGTGCCATGGAAACTGAGCACTTCGGCCAGAGCAATTCATCGGGGGTTGAATAGTGCAGTACGAAATACTCGGTCCAGTCCGGGTCGTGGACAGCCGCGGCAGCAGATTCGTGAGCGCCAAGAAGATGCAGGTGCTCCTCGTCTTGTTACTGATCCGTGCCCGACAGGTGGTCTCGATCGACGAGGCCATAGCCGAGATTTGGGGGCAGAACCCTCCGCGACGCGCAACCGCGGGGATCCACGTCTACATCTCCCAACTCCGCAAGTTCCTCGGCCAGCCCGGCAGCCGGAACAACCCGATCCTGACCAGGCCGCCGGGATACCTGCTGCACCTGGAGGACGACGAGTTCGACGTGGACCGGTTCCAGGAACTCCTGAACCGGGGGCGTCTGCACCTGAAGGAGGGCCGGCCGGAGCAGGCCGTGACCGCCTTCGAGGGCGGGCTCTCCCTGTGGCGCGGGCCGGTCCTCGGCGACCTCTGCGACGGACCGGTCATCGCGGGCTTCGCCACGTGGCTTGAGGAGACCCGCCTCGAGTATCTGGAATGGCTGATCGAGGCGCAGTTGAGCCTCGGTCTGCACCGCGAGCTGATCGGCCGGCTGTCCGCGCTGACGGCCGAGTACCCCCTGCGGGAGACGTTCTACCGCCAGCTGATGCTGGCCCTGTGCCGCTCGGAGCGGCAGGCCGACGCACTGCGTACGTACCAGCAGGCCCGGGCCCGCCTCAACGAGGAACTCGGCCTGGAACCCTGCCGGGCGCTGCGCGACCTGCAGCAGGCCATCCTCGTCGCGGACGAGCGGCTGGAGCTGCCCGCCGCGGTCTGACCGGTCTCCCGGACACGTCGAGTATAAAAGGGGGCGGGCGAAGCTGATGCTTCGCCCGCCCCTTCCTCTCGCTCACCGCCCGGAAACCCGCCGGGGTTTCAGACCCGTGCCGGCTGCCGCAGCCGCGCGGCCATCTCCGCCAGCACCCGCGGTCCGCTCTGGTCGCCGTGGACGAAGAAGTGGTCGCCCGGCACGACCAGCAGCTCGAACCCGCCGGCCGTCAACGGCCGCCACCCGTCCGCGTCCTGCTCGGCTACCACCGGGTCGTCGGCGCCGTGGAACGCGGCCACCGGCACCCGCAGCGGCGTCTCCGCGGGGTCGTGCCGGTAGCTCTGCACCACGCGCAGGTCCGCGTAGCCGGCGCCGTCCAGGGCGACGTCCGCCTTGCCCGCCAGCTGCCCGCCCAGCTCGGCGCGCAGCGCCGTGTCGTAGAGCCGCGGATGCGCCTGCCGTACCCGCATGAGGTCCTCGTGCTCCGGCATCTGCTCGAAGCCGAGCCGCTGGGTCACCGAGCGCAGCCGGGCGCCCAGCGGGTTCTCGACGCCGGTCGGCGCGCTGAACGCGCCGACGAACAGGTGCCGCAGCAGCTCCCCGTACTCCGCTCCCAGCCGTTGGGCCAGGCGGTACGCCAGGAGGGCGCCCATGCTGTGCCCGTAGAAGGCGAACGGCCGGTCCAGGTACGGCTTGAGCGCCTGCGCGACGGCGTCGACGGCCTCGTCGGCGTCGCCGACGCAGCGCTCGTCGGACCGCTCCTCCCGGCCGGGCAGCTGTACGGGGACCACCTCGACGCCGGCGTCCGCGGTGCCCGGCCAGTCCCGGTACAGAGAGGCGCCACGCCCGCCGTACGGCAGGCAGAACAGCCGCACCTCGGCGTCGTCCCGCGGCGTGACCGGCAGCCAGCGCGAGCCGTCCACGTCGTACGGGCGCGGGGCGGCCGGCGCGTCGCCCGCGGCGGACCCCGCGACGCGCTCCACCACCTCGTCCAGCGAGGGGCCGGCGACGAGCAGGTCGACCGGGAGGTCGACGCCCGTCTCGGCGCGTACCCGCTGCCGCAGCTCCAGCGCGGCGAGCGAGTCGAGCCCGGTCTCGGCCAGCGGCCGGCCGCTCGGGACCTCGGCGGGCGGCAGCTGGAGCAGCTCCGCGACCATGCCGGTGAGCAGGTCCCGCAGCGCGGCGGCACCGCCGGCCGCGCCGTACCGGTGCTGCTGCGCGGCGGCGTCGCGTACGGCGTCGGAGGGCGCGCCGTACGCGCCGCCGCCAGGACTGATCACCCGGATCTCGGTACCGCGGCCCCAGGCCACCGCCGCGCCGTCCGCGGCGCAGAGCAGGTGCTCGCCGACCAGCAGGTCGCCGACCGGCGCGGTGAGCCGGACATGGCACCACAGGGAGTCCTCGGAGCCCGCGCCCCCGGCAGGGGTGCCGAAGCCCACTTCGCCGAGCCGGGCGGTCATGAACAGGTCCCGCTCGGCCAGTTGCGGGCCGGCGGCGAGCGCGTAGAGCTGCACGCAGGCGTCGAGCATCCCGGCGGGCACGGGGAGTTCGCGGCCCGGCCGGCCGGGGGCGCCGCCGGCTTCCGCGGGCGTCGGCGGGCGGAACCGCGCCAGCACCTCAGCCTCGCCCAGCCACACCTCCGCGACCCACTCGACGGACGGGCCCAGGGGGACGCCGCGCTCGGCCATCTGGCGGTAGAACTCGGCGCCTTCGAAGCGCACGGGGCAGCGCTCGCGGATCTCCGCCCGCGCCCCCTCCGGCAGCGGGCGCACCCGGTCGGGGTCCGCCGCTCCCCCGCCGCCGGGGCGCAGCCGGCCGGCGGCGTGCCGGTGCCAGCCCTCGTCGCCCGGCCGCTCCGGTGACGTACCACCTGCCTGCCTGCTGTGTACGGAGAACTCCGCCCAGCCGTCGCCGTCCGCCGGGCCGACCGCCAGGTGCACGGTGCGCTCCTGGCCGCGGGCGAGCGTCAGCGCCCGCTCGAACCGCACGTCGTCCAGCCGCAGCCCGGCTCCGGTACGGGCCGCTGAGGCCAGCAGCTCCTGGTAGTAGCCGACGTGCAGCACCCCGGCGGTGTCGGCGAGTTCGGGCAGGACCGCGCGGCTGACGGCGGTCGTGTACTGGCGGTGCGCGAGGGGCGAGGCGACCTGCCGCAGCCCGAGCGCGCCGACGGGCGCACCGGCCCCGGACGCCGCGGGAGCGGCATCGAGTGCCGGGGCGTCCGGGCGGTGCGCACGGCGTCGGAACGTCTGGCCCGGCAGGTCCAGCCGGGCCCGTTCGTAACCGTCGTCGACGGCGGACCAGTCGACGTCCTGGCCGGCGACGTGCCGGTCGGCCAGCCAGTCGAGCAGCTCCCGCCATATGTCCGCGCCGGGCAGTCCCCGGATCTCGCCGGCCCCGGGCCGCGCCGAGTCGCCGCCGAGGTGGACGAGGGTGTCGTAGCCGTGTGCGGCGAGTGCCGCGGCGGCGGCCTCCGGCCGGACGCCGGCGCCGGGGCGGAGCCAGAACCCGGGGTCGTCCGCCTGGTCCGCGCCCGCTTCCCCGGCGTCGGGTCCATGCAGCAGCCGCAGCGCGCGCGGGCGCCGCCGCGGCGGGGCCGGCGGGGCGGCGGCGCCGTGGCGGGCGGCGAGCAGGGCGCCGGCGGTCGCGGCGTCGAGCGCGCCGCTGAGGACGGCGGCGGCGAGGTCGCCGGGCGCGGCGCCGCCCGCGACGGCGCCGGCGGCGATGCCCCAGTCGGCGAGCGTGCGCACCAGCGCGACCTGGCAGGCCACGGTCCGTACGTCGGCGGCGAGCGCGGCGCCGTACCCGGTGTCCGAGCCGTCCGACCCGTCCGACCCGTCCGAAGCGGCGGCCGGCGGCCGCAGTTCGGCCGTGCACCGGTCGACGTGTGCGCGGAAGCCGGGGTGGGTGGCGTACAGCGCTCCGGTGATGCGCTCCGCCGCGCCCGCGGTGGCGTCGAGGAGGAAGGCGACCGGCGGTGCCGGCGCGCGGTCGCGGGCGCCGACGGCCTCGGCCGCGGCGGTCTGCCGCCGGCCGGTGGCCGGCTCGGGCCCGTCGCCCGCGGCGAGTTCCGTCAGCCGGCGGGCGAGGTCCTGGCGCGAGGCGGTCACGAACGCGGCGCGGTGGGCGAAGTGCGCGCGGCGGGCCGTGGCGGTGTGGCAGAAGTCGGCGAGCGTCGCGTCGGGGTGCGTCGCGAGCCACCGGCCGTGGCGGGCGGCGGACTCGCGCAGGCCCTCCGGGTCGCGCGCGGAGAGCGCGAAGACGTGCGCGGGGCGCTCGGGCCCCGCGGCGCGCGGCGGTTCGGCGTCCGGCTCGGTGAGGACGACGTGCACGTTGGTGCCGGAGAAGCCGAAGGAGCTGACGCCCGCGGTACGGGGCCGGCCGTCGCCCCGCCGCGGCCAGGTGGCGGTACGGTCGCACAGCGCCACCGGCAGCCGCTCGACTCCGAGCCGCGGATTGGGCGTGTTCAGGTGCAGACCGCCGGGGATCTCGCCGTGCCGCAGCGCGAGGACGGTCTTGATCAGGCCCGCGACCCCGGCGGCGGCCTCCAGGTGCCCGATGTTGGACTTCACGGCGCCGATGCGCAGCGGCGCTCCGGGGTCGCGGTCGGCGCAGAGCACGTCGGCGGCGGCGCGTACCTCGATCGGGTCACCCAGTGAGGTGCCGGTGCCGTGCGCCTCCAGGTAGTCGACGGCCCGCGGCTCGACTCCGGCCGCCGCCACGGCGGCGGCGATCAGCTCGCGCTGCGCGCGGCCGTTGGGGACGGTCAGGCCGCTGGTGCGGCCGTCGTGGTTGACGGCGGAGCCGCGGATAAGGGCGAGGACCGGGGCCCGTACGGCGGCGGCGTCCGAGGCGCGCATGAGCGCGACCATGCCGCTGCCCTCGGAGCGTACGTAGCCGTCGGCGGCGGCGTCGAAGACCTTGCACTTCCCGTCCTCGGCCAGCGCCTCCATCCGGCACAGCGCGACCATCACGGCGGGCGACATCATCGCGCTGACCCCGCCGGCGAGGGCGGCCGTGCACTCGCCGCGGCGCAGGCTCTCGACCGCCAGGTGCACGGCGAGCAGCGACGACGAGCACGCCGTGTCCACCGCGAGGGCCGGGCCGCGCAGCCCGAAGGTGTGCGCCACCCGGCCCGCGGCGACGCTGATCGCGGAGCCGGTGGCGGTGTACGGGCCGGCCTCGCGCGGCGCCCGGGGCAGCAGGGTGTTCTCCGAGCCGGAGACGCCGACGAAGACACCCACGCGCCGCTCGGCCGTCGCGCCCGACAGCAGCCCCGCGCTCTCCAGCGCCTGCCAGCTCGTCTCCAGCAGCAGCCGGTGCTGCGGGTCCATGTCGCGGGCCTCGGCGTCGGTGATGCCGAAGAACCCGGCGTCGAAGGCGTGGGCGCCCTCGGTGAGGAAGCCGCCGCGGCGGGTGTACGAGGTGCCGGGCTCGCTCCTGTCCGGCGAGTACCAGCCGTCTGTGCGCCACCGGTCGTGCGGCACGTCCACGATGCCGTCGCGGCCCTCGCGCAGCAGCTCCCAGAACCGCTCCGGGCCGTCCGCGCCGCCGGGGAAGCGGCAGCCGAGGCCGACGACGGCGATGGGCTCCGCGGCCCGGGCGCGCAGCTGATCCACCTGCTCGCGCAGGGTGCGTACGGCATCCAGGGAACGCCTCAGCAGAGCCTTGTCCGTCATGCCCGTTCCTCTCCGGTCGCTAGAGCCCCAGCTCGGCCAGGACGCCCTTCAGCTCGATCTCCACCGTCGAGTCGCCCTTGGCCACGACGGAACCGGACGTGGTGCCGCCGGCGGCGCCGGGGACCGCTGCCGCCGGCGGCGGGTCGATCCGCAACACCCGCTGCAGCTTGTCCCGTTCGGCGTGCACCACGCCGAACTCCGGCCGCGCGTGCCGCAGCGCCGCGTCGAACGCCGCGACGCCGACCGCGTTCTCCAGCGGGGTCAGGCCGAGGCGGCGGCGTACGAAGCCCTCGGTGGCCTCGTCGACCCGCATGCCGCCCGCGCGCCAGAACGGCCAGACCAGCGCGATGCTCGCACCGGACCGCTCCCCCGCGGCGCGGCGCTCCTCGCGACCGCGGCTGAAGGCGTTCAGGAAGCGGCTGGCGAAGGCGTAGTCGACCTGGCCGGGGTTGCCCGCGAGCGCGGCCAGCGAGGAGAAGACCATGAAGAAGTCGAGTTCGTCGCCGGCGGTCGCGGCGTCGAGGTGGACGGCGCCGTCGACCTTGCCCGCGAGCACCGTGTCCAACTCCTCGGCGGTCTTGTTGGGGAGCAGCGCGTCGCGCAGCACGCCGGCGGAGTGGATCACGCCGTGCACGCTGCCCCAGCGGTTGCGGGCGGCGGCCAGGATCCACTCGACGTCGCCGCGGTCGGCGACGTCGGCGCGCTCGTAGCGGACGTCGGCGCCGAGGGCACCGATGCGCTCCAGCGCCTCCCGGCGCTCAGCGGTCAGCGCCGAGCGGCCGACGAGCAGCAGGTTCACCGTGGCCTGGCGGGCGAGGTGCTCGGCGAAGAGCAGGCCGAGGCCGCCTCCGCCGCCGGTGATGACGTACGTGCCGCCGGGCCGGACCGCGACGGCGGCCGGCGCGTCGGGGCGTGCCGGCGATCCGGCCGCGGGCAGCTCGCGGAGCCTGCGCACGCGGCGGCAGTCACCGTCGTGCCGGACCTCGGTGTCGGCGCGGGCGTCCGCGGCGAGTTCGGCTTCGCAGGCGCGCAGCAGTGCGTCCGCGGGTTCCTCGCCGGCGGCGGTGCGGACGGCCACGGCCTGCTGGACGAGCCGCGGGTTCTCGTGATCGACGCTGCGGGCGAAGCCGCCGAACGCCTCCGCGAGCGGATCGGGCCGGCTCCCGGCGTGGGCGTGGACGCGCAGCAGCCGCAGGGGAGCGCGCAGGCCCTGCCGCAGGAGCGCCTGGCTGAGGTGGAAGACCGAGGTGAGCGCGGTGCGCGGGTCGCTCCAGGCGTGCAGCACGGTGGCGGGCGGGGCGTCGAGGCCGGCGAGGAGCGCGGCGTGGTCCTCGGCGGACTCGGCGCGCACGGTGCGGCCGTCGCCGGCCACCTCGTACGCCTCGCCGGGCCGGACGCCGACGACGGGGGCGGAGCCGGTGTGGCGGCGGCGTATGCGCTCGGTGAGGGCGCCGTCGTCGTCGAAGACCAGCACGGGGCCGGTGCGCCAGGAGGCGGGGCCTTCGGGGGCGGGGGCCGGCTCCCAGTCGGCGGTGTAGTGCACGACCTGCGCGGCGTCGGCGGGTACGGCCCCGGAGGCGGGCGCCGGCGGCTCGGTGGCGGAGGCCGCCGGAGCCGCGGGGGCATCGTCGAGGTTCAGCTCGTCCAGCAGGTACGCGGCGAGGTCGTCGATGCACGGGTAGTCGAAGACCACCCCGGCGTAGAGGACCAGGCCCAGCGCCTCTTCCAGCAGATTGCCGAGGCGTACGGCCATCACCGAGTCCATGCCCAGCTCGAAGAAGCCGCGCTGCCGTTCCGGCGGGCTGCCGGGCGGGAACTCCAGCAACTCGCCGAGCGTGCGCTGCATCCGCGTGGCCAGCGCGGCGTGGCGCTCGCTCGCGGGGACGGCGGCCAGCGACGCCGGCAGGTCCGTCGCGCCGCCCGCGCCGGCCGGCTCCGCCGCCGCGACGGGCGCGGCGGCAACGGCCGCGGGCGGGGCGGCCCGCTGCGCGGGGAGGGGGGTCGGCACGGCCGGTGCGGTCGGCCGTGCCGGGTTCGTGGCGCTCGGCTCCAGCCAGTAGCGCTCCTGGGAGAAGGGGTATGTCGGCAGCGACACCCGGCGCCCGCCGGTGGGCCGGGCCGCCCAGTCCGCGGCGCCGCCCGCCGCCCACAGCGCGGCGGCCTCCGCCGGCGCGGCGCCGGCGGGCACCGCGGGCGCGGCGCCGGACCGGCCGGGGCGGCGGCCGACGCTGACGTGCCCGTCCGCGTCGTCGCCCGCGGCCACCCGCTCGAAGCGCTCCGCGGCCTCGGCGAGGGTACGGGCCGTGAACGCGGCACGGTGCTCCATCGCCTCGCGGCCGTGCTGCAGCGTGTACGCGATGTCGGCCGCCCGTGGCGCCTCCGGGTCGTCGGCGGCGGGCTCCGCCGGCAGCGTGCGCAGGAACGCCGCCATGCGGGCCGCGTACGCGCGCAGGTTCTCCGGCGTACGGGCGGACAGCGGGAACACCAGCGGCCCGCCGGCACCACCGGCGGCGACCGGGGCGGGCCGGGACGGGGCCTCCTCCAGGATCAGATGGACGTTGACGCCGCCCGCGCCGAAGGAGCTGACACCGGCGCGGCGCGGCCCCGCCACTCCCCCGCCGGGCCCGGGCAGCACCGGCCGCTCCCAGGGCGCGGTCTCGCGCTGCACGGCGAACGGGGTGCTGTCGAGGTCGAGGTTCGGGTTGAGTTCGGGGGTGTGCAGCAGCGAGGGCACCAGCGTGCCGTGCCGCAGCTGCAGCACCACTTTGGTGACCTGGGCGATGCCGGCCGCCGCCTCGGCGTGGCCCATCGTGGCCTTCACCGACCCGAGGGCGCACGCCGGCCGCCCGTCCCGCCGGTGCGGGGCGGCGGCGTCCGCGTACGCCTCGGTCAGGCCGCGCACCTCGATGGGGTCGCCGAGGCTGGTGCCGGTGCCGTGGGCCTCGACGTAGCCGATCGAGCCGGCGTCGACGCCGGCGTCGGCGAGCGCGGCGCGTACCAGCTCGGCCTGCGCGACGGGGTTGGGGACGCCGTAACCGTACGTGCGGCCGTCGCTGTTGACCGCCGAGCCCTTGATGACGGCGTGGACCCGGTCGCCGTCGGCCACCGCCTGCGCCAGCGGCTTGAGGAGCACCGCGCCGACCGCCTCGGCCGGTACGTAGCCCGTGCCGCCCTCGGCGAAGGCGCGGCAGCGGCCGTCGTCGGCGAGGAACCCGGCCTCGGCGAGCATCACGTACTTGCTCGGGTGCAGCGAGAGGTTGACCCCGCCGGCCAGCGCCATGGCGCACTCGCCGCGGCGGATCGCGGCGACGGCCAGGTGGATGGCGTAGAGGGAGGAGGAGCAGGCGGTGTCCAGGGTCAGGCTGGGGCCGCCGAGGTTGAGCAGGTGGGAGATCCGGTTGGCGACGGAGAAGGTCTGCGAGGAGACGATGCGCCAGACGCCCTCGTCCAGGTCGCCGCCCGCGAACATCTGGTAGTTGTTGTACGTCACGCCGGCGAAGACACCGACCGAGCCGCGCTCGTCGCCGAGTTCGGGGTCGGCCAGCGCGGAGGGGGTGTAGCCGGCGTCCTCCAGGGTCTCCCACGCGGTGGTGAGGAAGAGCCGCTCCTGCGGGTCGAGCAGCCGGGCGTCGCGCGGCGAGATATGGAAGAACTGCGGGTCGAAGGCATCGACGTCGTCCAGGAAGCCGCCCCACCGCGGCCAGTTGTCGCCGAACTTCTCGCGCGCCAGCTCCGCGAATCGCCGGTAGCCCGGGCGGTCGAGGGGGATCTCGCCGACGCAGTCGTCGCCGGCCCGCAGCCGGTCCCAGAAGTCGGCCAGCGTGGGGGCCTTCGGGTAGCGGCCGCTGATGCCGATGACGGCGATGTCGCCGCCGCTGCCGGTGCCGGTGCCCGCGACGGCCGGGAGCGCGGCGGGCGGGGCGGGCGGGGTGCGTACGCGCGTCGCCATGTGGCGCGCGAGCGAGTCGAGGTTCTTGTAGGTGAACAGCGTGGCGCTGTCGACCGGCCCGTAGTGCTCCTCCAGCCGCCGGCGCAGCTTCTCCACCAGCAGGGAGCTGAGGCCCAGGTCGTCGAAGCCGGCCCGCGGGTCGATCTCCTCCGGCCGCCACTTCAGCTCATCGGCGAAGAGCCGCACCAGATGCGCCAGCACGTCGTCCTGCGCGGCGCCCGCGCCGCCCGGCAGCGCGGGGGTCGCCGGGGCGGTCAGGGCGGCGGGCACGGGCACCGCGGCGAGGGCCGGCCGCGCCCGGCCGGGGGCGAGCAGGACGTGCGGGACGAGGTCCTGCGGGCGGATGCGGCGGCGCTCGAAGGGGTACGTCGGCAGGGGCGTGCGGCGTATGGGCCGGTCGCCGCGCAGCAGCGCCCAGTCGAACTCCGCGCCGGCGGCCCAGAGCCGGGCGAGGGCCGCGGTCTTGCCCGCGGCGGCCAGGGCGTCGAGGTACGTGTCGCCCTCCGGCCCGGCGAGCAGGGCGCGCGAGAGGTCCCCGGCACCGGCGGCCTGGCCGCTCCACCAGCTGTCGCCCTGCTCCTCGCCGCGCAGGAAGTGCACCAGCGCGTCGTACAGTTCGTCGACGTCCTCCGCGACGATCGCGAGCCGTGCCGCCATCGGCTCCCGGCCGAGCTGCAGGGTGTCGGCGAGCGCCGTGAGCGCGAAGTCGGCGGTGCCACCGGCAGGGGCGTGCAGGTCGAGGTGGCGGACCAGCCCGCGGGCGTAGCCGCGCAGCGCCTCGGGCGTACGGGCGGACAGGGGGATCAGCAGCGGGGCGCCCGGCGCCGCGTCGGCGGCCGGCTCGCGCTCATACTCCTCCAGCACGACGTGCGCGTTGCTGCCGCCGAATCCGAAGGAGCTGACGCCGCAGCGGCGGGGCGTGGCGGTGCCGTCCGCGGCGGTGTGCCGCGGCCAGTCGGCGGCGCGGTCGCCGATGCGGAAGGGGCTGCCGTCCAGGCGGATGTACGGGTTGAGCTTCTCGAAGTGGCGCAGGGCGGGCAGCTTTCCGTACCGCAGCGACTGCACCATGGTCACCAGGCCGGCGAGTCCGGCCGCCGCCTCCAGGTGCCCGATGGAGGTCTTCACCGAGCCGAGGGTGCAGTGCGGCTCCGCGGGGGCGTCGTGACCCCAGGCGTCGTAGAGGCGGGCGAACGCCTGCTTCAGCCCCTCGATCTCGATGGGGTCGCCGAGGCTGGTGCCGGTGCCGTGGGTCTCCACGTGGGTCGCGGTCGCCGGGTCGACGCCCGCGGCGCGCCAGGCGTCGACGATGACGTCGGCCTGCGCCTCGGGGCTGGGTGCGGTCAGGGAGGCGGCGCGGCCGGAGTGGCCGACGGCGCTGCCGCGGATCACGGCGTGGATGTGGTCGCCGTCGGCCTCGGCGGCGGCCAGCGGCTTGAGCACGACGGCGACGACGCCCTCGCCGCGTACGTAGCCGTCGGCGGCCTGGTCGAAGGTCTTGCAGCGGCCGTCGGGGGCGAGCATCCCGGCCGGCTCGAAGCACTCGAACGGGGTCGGGCTGAGCAGGAGGTTGACCCCGCCGGCGACGGCGAGCCCGCATTCGCCGGCGCGCAGGCTGCGGATCGCGCGGTGGACCGCGACGAGCGAGGACGAGCACGCGGTGTCGATCGCCTCGCTGGGGCCGCGCAGGTCGAGCTGGTACGAGACCCGGTTGGGCAGGACGGCGTGGGAGAGCCCGGTGGCGGTGTGCGCCTGGGGGCCGGCGGTGCTGTGGCCCAGCACCTCCGCGTAGTCCATCGAGCTGAGCCCGACGAACAGGCCGGTGCGGCTGCCGGCGAGGACGTCGGGGCGGCGGCCGGAGTCCTCGACCGCCTTCCACACGGTCTGCAGGAAGAGCCGCTGGTGCGGGTCCATCAGCTCGGCCTCGTGCGGCGAGATGCCGAAGAACGAACAGTCGAACGAGTCGACGTCGTCGAGGAACGCGCCGTGAGCGCGGGCGGCGCGCTCCGCGCCCGCCCAGTCGCGCCAGCGGTCCCCGGGTACGCCCGTGACGAGTTCGTCCCCGGCCAGCAGACGCTGCCAGAAGCCCTCCAGGTCCGCCGAGCCGGGCAGCACGGCGGCCAGGCCGACGACGGCGACGGGGTACGGCTCCGGCGCCGGGGCGTCGTCCGCGGGACGCCCGGCGCCGCGGGTGCCGGGGCGCGGGGAGTCGTGGCCCGCGTCGGGGTAGCGGGCGGACACGAGGTCGTGGTGCTCGGTCAGCAGGTGGCGTGCGAACGCCTCCAGGGTGAAGTGCTCGAAGAAGACCGAGGGCGTGAGGTCGACGCCGAGGTCCCGGCGCAGCAGGTCGGCGAACTCGATGAGCCGGATCGAGTCGAAGCCCAGCTCGCTCAGCTCCGACTCGCCGCGTACGGCGGCGGGTTCGACCTTCAGCACCTGGGCCACGGTGGTGCGCAGGTCCTTCAGGAGCGCCTGGTGCAGCTGCACGGCGGGGGCGCCCTCGGGGTGGGCCCGGTCGCGCTCGGGGCGCCGCAGGCGCAGTTCGCCGTCGGGAGCGTCGCCGGAAGCGGCCGTGCCCCCTTCCGGTATCCGAGCCGCCGCTTCCGCGGCCTCCGCGGCTTCCGCGGCTTCCGCGGCTTCCGCGGCTTCCGCGGCCTCCTGCGCGCGGCGCTCCTCGTCGCGCCGGGTGGCCTTGATCAGCCCGCGCATGGCCCGGCCGGGCCCGACGGGCTTGATGTCCGCCACGCCCCGCCCGATGAGGTAGCGGACGGTGTCCGTCCAGCGCACGGGGTGGTCGAGCTGGCGTACGAGCCCGGCGGCGACGTCGTCCTCGTACGGCCGCGCGGTCACGTTGGAGATGACCGGCAC
Source organism: Streptomyces sp. CNX435 (assembly GCF_059570575.1). Classification (NCBI taxonomy): domain Bacteria; kingdom Bacillati; phylum Actinomycetota; class Actinomycetes; order Kitasatosporales; family Streptomycetaceae; genus Streptomyces; species Streptomyces sp. CNX435. Next base: position 728,357 of record NZ_JCANTA010000002.1, on the reverse strand, counting down.
GCCGGGCGCCGCGAGAGTGAAGCCGCGCAGGAATTCGGCGAACTCGCCCTGGACCGCCGACATGTACGGGGAGTGGAACGCGCCGCTCACCCGCAGCACCGTGTACAGGCCCGCGCCCGCGTCCTCGAAGACGGCGCGGGCGCCCTCGACGTCCTCGCGCGGGCCGGCGATCACGATCTGGGTGGGGTTGTTGTAGTTGGCGATCGACAGGTTCTCCAGACCGGGCCGGCCGAGGAGTTCGGTGACCTGCTCCCCCGTCAGCCCGACGACGGCTGCCATGCCACCGTCCGCCACCCGGGACATCAGCTCACCGCGCTTGGCGACCAGCCGCAGCCCGGTCGCGAAGTCGAAGGCGCCGGCGGCGTGCAGGGCGTTGTACTCGCCCAGGCTGTGCCCGGCCAGGTAGTCGGGCTCGGCGCCGCCGTCGGCGCGGTGCGCCAGGTGACTGAGCGCGTTGACGACGAAGAGCGCCGGCTGCGTGTACTCCGTGTGCCGCAGCCGCCCGTCGGGGTCGTCGCGGCACAGCTCCGCGATCGAATACCCGAGTATCTCGTCCGCGCGGGCGACCTCTTCCGGAAACCTGCCGAAGAGCTGCGCACCCATCCCTTTGTGCTGCGAACCCTGGCCTGGGAATGCGAGCGCAAACATGTCAGTCGTTCCTTACAGTATGCGTCTGTGAAATCCCGGTTTTCGGCGAGTCCATCCTCGCCGAGTCGGCTAAGGACGTGCTAGCGGACCGCTAAAGCGGTGACCTGGAAATTCCCCACTTGACGCCGTAGTTGCCCGCCGCCCAAAATGACCTTATCTTGGCCAGTCCGTTTAATGCCGCGCGCGTGCCAGCCAATTCGGGGGTAGAGAATGACAACCGCAGATTCGACCGGGGAAATCCACGAGGACCGACGGGGATTCCGTCCGGAGCCCGACCCGGCCCCGGTCGCGATGACCTCGGCGGCCACGATCGGCGCGGCTCTGCTGGACCTGGCGGACAGTGACCCCGACCGGCCGCTGGCGTACGTCGAGGGCGCCGCGGAGCCGGTGCGGCTGACCGCGGCGGAGCTGGCCGAGCGCGCGGGCGCCGCCGCGACGACCCTCGCGGAGCACGGCGTACGGCGCGGTGACCGCGTCGGCGTCTGCATGGACACCGGCGCCGACGCGTATGCCACCCTGCACGGCTGCTTCCTGCTCGGCGCCATCCCGTTCGTCAGCGAGCCGCCGCTGGCGACGATGCGCCGGCAGCGCTGGGCCGACCGGCTGCGCCTGCTGATCAGCCGCGCGGAGCCGCGCGCCGTGGTCGTCGCGCCGGAGTTCCTCGACGCCGTCACCGAGCCGTGCAAGGAGGCGGGGGTGGCGATCGTCGAGCCGCCCTTCGAGGGCGGACTGGACCTGGCCGCCGCGCAGGCGAAGCCCGACGACGTCGCGCTGCTGCAGTTCACCTCCGGCACCACGGGCGACAGCCGCGGCGTGACCCTGACCCACGAGGCGGTCTTCGCGAACGCCCGGGCCATCGGCGAGCGCGGCTACCGCGCCGGCGACCTGATCGTCAGCTGGCTGCCGATGCACCACGACATGGGCCTGATCGGGCTGAACCTCGCCCCGCTGCTGCACGGCCTGCCGGTGGCGAGCATGCCGCCGCTGTCGTTCGCGGTGCGGCCGGAGCGGTGGCTGTGGGCGATGCACCGCTACCGGGGCACGTTCACCTCGGCGCCCAACTTCGCGTATCGCATGTGCGCCTCGAACATCCCCGACGCCAAGCTGGCTGGCCTCGACCTGGGCGCCTGGCGGGTCGCCGGCAACGGCGCCGAGGTCGTCCAGGCGCACACGCTGCGGCTGTTCGCCGAGCGCATGGCCCCGTACGGCTACCGCGCGCCGTCGATGATGCCGTGCTACGGCATGGCGGAGATCACCCTCGCCGCGACCATGTGCGTCCCCGGCGAGCCGCTGACCACCCTCACCGTCAGCCGCGACCGGCTGGCCGCCGACGGCGAGGTCGTCGAGGCCGGGCCGGACGCCGCCGACGCGCAGGAGCTGGTCTCCTCCGGCACGCCGCTGACGGGGATGGAGCTGCGCGTAGTCGACGACGCCGGCGCCGAGCTGCCGGACCGCCGGCAGGGCACCATCCTGCTGCGTACCGCCTCGATGATGTCCGGCTACTACCGCCAGCCCGAGGAGACCGCGAAGGTCCTCGGGGACGACGGCTGGCTGAACACCGGCGACCAGGGGTTCACCGACGGCGGACAGACCTACGTCACCGGCCGCATCAAGGATGTCGTGATCATCGCCGGGTCCAATTACCACCCGTACGCCTTCGAGTCGGCCGCCGCCTCGGTGGCGGGGCTGCGGGCGAACTCCATCGCTGCCGTCGGCTGCCCCGACGAGGAGCGCAGCACAGAGGCGCTGGTGCTGGTCGTGGAGTCGAAGAGCCACGCGGACGCCAAGGAGGTCGCGGGGATCCGCGACGGTGTGATCCAGGCGGTCGCCGCGGAGACGGGGCTGCGTCCTGACCGGGTGGAGGTCGTGCCGCGGGGCACGCTGCCGAAGACCCCGAGCGGCAAGATGCAGCGGCGCCAGGTGGTGGAGGCCCTCGTCAACGGCACGCTGCCGACGAGCCACTGACGACGATCCGCCGCCCTGATCCCGCGGACACCCGGTGCCGGTGCCGGTGCCCGCGGGGTCAGGGGCCCGGGCGGCCGGGTGGCGGGGAGCCGCCCAGCCGGCCGAGCAGCATGTCGTCGGCGTACGGGCCGTAGAGGTCGACGACCGTGTCCAGCGCCATCCCGGCCAGCGGCTCGATGGGCACCACGTAGCGCCCGGTGACCAGTCCGACGAGCAGCGAGGCCACCAGCGCGGCGCGCAGCTCGGGGTCGGGGGCGGGGATGCGGCGGGCGATGGGCAGCAGCAGTTCGCCGCCGGCGACCTCACGGAACAGCTGCGACGCCTCCGGGTGCTCCATCGCGGAGCGGAAGACCACCAGCAGCGAGGAGCGGGTGGTGGCGTCCTCCCAGCGGGTGAGGAAGCCGCGCAGCAGCCGGCTGCCGGGGCCTCCGGCGCCGGTGCCGTCAGCGGCGGGGTCGTCGGCACTGTCGGTGTCGGCGACCTCGTCGAGCAGCCGCGGCAGCTCGGGCAGCAGTTCCCCGGCGCGCATCGTCTCCCGGATGACCGTCGAGAAGACGTTCTCCTTGCTGCCGAAGTGGTACATCACCAGCGCCGGGTCCACGCCGGCGCGTTCGGCGATGGCGCGCACGGTGGTGCCGCGGTAGCCGTGGCGGGCGAACAGCTCGACCGCCGCGAGCCTTATCAGCTCGCGGCGGTCCTGCCCCGCCTCCGCCTGCCGGCCGGCGGGCCCGCCGGCGGGTTCGGTGTGCCCGTCCATCAGGCCGTCCGGGTCTCGGTGGTACGGGCCGGGCCCACGGCCGAGGCGGGCACGATGACCATCAGCGGCCGGAAGGGCCGGATACGTTCCATCCCCAGCGTGACGAGCCAGGCGCCGCCCGCCCACAACACCAGCGTGAGCAGCGGTCCGGAGACGGCGTTGCCGTCGAAGTACAGCACGCGCCGGAGCAGCGAGACCGCGCTGCCCATGGGCAGGTACTCCGAGACGGCCCCGTAGAAGGCGGGTTGGAAGTGCGGGTCGACGACGCCGCCGGAGGAGGCGAGGCCGAGCGGGAGTACGAGCAGCGCGCCGACGGCGATGCCGAGCGCGCCCAGCAGCGCCTGGCACGCCGCGACGACGCCGACGACGGTCAGCGACAGCAGGGTGGTGACGCCGAGCAGTTCGAGGAAGTGGCCCTCCAGGGCGCCGGTGACGGGCCCGGCGAGGACGGCTCCGGCCACCCCGGCGAGCACGGCGTAGCAGACGCAGGACAGCCATCGCCCGGCGGCCCGTACGTGTGCCGCGGCCAGGCTCAGACCGAGCTGGAAGATCAGCGCGCCGATGGTGAGGGCGACGCACAGCAGCACGGCGCTCACCCCGCGGGAGTCGTTCCCGGGCAACGGCGCGACGTCGTCCACCCGTTGCGGGGTGCCGAGTTCGTCGGTGAGCTGCTCGTACGCCGTCGTCGCCGCGGTCGTCGGGGCGTCGCCGGCCGCGCCGGCGACGAGCAGGGCGGGCGGCTGTTCCGGCGACGGGCCGACGACAATGGCGCCCAGCACGTCCTGCTCGCGCAGGGCGGTGCGGGCCTCGTCCTCGTCCGCGTACTTCCTGACCTCGAAGGCGTCCGGCGCGGCGGCTGCGAGCCGCGCTTCGACCTGCGCGACGGCCGGGCCGGGACCGGCCAGGCCGAGCGGCATCTCGCTGGGGGCGGGGTTGCGCAGCCCGGGGATCATCAGCCCGGCGAACGCGAGGACGAGGAACAGCCCGATCAGCAGCGGGCCGAACAGCACGCCGTAGCTGCCGGAGCGCCCCGGGTGGGGGGGCGGCCCGGCCGGCGCCGGGGGCAGCGGTGCGCCGTCGGCGGACCCTGCGGCCGGTGTGGTCACGATCTGCTCCCTGTCACTCGCAAACGGAACACTTCTGCTCAACAGACGTTGAGGAACCAGTCTGGCGCGGCTTCGGCCGCACCCGCAACTCCCCCCGGGCACTCGCGTTTTGCCGATGCGCAAGGGTGGCCGCCGCCTTTTGGCGGGAATTTAGGAGGCGGGACCACCCTGTCGGCACGTGCCTGATGCGCGGGTCCCCGCGGGACCTGTCGTCATGCCCTTGACACCACCCCCGCCGCCGTCGCCGAATGATCGAATGGCCCTGATGCACGGAAGACTGCTGGCCGTCAGCGACCTGCACGTCGCCTACCAAGAGAACCGGGACATCACTGCCGGGCTGCGCCCGACGGCGCCCGGCGACTGGCTGATCGTCGCCGGCGACGTCGGCGAGCGCGTCGCCGACGTCGAGTGGGCCCTCGGGCTGCTCGGCGAGCGGTTCGCCAAGGTCGTCTGGGTGCCCGGCAACCACGAGCTGTGGACACACCCGGACGACCCGGTCACGCTGCGCGGCGAGGAACGCTACCGGCACCTGGTCGAGATATGCCGCGGACTGGGCGTCGTGACCCCCGAGGACCCCTACCCCGTCTGGCACGGCGAGGGCGGCCCGGTGACGATCGCGCCGCTGTTCGTGCTCTACGACTACTCCTTCCGCATGCCGGGCGTCACCACCAAGGAGGAGTCGCTGCGCCTGGCCCACGAGGCCGGTGTCGTCTGTACGGACGAGTACTTCCTGCACCCCGACCCGCACGGCTCCCGGGACGCCTGGTGCCGGGAGCGGGTGGCCCTGACCGAGCGGCGGCTCGCGGCCGTCGACCCGGCGCATCCGACGGTGCTGGTCAACCACTGGCCGCTGGTGCGCCAGCCGACCGACGTCCTGCGCTACCCGGCGTTCGCGCAGTGGTGCGGCACGACGCTCACCGCCGACTGGCACCACCGCTTCCGCGCCGCCGCCGTCGTCTACGGCCACCTGCACATCCCCCGCGTCACCTGGTACGACGGGGTCAAGTTCACCGAGGTCTCGCTCGGCTACCCGCGGGAGTGGAAGCGCCGCCCGCCGCGTGAGCCGCTGCGTACGGTGCTCCCCCCGGCACCGGCGGCCACCCCGGCGGCACCGCCGAAGCAGCCCGAGCCCACGGCCGCCGAACCGGCCGTGCTGCTCCGGGAGTTGCTGCCCGGCGAGGTGGCCGCGGCCGACGCGTTCAGCGACCCGCCCGAGCCGCCGGCGGAGCGGCTGTACCCCGAGGAGGCGCAGGTCATCGCCCGAGCGGTCCCGCACCGGCAGGCGGAGTTCGCCACCGTGCGGCAGTGCGCCCGCCGCGCCCTGGGGACGCTCGGCGTCGAGCCGGCGCCGCTGCTGCCCAGCCGTCGCGGCGCACCGCAGTGGCCCACCGGGGTCGTCGGCTCCATGACCCACTGCGCCGGCTACCGGGCCGCCGCCGTGGCCCGCCGCGGCGACGTGCTCGGCATCGGCATCGACGCCGAGCCCAACGAGCCGCTGAGCGACGACCTCCTGGAGGCCGTCGCCCTCCCGGACGAGCAGGAGCAGGTACGCGCCCGGATGCACGGCGCGGCCAAGGTCTGCTGGGACCGGCTGCTGTTCAGCGCCAAGGAGTCGGTCTTCAAGGTCTGGTACCCGCTCACCCGCAGGGAACTGGGCTTCGACGAGGCCCGTATCGACGTGGACCCGGACACCGGGACCTTCACGGCCCGCATCCTGGTCCCCGCCCCCACGGTCGACGGCACGCCGCTGGAGCGGCTGACCGGCCGCTGGCTGTGCCGCAGCGGCCTGCTGGTCACCGCCGTGGTGCTGGGCGCGGGGGCGGACAGCCGCGATGGGGGCGGCGGGTAGGTGCGGGCGGTGCGGGACGGGACGAGATGACGGTCCGGGTGCCCCGGTCGTTACCGGGCACGCCGGGCGACGGCGCGGGCACGGTGGGCCGGGAGCGGACCGTGGGCGTCCTGTACGACACGGGGTCGGCGGACGCGCCGGAGGTCGCGGCGGCGGCGCGCTGCTGCGGGGCCGAGTTGTTCCTCGTCGTGGACCGGGCCTCGGACCACGTACGGGAGTTGCTGCCGGTGCTCACCCGGCGGTTCGCCCTGTGCGACATCACCGGGCTGGACGCACGGGCGGCGGCGACGGAGGTCGCCGGCTTCGCCCCCGACGGGCTGCTGACCTTCAGCGAGCGGCGGATGGAGATCACTTCCTCGATCGCGGCGGCGCTGTCCATCCCGTACTGGCACTCCCCCGCGGTCACCGGGCGGCTCGTGGACAAGCTGCAGCAGCGCCGCACGTTCGCCGAAGCGGGCCTGGACGACCTGCCGTTCGCGCCGGTGGCCGGCGCCGCGGACCTCGATGCCGCGCTGGCCGCGGTGGGCCTGCCCGCGGTGCTCAAGCCGCGCCGCGGCCCCGGCGGCCGGCTCGTACGCCGGCTCGACACGGTCTCCGAGGCGCGCGCCGCCGTCGCGGCGTGCTCGGCCGCGGCGCCCGGCGCGGGCCTGCTGGTCGAGGCGCTGCTGCCGGGCGATCCCGCGGCGGCCGGGCCGCGGTGGGGCGACTACGTCTCCGTCGAGACGGCGGTGCACCGCAAGGAGTGCCAACGGCTCTGTGTGACGGGCAAGTTCCCCCTGGTCGAACCCTTCCGGCAGCGCGGCTCGTTCGTCCCGCACACCCTCGCACCGCCGCTGGCGGAGCGCGCCGAGGGCCTGGCGGAGGCGGCCATAGGGGCACTCGGCATCAGCGACGGGATCGTACACACGAAGCTGCGGCTCACCGAGGCCGGTCCGCGGCTGATCGAGGTCGACGGCCGCCTCGGCGGCCTCGTCGGCGACGTCGTACGGCGCGGGTCGGGCTTCGACCTCGTGGTGGCGGCGATGCGGCTGGCCCTGGGCCTGCCGGTGCCGGACCCGCCGCGGTTCGACGGGGTCTCGTACCAGTACGCACTGCTGACGCCGGCCGGCCCGCCCCGCGGGCCCGCGGGACCGCCCCTGACCGACGTACCGGCCCTGGCGGCGCGCCTCGACGGCCTGCGCCACCTGCCCGGTGTCGACCTCGCCGACCTGCCCGCCGACGCGGCGCGGGCGCCCGATCCGCGGTACGGGGCGAGCGCACGTATCGGGCGCCTGTACGGACGTACGGCGGACCACGCGGAACTCGCCCGGCTGGTGGCGTCGATCGACGAAATCTGCCGGCCGGTCCTCGGGACCCCGTGAGGCGTCCGCGGAGCACGGGGCGCGCGCGGCGGGGAAGGTCGTGACGTGCGTCGATTGCGACGGCCACCCGGCCCGAACCGGGACCCCTACCGGCTCGTGCACGGTACAACTGGGGGATGAAGCGAACGGTGGTTCCGGCCGCGGCGGTCGTCGTGGCCCTGGTCGGCGGCTGCGCCGAGGAGGCGAGCGGCTGCGCCACGGAGTTTCGGCTCTCCGAGGTCAAGGGCGAGAAGCGGCCGGTGCGGATCGAGCCGAGCACGCACCACCCCGGGCTGGACGACCGCGCGCTGGAGAAGGCCCTCCCGTCGCCGGAGCTTGAAGCCGAGACGAACGAGAAGGTGCTCAACCATCTGCGTAAGGAGACCGTGCGGATGGCCGGCGTCATGGGCGAGACCGGCCCGGGACGCTGCGCGGGCGAGGTCGACCGGCCGCGCGGCGAGACCGTCCGCTGCACCGTGACGTACGAGGGCGTGACCGTGCCCTGGCTGGTCACGAGCAAGGGCACGACGTCGGGGAGCGCGGGCGCGTTCAGCCAGGACTTCGTCTACACGGCCCGCCCGCTGAAGAGCGTGCACACCGCCCGGTCGGTCTACGCCTGGTACGCCTGGGAGACGGGGAAGAACGGCACGACGGAGGGGCCGCTGGCCCCCACGGACCCGCGGTGCGACCGGATGCCGGAGATCTTCCTCGCCGAACCCGGCGAGGAGACCGGCTACTTCTGCCAGGACGTCTCGGTGACCTGCACCGACAACGTCCAGCATGTGGAGTGGGGCGACCATCCCATCCGGATCGAGGAGAACGGCGACCTGTCGTTCCTCGCCTGATGAGCACCCCGGCGCGGAGTGGGGCACGGTGGCGGGGGAGGCGGCCGTCGCCGACGGCACCACCGTGCCCCGTCATGTCAGCCCTGGTACGGGGCGAGGATCGAGGTGGACTCCCAGGGCTCCGGCGGGATCCTGCCGCAGGTGCCGGTGCCGCCGTCGTTGCCGGGGCGGTCGCGGCAGGCGGGCCCCCTCAGGTGCGGGACCAGAGTTGGCTGCCGCCGTTCGAGCAGGTGGCCAGCTGGATCAGGGTGCCGTTGGCGGTGCCGGCTCCGGCGGCGTCGAGGCAGAGGCCGGACTGGACGCCGACGATGGATCCGTCGGAGTTGAGGCGCCATTTCTGGTTGTCGCCGCCCCAGCAGCTGTAGATCTGGACTTTGGCGCCGCTGCCGGTGCCGGCGGCGTCCAGGCACTTGTCGCCGTAGACCCTGAGTTCGCCGTCGGCGGTGGCGGTCCACTGCTGATTGGTGCCGCTGTGGCAGTCCCACAGCTGGAGCTGGGTGCCGTCGGTGGTGCTGGCGTTCGGCACGTCCAGGCAGCGGCCTGAACCGACGGCCTTGATCTGTCCGGAATCCCCGGGCGGTGTGGTGGAGCCGCCGTTGAGAGCGTCGAGGACGGCGGTGTAGGCGGGCTTCTTGCTGCCGTCGGAGTTGAACAGCAGCGGCGTGTGGTGCGGTCGCCAGGAGTCGCTGTCGCGCACGCCCCAGACGGTGATGCCGAGGCAGCGCGCGACGGCCAGGCAGTCGTTGGTCACGGCGGCGTAGGTCTGGGGCGAGGCGCCCTGGATGTCGAGTTCGGTGATGGCCACGTCGACGCCGAGGTCGGCGAAGCTCTGCAGCGTGGTGCGGAAGTTGCTGTTGTAGGGGCTGTCGTTGTTGAAGTGCGACTGGAAGCCGACGCAGTCGATCGGCACGCCGCGCTGCTTGAAGTCCCGGACCATGGCGTACACGGCCTGGGTCTTGGCCCAGGTCCAGTTCTCGATGTTGTAGTCGTTGTAGCAGAGCTTGGCGTCCGGGTCGGCGGCGCGCGCGGTGCGGAAGGCGACCTCGATCCAGTCGTTGCCGGTGCGCTGCAGGTTGGAGTCGCGCCGGGCTCCCGAATTGCCGTCGGCGAAGGCCTCGTTCACGACGTCCCACTGGACGATCTTGCCCTTGTAGTGGCCCATCACGCCGTTGATGTGGCCGATCATCGCCTGGCGCAGGTCGTTGCCGCTGAGGCTCTGCATCCAGCCGGGCTGCTGGGAGTGCCAGGCCAGGGTGTGGCCGCGCACCTCCTTTCCGTTCTGCACCGCCCAGTTGTAGACGCGGTCACCGGCGGAGAAGTTGAACTGGCCCCGCTGCGGCTCGGTGGCGTCGATCTTCATCTCGTTCTCGGCCGTCACCGAGTTGAACTCGCGGTTCGCGATCGACGTGTACGCCGAGTCGCCCAGCCTGCCCGAGGCGATGGCGGTGCCGAAGTAACGGCCGCTCTGCGCCGCCGCGGCGCCGAGCGTGGTCTCGGCGGCGTGCGCGGGCGGCGGCGCGGCCAGCGTGGCGACCGCACCGAGGACGCCGGCGACCAGCGCCAGCAGCAGGCCGCGGAGCTTCCTACGGATCACGGGTCTGGAAAGGGCATACGAGCCCATGACTGTGCCTCCAAGGTAGAAATCACGGATGGACTGAAGCGCAGGGGCGAACCACCGGACGAAACGGGTGGCACAGGTGCTGTGGTGCGCGGATCTGTCGTGCAGCAGTACGTGGGGAACTGCAGTGCGGCGCAGAGTGCTCGGGGCCGAAGGGTTCGAAATCTCGACCTATGGCCAGCCCCTCAGACAAGGAGATTGAGGGGTTGACGGTGGATCGTCAATACTCCCCGCAGATGAAGTTTCCGCTCCGAGCCCGAAAATTTCGCAATCTTGGTGAGCAGGACAAGGAGCCGCCACACACCCGGCTCTGCCATCGGCGGATGGCCCCACATTCCTGACTTACGGCGTCGGAACATCCGAGAAGTCTTCGAAATATTTCGAGGCCGGTCCCACCCCCCGGCACGCCTCTCCGCGGTTCACCGCGCTGGCGTCCGGTCGGCGGAGAAGACGTACAGGTACGGGAAGTACGGCCGCAGCGTCCTCGCCGACGCCGCCCTGGCCAGTGCCAGGGCGCCGTCGGCGGAGGTGCCGCGTGGCGGGGTGAAGTGGGCGTCGGGGAGCAGGGTGCACACGGTGCCGCGGAAGGGCTCCATGAGCAGGTCGGCGGCGTCGAAGAGGCGGCCGCCCCAGGAGAAGACCGGGTCGAGCCCGGTCGCGGCGGCCACCGCGGTCTGGCCGAGGTGGCGGCCGGCCTCGGTCCAGATCCGGGCGGCGACGACGTCCCCGGCGCGTGCCGCGTCGCCGACGGACGGGGCGAACGAGGCGAGGTGGTGGGCCGCCGCGTTCCCCTCGTAGACGAGGGCGACGAGGTCCAAGGGGTGGCCGAAGCGAGCCGTCATGCGCTCCAGCAGGGCGGTCGACCCGCCGGGCCGGCCGTCGTGCGCGCGCAGTGCCGCGTGCAGGCCCTGCCGGCCGATCCAGGCGCCGCCGCCGTGGTCGCCGAGCAGGTGGCCCCAGCCGTCGGCCTGGTTCCAGACGCCGTCGAGGTCGGTGCCGAGCGTGATGACGCCGGTGCCGGCGGCGATGACGACGCCCGGCTCGAACCCGAGCGCGCCGACGTGCGTGGTCACGGCGTCGCCCGCGACGACGAGCGCACCGAGGCCGAACCGCCCGCGCAGCGCGTGCCAGAGCGCGCCGGGGTCGCCGACCAGGCCCGGCAGCCCGGTGATGCCGACGGCCATGCCCGCGAGCCGGTCCACCGGCGCTCCGGGGTGCGCCGCGCTCCCGACGACGCCGGCGATCCGCGTGGCGAGCCGGTCGAGGTCGACCTGGCCGTTCGCCCGGGGTACGGGCGCCACGTCCTCCCCGTACGCGCGCCCGCCGCCGGCCTCGATCCGTACCCTGATCCCGCCGCCGCCGACGTCGACGCCCGCGAAGCCGTCTGTGGTCATCGGGCGTTCCCGTTCAGCGCGGCGACGGCCGCCCGCACGCCGGGGTGGTCGGCGAGCGCGGCCCGTGCCTGCTCCGGCGGGCAGCCGGTGAGCAGCCGCACGAGCGCCTCCGGCAGCCGGCCGTCGACCTCGGCCAGCGCGGCGCGGCAGGTCGCCTCGTCCTCGTCGGTGGCGGCGACGAGCAGGGCTACGGCGCGCTCGCGGAGCTTGGCGTTGGTGGCGACGAGGCCGACCATGAGGTTGCCGTACGTACGCCCCGACTTGATCATCAGCGCGGTCGAGAACGAGTTGAGGATCACCTTGGTCGCCGTGCCCGCCTTGAGCCGGGTGGAGCCGGTCAGCGCCTCGGGGCCGGTGGCGGCGACGACGCCGATGCCGGCCGGATCGAGCAGCGGGGCCTGCGGGTTGCAGGTGACCAGCACCGTGAGCGCGCCCGCGGCGCGGGCGGCGCGGAGCGCGCCGGCGACGTAGGGGGTGGAGCCGGAGGCCGTGATGCCGATCGCCACGTCGGCCTCACGGAGGGCCGCGGCGTCGGCGGCGCCGAGCGCGTCGGCGTCCTCGTGGTCGACGGCGGAGTCGGCGAGGGCGGCGGGGCCGCCGGGGAAGTGGGCGGTGAACAGCTCGCGCGGGGCGCCGAACGTGGGGGTGATCTCGGTGGCGTCGAGCACGGCGAGGCGGCCCGAGGCGCCGGCGCCGAAGTAGTGCACGGTCCCGCCGCGGCTCAGCCGCTGGTGCGTCTCGTCCACGGCCCGGGCGAGTTCGGCGGTGGCCGGGCCGACGGAGGTGACCGCCCAGGCGTCCTCGTCGTGCAGCCGCCGGAGCACGTCGCGGGTCGGCAGGGTGTCGATGTCGGCGGTGCGGGGGTTGCGGCGCTCGGTGGGTGGGACGGGCCGGGTCATCGTGCTCCTCGTCGGTCGTGGTCGGTGGGGTGCTGGGCGAGCGCGTCGGCGTGTGCCGCGTATGCGGTGAACAGCCGGCGCGACTCGGCGGCGAGGTCGCCGAGGTCCGTGGGCGGTGGTGCCGGGCCGTCGCGGAGGAACTGCTCGGCGCGGTGCCGCAGTTCGTCGCGCAGCTCGCGCTCGGCGGCACCGCCGCCGGGCTCGGCCGCCACGCCGACGGGCTCGGCGAGGGCCCGGTCGAGGCCGCGCGCCCACAGGGCCCAGCGGTCGCGGTAGTAGCCGCCGACGAGCCCGCTCCAGTGCCGGCCGGCGTAGTCGTCGAGAGTCCCGCCGGCCGCGGCGCCCCAGACCGTGACGATGCGGCGGGCGTTGTCCCGCAGCACGTCCGCGTCGGCGGGCCCGGCGGCCCACGCCAGCGCCTTGGACTCCCAGTGGCGGAACGTGTATTCGGGCCGGCAGGCGAGCATCCGGTCCAGGTCGTCGAAGACGCGCAGGAACCGGTCGAGGTGCGGTCCGCTGCCCGCGCCGCGGTGGACGGACTCGGCCACGGCGTCGAGGTGGTACCGGTCGGCGACCCGGGCCATGAACGCGATGCCCGTCTCGACGAGGTCGTGCCCCAGCGGGCCGGCGGTCAGCCCGGGGTCCCGCTCTGCCGCCTCGACGAGCCGCTCCCAGGCCGCCGCCAGCGCGGCCGGCCGGTACCAGAGGGTGCGGGCGACGTCGGCGCGCAGCTCCGGCAGCCCGCCGTGGACGGGCGCGTACGACGGCCTGGCGGTGAGGATCCCGTTGTACTGCTCGGGGAAGATCCGCAGGCCCCGGGTGTCGTAGACGGTGTCCAGCAGGCCCTGCCAGGCGGCCCGCAGGGTGCCGGTGTCGCCGCGCCCGCCGTAGCGCCGCTCTACGAAGTCGTCGAGCCAGGCGCCGACGTCGGTCGTCCGGCGCCAGAGCTGATCGGCCGTCAGCTCGAAGAAGACGGGGTTGTTGCGGGTGGCCTCCATGGCCAGGCCGAGGCCCGCGGGCGGGTACGGCGCCGCCAGCGCGGCGTCCACCGCGGCGGGCACCCCGCGCAGGTCGGCGACCGGGTCGGTGCGACCGCCGAAGTTGAGCAGCGCGCACCACAGCCAGGGCTTGCCGGAGAACCCGTCGAGGCGTTCCCACTGCGGGTCGTACTCGGCCCACAGGTCGGCCACGACCATGCGGTCGTCGGGGATGGCGTCGAGGAAGGCGGCGACGCGGTCGTCGGTCCAGAAGTCCCGCTGGTACGAGAACGGCCAGGCCTGCATGATCCAGACCGCGTCCGGGTCGGCGGCGCGCAGCCCGGCGAGCGTCGCGTCCGCCACCGCGCCGGGGAAGGCCGGGTCGGCGTCGACGGGGGTCATCTCGATGAACGGATCGGCCGCGTACCGGTGGTCCGTGCCGTACAACTCGGCCTGCGCGCGGGCGACTTCGGCACACAGCCGGGCGTACTGCGGGTCGCCCGGGTCGAGTACCCAGGTGTCGAACCCCTGCCAGCCGCGACGGTGGGCGCGGGCCGAGGCCGCGAGCGCCCGCGGAACGTGCCCGGTGAAGGCGGGCAGCACGGGCGTCATGCCGAAGGCGCGCTCGCGCTCCAGAATGCGGGCGCCGAGGTCGCGGTGGCGGGTGAGCCAGGAGGCGGGCAGGGGCCCCGCGAAGCCGTCGAGGCAGCCCATGTACTGGAACGGCAGGTAGCCGGGTCCGCCGAGGAAGTCGCGGATCGCGCGGTCGTCGAGGCCGGCGCGGGAGTAGGCGGCGTGCAGCGCGGCCTCGTGGCCGGTGACCGCGAGCGGCATGGTGATGCCGTGGAGCGCCATCCAGTCGATCTCGCGCTCCCAGTCGGGCCAGTCCCAGTAGGGCATCGTGTAGCTGAACGTGCAGAAGTTGAGGTAATAGCCGTCCCGCACGCGCGCCTCGCCGCGCCGTCGCGGACTGTCCGGGAGGGACGTCACGGGCAGCGGCAGCTCGGTGTCCCAGCCGACGGACAGGCGGCAGCGGTCCCGCAGGTAGTGGTGGAGCCCGACGGACGCGCTCACCCCGTCCGTCGCGGAGACGGTGAGCACGCCGCCGGCCGCTTCGTACACATAACCCCGCAACTCTTCGTCTAGCAGGGCAAAGCGGATACCGCCGGCCACCCGCGGACCGAAGACCCGCTCGGCGAGGCCGCGGACGGCCACCGCCCACTCCGGCGCCGCCTGCTCGTCGTCTGCGGTGGGCATCGCACGTCAGCTCCTTGATGAATTAGTTACGTACGGATCATATTTAATCTGCTAGCGTACCCGCCACATCGTTCACCTGCTCGAAGCAGGGGTGCCGGGAGAGGGGTGTCATGGGGGACCAGCTGGTCGCCGCCGGAACACGGTTCATGCGGGAGGTCAACGCCGCCGCGATCCTGCGGCAGTTGCGCACCGAGCCCAGCATGAGCGTGTCCGCGCTGGCCAATGCGGTGGGTCTGTCCCGGCAGGCGGTGAGCCGCTCGCTCACCGCGCTGGTCGACGAGGGACTCGTCGAGTACGGCTCCCTCGACCGCAACTCCGCCCGGGCGGGGCGGCCCGCGCAGCTCGTCCGCTTCCGGGCGGAGGCGGGGTACGTGCTCGGCCTCTCGGTCAGCCCGCAGGACCTGCGGGTCGCGGTCTCCGACCTGGCCGGGACCGTCGCCGCCGGCGAGGTGGTGCAGCTCGGCGCCGGGATGAGCGGCGAAGCGGCCGTGCAGTCGCTGCTGGACACGGTGGCGCGGACGCTGGCCTCGACGGATGTCGCGGCCGGCGACATCTGGTTCGCCTCGGTGGGCGCGCCCGGCATCGTCGACCCGGCGACCGGGGTCATCAGGCTCATCCCGAGCATGCCGGGGCTGAGCGGCGACATCGTCGTACGCCGCCTCGGGGACGCCCTCGGCTGCCCGGTCTACCTGGACAACGACGTCAAGCTCGCCACCCAGGGCGAGCGCTGGCGCGGCGCCGAGCGGCGCGAGGACTCGCTGGTGATGGTCCACTGGGGCGAGCGCGTCGGGGCCGGCATCGTGCTGAACGGCGAGCTCCACCGCGGCGCCTCCAACGACGCCGGGGACCTGGGCTTCCTCGACCTGTTCGCGGACGAGCCGGCCGCTCGACCCGCCGGCGCGGCCCGCCATCCGCGCGGGCTCGGCCCGTTCGAGGGCTGGGTCGGCGGCGCGGAGATCGTGCGGCTCGCCGCGGCCGCAGCGGGGCGCGCGGGCGACGACGCCTTCCGGGACCGCCTCGACGCCGCGGGCGACCGGGCGTTCGACGCCGTGCTGGACGCCGTCACCGACGGCACGCCGACGGCCCTGGAGACGGTCGACGTGGTCGCCCGCCGGTTCGCCAAGGGCGTCGCGGCGATACGGGTGATCCTCGACCCGCGGCTCGTGGTCATCGGCGGACCGATGGCCCGATGCGGCGAGACGCTGCTCGCCGCCGTCCGCAGGCATCTGTCCGACCAGGAACTCGACCAGCCGGCCCTCGCCGTCTCGACGCTGCGGGAGGACGCGGTCGTCCACGGCGCGCTGCACCACTCGCTGGACGAGATCGAGCGGACCAAGTTCGGCCTCGTGCCCGGCAGCCGCCGGGAGGCCCGTTGAGTACGCGCCCCCACACCTACACGCCCCCGCCCCGACGCCGTCCGGCGCCGGTGTCCGGCAGCACCAGACAGCAGACAGCGGAACACAGAGGAGGACTGTCATGCGGATGACGGCACCAGCCCGGAAGCAGGCGCTCGCGGCCCTCGGCACCGCGGCGGCACTCGCCCTGACGGCCTGCGCGGGAAGCGGCGGAGCGGAGGGGGACACCAACGACGTCGACGCGTCGACGAAGATCTCCGACGACAACGTGACGCTCACCCTCGCCTTCACCAACGACCCGCCCACCGAGGCACTCGTCGACGGCTTCGAGAAGAAGCACCCGAACATCACGATCAAGACCCAGCTGACGCCGTTCAACGACTACGTCAAGTCCATCAAGCTGGGCATGTCGTCGGACAACCCGCCGGACCTCGCGCAGTACAACCCCGGCGCGATGAACTCCCTGGTCCCCGCCGGGCTCATCCAGGACCTCGGCCCCTGGTCGAAGGCGTACGGGTGGCAGGACAAGTTCCCGCCGGCGAGCCTGGAGGTGCTGAGTTCCGACAAGTCGGCCAAGCAGTTCGGCACCGGCAGTCTCTACGCCGCGCCCGGCGGCCTCTCCGTCCTCGGCGTGTTCTACAGCAAGTCGGCCCTGGCCGACGCGGGTGTGCAGGACGTGCCCGGGACGCTGGCGGAGTTCGAGGACGCGATGGGGCGGGTGAAGGACGCCGGGCAGACCCCGCTGAGCCTCGGCGCGCTCCAGGTCGGCGGTTTCCAGCTGTGGAACGCGCTGCTCAACGTCACCGGCGACGTCGACTCGTACCGGGACTGGGTGTACGGCAAGCCGGGCGCCACGATCGAGAACGAGGACGCGCGCAAAGCCGCCGAGAAGCTCGCCGGCTGGGTGGACGAGGGCTATGCGCGCGAGTCGGCGAACGCCACGGCCGACACCGACGCGCAGGCGGACTTCGCCGCGGGCAAGAGCGCCTTCCTCGTCACCGGCAACTGGGCCGCCGCGGCGCTGGAGGCCGAGATGGGCGACGACGTCGGCTTCTTCCTCATGCCCTCCCCCGAGGGCGGCACGCCGAAGGTCGCCTCCGGCGCCAGCGTCGCGTACGCCATCTCCTCGAAGTCGGAGCACCCCAACGAGGCCGCCGCGTTCCTCGACTACCTCAGCTCGCCGGAGGCGGCGAAGATCCAGTTCGACAGCGGGTTCATGCCGGTCGACACCGAGGCGGAGCTGGGCGCCGAGGGCGTACGGAACGAGATCGCGACCGGTTTCGCGCCGGTGGCGCAGGCCGACGGCATCGTCCCGTTCCCCGACTTCGCCTCCCCCGGCATGATCGACAAGCTGACACCCGGCATCCAGGGCCTCATCAACGGCAAGACCACCCCCGACGACTTCCTGCGCTCGCTGCAGGAGTCGTGGAACGAGCACCATGGCTCATGACCTGAGCACGCCGGTCGCCAAGCCGCGGGCCGCAGAGGCCCGCGGCGGGCGCCGCGCCGCGCCCGGCCGCGCACGCCGCGCCCCCGGGCGCGGGCGGCGGTGGCGCGGCTGGCTGTACGTGCTGCCGGCGCTCGGCGTATATCTCGGGTTCGCCATCTGGCCGGCGCTGAACACGCTGCGCCTGTCCTTCTTCGAGTGGGACGGCGTGCTGGCCCCGACCTGGGCCGGGTTCGACAACTACACCCGGATCTTCCAGGACGAGGCGCTCTACGAGGCGATCCTGCACAGCCTCGTGCTGATCGTCTTCTTCTCGTTCGTGCCGGTGGTCGTCGGGCTGCTCATGACGGCCCTGCTGCTGGGCAAGGTGCGTAAGGGGATGACGTTCTTCCGGGTCGTCTTCTTCCTCCCACAGGTGCTGCCGCTGGTCGCGGTCGGCGTCACCTGGCGCTGGCTCTACAGCGAGTCCGGCGTCATCAACCAGCTCCTCGACCTGGCCGGCCTCGGCTCGCTGACCCGGCCCTGGCTCGGCGACTACGACCTGGCGCTGATCGCGCTCGGGCTGATCGGGACCTGGACGATGAGCGGGCTGTGCATGATGCTCTTCCTCTCCGGCGCGCAGAAGATCGACACGGCGCTCTACGAGGCGGCCGTCCTCGACGGCGCGGGCCCGTTCCAGCAGTTCCGCCACGTCACCCTGCCCGGGCTGCGGCAGGAGATCACGATCGCCGGGGTCATCACCACGATCGCGGCCCTGGCCAGCTTCGACCTCGTCTTCGTCACGACGAACGGCGGCCCGGTGGGGCAGACGAACGTACCCGCCCTGCTCGTGTACCGGCTGGCGTTCAACGAGGGGGACATCGGCGGCGCCAGCGCGCTCGCCGTCGTGCTGACCGTGCTCGTCGTCGCCGTCGTCAGCGCCATCCGATACCTCGCCAGGGACAGGAGTCGAGCATGAGCGGCGATGTGAGCGCCCGGCCCGGGCCCAAGACCCGCGGCACGCGCGCCCGGAGCGGCGTGCCGGCCCGGGGCACGAGCCTGCGCTACGGAGTCCTCATCGCGATGGCCGTCATGGTGCTGCTGCCGTTCGCCGGCATCGTGCTGGCCGCCCTGCACCCGCAGGACGAGCAGGTCGGCGGGCTGAGCATCCCCGGCGACTGGTCCTGGGGGAACTTCCAGGAGGCCTGGGAACGGGGCAACTTCGGCAACCTCATGCGGTCCAGCCTGCTGATCGCGGTCTGCGTGGTACCGCTGGCGGTGACGCTGGCGACGCTCGCCGCGTACGGACTGACCGTGCTCAAGGCGTGGGGGAACCGCACGCTGTCGGCCGGGTTCGTGCTGGGGCTGACGCTGCCGGTGGAACTCGTGGTGGTGGCGCTCTACTACAACCTGCGCGAGATCGGGCTCACCGACTCGTACATCGGCATCATCCTCGCCGAGGTGGCGCTGTTCATGCCGTTCGGCGTGTACTGGATGCAGTCGCACTTCTCCGCTATCCCCGGGGAGCTGGTCGAGGCGGCGCGCGTCGACGGCGCCCGGGATCTCTCGGTGCTGGTGCGGGTGCTGCTGCCGATCTCGTGGCCGGCCATCACCACGCTGTGTGTCCTGTACTTCATGTGGTCCTGGAACCAGTTCCTGCTCGTGCTGGTGATGATGCAGGACCCGGACCGCCGCACCGCGCCGACCGGTCTCGGGCTCTTCGTCGGCCAGTACTCGACGAACATCCCCCTTCTCGCCGCCGCCAGCCTGATCGTCATAGCCCCGATCGTGCTGGTCTACCTCACGTTCCAGCGCAGCTTCGTCAACGGCATCACACAGGGCGCGATCAAGAGCTGAGGGCTGCCGGGGGTGGCCGTCGGCTGGTGAGCGTTCGGCGCTCCGGGCTCGCGGTCAGTCGGCCGTGAGGCCGGCCAGCACGTCGGCGGCCGGCCCGGGGTGTACCAGCCAGCGCAGGTGACCGCCGGGGACGGTGTGCACGTCGAAGGGGTTGCCGGGGGTGAGCGTATCGGCCTCGCGGATCAGCCGGTCCTGGACGGCGGGCGGCATGCTGGTGTCGTCCGCCAGGCGCACGTAGGTGCGCGGGATCCTGCCCCACGTGTCCGCCTGCGCGCGGTCCGCGGACGAGCCGACGTCGAGGTTCTCGTCGGGCTGGAAGGTGCTGAGGAAGGTCCGGAACTCGTCGTCGGTGAGGTCGGCGGCGAAGGCGTGCCGGAACGCGGCGAGCGCGTCGGGGTCCGCGGTGCGGAAGTTGGTGCGGATCAGGCCGAGCGCGGCCGGGTCGCCCACGAGGGCGCGGGCGAAGGCGCCCGGGTCGACGCCGGCCATCTCGGGCTCGCCGTAGTAGTCGCTCACGTCGAGTTCGACGGGGCACCAGGAGGCGACGTAGACGATGCGGTCGATCAGGTCGGGGCGGGCGTTGCCGGCGGCGGTGGCGGTGAGGCCGCCCCTGCTGTGCGAGACAAGGATCGTGGGCCCGTTGCGCTTCGCCCGCTCCAGGACGCCGATCAGGTGGGCGGTGTTGTCGGCGAGCGTGACCCCCTCGATGCTCCCGGGCTCCGCGGCGAGCGCGTCGAGGTCCTGCGGGGCCTGGTAGGCGGCGGGGAACGTGGCCGCGAATCCGTGGCCCGGCAGGTCGACCGCGAGGGAGCGGTGTCCGCGCAGGGCGAGTTCCGCCTGCAGCGGCGCGAAGGAGAAGGAGTTCGCGAACGCCCCGTGGACGAGGACGAAGGTCGGCGTGTTCGGCATGGGCCCCACCCTCACACACGGGCTCCGCTGGTGGGTACGGGGGCGGTTCATGCGCAGGTCGCGCGGTTGAGCCGGCGCACCGGCGGGGAAGGCGCCCGTGCGGTACGTGCCGCGGCCCCGTGGCCTGGGAGTCGCCTCCCCGGCCACGGGGCCCTCGTGCGTCGTGGCTGTGTGCCGTACGTGCCGTACGTGCCGGTGCTCAGGGCGCGTCGACGATGATCCGCCCGTCCATCGGGATACGGCTCGCGGCGCCGCCGCCGTAGTTGGCCTCCACCTGGGCCCGCTCGGAGGCGTTCGGGACGGCGTTGGTGCAGTCCACGCCGCCGGTGGAGCCGGACATCAGGGACGAGCACGGGCCCGGCTTCACGTCGGGCAGGCCGAGGCTGTGGCCCAGTTCGTGCGCGGCGATGCGGGTGGTGTCGTAGCCCTCGTCGACCGCCTGGCGGCCGAACCAGACCGTGGCGCTCCCGCCGGGGCGGACCGGGCCGAGGGTGGCCCGTGGCCAGCCGTCGTCGGCGATGACGCGGATCTCGGCACGGGTGCCGGCCGGGGCCTTCACCAACGTGACGTTCTCCACGGTGGAATTCCACTGTTCGGCGCCGGCCGCGACGGCGTCCTTGAATTCGCCGGCCTGGCTGTCGTCGTAGTACAGCGTGGTGGCGGCCACGCGCTCCGGTGCGGGAGCGGGGGCGGCGGTGGCCCCGGGGGCCGAGGACAGGGTGACGATTGCGGCAGCGGCCATAATGCCGATACCCAGCTTTCGCAGCATGCGGGGAGCCCTCCTCTTGGTGTGAGAATCGAGCACTACTGCGCAGACCCCGGTAAGGGTCGGCCCGAGTGTAGGAGGGCGCTACGGGGCCCACAAGTGGCGGCGATGGCCGTAGATTTCACCTTCTTACGGCATCTCGGCACGTCCCTTCGTCATCCGCGGAGCGGCGTACCCGGGCGTACCCGGCGGATTTCGTACGAGAGGAATCCGGCCGTGCTCCGCGGGTCATTCTTCCGGTGTAGTCGGGAAGTCGAGACGAATTGCGCCTCCGGGCCGATCCCTGGCGCCGGACGTCTTGGCAGACTGCACCCTCAGCGCTTCACGTACGTGCTGGGCGGCGGGCCGAGGTAGCTGTGGCGCACGCCGCCGGTGTCGACGACGAGCTTCTGCACCACCACCGTCGGGTCCACCATCCACAGCTTCAGCACGTGCTGGCCCGGCCGGGTCACGCGGTGCTCGGTCACGGTGACGTTGGCGTTGTCCGAGGTGTTGCGCTCCCACTGCTTGTTCATCCGGCCGTCGTCCGCGCCCGTGACCCGGGTGACGTTCACCGTCTGCGGGGCGTCGTCGTCGAAGGCGACGGCGTAGCGCAGACCGTCGGGGGTGAGGACGCTGTTGCGCGGCGAGAGGTACGCGGCCACGCGCAGCGTGCCGGTGGTGAACAGCGTCATCGTGTACTCCAGCCGCGGCCCCTGGCCGGCCGGCCGCGGGGCGGCCGTGACCGGGTACGGTGCCATGCCGCTGCCGGTGCGCCCGATGTCGGGGATACGGCGCCAGGCGACGCCGCCGGCGGGGACGGCGCGGGTGTGCCGGTCGGCCTCCACCGAGACGCAGCCGCCCGCCTCGACGGACCCGGCGAGCGCGGAGTGGCGCACGGACGGGCGGTGCACCCGGGCGTGCACCTCCACGGTGCGGCCGGCGCCGGTGACCAGGATGGGCACGGTGGTGGTGCCCCTGGGCGCACGGGCGAAGTCGACGCGCAGCCCGGCGCGGATCTGGGTGGTGAGACGGCCGCGCGGGCGGTCGGCGCGCAGCCAGGACACGGCCGGCTCGATCTCGTAGCCGAAGGGGCTGCGGCCGCGGTTGAAGACCTCGATGTACGGGGCGGGACCGCTGTCGTACGGGCTCACCACGGGCAGCACCGCGGGCCCGGCGGCCTCCGGCCACCACTTCTCGGAGCCCTCCACGGCCACGCCGAGCACCGCTCCGGCGGCGGGGTCGATGCGCTCGACGGCGGGGAAGACCTCGTCGGGCAGCGCCTCGTTGTCCTTCTCGGGCTGCTGCCAGGGGGCGTTGGGGCCGTAGCGCTCGACGTCGCCGTAACCGATCTTCGGCTGGGTCTGGAAGCCCTTCCACTTCCCGTCGGAGAGCGTGTGGTTGTAGTAGTCGGCGAGCGCCTGGTCCTCGGCGAAGAGGGCGTCGGTCTCGGCGGCGAGCTGATTGGCGGCGGCGCGGCCCTGCGCGGCGTAGAGGAGGTTGGTGAACTCCGCGCGGCGCAGCGCGTAGACGACCGCGGTGCCGCGGACCGCGTAGCGTACGAGCTGGAAGTACGCCGCCCGGTCCGCGCGGTCCAGCCGGGCTTCGACGCGGTCCGCGGTGCGCGCCAGCTCCTGCCACTCGTCGGTGACGCGGTCCAGCTCGTGGTAGTTGACGCGGCTGAAGGGGGTGGCCTGGTCGTCGTAGACGATGGCCGCGGGGTCGGTGGCCGGGTCCCTGGCGGGGTCGCGGGTGATGCGGCGGTTGAGCAGCTCGGGCTTGCGCCGGGCCTGGAGGCGGCCGTACTCGTGCAGGACCTCGGCGATCTCGGGGGCGTGCCGGGGGCCGAAGTTCTCGGCGGCGTAGCGGCGTTCCCACTCGGGCAGGTTCTCCACCGGCCAGCGGCCGGGATTCCAGGCGTAGTCCAGAAAGTACTGGGTGGGCAGCTCGTTGGACTTCAGGTCGCCGACGTTGGCGACCCACAGCTGCCGGATGCCGTACGCGTACGTCTGGTGCAGCTGCTCCCAGGTGTTGGCGAGGTTTGCGGTGTCGACCCACTTGTAGTTCCGGCCGCCGCCGACGTAGTCGAAGTGGTAATACAGCCCGTACCCGCCGGCGCGCGGCGGCAGCGACGCGTCGGGTACGCGCCGCAGGTTGCCCCAGTTGTCGTCGGTGAAGACGACCGTGACGTCGTCGGGCGCCTGCATGCCGCTGTCCCAGTAGTGCTGGACCTCCTTGTACATGGTCCACACCTGCGGCACCCCGGCCGCGTCGCCCAGTTCCTCGGCGAGGATGCCGCGCTCGGTGGTGATGATGCGCTGCATCAGCTCGATGCCGTCGCCGTCGGGCAGCGAGGTGTCGCCGTTGCCGCGCATCCCGAGGGTCACCACGCCCTCGAAGCCCTCGGCGGCCATCCGGCGGATGCCGTCGCGCCAGTACGCGCGGATGGCGGCCTCGTTGCGGACGAAGCTCCACTCCCCCGTGCCGCCGTACGGGTCGTGGCCCTCGGTGACGATGTCGCCGTTCTCGTCGCGCACGGCGGGGACGGCGTGCCGGTTCCACTCCTCGATGCCCCGCATCATGGGCGCCTCGTGGGAGGTGCCCATGACGATGCCGTACTCGGTGGCGGTGGCGTGGTTGGCGGGGTCGTCCTCGGCGAAGGCGCGGCCCCAGACGGCCGGCCACAGGTAGTTGGCCTTCAGCCGCAGCATGGCCTCGAAGACCTTGGCGAAGAAGGCGCTGTTGAAGCCGCCGGGGTGGCCTTCGGCGTGGCCGGGGCCGAAGAAGCCGGGCGCCCAGCGGCCGAGGGCGGGGTTCTCGTCGTTGATGAAGATGCCGCGGTACTTCACCGCCGGGGTGCCCTGCGAGAACCGACCGGGCAGCACGTAGAGCGCGTCGTGGCGGCGGGGCGGGACGTCGGCCCAGAAGTGCCAGGGGGAGACGCCGATGCCGCGGGAGACGTCGTAGATGCCGAAGATGGTGCCGCGCTGGTCGCTGCCGGCGATGACGAAGGCCCGGTCGAGGCCGGGCAGCGGGGCGTCCACGACCTGCTGCAGGGAGGTCTCCCACCGGCCCTCGACGCCGGTCACGTCGAGCTTGCCGGTGGCGATGAGGCCGTCGATCAGCGGGCTGCGGCCGATCGTGCCGACGAGCACCGCGAGCCGCCCGGCGGGCGGACGGCCGCGGGTGAGCGCGGGGCGTACGCCCGTCACCCGCTCCAGGTCCGTACGCAGGTCGCCTAATGCCCGCAGCACGCCGGGGAAGTCGTCGCCGTCGGCCACCAGCGGCGCGGCCCGGTCGCCGGCGACGAGCGGGAACCGGTCGCGGCCCGGGGAGTGGGCGATGTACGCGCCGGGGTCGGTCGGCCGCGGCGGGTCCGAGTGCGGCGCGGCGGCGGCGGTGACCGGCAGGGCGAGCACGCCGCCCGCGGTCGCGGAGAGCGCGCCCAGGCCCAAGCCGGCGCCGAGGACGAAGCGCCTGCTGACACCGTCGGCGGCGGGGTCTGCCGGGAGCGCCTCGCCGGGCGGGGGGCCGGATGCGGCAGACTGGTCGTGCCGGGGGTCGTTGCTCTCCACTCCGGGGCCTTCCCTCACCGAGCAAGCGGCAATGTTTCGTAAAGCGTCACGAATATTTCCGGGCAACCTAGGGTGAGGCCAGGGGAAGGTCAAGACATCGCGCAGCGGGGGGCGGCGGGGCTACCATCGCGCCATGAGTGGTGCTGGAGTCCAGTTCGGCGGAGGGGCCCCCGCGGCCGGCGAGGAGCCGCAGGCCACCGCCACGCTGGCGGCCGTCGCGGAGGCCGCCGGGGTGTCGGCGTCAACAGTTTCGAAGGTCCTCAACGGCCGCTCCGACGTCTCCCCCGGCACCCGCGCCCGGGTCCAGGACCTGCTGCGCGAGCACGGCTACCGGCGCCGCGGCGGCGGGGCGCGCCAGGCCCCGCTGCTCGACCTGGTCTTCCACGAGCTGGAGAGCGCGTGGGCGATGGAGGTCATCCGCGGCGTGGAGAACGTGGCCCGGGCCGAGCGGCTCGGCGTGGTGCTCTCCGAGAGCGCCGGCCGGCTGACGCCGGGGCAGACGTGGGTGGAGGACGTGCTGGCGCGCCGGCCGGCGGGCGTCATCCTGGTGCTGTCGGACCTGTCCGCGGACCAGCGGGCGCAGTTCACCGGGCGCGGCATCCCGTTCGTGGTGCTGGACCCGGCCGGCGACCTCGCCGAGGACGTGCCGTCCATCGGCGCCACCAACTGGCAGGGCGGGCTGGCCGCCACGCGCCACCTGGTGGGCCTCGGCCACCGCCGGATCGCCGTCGTCGGCGGGCCGCCGGCGATGATGTGCAGCCGGGCCCGTATCGACGGCTACCGCGCGGCGCTGAGCGTCGCCGGGCTGCCGGTGGATCCCGAACTGATCCGGGAGGGCGACTTCCACCACGAGGCGGGCTACGCCGCCGGGCGCGAGCTGCTCTCCCTGCCCGACCGCCCCACCGCCGTGTTCACCGGCAACGACCTGCAGGCGCTCGGGATGTACGAGGCCGCCCGCGCGCTGGGCCTGCGTATCCCGGACGACCTCAGCGTCGTCGGCTTCGACGACCTGCCGGTGGCCCGCTGGATCGGCCCGCCGCTGACCACCGTGCGGCAGCCGCTGACGGAGATGGCCGAGTCGGCCGCCCGGCTGGTGCTCGACCTCGGCCGCGGCCACGAGCCGGTGACGCGCCGCGTCGAGCTGGCGACGAGCCTGGTCACCCGCAACAGCACCGCGCCGCCGCCCGCGAGCTGACCGCCGGCGTACGGCGGCCGAAACTTTCGAACTCACTTGGGGGCTGGCAGGCGGCGACATTCCCTGACTATGGTCAGAGAATGGATCCGGCGCTGGTCGACCAGGTGCGGCGGTTCAACCGCACCGCCACTCAGCGCGTCGGCGCGCTCGACGACGCGTACCTCGCCCGCGGTCGCCCCCTCGGGCAGGCCCGGGTGCTGTGGGAGATCGGCGAGCAGGGCTGCGAACTGCGCGCCCTGCGCTCCCGTCTCGACCTGGACTCCGGCTATCTCAGCCGCTTGCTGCGCGCCTTGCAGGACGCCGGGCTCGTCGAGGTCGGTCCCGACGACGCCGACGCCCGGGTGCGCTCCGCCCGGCTGACCGCGGCGGGCCGCGCCGAGCGGGCCGAGCTGGACCGGCTCTCCGACGACCTGGCCGCCTCGATCCTGCGCCCGCTGAGCAGCGGGCAGCGCAACCGGCTGACCGCCGCGATGGCGGAGGTCGAGCGGCTGCTCGTCGCCTCCATGGTCCGCGTCGCGGTCGTCGACCCGCGGCACCCCGACGCGCGCCAGTGCATGCGGGCGTACGTCGCCGAGCTGGGGCGCCGCTTCGACGGCGGGTTCGACCCGGCCCGCAGCATCTCCGCCGAGGACGCCGAACTCACCCGTCCGGCCGGTCTGTTCCTCGTCGCGACGCTGCACTCCGACCCGGTCGGCTGCGGCGCACTGAAGTTCCGGCCGGAGCGCCGGGCTGAGGTCAAGCGGATGTGGGTGGCGCCGACGGTGCGCGGCCTCGGGCTCGGGCGGCGGCTGCTGACGGAGCTGGAGGAGCGTGCCGCCGCTCGCGGCGTGCGCACCCTCCGGTTGGAGACCAACCGTGCCCTCGACGAGGCCGTGCGGCTGTACCGCTCGTCCGGCTACGAAGAGGTGGAACCCTTCAACGACGAGCCGTACGCACACCACTGGTTCGAAAGGACCCTCGGCAGCCGCGGCGAGCGGACGCCGTAGGGCAAAGGCCGCGGGGCTCGGTCCTGCGGGCGTTCAGCCGCGCCGAGCGGGCACCGGACACCGTCGCCGCGTTCTGAGCGCCGCACCGCGCACCGGAGGAAGCGGCCGTAGCACGGGGGTGGGCCCTCACCGCGGGGCCGGGACCGAGGCCGCAGCCTGCTCCGGCTCCGGCTTGGATGCCGGTTCCGGTTCCGGCTGCGGCTCCGGCCGCGCGGGCGCGCGCGATGGCCTGCGGCGCCGGGTCGGGCTGACGGCCAGGGTGTAGCCGACGAGCACGCCGACCGACAGGACCGCCAGCCGCCCCGCGGCCGGCGGGCTGTCCGGCGGCGGGTCGTAGCCCCCGTCCTCCAGGCCCGCCGCCTGCTCGAAGTGGTTGTACGCACCGGGGAAGAACATCTCGTCCACCCCGTACAGCGCGGGGAACGCGGCCGGACCCGCCAGCAGCGACCCCAGCGCCCACTGGTCGGAGTGACGCGCCTCGTGCTCCGAGAGCCGCCGCATCCGCGGCGACTGGGTCTCGGCGCGCTGGTCGGTGAGGAACACCGTCCCGTACATCGTGCCCGCGCGGGCGAAGCCGTCGTCGAGCACGACCGCGGTGGTGCCGTTCGCCGCGCAGTGGTACATCTCGCCGCCCTCCCCCGCGGCGTACAGCAACGCGGCGCCGGAGACGGGCGCGTTGACCACCGTACGGGCCGTCTGCCACAGCCCGCCGCCCTCCCCGGTGGCCGAGCACGGCTGCGTCCGGCCGCCGAGGCCGAGGACGGCGAACGCGCCGGCGAGCACCGCCTGCACCACCGTGCCCCAGACGACGATCAGCACCCGGCGCCGCGACGGGCGCGCGCCGCGCAGCGTGCCGATGACCGCGAGGAGCAGCCCCACGAACCCGCCGCAGATCAGGCAGGCGGCCCACCAGACCGATCTCCGCTCCACCAGGCGCGCGGGGGCCCGACGGACGGCCGGGGTCGCCGAGGAGGTGGGTCGCTCCAGAGTCGCTGTGCCGGCCGCCATCCGTCACCCCTGTCATCCCGCCGCCGCACTGGGCTCTGCGCACCGACGCGGGCCGGTCACGGCCGAACCCCGCCGCCGCGCGGCGGGGTTCGGCAACCGGAGCCGTTGCATGCAGTCGCAGACAGGTATCCAGATTACGGTACCGTAACGAATTGACGTCGAACTGGCCTCGAATTCCAGCCGCTTCTGCGGAGCAGGGTGTGAATGGCTTCAGGCGGAATCGGCCAGGTGATCCCGTACGAACCGGAGGAGGACGGCGATGGGCGACGAGGACGGCGGCACGCCCGCGACGACGGCCGAGCCCGCCACCACCGGCACGGCCGGACCCGAGGGCGGGGAGTCGGTGTGCTGGCTGGAACGCGTCTGCCCGGAGTGCGGACGGTTGGCCGACACCGCACCTCCGGTCCGCTGCACCCGCTGCGGGACGCTGCTGACCGGCTGACCGACCTCCCTCGACTATCGCGCCGGTGCCCGGCGAGGGACCATGGTGGGGAGGTCCCTGGCGGCTGGTGGAGGCGGCATGGAAAAGCCCGGTTCTGCGAAGGCCATGGTCGTGAGCACCGTGGCCGGTCTCGTGGTCATCACGGCGTACACGGTGTCGGTGGGCAGCAGCGGATGGCTCTGGTTCGGCTGGGTCGTGCTGGGGCTGGCCGCGCTGGGTGTGGTGCTGACAGGCGGTTCCTGGCGGTAGGCGGGTCGGGCCCGCGGACTGCGTGACGTGGCCGCGCGGCTACTGCTCGCGAGCCTGGAGCGAGGCCAGATAGGCGTTGTACGCGGCCAGCTCGCGGTCCCCGTCGCGGTCGGCGGTGCGGTCGCTGCGCCTGGCCTGGCGCTGTTCGGAGTTGTACCACTGGTAGATCAGGGCGACGAGGACCAGCACCGAGGGGATCTCGCTGAACGCCCAGGCGATGCCGCCGGCGGCCTGCTGGTCGTCCAGGGCATCGATCCCGAGCGACGCCGGCGGGTTGCTGTAGACGTCCACCATGGGCTCGCTGCCCATCATCAGCGCGATGCCGAAGAAGGCGTGGAACGGCATGCCCGCGAACAGGGTCAGCATCCGCATCACGTGCGTGGGCCGGTTCGGACCGGGGTCGACGCCCATGATCGGCCAGAAGAAGACCAGGCCGACGGCGAGGAAGTGGACCATCATGCCGACGTGCCCCGCCTTGCTCTCCATGAGGGTGTCGAAGAGCGGGGTGAAGTACAGCGCGTACAGGCTCGCGATGAACAGCGGAATCGTGAACACCGGGTGCGTGATCACCATCAGATAGCGGCTGTGCAACAGCGAGACCACCGCGGAGCGGGGCCGGCCCGTCGGCAGGGCGCGCAGCAGCAAAGTCACGGGGGCGCCGAGGAGCAGCAGGATCGGCGACAGCATGCTGATCACCATGTGCTGCACCATGTGCACGCTGAACATGACCATGCCGTAGTCGTTCAGGCCGGTGCACATGACGAGGACGATCGTCAGCACGCCGGCGCCGAAGGCGACGGTCCGCCCCAGCGGCCAGTCGTCGCCGCGGCGGCGCAGCCGGATGACCCCGTAGCCGTACAGGGCGAGGGCGGCGAGGGAGCCGGCGAGGAAGACCGGCTCGCCGGTCCACTCCAGCCCGCGCGCCAGGGTGAACGGCGGAAGGTCCAGGTGGCCGCCGTGCCCGCCGTGGTCCATGTCGGTGCTGCTCCTTGTGCCGGTGATGCCCTCACTCAGGCTAGACCCGCCGTGTTCGGGCGGTTCGCCGGGGTGCCCCGGCCCCGCCGCCGGGCGGGCCCGGCGGCGGGGTCAGCGGGCGGCGCTGGCGGCGGCGATGCGCTCGTTGCGCAGCGCCTCGTACCAGCGGTCGTCGACCGGCGGCAGGCCCGGGGACTCCAGCGCCAGCCGGATCAGCAGGTCGGCGATCTGCGGATTGCGGGCGAGGACGGGGCCGTGCATGTACGTCCCGAAGACGTTGCCGTTCCACGCGCCCTCGGTGCCGTCGCCGGTGCCGTTTCCGTGGCCGAAGCGGACCCGGGCGAACGCCTTGGCGGTCGGGCCGAGGTGGGTGACGCCCTGGTGGTTCTCGAAGCCGGTGAGCTGGGGCAGGCCGAGCTGCGGGTCGATATCGGCGAGCACGTCGCCGACACAGCGGTCGGCCTGGCCGCGGCCGCTGGTGACGTCGAGCAGGCCGAGCCCCGGCTCCTGCCGGTCGAGGTCGTTGATGAACTCGTGGCCGAGGATCTGGTAGCCGGCGCAGACGGAGAAGATGATCGCGCCGTTGGCGGCGGCCCGGTTCAGTCCGCCGTCGCGGCGCAGCCGCTCAGCGGCGAGCCGCTGCGGGCGGTCCTCGCCGCCGCCGATGAGGTAGATGTCGGCGGAGGCGGGCACGGGCTGGTCGGAGCGGACGTCGACGCGCGTGACGTCGTAGCCCCGCTGCCGGGCGCGGCGCTCGACGACGAGGGCGTTGCCCTGGTCGCCGTAGGTGGACAGCAGGTCGGGGTAGACCCAGACGAGGCGCAGGCTGTCGTCGTTCATACGGGCGGTCCTTTACGTCTCGTACGGGTCAGTTGCCGACGCGGCGGCGCAGGTCCTGGAACGCGGTGTAGTTGGCGATGACCTCGATCCGGCCCGGCGGCGCGGCG
Source organism: Streptomyces sp. CNX435 (assembly GCF_059570575.1). Taxonomy (NCBI): domain Bacteria; kingdom Bacillati; phylum Actinomycetota; class Actinomycetes; order Kitasatosporales; family Streptomycetaceae; genus Streptomyces; species Streptomyces sp. CNX435. The sequence continues at coordinate 698,033 of NZ_JCANTA010000002.1, read as the reverse complement.
GCGACGGCCTCGTCGACGTGCTCGCAGACGCGGAAGCTCTGGTTCGCCACCTCCAGCCGGACGGCGAGGTCCAGCTTGCGGTCGCCGATGACGTACAGCGGGTGGCCGGTGAGCCGGGTGTAGTCGACGTCCCAGAGCCAGGAGGTGTCGGTGCCGTCGGCGCCGCGGGCGTTGACGGAGAGCACCACGGGGGTGGGCGGGGGGTCGATCAGGGAGAACGTCTCCAGCCAGCCGGCCGGGTTCTTCGCCAGCAGCAGGCGCAGGTCGCGACCGCCGAACTGCACCGTGTCGTACCGGCCGGCGACGGCCGTGACCTCCCACATGCGCTCCAGCGCGGTCTGCGGGTGCACGCCGAAGGCGGCGGCCACGGCGGCGGCGGTGGTGGCGTTGGCCCGGTTGGCCCGGCCCGGGAGCTGCAGGCGGATCGGCCAGGCGGCCCCGTGCGGGTCGAGGACGTGCTCGCCGGAGAGCGCCCAGCTGGGCACGGGGCGGCGGAAGCCGCACTCGGCGCACAGCCAGTCCTCGCCGGGGCGCTGCAGCACACCGCCGCAGGAGGGACAGGACCAGGCGTCGTCCTTCCACTCCTGGCCGACGGCGACCCAGACGACGTTCGGGCTGGAGGACGCTGCCCAGACGACGAGGGGGTCGTCGGCGTTGGCGACGACGAGGGCCTTGTTGCCGGCGAGGCCCTCGCGCCAGCGCTCGGCGAGCATGCGGGTCTCGGCGGCGCGGTCGAGCTGGTCACGGGAGAGGTTGAGCAGCGCAATGGCCTTGGGCGTGACGTCGCGGGCGACGGTGGCGAGGTACTTCTCGTCGACCTCGATCACGCCGTAGCGGGCGTCGGAGCCGCCGGCGAGCGCCGAGGTGATGCCGGCGGGCATGTTGGCGCCGAGCGCGTTGGACACGACCGGCCCGGAGGCGCGCAGGGCCTCCGCGATCAGCCGGGTGGTGGTCGTCTTGCCGTTGGTGGCGGAGACGAGGACGACGTCGAGGTGGCCGGCGAGCCGGGCGAGCAGGTCGGGGTCCAGCCTGAGCGCGACCTTGCCGCCGATCACGGAGCCGCTGCCTTTGCCCGCGGCGCGGGACACCGCTGCTGCCGCCCTGCCGGCCGTGACGGCCAGCTTGGACCGTGGCGACAGCGGTTCCGTGTTGCCTGCCATCGTCGTAGCTCCTCCTCGCGTGCCCGTGCGCGGTGCTGCGCGGTGCGCCGGCGTCCGCGGTACGCCGGCGTCCATCGTCCGCCGCCCGGCCTGCGGCGCGGCGCGGCAGCGGCCAGCCTATCGAGATCCGCGCCGGGCCCCGAATCGCGGCACGTCGCGGCGCCCGCGGACCGTGCCGCGGCGCCCCTACAGCCCGGGGCCGCCGGCCTTGTCCGCGGCGGCGGCGAGCCGGCCCCAGAGCAGATCGGCGAGGCTCTGCACCAACTCGGCGCGGCTGCAGGGCCGTTCGCGCAGCCACCAGTCGCCGGCGGCGTGCATCATGCCGACGATGCCGTGCCCCCAGGCGCGGGCGGTCACCGCGCCGCCGGGGCCGAAGTCGATGCGATCGGCGATGACCTGGGCCAGCTCCTCGCCGAGGCGCCGGAGCAGCGGCGCGGAGTGGCGGCCGACCTCGAAGTCGCGCTCGGCGGTCACGGCCGGCTCCGGGGCGTCGGCGGCGCCGCCGTCGGCGGGGTGCATGAGGAACCGGTAGACCTGGGGGCGCGCCTCGATGGCGGCGAGGTACGTGTCCAGGGTGGCCTCGACCCGCTCGCGGCGGCCGGTGGGGGCGTCGAGCGCGGCGCGCAGGGCGGCGAGGAGGGCGTCGGTGTGACGTACGGCGAGCGCGCGGTACAGGCCGCCCTTGTCGCCGAAGTGGCGGTACAGGATGGGCTTGGTGATGCCGGCCTCGGCGGCGATGGCGTTCATGGAGGCACCCGGCCCGTCGCGCAGGACGACCCGGTCCGCGGCGTCGAGCAGTTCGCGGCGCCGGTCCTCGGTCGCCTGCTCCCTCTCGCCGCGCCGGTTGTCCATGAAACCGCTCCCCTGCCTGGTCGACTGCCCGAAGCCTTGCGCAACCTAGCACCCCGCCGCGGAGCCTCGGACGTCGTACGGGAGTTGACAGAGTCTACTCGCGGGTAACAGACTTACGTTACCGACAGTAACGAATGCGAAGGCTGCGGAGGCGCAATGTCTGAGTTCACGTTCGAGCTCAACGAGGACCAGAGGTCCGTCCAGGAGTGGGTGCACGGCTTCGCCGCCGACGTGATCCGCCCCGCCGCCGCCGAGTGGGACGAGCGCGAGGAGACCCCCTGGCCGGTGATCCAGGAGGCGGCCAAGATCGGCCTGTACTCCCTGGACTTCTATGCCCAGCAGTACTTCGACCCCACCGGGCTGAGCATCCCCATGGTCATGGAGGAGCTGTTCTGGGGCGACGCGGGCATCGCCCTGTCGATCGTCGGCACCGGGCTGGCCGCCGTCGGCGTGCTGGCCAACGGCACCGAGGAGCAGATCGGCACCTGGATCCCGCAGATGTACGGCGACGTGGACGACGTGAAGCTCGCCGCCTTCTGCTCCTCCGAGCCGGACGCGGGCTCCGACGTCTCCGCGATGCGCACCCGTGCCGTCTACGACGAGGCCAAGGACGAGTGGGTGCTCAACGGCACCAAGACCTGGGCCACCAACGGCGGCATCGCCGGCGTGCACGTCGTCGTGGCCGTCGTCGACCCGGAGCTGGGCACCAAGGGGCACGCCTCGTTCATCGTCCCGCCGGGCACCCCGGGGCTGTCGCAGGGCCAGAAGTTCAAGAAGCACGGCATCCGCGCCTCGCACACCGCCGAGGTGGTGCTGGAGGACGTGCGGGTGCCCGGCTCCTGCCTGCTCGGCGGCCGGGAGAAGCTGCAGGAGCGGCTGGCCCGGGCGCGCGAGCGGGCGAAGTCGGGCGGCGAGCGGGTCAAGAACGCCGCGATGGCCACCTTCGAGGCGTCCCGCCCGGCGGTGGGCGCGCAGGCGGTGGGCATCGCGCGGGCGGCGTACGAAACGGCGCTGGAGTACGCCAAGACGCGCGTCCAGTTCGGCCGCCCGATCATCGACAACCAGGGCATCGCCTTCCAGCTCGCCGACATGCGCACCCAGATCGACGCCGCCCGGCTGCTGGTCTGGCGGGCCTCCTGGATGGCCAGCGCCGGCAAGGGGTTCACCTCGGCGGAGGGCTCCATGTCGAAGCTGTTCGCGGGTGAGGTGGCCAAGGACGTCACCGCGCGGGCGATGCAGATCCTCGGCGGAAACGGCTTCACCCGCGAGTACCCGGTGGAGCGGATGCACCGCGACGCGGCGATCTACACGATCTTCGAGGGCACGAGCGAGATCCAGCGGCTGGTGATCGCCCGCACCCTGGCCGGGGTTCCGATCCGCTGACGCTGCCGGACCTCTCCCCCAGGCGGGCGCCGCGCGGCTACGCTGCGAGCGCACGACACCGACCGGGGGAAGGGCGAGGCAGCGTTGATCTACCACCTGCTCAAGTACGTGTTCCTCGGGCCCACGCTGCGGTTGCTGTTCCGGCCGCGTATCGAGGGCCTGGAGCACATACCGGAAGAGGGCGCGGCGATCGTCGCGGGCAACCACCTGTCGTTCTCCGACCACTTCCTCATGCCCGTGATGCTCCGACGGCGCATCACGTTCCTCGCCAAGGCCGAGTACTTCAACGGCCCCGGCCTCAAGGGGCGGCTGACCGCGGGGTTCTTCCACAGCATCGGCCAGATCCCGGTCGACCGCCGCGGCCGCAAGGCGGCGCAGGCCGCCATCGAGGAGGGCCTCGGCGTGCTGGCCAAGGGCGAGTTGCTGGGCATCTACCCGGAGGGCACGCGCTCGCACGACGGTCGGCTGTACAAGGGCCGGGTCGGGGTCGCGGCGATGGCGCTGCGGGCGGGGGTGCCGGTCATACCGTGCGCGATGCTCGGCACCCGCGAAGTCCAGCCGCCCGGGCAGAAGGTCCCCAGCCTCGGCCGAGTGACGATCCGCTTCGGCGAGCCGCTGGACTTCTCGCGGTACGCCGGGATGGAGGACGAGAAGGCCGTGCTGCGGGCCGTCACCGACGAGATCATGTACGAGATCCTCGGCATGTCGAACCAGGAGTACGTCGACCGCTACGCCCCCGACGTCAAGGCCGAGCAGGAGGCCGCGAAGAAGTCACCGCCGGCCGCCGCCTGACCCGGTGCGGGAGACCCCGGCTGCCGCCGGCGCGGGGCGGCGCGACGGCGGCACCGCGGAAACTCGGTGGTCGCGGTCGAGGTGACCGCCGAGACGTCCCTCGTCGCCTCCTTCTCACCTCAGCCGCCCCCAGCGCCGGCGTCGGCCCTCACGCTGCCCGCGTTCATCCCGGGGCCGTGACCCTCACGACGGACGGTCGGTGCCGTCGTCGGGGGTGGCCTGCACCAGCCCCGTGCGGTACGCGATGACGACGAGCTGCGCCCGGTCGCGGGCCGCCAGCTTCGTCATCGCGCGCTGCACGTGGGCGCGGACGGTGAAGGGGCTGACGTAGAGCTGCTCGGCGATCTCCTGGTTGGACAGGCCGGTCGCGACCATGGCCACCATCTCGCGTTCGCGCGGGGTGAGCACGGCGAGCCGTTCCGGGTGGTGCTTCGGTGCGTCGTCCGGTGAGGCCAGGAAGCGGGCGACCAGGGAGCGGGTCGCGGCGGGCGACAACAGGGTGTCGCCGTCGGCGATCGTACGCACGGCGTCCACCAGTTCCTCGGCCCCGATGCCCTTGCCGATGAAGCCGCCGGCCCCCGCGCGCAGCGCCTGGGCGACGTACTCGTCGGTCTCGTAGGTGGTGAGGATCAGGATGCGACTGCCCCGCAGCTCCGGGTCCGCGGCGATCTCGGAGGTGGCGGCGAGGCCGTCCACCTCGGGCATGCGGATATCCATGACCACCACGTCCGGGCGCAGTTCGCGGGTGAGACTCACCGCCTCCCGGCCGTCCGCGGCCTCGCCGACGACGGTGATGTCGTCGGCGGTGTCGAGAAGCATCCGGAAGGCACTGCGCAGCAGGGCCTGGTCGTCGGCGAGCAGCACCCGCAGCGTCGTCACGGCGTACCCCCTGCCTCTCCGTCGTCCGTACGTCCGTCGGCTGTCACTTCGTCGGCCGCCCGTTCCCCGGTGGCAGTCCCGCGCGCCGTGTCCTTGGCGGGTGGCAGGGGCAGTTGGGTGGAGACGAGGAAGCCGCCCTCCGGGCGCCTGCCCGCGGTGAGCCGCCCCCCGACCGCGGTGGCCCGTTCGCGCATCCCGATCAGGCCGTAGCCGGGCGGACGGTCCGACGCCGCGGACGCCGCGGACGCCGCCGGCGCCGCACCGGCGTCCCCTCCGTCGTCGGCGACGGTGAGGGTCACGCGGTCGCGGTTCCAGGCGAGGCGTACCCGGGCGCTGCCGGTGCCGGCGTGCTTGGTCACGTTGGTCAGGGCCTCCTGGACGATGCGGTACGCGGTGAGGTCCACGCCCGGCGGCAGCGGCCTGGCGGTGCCCTCCTGTTCGAGCGACACCTCCAGCCCCGCGCGGCCGAAGGACTCCAGCAGCGTGGGGAGCCGGGACAGCCCGGGCGCGGGTTCCGCGGGCTCGGCGGCGTCCCCGGACTGGCGCAGCAGCCCGACGGTGGCCCGCAGATCGTCGAGCGCGTCGCTGGTCGTCTGGACGAGTTCCTTCAGGCTCTGGCGGGTCTGCTCCGGACGGACGTCGAAGAGGTGCGAGGCGACCGTGGCCTGCGCGTTGGCCAGGGTGATCTGGTGGGCTACGAGGTCGTGCAGCTCCCGGGCGATGCGCAGCCGCTCCTCGCCCACTCTGCGGCGCGCCTCGCTCTCCCGGCTCTTCTCCGCCCGCCGGGCGCGCTCCTCCACGGCCGCCAGGTAGGCCCGCCGGTTGTGCGCCGAGTGCCCGAGCACACCGGCCACGAGCGGGAACGCCGCCACCGATCCCATGCGGCTCGCGTCCTGCCAGGAGAGGTCCTCGAACCAGGGGGTGGCGGCGAGCAGCAGCGCCGCGGAGGCGAGCGACACCACGCCCGCCGCGCGCCGTTCGGTGGGCGCGTGGAGGGCGCAGGCGTAGGCGGCGATCACGGCGGGGGCCATGATGGGCGGGCTCAGCAGGAGACCCAGCGGCGGCACCAGCAGGCCGGCCGCGGTCGTGGCCGCGAGCGCGGCCAGGGGCGCCCGGTGCCGTACGGGCAGCACGGCACAGGACGCCACGGCGATGACGTAGGCGGCGGCGGGCGGCGGTGACAGCGTGTCGTCGACCCGCACCACGCCGCCGAGGAGGCAGAGCGTGAACGCGGTCGCCACGATCGCCGCCTCCCGCCGCCGCGTACGGCGTGCCGGCGGACCGCCGCCGGCCGGGTCCGTCATGCCCGGCTCACCGCCGGCCCACGGGGAGCCGCCGCACCGCCGCGTCCGGCCCGCTCGCGGGGGGCGGGACGCGCCTGCTCAGTGCCGCACCCTCGATGTCCACGTTCGGTAGCACACGGTTCAGGATACGAGGCAGCCACCAGGCCCGGTGGCCGAGCAGCGCGAGGACCGCGGGCACGATCGCCATGCGGACCACGAAGGCGTCGAAGGCGACGGCGGCGGCCAGCCCGACGCCCATCGTCTGGATGGTGGGGCTGTTCATCCCGACGAATCCGGCGAACACGCTGATCATGATGATCGCCGCCGCGGCCACCACCCGTCCGCTGTGCCGGAACCCGCGGACGATCGCCTCGCCGGGGGCCGCGCCGTGGACGTATGCCTCCCGCATGCGGGTGAGGAGGAAGACCTCGTAGTCCATGGCGAGGCCGAACACGATGCCGATGATGAGGATCGGCATCAGCGACATGACCGGTCCGGTCTGCTCGATGCCGAGCAGGTCGGCCGCCCAGCCCCACTGGAAGACGGCGACGAGCACGCCGAAGGCGGCACCCACCGACAGCAGGAAGCCGAGCGCGGCCTTGACCGGCACCAGGATCGAGCGGAAGACCACCGTCAGCAGGAGCACCGCCAGGCCGATGACCACGGTCAGATACGGGATGAGCGCGTCGGACATGGCTTCGGAGATGTCGATGTTCATCGCGGTGGTGCCGGTCACCAGGACGTCGGCGCCCGTCTGGGCCTCGACGCCGGCGCCCGCGTCCCGGATCGAGTTCACCAGGTCCTTGGTCTCGGCGCTGTTCGGCGCGGTCTCCGGGACGGCGGTGAGGACGGCCGTGTCCCCGGCCTCGTCAAACTGCGGATCGCCGACGGAGGCGACCCCGTCCATCCCCCGCAGGGTCGTGACGACCAGGTCCGCCGTGGCCTCGGTGGCCCCGGCCGCCGAGTTGTCCACGACCACGGTCAGCGGGCCGTTGAAGCCGGGGCCGAAGCCTTCTGACAGCAGGTCGTAGGCGCGGCGCTGGGTGGTCTCGGTCGACTTGGACTCGTCTCCGGGGAGCCCGAGTTCGAGGCTCAGCGCCGGCGCGGCGAGGGCGCCGAGACCGAGGCCGGCGGTCAGCAGCACGGCCACCGGCCGGCGCAGTACGAACCGCGCCCAGCGGGCGCCGAGCCCGGGCCGGCCGGCCGCGGCCGGCAGCGCGTGCCCGCGCTCGCCGCCCGGCCGGGTGGCCTTGCGGACCCGGCGGGACAGGACGCGCCGGCCGAAGTAGCCGAACAGCGCGGGGACCAGGGTCAGTGCGACGAGTACGGCGAGAGCCACGGCGCCCGCGCCGCCCATGCCCATCTTGGTCAGCTCGGGGATTCCGACGACCCCCAGCCCGACCAGGGCGATGAAGACGGTCGCGCCCGCGAAGACGACGGCGGATCCGGCCGTGCCGACCGCCCGGCCGGCGGCGTCCTCCGGGTCGCTGCCCCGGGCGAGTTCGTCGCGGAACCGGGAGGTGATGAAGAGTGCGTAGTCGATGCCGACGGCCAGCCCCAGCATCAGCGACAGGATGGCGACGGTGGACGTCAGTCCGAGCGGCACGGCCAGCGCGGAGACCAGGCCGAAGGCGATGGCCACGCCCACGAAGGCGGTCAGCAGGGACAGTCCGGCCGCGACCAGCGAGCCGAGGGCGAGGACCAGCACCACCGCGGCCACCGCCACGCCGACGATCTCCGTCGTGCCGCCCGGCTCCTCCTCGGAGTCCAGGGCCGAACCGCCGGTCTCCACGGTCAGCCCCGCGTCCCGGGCCTGGCTCGCGGTGTCCTCCAGAGCGCTCTTCGTCTCCCCGGTCAGATCGACGGCTTCCGCGGAGTAGGTGATGGTGGAGTAGGCGATGGTGCCGTCCTTGCTGACGGCGCCGGTCTCGTACGGGTCGGTGGTCGACGCGACCTGCTCGCCGCCGTCCAGCGAGCCGAGCGCGTCCTCGACGGCCGCCCTGTGCTCCCGGGCCGTCACCTGCTGTCCGTCCGGGGCCTGGAACACGAGGCGGGCCTCGGCGCCCTGGGAGTTGCTGTCGGGGAAGCGCTCGTCCAGCAGGTCGAACGCCTGCTGCGATTCGGTGCCGGGCATGGAGAGGTCTTCCTCCTCCCCGGCCGGCGCGAGGGCGGCGCCGGCTATGGCCAGCAGCAGCGCGCCCAGCCACAGGCGAAGCACGAGCCGGCGCCGCCGGAAGGACCACCGTCCGATCCGGTAGAGAAACGTAGCCACTTCTTGATCACTCCAGACACCGCTGGGAACGGGAAGCGCGGGGTTCCGCGCGCTTTCCACACTCCCGCCCGGTGTCTCGCGGGACATCGTCTGCCGTGGCCGTCTTCGCCTGGTGCGCCCGGACCAGTCAGCGGCCCGTCTGGTGCCTGCGCACCACAGGTCGGCGCGGACCGGGGCGGTCTATTCCCCGAAGTCCTCCACGAAGTAGCTGTCGTGCCGAATGCGGAACTGCTTCAGTTCCTCGCCGCCGCGCCGCGCCATCTCCGCGACCCGCTCGAAGTACTCCTCGCGCGGTGCGCCCGGGGAGAAGAGCATGAGCATGCGGACGGGCTCGTCGGTGGCGTTTCTGAAGGCGTGCAGCCCGCCGACGGGCACGTAGAGGAAGTCCCCGGTGCTCCCCGTCACCCAGCTCTCGCCGTCGTACAGCTCCAGCTCGCCGGACAGCACGTAGAAGGACTCCGACATCGCCTTGTGGAAGTGGGTCCTGGCCCCGGGTGAGCGCGGGCCGAGCTGCACGTCGTACAGGCCGAACTCGCCGCCGGTCGACTCGTCGGTGGCGAGGTAGCGGGTGAAGCCGCCGGGCGAGGTGATGTCCGGCGGGGTGCCGGCCGGCCGGAACACCGCGTTCACCTCGCCCCTGTCGCCGTGGTAGCGGGGCTCGGGGTAGGTGAGGTCTTCGGGGTACGACACGGGTGCGCTCCTTCCGGCGGTTCTCCCCGCATCGTGCCCCGGACGCCGCGTGAGCGGCATCGGGCAACCGGATGATCTCGGCGGCATGGGCCGCAGGTCCGCGGACCTAGGCCGGCGCGGCGTGACGGCGGTCGTCGCCGGCGTCCGGGTCGCTGTCGCCGTCCACGTCAGCGCGCCTCCGTCACCCGTCGACGCGTGTCGCGTGTCCGCACGCTGCGAGTCCGCGCTCCCTCACAGAGACGGCTTCCTGGTCCGCACGAGCGGACTCGCACCGATTAACCCTCTTCACCTCCGCTTCCTGGAGTTTTTGCATAAACAGCCACCTGGCCCCGATGCCGGGTGGGGGATGTGATCTGGTCCACGACCGCGACCGCCAGGTCGGCGTAGGACAACGGCACGGCGGCCAGCGCAGGATCGAGGACGTCTCCTCTCAGCTCGTACCGGCCGTGTGAGGGTGCTTCCGGAGACAGTCCGGGCGGAGGCGTGACGACCAGCCAGTCGATCTCCTCCGACAGCTCGCTCCAGGCCTCGAGCCCGCGCATCCGAGCCTCGGCGAACGGCCTCAGGAACGCCGGGAACGCGTCGGCGTCTTCGTAGAGACGGCCGTTACCGAACTTCAGTGTGGCCGCGAGCCCGATCTCCACGACCCGCGAGCCGGACGCGCGTGCCGCTCGGGAGAGGTTCTCGACGAGGCGGACGTAGTACGAGTTGTCGAAGCCATCGAAGGACGGGGGTGGCGCGGTGAAAGGCGTCACCGCGTTCACCAGCGCCAGCGGCTCGTCGCCAGCCACGGCGACGGCGCTTTCCGGATCGGTGAGATCACCGGCGAGGATTCGGAGGCCGGCCTGCGTACCGCCGGTCAGATCCGGGTGCCTGCCGGGATCGCGGACTACGCCGACCACACGATGCCCACGCCGTTGAGCCTCGCCGGCGACTGCTCGTCCGGCCCTGCCACCCGCCCCGAACACCACGACCTGACCTCTTCGTTCTGCTGACATACGGCGGACGGTATCTTTTGGAAACTGATTACTTCAACGAAACCGGGCCGCATCCCATGACCACGAGTCATCCCTCCCCCACACGAATGGACCCCGCTTGCCCGACGGCCGAGCTTCCGTTCCGCATCGGCGGCAAATGGACCGGCATGGTCGTCGTTTCCCTGCTCGACGGGCCGCTGCGGTTCAGCGAGCTCCGGCACGCACTCAGACCGGTCACCGCGAAGGTGCTGACGCAGACCCTCGGTGACATGCACCGCGACGGTCTCCTCACCCGGCACGAATACGACACCAACCCACCGCATGTCGAGTACGAGTTGACCGACCTCGGCAGAAGCCTCATGGACCTGATCGACGCCGCGCGTGAGTGGAGCCGGTGTCACCTCGACGAGCTTCTCGCTCACCGGCGACGGCACCACGGCACAGACTGAATCACCGCTCGCTTCAAGCGCCGTCCTCTTCCACGATGTGGCCCCGTCTGCCGGGAGCGCGACGGCGCAGGAGGTCCTCGGTGATGTCGCGGAGCCGGGTGGCGTCCGCCGCGGAGAACGAGGGGTGGTCGAGGCTGATGCGCTTGTGCCGGACGTAGGCGGTGAGGGGGTCGGCCGGCGGGTCGTCGATGCGGGCGACGACGGGCTCGACGCCCTGGGCGACGGGCAGGGCGTTCCGCTTCATCCACTCGACGTGCGCGGCGGTCTGCGGGTCGTACTCCCCGCGGAAGGCGGTGGCCACGGAGAGCGGGTGGAGCACGGCGTACCGGGTACGGGCGCCCGTGTGCCGGTCGGCGAAGTCGACGCCGAGGAGGCTGTTGGCCGCGCCGGCCTGGCACTGCGCCCTCATGCCGTCGTAGCCCCGCTCGAGCATGAGGTCGTCCCAGTGGATGCGCAGGTTCGGGTCGCCGGCACCGGACACGTTGACGATGAGTCCGGGGTCGGTGAGTCCGTGGCTGAGCAGGTAGCGGCTCAGGTAGTCGAGGGCGAAGACCGCCTCGATGCCCTCGGGCGTCTGAAGGCGGCTGGCGCGGAAGTAGCGGGCGCACAGCACGAGCGCGTCCACCGCGGGGAAGCGGGTGTTGAGTTCGTCGATGATCCGCCGGTTCTCGGCGACCAGGCTGAGGTCGGCGGGCAGGAAGACGGCACCAGGCACGGTGGCGGCCTTGGTCGCGTCGCGGCCGACGATGACGACCCGGTCGCCGCGGGACGCGTACGTACGAGCCAGCTCGCGGCCCATGCCGTCGGTGCCGCCGGTGATGACGAGGGTTTTCATGCGGAGGCCCTCTCGGCGGTGGCGGGCGCCGCGTCGGTCGACGGGGCGGCGGCGGGGCGGCCGGGCAGCAGGGGGATGGTGGCCAGCAGGACGACGAGGGCGGCGCCGGTCAGCCAGAAGACGCCGTGCACACCGGAGGTCGTCCCGTCGGCGGTCTGCATCACCAGGGCGACGAAGGCGACGCCGAGCGCGGCACCGAGTTGGTTGAGCACGTAGAGAACCGAGCTGCCCTGGGCGACTTTCGCGGCCGGCAGGGCGCGGTAGAGCGAGCCCATGGTGGGGCTGCTGTAGGTGCCGCAGCCGAAGCCGAGGGTGAGCGAGGCCAGCAGGGTCCACACCTCGGGGGTGCCGGCGTCGATGCGGGTGAGGGCCAGGGCGCTGAGCAGGGCCAGCGTCGCGCCGGCGGTGGCCGGGCCGCGGGCGCCGACACGGTCCGAGAGCCGGCTGGCGAGCGGCATGGCGAGACAGCCGCCGATACCGACCGGGGCCATCAGCAGGCCGGAGGCGAGGACGCCGTAGCCGTGGGCCTGCTGGTAGTACAGGGGCAGGATGTAGAACGCGGCGAAGGTGATCAGGCCGCCGAGCGCCATGATGGTGACGGCGGCGGCGAAGCCGCGGTGGGCGAACAGCCGCAGGTCGATCACGGGCGGGGTGCGCCGCTTGCGCCCTCCGGCGAGCGCGTGCCCGGCGTAGCCGGCCAGCAGCAGGGCGCCGGCGGCCAGCGGCGCGACCGCTTGCCGGACGGCAACCGAGCCCTGCTCCCCCACTTGGGAGAGCGCCAGCACGACGGCGGCGAAGCCGGGCCCGAGCAGCGCGGGGCCGAGTACGTCGAGGCGGACGGCGGACCGCTGCCGCTGCTCCGGTGGCGGATCGGTGGGTACGGCGCGCAGGGCGAGCAGCGCCGCGAGAACGCCGATCGGCACGCTGAGCAGGAACATCCAGCGCCACGACAGGCTGTCGAGCACGATGCCGCCGGAGATGGGTCCGAGGAGCGGGCCCAGGGAGAGTGCGACGCCCATCAGGCCCATGACGCGCCCGGCGCGGTGCGGTCCGGCGGCGCGGGCCAGCAGGATCAGCACCAGCGGGTCGAGGATCCCGGCGCCGATGCCCTGGAGGACGCGGAAGGCGATGAGGCTGCCGACGTTCCAGGACAGCCTTCACCGTCTTCGCGCAGCATGGCTACGCGGGCGCCTGCGTGCAGGACATCGCCAGGGAGGCGGGGGTGGCCAAGCCCACCGTCTACAACCACCTCAGCGACAAGGCCACCCTGTTCCGGCACGCGATGGAGGCCGCCGCCAAAGCCGTCCTGGAGGAGCGGCTCGCCGCCCTCGACCCGCTGCTCGCGCCCGACGACCTGCGCGCCGCGCTGGAGGACACCGGCCTGCGGCTGCTGCGCAGCCACGCCGGCGAGCGTTCCTGCGCGCTGCGCCGCCTGCTGATGGCGGAGGTCGGGCAGTTCCCAGAGATCCTGGACATCGTCAAAGCACACGGCGCCCACCGCCTCACCGAGGCCATCGCCGACCGCCTTGCCCGCCTCTCCCTCGCCGGCCGGCTGCGCGCCGCCGACCCGTCGGTGGCCGCCGAGCAGTTGCTCGCCCTGCTCGTCGGCCCATTGGAGGGCCGTACCCGGATGGGCACGGTCGATCTGCCCGACTCCGACCTCGCCGAACTGGCAGACGCCGCCGCCGACACGTTCCTCAGGGCGTACGCCGCGACCGCCGGCTGAACCGGCGTCCCCGCCGGACCCGACGACATCGGCAACGAGCCGGCCCGCGACCGCCGCCGAGGTCCCGCGCGGGAGCGGCGGAATCGGGTCCGGGTGGTCAGGTCAGATCGGCCGGGAGGACGGGGGTGGTGAGCAGTCGTCGCACGCGCTCGGTCCGGTCCCGATGGTCGAGCCAGGGTCGCAGGAGTCGCCATCCGTGGGAGTAGCCCATGAACTAGACGCCGAGACTGGGTGAGCGCAGGGCCTGGAGCATCCAGGCGGTTTCGGCGTCGGACGGCAGCGCCCAGGAGGTCAGGTAGTCGGCGATCTCGGCATCGGGCCGGCCTTCGCCGGCCAGAATCGCGGCGTTGCCCACCGCCCCCCACAGCACGTTGCGGGCGTCGTGGACGGCCGCGAAGTCGCTGCCGTCCGGTCGGATCCCCAGCGGCGCGAGCACGTGTTCGGTGAGCCAGCGCTGTCCCTCGTCGTCGGGGAAGGCGACGCCGGGGGCGTGCAGGCCGATTCCCTCGCTGACGACGAACGGCGGCGAGATCATGAACCGAATCCGGTGTTCGGGATGGTCGGCCAGGTGGATCGACTTGAGCATGGACTCGGCGATGTGCCCCGGGAACCCCTCGTGTGCCACGACGTAGAGCAGGTCCGCCCCGTTGAACGGCGTGCCGTCGCTGAGGTGCATGATGCCGCGGGCGCCGCCGGTGAACTGCCCGCGGTGCGCGCCCGGGGTCATCTGGACGTCGACGTGCACCTCGTCCGGCAACGACACGATCGCGCGGGTTCGGGTGACGGTCTCGTCGATGGCCAGCCGGGCCAGTTCCGGCAGGCGCTCCGGTGGTATCGCGTGTGCCTGGTTCCAGGAGTGCAGACGCTCGGACAGAGAGCCGGGCCCGGGCGGCAGCGCCGCATCGAGTCGGGCGTGAGCGGCCTCGAACCGCTCGACGGGTTCGAGGTCGACCGGCACGCCGAGGCATTGCCGGGCGTGCTCCCGGATCGGGGGGCCACCGCCGGCCAGCCGCGGCGTGGGCGGTGGCGGGATCCGCGGCACGAGATCGACACGATTGAGCCGTACGATCACAGGCGCGGCTGACCCCGAGACGTCCGGACCTCCAGACTCCTCGGGGACGCCCGGCCCGGCACCACCCACGGAGGAAGCCAGCCCGGTCGTCAACGACTCCATCGTCGTCGCCAGCGAGGGCCGCCAGACGACCGGCGGCAAGGGGCGGCCCATCCGGTGGGACCGGATGGGCCGCCCAGGGTCACCGCCGGGTGGCGGGCTGATGCCGACGAAGCACCTAGCAGGTGCCGTCGGACTCCGCCAAGCCCGTGCCCGCGCCTGCCGTCCGGCTCACGATGGCCGGCACGCAGTCGGCACTGTCGAGGGTGTGGGCGTAGGGGATGTCGACCGTGGTGGTGGACTCGGGGTCGGGGCCGGCGGGGTTGTTCTCGTCACCGGGCTCGGACCAGGTCACGTTGTCGAAGATGTTGCCGCTGACCTCCCAGTACCCGGCCTCGTTGGTGTAGAAGGTGCCCAGCACGTCTTTGGAGTCCTGGAAGTAGTTGTTGTCGACCTTGGCGCTGGCCCCGGCCCGGGAGTTGATGCCGGACTCGACGAGGCCCAGGTAGTGGTTGTTGTACATGTGGGCGGTGCCGCCGCGCAGCAGAGGCGTGCGGGAGTTGATGTTCTCGTACAGGTTGTGGTGGTACGTCATGAAGCTGTTCGAGACGTCGTCCTCGCTGGACCCGACGAGACCGCCGCGCTCGGAGTCGCGCAGGATGCTGTAGGACAAGGTCACGTACTGCGTGTTGTCCTTCATGTCGAAGAGGCCGTCGTAGCCCTCGTCCTCGCCGCCCGACGCCAGCAGGTTGGTGTGGTCGACCCAGACGTTGCGGACGTCCTTCTCCATACCGATGGCGTCGCCGCCGTTGGACGTGGGAGAGCCCGACTTCTTGACGTTCTGGATGGTCACGTTCCGGATGATGATGTTGCTGGACTCGCGGATGTGGATGCCGATCTGGTCGAAGACGGCTCCGCCGCCGGTCCCGATGATGGTGACGTTGCTGATGCCCTTGAGCTCGATGACGTCGTCGGCGGTGTCACAGCTCTCGCCGTCGACGTCGGTGGTGTTGCCGTGGTTGATGGTGCCCTCGACCTCGATGGTGAGGGGGGTGTCGGTGCCGGCCCGGCCGCACAGAGCCTCGTGGATCTGGGTTCCCGTGGTGGCCCGAACCGTCTCGCCGCCCTCGCCGCCGGTGGTCCCGCCGTTCTCGGTCGCGTAGCCGCTCGCGGCGCCGGCCTGCGCCGATGCCTGGGACATCGACATGACCACGCCGGTCGTGGTCGCGAGGGCCAACGCGGTCGCGACCGCGGAGAGTCGCCATGCGAACGATCGCTTCATCTCGTCTCCTTGTGCCTTCGAAGGGTGGGGTCGATGACCTGACCGGCCCATCCGTGGGGACGAAGGACCACGGACGGGCCGGCGGCCGGTCCGTTACGGCGTGACCTGCTGGCCGCCGAAGGTCACGACGAGGCTGCCGTCCTCGGCGAAGGACCAGTCCATGTCGCCGGCGTAGTCGGCGCACGCGGGCCCGTTCCCGCCCTCCTCGGACCAGAACTGGTTCGAGCCGTCGTCGTCACCGACGATCCGGTCGTCGTCCCCGCTGTCGCAGGAGACGTTGTTCGAGAAGGAATGGGATCCCTCGTCGAAGTTGAAGTTGCGCTCGGTGTTGCCGATGCTGACGTTGTCCGACACGGTGATCGAGCCGGGGTTGCTGTTGTAGGTGATCCCGTGCTTGCCGTTGTTGACGGCGATGGTGCCCGTGATGGTGTGGTCGACCGGGACATCGTCGCCGCCGAGCTTGAAGCCGTTGCGGTCACCGTTGCCGGCCTGCGAGCCGTCGGAGAGGGTGCCGTTGTCGTAGGCGAGGGAGTTCTCGATGGTCACC
Source organism: Streptomyces sp. CNX435 (assembly GCF_059570575.1). Lineage (NCBI taxonomy): Bacteria > Bacillati > Actinomycetota > Actinomycetes > Kitasatosporales > Streptomycetaceae > Streptomyces > Streptomyces sp. CNX435. The sequence continues at coordinate 681,795 of NZ_JCANTA010000002.1, read as the reverse complement.
GGGCTGATGGGGCCGTCCTCCGACTTGGTGTAGAGGTCGTAGCCGTCGTCGATGTTGTTGTGGGCCACGGTGTTGCGAAGAACGTTGCCGGGGCCGGTGGTGAGCTTGGGCGCGAAGCCGTCGGCGTCCTCGCCGTCGGAGTCGGCGTTGTCGTGCGACTCGGCGCTCAGCACGAGGTTGTTCGACGGCCAGGTGTCCGGGGGCGAGTCGGCGATCCACCGCGAGATCTGCAGCCCCGAGTCCCGGTTGAAGCGCGTGACGGTGCGCTCGACGATGTTGTTGTTGCCGCCGAGGAGGATCCCGTTGTCCCCGGCGCGCTCGACGACGATGCCGTTCACGTGCCAGAAGTTCCCGGCCAGGATGAGCCCGCGGTTGGCCGAGTCCTCCGCCTGGGCCGAGAAGTTCAGCACCGGCGTCTCGCCCTGGTAGGCGGACAGGGTCGTGCGGGCGTTCTCAGTGCCGTCGGTCGCGCCCGGCTCGATGGTGATCGTCTCGGAGAAGTCGTAGGTCCCCTCCCGCATGTAGATCGTCCCGCCGGACTCGACACGGGAGAGCGCCGAGGGCAGCGTCGTGGGGTCGGCCTCCGTACCGGCTGCGCCGTCGCTGCCGTCCGGCGCCACGTATAGCGGGTCGGCCTGCAACGTTCCGGTCGGGTCGCCGCCGCTGGCGGAGGCGGTGGCGTTCAGCAGCCAGGCGGCCATCACACCGACCAGCGTTGCCGCCAGCGCGGCGTACCAGCGACGTTTCCGTGGGGAGGCGTGTACTCGTGCCATGGAACTCAGGTCTCCTGACCGGGAACCGAGGGGGGGGTAGGAAAGCCGGCGGCCGCCGCCTGGCGGAGACGACGCGGGGGCGTGCCCGCGAGGCGGAGACCGGTGGTGGACGGCACGAGGCGCAGCGGCTCCCGGATGCGGCGCCTCGTGCGGTAAGCGCTTGCCATCAGGCGCGGAACCTCACGCCCAACGGCCACGAACAGCGGGAAGTCTAGGGACGAGGAGTAAGACAATTCCGCGCACCAAGCGGACGATACAGAGCCGTGGGCGTGGCGAGTGACTCGCGCGCCTGCACAGGTCGGCGCAAGTCGCCGCATGTCAGCGCACGTTGGCGCATGAAAGCTTTCGGCCGTTTCGCCACTGGCACGCGCCTTGGTGCGCGGAGAACGCGAACCGCCCCCCTCGTCCCCACCGCCCTCTGGCTACGCGGGACCCTCGCCGCTCGCGCGGGTTTCGGGGGCGCGGTGTTCCGCCGCGATGCCGAAGCGGCGTTCGCCCGTGGCAGATCCGGCGGGGTGGGCCGTGCGCACGCCGGAGACCGTGGTGATGACCTGCTCCTCGGCCGGCGGGTTCTCCAAATCGTCGAGTTTCTCCAGGTCGGCGGCCGAGACAAGGGCCACGAGGGGCCGGCCGTGACGGGTGACCACGACCCGCTCGCCGCCGTAGACCACGCGGTTGATCAGGTCGGCCAGCTCTGCGCGGGCTTGCGTCACCGGAATTTCGTACGCCATGCTCCCAGCATAACCGGATGTACGTCCTGTACATTTCATACGGAGAGTCACCGGAGCGGGACCGAGAGAGGGAGAGGTGCGAAGGTCATGGACAGCCCCACGGCGCGCTACGTGCTGCCGGAGTTCACCGAGCGGACGAGCAGCGGGGTGCGCACGCAGGATCCGTACTCGAAGCTGCTGGAGGAGCGGATCGTCTTCCTCGGCACCCAGATCGACGACACCTCGGCGAACGACGTGATGGCCCAGCTCATGCACCTGGAGCACGCCGCCCCCGACCAGGACATCTCGCTGTACATCAACTCGCCCGGCGGCTCGTTCACGGCGATGACCGCGATCTACGACACGATGCAGTTCGTCACCAGCGACATCGAGACCGTCTGCCTCGGCCAGGCGGCGTCCGCCGCGGCCGTGCTGCTGGCCGCGGGCACCCCCGGCAAGCGGTACGTGCTGCCCGGGGCGCGGGTGCTCATCCACCAGCCGTCGTTCGCCGAGCCGGTGCGCGGGCAGGCGACCGACCTGGAGATCCATGCGCGGGAGCTGCTGCGCCACCGCGAGCTGCTGGAGGAGCTGCTCGCCAAGCACACCGGGACCCCGATCGAGCAGATCCGCGAGGACATCGAGCGCGACAAGATCCTCGACGCCCGGGCGGCCGTCGCGTACGGGCTGGCCGACCGGCTGACCGAGAGCCGCAAGGGCACAGGCACGCCGCGCTACGGGAGGTGACGGGCCATGCTGCCGCCTGAGCTGCCGCCGCTGCCCGCGCTCACCCGCGCGGAGGCGGAGCTGATCGACCGCTATCTCGACGCGGTCGACCAGTTGGGCCGGATCAACCCAGCGCGCGCCGCGGACACGTACGCGGGGTTGCGAGCCGCGCAAGCGCTCGTACGCACCGCCGTCGGGTTGCGGGATGCGCTGGCACTGATGCACGAGCGGCGCGAGAGCCGTATCCACGCGGCGACGATGGCGCGTGCCCTGCGGGTGCTCGACGGGGAGCGGCGCAGCAGTCTGGTGGCGGTGCCGCCGGGGCCGCGGGAGCCCGACGGGTCGCCGTGACCGGCGGGCGCGTACCGGGCGGGCGGGGGCCGGTCGCGTACGGCCGGTAGGTTGGCCGCGTTCCGCCAGCCGCGCCCCGAGGAGCCAGCGCCATGTGCCCGCAGCCCGGTGATCCCGAGTCCACGACGACGCTCGCGCACGGCGAAGACGCCCCGGACGGCGGGCGGCTCGCCGCCCTCCTGGCCGCCGCCGCCCGCGGCGACTTCCCGCCGCCGGACGGCGCGGTCACCGTGCTCCCGCAGCCGTCGCTCCGGGACGCGGGCGTCATCGCCTTCACCGGCTGCCATGTCGTCTTCGCCGACGCCGAACCGGCGTGGATACGCGGCCTGTTGCCCGCCGACGACCTGTCCGCCCCGCTCAACCCCCCGTTCCTCAGCACCCTCACCGCCCGCCTCCGCCGCACCGTGAACAACGTCGACGTCCTGCTGGTCGCCGACCCGCTGCCCGGCCCGCCGCCGCTGCCGCTGAACCCCGGCGCCGACGGCACCCACCCCCGGCTGCGCCGCGCGCTGCGCCACCGCGACGACGTACGCGCCTGGGCCGTTCCGGGCGCGACCGTGCTGCTCGGCCGCGGCGTCGCCGGGCGCCGGGAGACCGCCGTGGAGGTGGAACCGGACGCCCGGGGGCGCGGGCTGGGCCGGCGGCTGGCGACGGCGGCCCGGCACCTGGTGCCGCCGGGCGAGCCGCTGTGGGCGCAGGTGGCGCCGGGCAACGCGGCGAGCGTACGGGCGTTCCTGGCCGCCGGGTTCCGGCCGGTGGGCGCGGAGGCGCTGCTGGTAGCAGAGGAGTAGGACGCGGGAATCGGGCTACCAAAAAGTGCATGGAGCAAGACGACCGGAACGAGGACGAGGGCGCGGACGGGCACGGCTCGACGCCGGCCGCGCGGGCGGAGGAACCGTCGGCGTCCGTGGGGCAGGCGCGCCGGGAGACCCCGCTGGAGCGCGACGACCGCAACTTCGTGGAGCTGCTCCAGGAGCTGCGGGTGACGCAGACGGGCGTACAGATCCTCCTCGCCTTCCTGCTGACCATGGCCTTCACCGAGCGCTTCACCGAGCTGGACGCGCTGCAGCGCGGGATGTACGTGACGACGCTGCTGCTCTCGGTGGCGGCGGCGGTGCTGTTCACCGCGCCCGCGGCGGTGCACCGCGGGCTGTTCCGGCGCCGGGCCAAACGGCGCATCGTCGACGTCTCCTCGCGGCTGGCGGCGGTGGGGCTGGGGGTGGTGGCGCTCGCGCTGTCCGGGGCCGTGCAGCTCGTGGTGGACGTCGTCCTGGGGCGCGCGGCGGGGGCGGTGGCGGGGGTGGCGGTGCTGGCGTTCACCGCGGGGCTGTGGGCGGTGCTGCCGTGGGGTCTGAGAAGGAGTATCGCCGCGCCGCGCGCCGCGCGGCGGCACGACGGGCCGGGCTGAGCCGAACGTCAGAGCGTGCCCGGGTCGGTGTTCGCGCCGCAGAGCACCACCGCCACCCTCTCCCCCGCCCGCGGCTTGTACGCGCCTGTGGTGAGCGCCGCGAGCGCCGTGCCCGCGGCGTGCTCGACGACGAGCCGGTGCTCGTCCCACAGCCGCCGCCGCGCCGCCACGATGTCGGCGTCGGCGACGAGCACGGAGGTGGTTCCCGGCCGCTGGGCCCGGGCCAGCGCATCGCGCGACGTACGGGGCGCGCCCAGCGAGTCCGCGGCGACGGAGTCGACCGGCACGTCGACCACCTCTCCGGCCGCGAGCGCGGCGTTCAGCGCCCGGCAGTTCTCCGGCTCGACGGCGACGAGGCCGATCCCGTGCCGCGCGGCGGCTGCCGCCATGCCCGCGTACAGCCCGCCGCCGCCGACCGCGACGACGACGGTGTCGACCCCGCCGGGCACCGCGGCCGCGATCTCCGGCAGCAGCGTGCCGGCGCCGGCGGAGATCAGCGGGTGGTCGTAGGCGTGCGAGGCCAGCGCGCCGGTCTCCGCGGCCATCGCGCGCGACGCGGCCAGCGCCTCGCCGTACGTCCTGCCGGTCAGCCGCACGTCGGCGCCGAGGCCGCGCAGCCGCTCGACCTTGAACTCCGGCGCGGTGGCGGGCAAGAACACGTGCGCCGGCACGCCGTGGCGGGCGGCGGCCCAGGCGCAGGCGAGCCCGGCGTTGCCGCCGGAGGCGATGAGCACGCCGGCGTCGGGCATCGTGCCGGCGGCGGCGTGGGCGGCGGTGAAGTTCATGGCGCCGCGCGCCTTGAAGGAGCCGGTGTGCTGGAGGAACTCGAGCGCGAGCCACACCTCGGCGTCCGGTACCACCTCGGCGCCCGCGGGCGCGACGGTGACCGGGCGGACCCGTCCCGCGATGCGCTCCGCGGCGGCGTGGACGTCCTCGTGGCTGATGAGCTGGTCGGTCATGACTCCAGCGTGCACCAGCGGGCCCGCGGGCGGCTCACGGGGGTGCGCACGACTCCGCTTCAGACGACCGGCGCCGCCCGCCAGGGTAGGGCGATCCAGACCGTCTTCCCCCCGTCCTCGGTGGGGGTGACGGTCAGCCGCCCGCCCGACTCCGCGACGAGGCACCTGATGATGACCAGGCCCCGCCCGTTGTCCTGCTGGACGGCGGCGGGCAGCCGGCGCGGCCAGCGCGGGTGGCTGTCGCTGACGCCAACGCGTAGCTGTTCCTCCCGCACGAGCATTATCCGCACGGTGAACGTCGGCGACTGCCCCCGCGTGTGCTGGACGGCGTTCGTGGCCAGCTCGGAGACGACGAGGCGGACGGTGTCCGCCGCGTCCGCGCCTTCCGGCAGGCCCCATTTCCCGAGAATGTCAGTGACATATTTGCGGGCGCGAGTGACCGAAGCGGCCTCACTCGGCAGCGTGACGGATGCTTCGTGGTGGTCTGCCATTGCGACGCCGTCCCTTTCGCACATGAGTGCCGGACTCCTACGCGTGCCTGGTGAAGTCGAGGACCGCTTCGGGTTGTGTCCGCGTCACGGTGCCATCGATCGTGCCCGGCGCGCGAGTCGTCCACCCGGTTATGCATATATCTGTCGCTCGAAGCGGTGAACTCTGCCGCGAGAGACCGTATTTGGACGGCAGACTGGCGGTAGTTACGCGTTCGGCGGAGCGGCCGGGAGGGGCGTTATGCGCAATGGGCCGGCGGTACGCCGCGCCAAGCTGGGCGCGGAACTGCGCAGGCTGCGCGGCGAGGCCGGGCTGACCAGCGGGAAGGCGGCGGGGCGGGTCGGCTGGCACCAGTCGAAGGTCAGCCGCATGGAGACCGGCAGGTCCGCGGCCAAGGCCAGGGACGTGACCCGGCTGCTGGACGTGTACGGCGTCACCGACCCCGAGCTGCGCACGCTGCTGGTGTCGCTGGCCTCGGCGCCGCGCGGCGGGGCCGAGGACCCCTGGTGGAGCGCGTACCGGGAGCTGCTGCCGGCCGCGTACCGGGACTTCATCAGCCTGGAGGCGGAGGCGTCCGCGGTGCGCACGCTGGAGACGTCGGTGGTCCCGGGGCTGCTGCAGACGCGGCGGTACGCGCGGGCGGTGACCCGGGCGGCCGTGGCGGGGGCGGCGCGGCGCGAGGTGGAGTCGCTGGTGGAGGTGCGGATCGCGCGGCAGGCCGTGCTGCGCTCGACGCGCCCGTTGCGGCTGCACGCGGTGCTCGACGAGGCGGTGCTGCGGCGGCACGTGGGCGGTCCGGGGGTGATGGCGGAGCAGTTGCGGCATCTGCGGCGGATGGGCACGCTTCCGCACGTACGCGTGCAGATCCTGCCCTTTTCCGCCGGCGAGCACGTCGGCCTCACCGGGCCTTTCGTTATCTTCTCCTATTCGCGAAGTTCTGATCTCGACGTGGTCGTCGTCGACCATTTGATGAGTAGCCTCCACCTGGAAAGGAAAGAAGACTTACGGGCGTACGTGACCGCCTTTGCTTCGCTGCAGGCGAGCGCCCTTTCGCACGAAGAGTCCATGTCGTTCATCGCCGCGCTCGGCGCGGGTGCAAAGGAGGCACCATGACCGCAGTGCTTCGGTACGTCTCCTCCAGTACGGCACTCGACGACGTCCGGTGGCGGCGCAGTTCGCACAGTACGGGGGCGAACAACTGCGTGGAGGCCGCCTATCCGGTGGGGCCCGAATACGGCGAGCTGCTCGCGGTACGGGACTCCACCCGTGTGGAGGGGCCCGCGCTGCTGTTCCGGCCCGAGGCGTGGCGGGCGTTCATCGCGGCGGTCAAGGACGGCGAGTTCGCGTCGGGCGCGGTCCGTACGACCGTCTCGACCGCTCTGCCCACCTGCTGATCGGCCAGGTCCGCACGGGCGGTGAGCCGCAGCCGTGAGACGCCGTCGGGGACCGACGGCGGACGGAAGCAGCCGACCGCCACGCCCGCCTCGCGGCACGCCGCCGCCCACGCGACGGCCGCCTCGGGGGCCGGGGCCCGTACCGACACCACCGCCGCGTCGGGGCGTACGGCCGTCAGCCCGGCGGCCGTCAGCCCGCCGTGCAGCCGCGCCGCCACCCCGCGGGCCGCCGCGGCCCGTTCCGGCTCGCGGCGCAGCAGGCGCAGCGCGGCGAGCGCGGCGCCCGCGGCGGCGGGGGCGAGGCCGGTATCGAAGATGAACGTACGGGCGGTGTTGACCAGGTGCTCGATCACCCGCGCCGGCCCCAGCACCGCACCCCCCTGACTGCCCAGCGCCTTCGACAGCGTGACGGTGGCGACGACGTCGGCGGCGCCCGCGAGGCCCGCCGCGTGCAGCGAGCCGCGTCCGCCGTCCCCGAGCACCCCGAGCCCGTGGGCGTCGTCCACCAGCAGCCCGGCCCCGTACGCGCGGCAGGCCGCCGCCAGCGCGGACAGGTCCGCGGCGTCGCCGTCGACGGAGAAGACCCCGTCGGAGACCGCCAGCGCGCGCCCGGCGAAGCCGTCGAGCACCTTGGCCACCGCGTCGGCGTCGGCGTGCGGCACGACGGCGACATCGGCCCGGGACAGCCGGCAGCCGTCGATGAGCGAGGCGTGGTTGCCGGCGTCCGAGACCACGAGGGACCCCCGGTCGCTCAAAGTGGTGACGGCGGCGAGGTTTGCGGCGTAGCCCGAAGAGAAGACGAGTGCGGCCTCGAAGCCGCAGAAGTCGGCGAGTTCGGCCTCCAGCTCCGCGTGCAGCGCGGTGCTGCCGCTGACGAGCCGGGAGCCGGTGGCGCCCGCGCCCCAGCGGTGTGCCGCGGCTGCCGCGGCGGCGGTGACCTCGGGGTGCCGGGCGAGGCCGAGGTAGTCGTTGCCGGACAGGTCCAGCAGCGCGGCGTCGTGCGCGCGGGGGCGCACGGCGCGTACCAGACCGGCGCGCCGCCGCTCCTCGGCCTGCGCGTCGATCCAGTCGAAGGCGTGACGGGGCATGCGGTTCCTCGGCTCGGCGGGCTGTGTCTGCACCGTAGTGCGCGCGCGGGCGCGTGACCGTGTGGCGATGAGCACAGAAGACATCGGCGGCCGTTGTGCGATACCCCATTGGCCCGGGCCGGTGCGGTGGGCGAGGATCGGCGCCATGGACCTGCTTTCGACGCTGGTGGACAAGGGGCTGCGGCGCGAGGCGCCCACCCGGGACGAGGCCCTGGCCTTGCTGCGCACCCCGGACGAGGACGTGCTCGACGTCGTCGCCGCGGCGGGGAGGGTACGCCGGGCGTTCTTCGGCCGCCGGGTGAAGCTCAACTACCTGGTCAACCTCAAGTCGGGGCTGTGCCCCGAGGACTGTTCGTACTGCTCGCAGCGGCTGGGCTCCGAGGCGGGGATCCTCAAGTACACGTGGCTGAAGGCCGATGAGGCGGCCGAGGCCGCGGCGGCCGGGGTGGCGGGCGGCGCCAAGCGGGTCTGTCTGGTCGCCAGCGGGCGCGGGCCCACGGACCGGGACGTCGACCGGGTCTCGGAGACCATCGCCGCCATCAAGGACAAGCACGGGGACGTGGAGGTGTGCGCCTGCCTCGGGTTGCTCTCCGACGGCCAGGCGGAACGGCTGAAGTCGGCGGGCGCGGACGCGTACAACCACAACCTCAACACCTCCGAGGCGACGTACGCGGACATCTGCACCACGCACGGCTACGAGGACCGGGTGCAGACCGTGCGGCAGGCGCAGGCGGCCGGGATGTCGGCGTGCTCCGGGCTCATCGCGGGGATGGGGGAGAGCGACGAGGACCTGGTGGACGTGGTCTTCGCGCTGCGCGCGCTGGACCCGGACTCGGTGCCGGTGAACTTCCTCATCCCGTTCGAGGGCACGCCGCTGGCCGGGGAGTGGGACCTGACGCCGCGGCGCTGCCTGAAGATCCTGGCGATGGTGCGGTTCGTCTGCCCGGACGTGGAGGTGCGGCTGGCCGGCGGGCGGGAGATCCACCTGCGGACGCTGCAGCCGCTTGCGCTGCACCTGGCCAACTCGGTGTTCCTGGGCGACTACCTGACCAGCGAGGGGCAGGCGGGCAAGGCGGACCTGGAGATGATCGCAGACGCCGGTTTCGAGGTGGAGGAGGCGGGGACGACGACGCTGCCGGCCCACCGGGCGGAGGGACCGGCTCCGGGCGACCCGCCCGCGGCCGAGGCGGCGCGGGCGGCACGGTCGGGGCGCACGGCGCGTACGGACCTGGTCGCCGTGCGGCGCCGCGGGGCGGGCACGGAACTGCCGCCCAATGCCTGAGCCGTTGCCGCCCCGGCGGCTGCTCGACCTGGACCGCGAGCACGTCTGGCACCCGTACGGGCCCATGCCGGGCCGGCCGGAGCCGCTGGTCGTCGACTCCGCCGCGGGCGTGCGGCTGCGGCTGGCCGAGCCGGCGTGGGGGGTGGACGAGCTGGTCGACGGGATGTCGTCGTGGTGGTCGGCGATCCACGGCTACCGGCACCCGGCGCTCGACGCCGCCGCCCGCGGCCAGTTGGAGCGGATGAGCCACGTGATGTTCGGCGGGCTCACCCACGAGCCGGCGGTGCGGCTCGCGGCGCGGCTGGTGGAGGTCGCGCCGGAGCCGCTGCGGCACGTGTTCCTCAGCGACTCGGGCTCGGTGTCGGTCGAGGTCGCGGTCAAGATGTGCCTGCAGTACTGGCGTTCGCGCGGGCGGCCGGGCAAGCACCGGCTGATGACCTGGCGCGGCGGCTACCACGGGGACACCTGGCAGCCCATGTCGGTCTGCGACCCGGAGGGCGGCATGCACGAGCTGTGGTCCGGGGTGCTGCCGAGGCAGGTGTTCGCCGGTCTGCCGCCCGCGGGCTTCGACGCGCCGGTGGACGGGGCGTACGAGCGTGAGCTGCGCGACCTCGTGGCGCGGCACGCGGACGAGCTGGCCGCGGTGGTCGTGGAGCCGGTCGTGCAGGGCGCGGGCGGCATGCGCTTCACCGCGCCCGGCTATCTGCGGGTGCTGCGCGAGGCGTGCGACGCGCACGGGGTGCTGCTGGTGTTCGACGAGATCGCCACCGGCTTCGGCCGCACCGGCGAGTTCTTCGCCGCGGACCACGCGGGCGTCACGCCTGACGTGATGTGCGTCGGCAAGGCGCTGACCGGCGGCTACCTGTCGATGGCCGCGACGCTGTGCACCCCCCGGGTCGCGGCGGGCATCTCGGCGGGCGAGGTTCCGGTGCTCGCCCACGGCCCGACGTTCATGGGCAACCCGCTGGCCTCGGCCGTCGCGCTGGCCTCGCTCGACCTGCTGGCCGACGGCGGCTGGCGGCAGGACGTCAAGCGCATCGAGAGCGGGCTGCGGGAGGGGCTGGCAGAAGCGGCCGAGGTGCCGGGGGTGGCGGACGTACGGGTGCTGGGCGCCATCGGCGTCGTCCAGCTCGACCACCCCGTGGACATGGCCGCCGCCACCCGGGCGGCGGTCGGGGCGGGGGTGTGGCTGCGCCCGTTCCGCGACCTGATCTACACCATGCCGCCGTACGTGACCGGGGACGCCGACATCGCCCGCGTGTGCGCCGCCGTGCGCGCCGCGGCGGCGGCCGGCTGACGGGCGGGAGGCGCGCGGCGATGGGCAGCGTGCTCGTGGTCACCGGCACCTCGACGGGCGTGGGCAAGACGGTCGTCACCGCCGCCGTGGCCGCCGCGGCGCAGGCACGGGGCCGCTCGGTGGCCGTGCTCAAGCCGGCGCAGACCGGCGTGGCGCCCGGCGAGCCCGGTGACGCCGACGAGGCGGCGCGCCTCGCCCCGGGGGTACGGGCCGTGGAACTGGCCCGCTTCCCCGAGCCGCTGGCCCCGGCGACGGCCGCCCGGCGCGCGGGGCTGCCGCCCCTCACGGCGGCGGACGCGGCGGGGATGGTGGAGAAGCTGGGGCACGACTACGACCTGGTGCTCGTGGAGGGCGCGGGCGGGCTGCTGGTGCGGCTGGACGACGCGGGCGGCACGCTGGCCGAGGTGGCGCGGCTGCTGGCGGCGCCGGTACTGGTCGTGGCCGCCGCGGGGCTCGGCACGCTGAACGCCACCGAGCTGACCGCGGAGGCGCTGCGCCGCCGCGGTCTCGGGTGTCCGGGCGTGGTGGTGGGCAACTGGCCGGCGGCGCCTGACCTCGCGGCCAGATGCAACCTGGCGGACCTGCCGGCCACGGCGCGGGTGCCGCTGCTGGGCGCCGTGCCGGAGGGTGCCGCCGGATACGGGCCCGAGGGGTTCGGCGCGGCGGCGCCCGGGTGGCTGGCGCCGGTGCTCGGCGGTCACTGGGACGCGGACGACTTCCGCGCCCGGCACGCCCCGGGCCGCCCCGCGGGGGGACAATCGCAGTGAGCCCGCTCGCCAGGAGGCCGGTATGCCGTCACCGCCACGCGCCGCGAAGGACGCCGTTCACCATCCCTACTTCGCGCGCTTCTACGCCCGCCTGAGCGTCGCCGCGGACGAGCGCGGCGGGGTGGCCGAGCTGCGCACGGAGCTGCTGGCCGGCCTCTCCGGCCGGGTCATCGAGATCGGCGCGGGAAACGGGCGGAACTTCGCGCACTACCCGGCCGCCGTCGCCGAGGTGGTCGCGATCGAGCCGGAGCGCCACCTGCGGCAGCTCGGCGCGGCGGCGGCGCTGCGCGCGGACGTACCGGTGGACGTGGTGCCGGGCATGGCGGAGGCGCTGCCGGTCAAGAGCGAGTCGTTCGACGCCGCCGTCGCCTCGCTGGTGCTGTGCTCGGTGGCGGACGTGCGGCGGGCGCTCGACGAACTGCGCCGGGTGCTGCGGCCCGGCGCGGAGCTGCGGTTCCTGGAGCACGGGCGGGCCGACGGGCGGGTGATGCAGATGGTGCAGCGGGCGGCGGACCGTACGGTGTGGCCGCTGCTGTTCGGCGGCTGCCACTCCGGCCGCGACGTGCTCGGCGAGCTGACCGCCGCGGGTTTCACCCTCGGCGAGTACCGGCGGCTGCGGGTGCCGGAGAAGGGGCCGCCGACCCCGACCTCGTACCACGTCCTGGGCACTGCACTGCGAGGCTGACACCGACTGCGCCGCACACAGGAGGACCCGGTCCTCCCGCGGGAGTAGCGGGTTATCCACAGGTGCCACCCGGGAGGGATGCGCGGGGTTCGGCGGCGGCCTAGTCTCGCTGGCAGGCGGCGTGAATCCGATCGATCGCGCCCGCCTTGCAGCACGGGCCCGCCGGCCGTGCACGGCGTACGGCGGGCGGGACAGGAAGCAGCACCCAGCACCCGACTCACAGTCCGATGGGGGAACGGAATTGTCCACACCGGCGGCACTCGACAGACGCGAAGCGGGACCGCCGGCCGGGGTCGCGGCCCGGGCCAGCGGGCTGACGAAGACCTACGGCGGCGGCGAGACGGCGGTCGTCGCGCTGGACACGGTGGACGTGGAGATCCGCCGCGCCCGGTTCACGGCGGTCATGGGCCCGTCCGGCTCCGGCAAGTCGACGCTGATGCACTGCCTCGCCGGGCTCGACACGGTGACCTCCGGGCGGGTCTGGCTGGGCGACACGGAGATCACCGGTCTGGGTGAACGGGAGCTGACGCGGCTGCGCCGCGACCGGATTGGCTTCATGTTCCAGTCGTTCAACCTGCTGCCCACCCTGAACGCCCTGGAGAACATCACGCTGCCGATGGACATCGCGGGCCGCAGGCCCGACCCCGTCTGGCTGGACCGGGTGATCGACACGCTCGGCCTGCGCGACCGTCTCGGCCACCGGCCCTCGCAGCTCTCCGGCGGCCAGCAGCAGCGCGTGGCGTGCGCGCGGGCGCTGGCGTCCCGGCCCGAGCTGATCTTCACGGACGAGCCGACGGGCAACCTCGACTCGCGCTCCGGCCTGGAGGTGCTGGGCTTCCTCCGGGAGGCGGTGGACCAGCTGGAGCAGACGGTGGTGATGGTCACCCACGACCCGGGCGCCGCCGCCCACTCCGATCTCGTACTCTTCCTGGCCGACGGCCGGATCGTGGACGAGATGCCGCAGCCGACGGCCGAAGCGGTGCTGGAGCGCATGAAGCGCTTCGACGGCTTCAGGAAGAGCTGAGGCGGCGTGCTCAAGGCGACTCTGCGCAGCTTCTTCGCGCACAAGGGGCGGCTGCTGCTGTCGGCGCTGGCCGTGCTCCTGTCGGTGGCGTTCGTCTCCGGCAGCCTCATCTTCTCGGACACCGTCAGCCGCACCTTCGACCGGCTCTTCGCCTCAACGGCCGCCGACGTCGCGGTCTCGCCGAAGGAGGCGTTCGAGCAGAACCGCGGGTTCGGCTCCGGGCTGGTGCCCACGCTGCCCGCCTCGGTGGCGGAGGACGTGGCGAAGGTGCGGGGGGTGCAGGACGTCCATCTCGACGTCGAGGTGGAGAACCTCACCGTCACCGACGCGGAGAACGAGCCGATCGGCCGGACCACCGGCCCTCCGACGATCGCCACCAACTGGTACGTGAGCGACCGCAGCCCGGTGGAGCTGTCGGACGGCCGCGAGCCGGCCGGCGCCGGCGAGGCCCTGCTCGACAAGGACACCGCCGACCGCAAGAACGTCGAGATCGGCGACACACTCCACGTCCTCGCGCAACCGGGCACGTTCGAGGTCGAAGTCGTCGGCATCGCGAAGTTCACCACCACCAACCCGGGCGCGGCGGTGGTCTACCTGGAGACGGCGGCAGCGCAGCGCCAGTTGCTGGAGAACCCGGAGCCGGAGGAGTCGGCGCCCGGGGGCACGGAACGTGAGGACACGAAGCTGGCCACGTCGGTGTCCGTAGAGGCGGCGCCGGGAGTGTCGGACGCCGAGCTGAAGCAGCGCGTCAAGCGGGCGCTCGACGGGAAGTACGCCGTGCAGACCGCCGACGAGCAGGCGAAGTCGGCGGCGGAGGAGCTGGGCACGTTCCTCGACATCATCAAGTACGTGATGCTCGGCTTCGCCGGGATCGCCGTGCTGGTCGGCATCTTCCTCATCGTCAACACGTTCTCGATGCTCATCGCCCAGCGCACCCGCGAGCTGGGGCTGATGCGCGCGCTCGGCGCGGACCGGCGGCAGGTCCGCCGCTCGGTGCTCACCGAGGCGCTGCTGCTCGGCCTCGCCGGCTCCACCCTCGGGCTGCTCAGCGGCATCGGCCTGGCCCTCGGGCTGATCGAGACGATGGGCCTGCTCGGGATGAACCTGGACGCGGCCGAGATGGTCGTGAGCTGGGTCACGCCGGTCATCGCGTACGCGGTCGGCGTGGGCGTCACGTTCGTCGCGGCGTATCTGCCGGCCCGGCGGGCGGCGCGGGTCTCCCCCATGGCGGCGCTCGCCGACCTGGAGATCGCCGAGGTCGGCCGGCCGATGCGGGTGCGCGCGGTGCTCGGCTCCCTCCTCGGCGTCGTCGGGGCGGTGTCGTTCGTCTTCTGCGCCACGGCGGAGCGGACCCGGGACTCCGCCGTCTACCTGGTGGGCGGTGTGGTGCTGACGATGCTCGCCGTGGTGGCGGCCGGACCGCTGCTGGTGCGGCCGGTGATCCGGGTGCTGGGCGGCTGGTTCCCGCGGATCTTCGGCTCCGTCGGCGCTCTCAGCCAGCGCAACGCACTGCGCAACCCGCGGCGCACCGGTGCGACGGCCGTGGCGCTGATGGTGGGTCTGGCCCTGGTCGGCGGCATGTCGGTGGCCGCCGCCTCGATGACGAAGTCCTTCGACGAGGAGATCGACCGGACGCTGGGCGCCGACTTCATCGTGCAGAGCGACAACTTCGGCCCGTTCCCCCGCGAGGTCACGGAGCGCGTCCGGGACGCGGACGGGGTGGGCCTGGTAGTCCGCCAGCGGTTCGCGCCGCTGCGCGTGACGCTGCCCGACGGCGAGAAGACCAATACCAGTGCCGGGGCCTTCGACAAGGAGCTGGACCAGGTCAGCCGACTGGAGTACGCGGCCGGGGACACCGCCGCCGCACTCGCGCCCGGGCACGTGGGCCTGCAACGGCAGTTCGCGCGCGACCACGGCATACGCATCGGCGACACGCTTCCGGTGCAGTTTCCCAACGGCAAGCGGACGGAGCTCACCGTCGGCGCGCTCACCAAGCAGGAGACCAGCGGCGGCTTCGGCGCGGCTGGCGGCTTCTTCCTGGGCCTCGAAACCCTGGAGAAGCACCTCCCCGGCGGCCAGGAGGCGGCCCTGTTCGTCAACGCCGGGGGCGGTACCGACGTCGACAGGCTGCGCACGTCGCTGGAGAGCGGACTCGAGAGCTTCCCGCAGGTGAAGGTGCGCGACCAGGCCGACTTCAAGGAGCTGATCCGGGAGCAGATCATCGTCCTGCTGTACCTGGTCTTCGCGCTGCTCGGGCTGGCGATCATCATCGCCGTGCTGGGCGTGGTGAACACGCTGGCACTGTCGGTGGTGGAGCGGACCCGGGAGATAGGCATGCTGCGGGCCATAGGGCTGTCCAGACGCCAGACCCGGCGGATGATCCGGCTGGAGTCGGTGGTGATCGCCGTGTTCGGCGCGCTGCTCGGCCTGGTGCTGGGCCTGGCGTGGGGCGCGGGTGTGCACGAGGTGCTGGCGCTGGAGGGCATGCGCGCCTTCGCCATCGACTGGACGGTGCAGCTCGCCGTCGTGATCGGCTCCGTGCTGGTGGGCCTGCTGGCCGCACTGCTGCCGGCGCTGCGGGCGTCCCGGCTGAACGTGCTGGCGGCCATCGCGCACGAGTGACCGCGGCGGGGGCACTAATCGGGTCGACCCGAGCGGCCGGCCGGTGATGGGATGCCGGGCATGGACGATCTCCACATCCGGGCCGCGGAGCCCGAGGACGTGCCGGCGGTGCTGGCGTTCTGGAAAGAGGCGGCGGAGGGCACCTCCGTCAGCGACGACGCGGCCGGCGTCACCGGGTTGCTGGAGCGCGACCCGGGCGCGCTGCTGCTGGCCGAGCGCGGCGGGGAGCTGGCGGGCACCGTCATCGCCGGGTTCGACGGCTGGCGCTGCCACCTGTACCGGCTCGCCGTGCACCCCGGCCACCGGCGCCGCGGCGTCGGCACGGCGCTGCTGGCCGCGGCGGAGCGGCGGTTCGCCGCCTTCGGTGGCCGGCGGGCGGACGCCATGGTGCTGAACCGCAACGAGCTGGCACAGCACGCCTGGCGGGCGGGCGGGTATGCGCCTCAGGAGCAGTGGAGCCGCTGGGTCAAGCCGCTTGCCACCGGCTGACGGCCGCCGCCGCGCGACCGTCGCGACCCTGCGTGATCATGGGACGGAGGTGACCCGATGACCGAGGTGCTGCTGCTGGCCCTGGCCCTGGCGCTCTGCCTGGCCTGCGGCCTGTTCGTGGCCGCCGAGTTCTCGCTGACGACGGTGGAGCGGGCCGAGCTGGAACGGGCCGTAGACCGCGGCGAGCGCGGCGCGGCCGGCACGCTGCAGGCCGTACGGAGCCTGACGTTCCAGCTCTCCGGCGCGCAGCTCGGCATCACCGTCACCAACCTCGTCGTCGGCATGATCGCCGAGCCGTCCGTCGCCGCCCTGCTCCGCGGCCCGCTGCGCGCGGTGGGCGTCCCCGAGTCGGCCACCTCCGGCGTCGCGCTCGTGCTGGGCACGGCCCTGTCGGCGGTCGTGCTGATGGTCGTCGGCGAGCTGGTGCCCAAGAACTGGGCGATCTCCCACCCGCTGGCGATGGCCAAGCGCGTCTCGGCCTTCCAGCGGACGTTCAGCGCCGTCTTCCGCCCGTTCATCCGCCACCTCAACAACACCGCCAACCGGGTGCTGCGGCTGATGGGTCTGGAGCCCGCCGAGGAGCTGGCGTCCGCGCGCAGCCCGCAGGAACTGGCCGCACTGGCCCGGCACTCGGCGAAGAGGGGCTCGCTGGAGGCCGACACCGCCGAGCTGTTCGTCCGTACCCTGAGACTTGCGGACCTGACGGCGGAAAACGTCATGACGCCCCGGATGCAGGTCGTCGCGCTGGACGCGGACGCCACCGTCGAGGACGTCGTCGACGCCTCCCGCGCCACCGGCCTGTCCCGCTTCCCCGTCTACCGCGGCAGCCTCGACGGCGTCCTCGGCTACGTGCACGTCAAGGACGTCCTCGGGATTCCCGCCGACCGCCGGGCCCGCCATCCGCTGACCCGGCTGCTGCGGGAACCGGTCCTGGTGCCCGAGACGCTGCCCGTCGACCACCTGATGGACCGGCTGACGGACAAGAGCTCCATGGCGGTCGTGATCGACGAGTACGGCGGCACCGCCGGCGTGGTCACCATGGAGGACGTCGTGGAGGAGGTCATCGGCCAGGTGCGGGACGAGCACGACCCGCTGGAGACGCCCGACCTGCTGCGCAGCGGCGCGGACCCCGACGGCCGGATGCTCTTCGACGCCGACGGCGGGGCGCGCCCCGACCAGTTGGCGGAGATCGGCCTCAGGGTGCCCGAGGGTCCGTACGAGACGCTGGCCGGGCTGGTCGCCACCGAGCTGGGCCGTATCCCCGTCGACGGGGACGCGCTCGACGTCGGCGGCTGGCGGCTGGACGTCGTGGACGCGACCGGGCGCCGGGCGGCGCGCGTGCTGCTGCACGCCCCGCCGCCGGGCACGGTGACCGGCGACGGCGACGGCGACCGCGGCGACGAAGGCGACGGCGAGCGCGGCGGCTCGGCCGCCCGGAGGGGGAAGTCCGCATGACGGCCGTCCAGTTGCTCGTCGGCCTGCTGACGCTGGTGCTCAACGCCTTCTTCGTGGGCGCGGAGTTCGCCCTCATCTCGGTGCGGCGCAGCCAGATCGAGCCGTACGCGCAGGACGGCGACCGCCGCGCACGCCGCGTGATCTGGGGCCTGGAGCACGTCTCCACACTGATGGCGTCGGCCCAGCTCGGTATCACGCTGTGCACGCTGGTCCTCGGCGTCGTCGCCGAGCCTGCCATCGCGCACCTGCTGGAACCGCTGTTCGACGCCGTCGGGGTGCCGCACGGGCTGGTGCACCCGATCTCGTTCGCGATCGCGCTGGCGGTGGCGACGTACCTGCACATGCTGCTCGGCGAGATGGTGCCGAAGAACGTGGCGCTGGCCGACCCGGTGCGCTCCGCGCTGCTCCTCGGCCCCCCGCTGGTGGCCTTCACCCGCGCGCTGCGCCCCGTCGTCTTCGCCGTCAACGCCTTCGCCAACGCGCTGCTCCGGCTGCTGCGCGTGCAGACCCGCGACGAGGTCGCCGCGTCGTTCTCCGACGCGGACCTGGCCCGCATGGTGGCGGACTCCGCCGAGGCCGCGCTGCTCGACGACCGGTCCGCCGAGCGGCTGCGCGACGCGCTGGAGCTGGGCCGCCGCCCGGTGGGCGACGTGGTGGTGCCCACCGGGCACGTGGTGACCGCGCCCGTCGGCGTCACCCCGGAGGCGCTGGAGGCGCTGGCCGCCGAGTCCGGCTTCTCCCGCTTCCCGGTGGTCGACGACGGCGGCCGGATCCTCGGCTACCTGCACGTCAAGGACGCCCTCGGCGCCCGCGACCGCGAGACGCCCTTCCCGCGCACCGCCATGCGCCGCATCGCCCGGGTGCGCGCGGGCGCACCGCTGGACGACGTGCTGACCGCCATGCGCCGCAGCCGTACCCACCTGGCCGCGGTGACCGGCGCGCAGGACCGGGTGACGGGCCTGGTGACCATGGAGGACGTGCTGCGCGAGCTGGTCGGCCGGGAGTCGTGACCTGCGGCCCGGCCGCCGGAGGGGACGCTCGCGGCGGCGGGTAGGATCGGCGGCGCCATGGACGTGAATGCCCGTTACACCAGTTTTGTCGCGGTCGGCGACTCCTTCACGGAGGGCATGTCCGACCTGCTGCCCGACGGCACCTACCGCGGCTGGGCGGACCTGCTCGCGGCCCGCTTCGCGGCATCCCGGCCCGGTTTCCGGTACGCGAACCTGGCCGTCCGCGGCAAGCTCATCCGGCAGATCGTCGACGAGCAGGTCGACCGGGCCGCCGCCATGGAGCCCGACGTCATCACCCTCGTCGGGGGCCTCAACGACGCGATCCGGCCGCGCTGCGACATGGGCCGGGTGTGCGGGGCGCTCGAAGAGGCGGTGGAGCGGCTGGCGCCGAACTGCGGGCAGCTGGTGCTGATGCGCAGCCCCGGGCGCGACGGCCGGGTGCTGAAGCGGGTCAGGCCGCGGATGGAGCAGCTGTTCGCGCACGTCGACGACCTGGCCGCGCGGCACGGCGCGCTGGTCGTGGACCTCTACGGCGCCGAAGTGCTCAGCGACGTACGGCTGTGGGACGACGACCGGCTGCACCTGACGCCCGAGGGGCACCGCCGGGTCGGCGAGGCCGTGTGGCAGGCGCTCGGCGGCGCTCCCGCTTACGACTGGACCGGCCCCCTGCCGCCGCCGGCGCCGCCACCCCCGTGGTTCACCCGCCGGACCGCGGACGTCCGCTTCGCCCGTACGCATCTGCTGCCGTGGGTGCACCGCCGGCTCACCGGCCGCTCCTCCGGCGACGGCCGCGCGCCGAAGCGCCCGGAGCTGCTGCCGTACGACGCCTGACGCGCGCCGGCCCGCACGCCCCCCTGCTCGGCCGCCGGCGCCCGGACCGTACGCCCGCACCGGCCGCCGTCCGGAGACCGCCGGCCCGGGCCCGTAGAATCTCCCCACGTGAACAAGCCGCGCATCCCCAACGTCCTGGCCGCCCGCTACGCCTCCGCGGAACTGGCCGCCCTCTGGTCCCCTGAGCACAAGGTCGTCCTGGAGCGGCGGCTGTGGCTCGCCGTGCTGCGCGCCCAACGGGACCTGGGGATCGAGGTACCCGAGGGCGCCGTCGCCGACTACGAGCGCGTGCTGGAGGACGTCGACCTCGCCTCCGTCGCCGAGCGCGAGAAGGTCACGCGGCACGATGTGAAGGCCCGCATCGAGGAGTTCAACGCGCTCGCCGGACACGAGCAGATCCACAAGGGGATGACCTCCCGCGACCTGACCGAGAACGTGGAGCAGCTCCAGGTGCGGCAGTCCCTGGTGCTGGTGCGCGACCGCACCGTCGCGGTGCTGGCGCGGCTGGGCCGGCTGGCCGGCGAGCACGCCGGGCTGGTGGTGGCCGGCCGCTCGCACAATGTCGCCGCGCAGGCCACCACGCTGGGCAAGCGCTTCGCCACCGCCGCCGACGAGCTGCTGACCGCGTACGGCCGGGTGGAGGACCTGCTCGCGCGCTACCCGCTGCGCGGCATCAAGGGCCCGGTCGGCACCGCGCAGGACATGCTCGACCTGCTCGGCGGCGGCAAGGAGGGCGCCGCGAAGCTGGCGGAGCTGGAGCGCCGGGTGGCCGGCCACCTGGGCTTCGCCCGCGCCTTCACCTCCGTCGGCCAGGTCTACCCGCGCTCGCTGGACTACGACGTGGTCGCGGCGCTGGTGCAGGTCGCCGCCGCGCCGTCTTCGCTGGCGAAGACGATCCGGCTGATGGCCGGGCACGAGCTGGTCACCGAGGGCTTCAAGCCGGGCCAGGTCGGCTCGTCGGCGATGCCGCACAAGATGAACACCCGGTCCTGCGAGCGCGTGAACGGCCTGATGGTGATCCTGCGCGGGTACGCCTCGATGACCGCCGAGCTGGCGGGCGACACCTGGAACGAGGGGGACGTGTCCTGCTCGGTGGTGCGCCGTGTCGCGCTGCCGGACGCGTTCTTCGCGCTCGACGGGCTGCTGGAGACGTTCCTGACGGTGCTGGACGAGTTCGGCGCCTTCCCGGCGGTGATCGCCCGCGAGCTGGACCGGTATCTGCCGTTCCTGGCCACCACGAAGGTGCTGATGGCGGCGGTACGGGCCGGGGTGGGCCGGGAGGAGGCGCACGAGGTCGTCAAGGAGCACGCGGTGGCCGCGGCGCTGGCGATGCGCGAGCGGGGCGCCGAGCGCAACGAGCTCCTCGACCGACTCGCCGCCGACGGCCGTATCCCGCTCGACCGGGGCCGACTGGAGGCGCTGATGGCCGACCGGCTGTCGTTCACGGGCGCGGCCGAGGAGCAGGTGACGGCGGTGGCGGCACGCGTCGAGCAGGTCGTGAAGCGGCACCCGGAGGCGGCGGGGTACGCGCCCGGGTCGATCCTGTGACGCCGCCCGCCTCGGCCCGCAGCGAAACCCGCGCCGGCGGCGGCCCTCGGAGAACCCCGTGACGCCCCCCGCCCGGGTGCCCGCCCGCTACGCGTCCCGCCGTCGCAGCGTCCACCAGCCGGCCATCATCGCGGCCCCTGCCCAGAGCGCGGTGACGGCCAGGCCGGCCAGCGGCGGGACGCCCGTCGGCGGATCGGCGAAGAGCACCTGCTGCCCGGCGCGATCCGGCAGGTAGTCCGCGACTCCCGCCGACGACCCGACGCCGAGCACCATCGACACCACCAGGACGAACGGGATCAGGATGCCCAGCACCGCGATACCGCTGCGCAGCACGGCGGCGAGTCCCGCGGCGAGCAGCGCCATGAGCGTGAGGTAGACGGCGCCGCCCACGATGCCGAGCAGCGCGCCGTCGTCGCCGAGGCCGAGGGCCCGGTCGCCGAGGGCGGCGCCGCCGACCAGGAACGACACGAACGTCGTCGGCAGCCCGACGGCGAGCGTGAGCCCGCCGACGTGGGCGAGCTTGGCGGCGTAGAGCAGCCCGCGCCGCGGCACGGCGGCCAGCGTGGCGCGGATCAGCCCGCTCTGGTACTCGGACGACACCGCGAGCGTGCCGAAGACGATCGCGGCGATCTGACCGGGGCCCACCCCCGTGAGGACGGAGAACAGCGGGTCGAAGTCGCCGTCGAGGGTCTCGGCGCCGCCTTGGGCGGTGCTGGCGAGGATCCCGAAGCCGGCGGTGACGAGCAGCACGCAGGCCAGCGACCACACGGTGCCGCGCAGCGTCGTGATCTTGATCCACTCCGAGCGGAGTACGGCGGTGGCACCCATCTCTCAGACCTCCCTGGTCTCGCTGGTCTCACTGGTCCCGCTGGTGAACTCCGCCGCCGACGCCGTCAGCCGGAGGTACGCCTCCTCCAGGTCGGCCTTGCCCTCGACGAACTCCGCCAGCGTGGCGTCGGCGAGCAGCCGGCCGCGGCCGAGCACCACGAGGTGGTCGGCGAACGCGGCGGTCTCGGCCATCAGATGGCTGGAGACCAGCACCGTGCGGCCCTCGCCGGCCAGCCGGCGCAGCAGCCCGCGGATCCACACGATGCCCTCGGGGTCGAGCCCGTTGGACGGCTCGTCCAGCAGCAGCACGGGCGGGTCGCCGAGCAGCGCGGCGGCGATGCCGAGGCGCTGGCGCATGCCGAGCGAGTACGTCCGTACCCGCCGGCCCGCGGCGGACTCGATTCCGGTCAGCCGCAGCACCTCGGCGACGCGGGCGTCCGGCAGGCCGTTGCTCGCGGCCAGCGCGCGCAGATGGGCCAGGCCGGTGCGGGAGCCGTGGGCGGCCTGCGCGTCGAGCAGCGCGCCGACGTGCCGGAGCGGGTCGGTCAGCTCCGGGTACGGACGGCCGCCGACGGTCGCGGTGCCGGCGGTGGCCCGGTCCAGGCCGAGGACGAGGCGCATGGTGGTGGACTTGCCGGCGCCGTTGGGGCCGAGGAAGCCGGTGACGCGGCCCGGCCGGACGGTGAAGGTCAGGGCGTCGACCGCCCGGACGTCCCCGTAGACCTTGGTCAGGTCGCGGACCTCGATCGCTGTTGCTGCTGTCATACGGACAACGCTGCCGGTCGGGACAGTGCCGGGTCCTCCCCCGCGCGCGGGTTCGCCCTCCCCCGCGCGGGGGAGCCGTCCGCGGGGCGGCGCTGGCACGATGGACGGCGTGCGACGCGCTTCCCGGGGAGGTCCCCCGGCCCTCCGGTTCCTCACCCGGCCGCTGCGGCCGGCGCTGCGGGCGGTGACGTACACGCGGTTGCTGCACCTGCTGATCGCCGGGGCGCTGGCCATGCTGGGCGCGTTCATCATGGGGCCGGACGACATGCCGGCCGTGCTCGGCTACGGCTTCCTCGCCCTCGCCCCGGTGCCGCTGCTCGCCGTCGCCGCGACGGTCCCCGCGACCCGGGTCCTGGAAACGACGCAGGCCCGGCTGCTGCTGTTCTCAGGGGCGCACGACCGGGAGGAGCAGCGGGAGCCGCGGCTCGCGCACACGCCCGCCGTCGCCTGGACCGACCGCGGCCGGGTCTTCGTCTGGTTGGTGCTGCGGATGTGGCTGGGGTTCACGGCCGCCGTGGTCACCGCCCAAGGGCTCTTCGTCTCCGTGGCGCTGATGTCGGCGTCCGAGTGGCGCTCGTTCGACGCGGAGGTCCTGCCGCTCCCGGGGGCATGGCACGGTGCGTACCCGTTGCTGGCCCCGGTCGCGGTGGCGGCGTTGCTCGCACTCGCGACGGCCTTCGGCTCGCTGGTCGCGGCCCTTGCGCCCCGGCTGCTCGGCCCGTCGGCCGCCGAGCGGCTGGCGGCGCTGGAGGAGCGCACCGAACGGCTGCTGGAGCACAACCGGCTGGCCCGCGAGCTGCACGACACCATCGGGCACGCGCTGACCGTCGCCGTGGTGCAGGCGGGGGCCGCCCGGGCGGCGGGGTCGCAGGAGTTCACCGAGCGGGCGCTGGCCGCGATCGAGGACACCGGCCGGGAGGCGCTGGAGGACCTGGAGCGGGTGCTGCGGCTGCTGCGCAAGGACGCCGCGCCGCCGTCCCGGCGGCCGGGGCTGGCCGAGGCGGAGCGGCTGGTGGCCTCGGCCCGGGGCGCCGGCGCGTCGATCAGCGCGGAGATCGAGGGCCCGCTGGAGACGGTGCCGGGGCCGGTGTCCCGGGAGGGCTACCGCATCGTGCAGGAGTGCCTGACGAACGTGCTGCGGCACGCGGGACCGGTGCCGGTCACGGTGCGTATCGCGGCCTCGGCGGGCGGGCTGGAGCTGCAGGTGTGCAACAAGCTGAGCGCGGCGGCGCCGGCCTCCGGGCACGGCGGCAGCGGGTTGCGCGGCATCCGCGAACGCGCCGCGCTGCTCGGCGGCGAGGCCGTCGCCGGGCCCCGCGACGGCGAGTGGAGGGTGCGGGTCACGCTGCCGATACAGTGACGGCGTGCCCGTCTCCGTCCTCCTCGTCGACGACGACGCCCTGGTCCGCGCCGGACTGCGGGCGATTCTTGAGGCGCAGCCGGACATCCGGGTCGTGGGCGAGGCGGCCGACGGCGCGGCGGTGATCCCGCTGGTGCGGCGGCTGGCGCCGGACGTGGTCGCGATGGACGTACGCATGCCGCTGATGGACGGCATCGAGGCCACCCGCGCGGTGCTCCGCGCCTTCGCCCCGCCGCCGAAGATCCTCGTCGTGACCACCTTCGAGGAGGATCAGTACGTCTACGGGGCGCTGCGCGCCGGCGCCGACGGCTTCCTGCTCAAACGCGCCCGGCCGGCGGAGATCGTGCACGCGGTGCGGCTGGTCGCCGAGGGCGAGTCGCTGCTGTTCCCGGCCGCGCTGCGGTCGCTGGCCGCAGCGCAGCCGGGAACAGCAAACGAGGAGGCGCGGGCCGCGGTGGCGGCGGCGCGGCTGACCGACCGGGAGGGCGAGGTGCTGCGGCTGATCGCCCGCGGGCTGACGAACGCCGAGATCGCCGCGGAGCTGGTGCTCGGCACCGAGACCGTCAAGTCGCATGTCAGCGCGGTGCTGGCGAAGCTGGGGGCGCGCGACCGGACACAGGCGGTGATCACGGCGTACGAGTCCGGGTTCGTCGCTCCCGGCACGGCCGGATAGCGGATACGATCCGCTATCCGTAAGGCACGGTCAGGGAGGCTGACGTTGGCGCGGCTCACCGGCGGGGATCCGTCCCTGCTGCGGCGTATCAACTCCGCCGTCGTCCTGCGCGCGTTGCGCGCCGCGGGTGCGGCGACGCTGACCGAGCTGGTGCGCACCACCGGCCTGTCCCGGCCCACGCTCGACGGGGTGCTGGAGGGCCTGGCCGCCAGCGGTCTCGTGGTGGAGGCCGCGGCTGGGGAGGGCACGACGCGGCGCCAGGGCCGGCCCGCCCGTACGTTCCGCTTCCACGCCGAATCGGGCCACCTGCTGGGCATCGAGATCGGCCCGCACCGGGTCTCCGTCCTGCTCGCCGACCTCGACGGCCGGCTGCGCGGCTCGGCGTCCCGCACCGTGGCCGAGACCGCGGAGGCCGACGACCGGCTGGCGGCCGTACGGACCGTGGTGCAGGAGGTGCTGCGCCGGACCGGCGTGGCGCGCAGCACGCTGCGCGCGGTGGGCGTCGGCAGCCCCGGCATCGTGGAGGCGGACGGCACGGTGCGGCTGAGTTCCGCGCTGCCCGGCTGGACGGGCATCAACCTCGCCGAGCGGCTGGGCCGTTCGTTCCGCTGTCCGGTGCTGGTGGAGAACGACGCGAACACCGCCGCCGTCGCCGAGCACTGGAAGGGCGCCGCCCGGCACTCGCAGGACGTGGTCTTCGTCCGCGCCGGGCTGAGCCCGGGCGCCGGGTCGCTGATCGGCGGGCGGCTGCACCGCGGCTTCGGCGGGGCGGCGGGCGAGATCGGGGCGCTGCACCTGCTGGGCCGGGAGGCGACGCCGGAGAAGCTGCTGAGCGTCACCGGCGAGCCGCTGCACCCGCTGGACGAGCCGGCGGTGGCCGAGGTCTTCTCGCTGGCGCAGAGCGGCGACAAGCGGGCGCGCCGGGCCGTGGACCGGTTCATGCAGCGGCTGGTGCACGACGTCGCCGCGCTGGTGCTGGCGCTGGACCCGGAGCTGGTGGTGATCGGCGGCTGGGCGGCGGGCGTGGACGACGTACTGGAGCCGCTGCACACCGAGCTGGCCCGCTACTGCCTGCGGCCGCCGGAGGTCGTGCTGTCGCTGCTGGGCGAGGCGGCGGTGGCCACGGGGGCGCTGCGGCTGGCGCTGGACCACCTCGACGAGGAACTCTTCGACGTGGAGAGCACGATCACGGCGCGGCGCTGAGCCGCGCGCCGGGGTGCGACGCGTGCGCACCGGTCCCGGGCTCCCGCCCGGTTCGTACGATCCGATGGGCGAGCCGATGGCGATCCGCACGGCGGCGCCGCGGATGGCCCGGGCGGCTCAGCTCGCCAGCACCGCCGCGTCCGCGTCGAGGGTGAGCCGACAGGTGTCGGCGCGGTACGTCGAGACCGCGACGGCGGCGGTACGGCCCTCCGACACGTAGCGCGTGGTGACCACCAGCACCGGGGCGCCCGGCAGCCGGTCCAGCTCGCGGGCGTCCTCCGCGCGCGCCGAGCCCAGCTCGACGGTGCGGTCCTGGCCCTCCAGCGGCAGCCGGTGCAGCTCCTGCAGCACGGCGCGGGCGCGGACGGCACCGGTGGAGGTGTCGCCCCGGCTGAAGCCGGGGGCGGAGACGCCGGGCACGTAGATCAGCTCAGCCGCGACCGGCTGCCCGTTGCGGCTGCGGGAGCGGTGCACCCGGTGCACCGGTGCCGTCACGTCGGTGCCGAGCATGCGGGCGACGGCCGCGGGCGCCGCCTCCGCGACCGCGTCGACGGCCTCCCAGCCGTCGTCGCCCTCGCCGGGCCACATCTGCCGCGGGGAGCCCACCGGGACCCCCACGCGCGGCGGCGCGACCGTCGTCCCGACGCCGCGCCTGCGCTGCAGCCGCCCCTCCAGCTCCAGCTGGTCGAGCGCCTGGCGCAGGGTCGCGCGGGCGACGCCGAAGCGGGCCGCCAGCTCGCGCTCGTTGGGCAGGATCTCCCCCACCGAGAACTCCGACTCCAGCGCCTCGCTGATGACGCCCTTGAGATGCCAGTACTTCAGCTCGGTCACTGTGTCCGGCTGCGTGGTCCCCACCTGATCCTCGCAATCCCCGTCGGCCTGGCCGCCTTTATGCGCGGTTGTTTATGAAAGGTTGTTGCAGTATCTCCCGCTGACGGTAGGCGGCCACCCTGACTTGGTCAAGACCAATACCCCTGGGGTACGGTCCGTCCGTCCGGCGGGCGGACGGCGGCGGAGGACGGCGGAGAGGGAGCGATGGACCAGGTCACGGTGGTCACGGGGGGCAGCCGCGGGATCGGCGCGGCGATCGTACGGCGACTGGCCCGGGCCGGTCACGGCGTCGCGCTCGCGTACGAGCGGGCGGAGGCCGCGGCGGAGCGGGTGGCGGCCGAGGTGCGGGCCGAGGGGACGGCGTGCGTGGCCGTACGGGCCGACGTGAGCGACGCCGAGCAGGTCGACGCGCTGTTCGACACCGCCCGTGAGCGCCTCGGCCCGGTCACCGCACTGGTGAACAACGCCGGGGTCACCGGGCCGCTCGGCCGGTTCGACGAGACGTCCCTCGACGTGATGCGCCGCGTGCTGGACGTCAACGTGATGGGCACGTTCATCTGCACCCGGCGCGCGGTGCGCGACATGTCCACCCGGCACGGGGGCGGCGGCGGTGCGATCGTCACCATCTCCTCCGGGGCCGCCACGCTCGGCAGTCCCGGCGAGTACGTGCACTACGCCGCGAGCAAGGCGGCGGTGGACGCCATGACCACCGGTCTGGCCAAGGAGCTGGGGCCCGAGGGCGTGCGGGTCAACTCCGTCCAGCCCGGCATGACCGTCACCGACATGCACGCGGCGATGGGCGACCCCGAGCGGCCGTGGCGCAACCGGGAGCGGGTGCCGATGCGCCGGCCCGGGGAGCCCGAGGAGATCGCGGGCGCGGTGGCGTGGCTGCTGTCCGAGGAGGCGTCGTACACCACGGGCGCGGTGCTGCGGGTCTCCGGCGGGCTCTGACGGGCCGGTGTCCGGCGGGTCTGTCCAGCCGTTACGGGGTCACGCCGCCGAGCCTGTCCGGGTTGCGCATGACGTAGATGCGGGCGATCCGGCCCGCCAGCATGTCCAGCACCATGACGGTGTCCGGCCGGCCCTTCGACAGCAGCACCAGCCCGGGCCGGCCGTTGATCTCGCGGATCACGAAGCTCGGGTCCACCAGCTCGTCGATATCCCGCATCGCGCCGATGAAGAACCGGCCCACCTTGTCGGCGCTCCCGATGACCCGCCGCGGCGCCTTGGCCTTGCCGCCGCTGTCCGAGATCAGGTCCACGTCCTGGGCGAGCAGCGTCATCAGCCCCTCCAGGTCGCCGCCGGCCGCGGCTTCGAGGAACCTCTCGGTGATGTTGCGCTGTTCGACGAGGTCCACGTCGTAGCGCGGCTTGCGCTCGACGACGTGCCGGCGGGCGCGGCCGGCGAGCTTGCGGACGGCCTCGTCGGAGCGGTCGAGCATCGCGCCGATGTCCGCGTACGGGAAGCCGAAGGCCTCCCGGAGCACGAAGACGGCCCGCTCCAGCGGCGACAGCGACTCCATGACCACCAGCATCGCCAGCGTCACCGACTCGGCGAGCAGCGCCCGCTCCGAGCCGTCCGACAGCTCGTCGCCGCGGACGTCGGTGGCCACCGGTTCCGGCAGCCAGGAGCCGACGTACGCCTCCCGCCGCGCCTGCGCCTGGCGCAGCCGGTCGAGGGAGAGCCGGGTGGTGATGCGCACGAGATACCCACGCGCGTCGCGGACCTGTTCGCGGTCCGCGGACGACCAGCGCAGCCACGTGTCCTGCACGACGTCCTCCGCGTCGGCGAACCCGCCGAGCATGCGGTATGCCACGCCCATGAGGACGGAACGGTGCTCTTCGAAGACGTCGAGGTCGGTGCCGTGTGCCACGCCCTCATACCACCTGACGGGACACCCGCCTGTCCAGTCGTGCACCGCCCGATTACACCGGCGGGAGCGGGCGGCGGGACGGCTGCCCGCGCGTCGCACTTCCCACGGCGTGGAGGCAGTTGTTCACTTGTCGTTCGTGTCATGGGCAACACACGCCGGTAGGTCTGACGGCGCACTAGGATCCGCACGTCGACGGGAGACCAGGTGAACACGGGAGACAGGGCGAGCGGCGGCCCCTCGCGCCGGTCGGTGCTGCGCGGCGGCCTCGCCGCGCCCGCCGCGCTGGCGGTGCCCACGCTGTTCGGCGGCGCCCCGGCGCAGGCGCTCGCGGGCCGGCCGGAGGCCGCGTGGGGCGTACAGGTGGGCGACGTGACGGCCGCGGGCGGCACCGTGTGGGTGCGGGCCGACCGGCCGGCGCGGATGGTCGTGGAGACCTCCGCGACGGGGTCGTTCCGCACGGTGCACCGCCACCGCGGCCCGCTGCTCGGCCCGCGTACCGATTACACCGGCACCGTGCGGCTGCACGGGCTGCCGCCCGGTGAGCAGGTGCACTACCGGGTGGTGCTGGAGGACGTGGACGACCCGCGCCGCTCCGGCGAGCCGGTCCCGGGGACGTTCCGTACGGCTCCCGGGCGCGGCCACGACGTGCGCTTCGTCTGGTCCGGCGACGTCGCCGGCCAGGGCTGGGGCATCAACCCCGACCGCGGCGGCTACCGCGTGTTCACCGAGATGCGGGGACTTGATCCGGACTTCTTCCTGCACAGCGGCGACACCGTGTACGCGGACGGCCCGCTGACCGCCGAAGTGCCGCTGCCCGACGGCACGGTATGGCGCAATCTGGTCACCGAGGAGAAGTCGAAGGTCGCCGAGACGCTCGCCGAGTACCGCGGCAACTTCCGCTACAACCTGCTCGACGGGAACCTGCGCCGCTTCAACGCGCAGGTGCCGATCGTCGCGCAGTGGGACGACCACGAGGTCGTCAACAACTGGTATCCGGGCGAGATCCTCACCGACGAGCGCTACACGGAGCGGCGCGCCGACGTGCTCGCGGCCCGCGCCCGGCGCGCGTTCGCCGAGTACCTCCCGGTGCCGGCGCTGCGCCCGGACGGCGCCGGCCGGATCTACCGCAGGATCCCGTACGGGCCGCTGCTCGACGTCTTCGTGCTGGACATGCGTACGTACCGCAACGCCAACTCCGACGGGCTCGCCCCGGACGACGTCCACGGCATCCTCGGGCGCGAGCAGCTGGCCTGGCTGAAGGAGGAACTGCAGCGCTCCCGCGCGGAGTGGAAGGTCATCGCCTCCGACATGCCGCTGGGCCTGGTCGTGCCGGACGGGACGACGGCGATCGAGGGGGTCGCACAGGGCGACCCGGGCGCGCCGCTGGGGCGGGAACTGCAGCTCGCCGAGGTGCTGCGGCACATCAAGCACCGGCGCGTCACCGGCACCGTGTGGCTGACCGCGGACGTCCACCACACCTCCGCGCAGCACTACGACCCGGCGCGGGCGGGGTTCACGGACTTCGCGCCGTTCTGGGAGTTCGTCACCGGGCCGCTGCACGCGGGCGCGTTCCCGGGCAGCGCGCTGGACGGCACGTTCGGGCCGGAGCGGGTGTTCCTCAAGGCGCCGGAGACGGGCAACGTGGCGCCGAGCCAGGGCTTCCAGTTCTACGGCGAGGTGCAGATCGACGGCGGCAGCCGCGAGCTGACGGTGCGGCTGCGCGAGGAGGGCGGCGCGGTGCTGTTCACGAAGGTGCTGCAGCCGGGGCTCGTCGGGCAGTAGCCGGGACACCGGAGTCCGCGGACGTCCCGCGGCGGCACGTCGCCGGACGACGCGTACGCTGCGGGGCGTGGACGACTTCACGTACGCCCCGGTCGGCGCCACCCGCGCGGGCCGCCGGCCGCCTGGCTTCGACGCCTTCGCGGTGCGTACCCGGGTCGGCTCGGGCCCGGCGGCGTACCGCACGGCGACGGAGGCGGTGCTGACGTTCCGGATGCACCGCGCGGTCGGGGTCACCGTCGACGCGGACGGGCCGCGCGCCGAGCCCGGCGTGCGGCTCGTCGTCGGCCTCGGCCGGCGCCCGCTGCGTGTTCTCGCGCCCTGCCGCGTGGTGTGGGCGGAGCGGGGCGAGCGGCGCGGGGGTTTCGGGTACGGCACGCTGCCGGGGCACCCGGAGACGGGTGAGGAGGCGTTCGTCGTGGAGTGGGCGGACGACGGCGCCGTCTGGCTGACCGTCACGGCGTACAGCCGCCCCGCCGCCCGATGGGTGGCAACCATGGGGCCGCTTCTGGGCGTCTTCCAGCGCGCGTACGCACGACGCTGCGGCCGGGTGCTGCGCCGGCTGACGGCCGTCGGCTGAAAACTGACCCCATAGGTCCGATTCACCCTTTACCATCCGGTCACAGCTCGTTCTTGATCACGCAATACCCGTCCGGAAAGCTGGAGTTCATGGCCGATCACACCGCACCGCCGGAGGAGGACCCGCGCCGCACGCCCGGCGCGCCGGACCCTCCCCCACAGCACGCTGCGCGTGCGTGGGCGGTACCCCCACCGATCGCCGCCGTGGCCCTGGCGGGCGCCCGGCCGCACCCGGTGCCGGGCAGCCGCACCACCGCGCGCCCGCCGCGACGCCGCGACGCGTCGGCGCCGCGCGGCGGCAGCCCCCTCACGGTCCGCGAGGCCGGGCCGGAGGACCACGAGGCCGCGCTGGCGATGCACCAGCGCTGCTCCCGGCGGACACTGGCCATGCGCTACCAGGGCCCGCCCGGCGAGGCCGACTCCTACCTGCGCCACCTGCTCAGCCCGCACTTCGGCCGGACGCTGGCGGTGCAGACGGCCGGCGGCCGGCTGGTGGCCCTCGGACACCTGCTGTGGGACGACGCCGAGGCGGAGGTGGCGCTGCTGGTGGAGGACGCCTGGCAGCGCCGCGGCCTCGGTACGGACCTGCTGCGGCGGCTGCTCGCGACGGCGGCGGGCATGGGCTACCGCAGCGTGTACGTCGTGACCCGGTCGCTGGACGCCGCCATGGCCGCCACCGTGCGCAAGGCGGGCGTGCCGCTGGACTACGAGGTGGCGGGCGCCACCCTGATCGTCACCGCCCACCTGGACGAGCCGCTCACCGCCGCCGCGGGTCCCGCGGGGCCGCACTGACGCCGGCGGCGCCCGCTGCCGCCTCCGTAGGGCATGACGCCGTTTCGGTGATGACGCCGCCCACCTCCGTATACGAGGATGGCCCGCATGCCCGACTCCACGAACGAGCGACTGCCCCGGCAGGTGGCGGACGCCTACGTCGACGACCTGATCGACCTCGACCCCATCAGCGGCACCATGCTCGGCGTGCCGGAGAGCTCCCGTACGCTCCCCGACTTCTCCCCCGACGGCCAACGGGCCGTAGCGGAGCTGGGCCGCGCCACCCTGGCGGCCCTCGACGAGGCCGAGCGGCGGCCCGGCGCGGACAGTGACGCGGAGCGGCGCTGCGGGCGGCTGCTGCGGGAGCGGCTGACCGCCGAACTCGCCGTCCACGACGCCGACGAGGGCCTGCGGGCCGTCAGCAACATCCACTCCCCCGTGCACCTGACGCGCGAGTGCTTCACGTTGATGCCGACCGCCGGCGACGACGACTGGGCGGACATGGCCGCCCGGCTGCGCGCGGTCCCCGCGGCGCTCGACGGGTACCGGCAGTCGCTGGCCGAGGGCATGGGCAAGGGGCTCCTCGGCGGGCCGCGGCCGACGGCGACGTTCGTCGGCCAGCTCACCGAGTGGGCGGGCGACGGGCGCGGCTGGTTCGGCGAGCTGACCGCCGCAGGTCCCGAGTCGCTGCGCGGGGAGCTGGACGCGGCGGCGGGCGTGGCCACCGCCGCCGTGAGCGAGCTGCGCGACTGGATGCGCGACGTGTACGCGCCCGCCACGGCGGACGCCCCCGACGTCGTCGGCCGCGAGCGCTACGCCCGCTGGTCGCGCTTCTTCAACGGCGCGGACCTCGACCTGGACGAGTCGTACGCGTACGGCTGGTCGGAATACCACCGGCTGCTCGGCGAGATGAAGACCGAGGCCGCGAAGATCCTGCCCGGCGCCGCCACCCCCTGGGAGGCGCTGAAGCACCTGGACGAGCACGGCGCCCACGTCGAGGGCGTGGACGCCGTCCGCGACTGGCTGCAGGGGATCATGGACGAGGCCATCGAGGCGCTGGACGGCACGCACTTCGAACTGGCCGAGCCGGTGCGCCGCGTGGAGTCCCGGATCGCGCCGCCGGGCGGCGCCGCCGCGCCGTACTACACGCCGCCCGCCGAGGATTTCTCCCGCCCGGGCCGGACCTGGCTGCCGACGATGGGCGAGACCCGCTTCCCGGTCTACGACCTGGTCTCCACCTGGTACCACGAGGGCGTGCCGGGCCACCATCTGCAGCTGGCGCAGTGGGTGTACGTCAAGGACCAGCTCTCCCGCTACCAGTCGACGATCGGCTGGGTGAGCGCCAACTGCGAGGGCTGGGCGCTGTACGCGGAGCGGCTGATGGACGAGCTGGGCTTCCTCACCGACGCGGAGCGGCGGCTCGGCTACCTGGACGCGCAGATGATGCGCTCCACGCGTGTCATCGTCGACATCGGTATGCACCTGGAGCTGCCGATCCCGGACCACTCCCCCTTCCACCCGGGCGAGCGGTGGACACCGGCGCTCGCGCAGGAGTTCTTCGGGATGCACAGCGGCCGGCCCGCGGACTTCGTGGAAAGCGAGCTGACCCGTTATCTGTCGATGCCGGGGCAGGCCATCGGCTACAAGATCGGCGAACGCGCCTGGCTGCGCGGCCGGGACGCGGCGCGCAAGGCGCGCGGCGAGGCGTTCGACGCCAAGGCGTGGCACATGGCCGCGCTGTCGCAGGGCTCGCTCGGGCTGGACGACCTGGAGGCCGAGCTGTCCGCGCTGTGAGTCCGGCGCGAGGTGACGGCCGCGGTCCGGACGGGCCGCGGCCGTACGCTTCTCCCCGTCCCCGTCCCCGTCCCCGTCCCCGTCCCCGGGCCGGGCGGCCGGTCAGCGGTCGGCGGCCGTGCGGTGCCGTACGTGCGATCCCGCGCGGCCCTTGACCACCTCCAGCTGCGCCGGGATCCGCCGGCGCAGCTCCGGCACGTGGCTGACGATGCCCACCGTGCGGTCGCGCTCGCGCAGCGCGTCGAGAACGTCCAGCACCTCGTCCAGGGTCTGTTCGTCCAGGCTGCCGAAACCCTCGTCGATGAAGAGCGTGTCGAGCCGGACGCCGCCGGCCTCCTCGGCCACGACGTCGGACAGGCCGAGGGCCAGCGCGAGGGAGGCGAAGAACGACTCGCCGCCGGAGAGGGTGGCGGTGTCCCGCTCGGTGCCGGTCCAGGCGTCCACCACGTGCAGCCCGAGGCCGTGGCGTCCCCGGCCGCGGTCGCGGTCGGCGGAGTGCACCAGCGTGAACCGGCCGGAGGACATCCGCGCCAGCCGGGCCGTCGCGGCGGCGGCGACCTGTTCGAGCCGGGCGGCCAGCACGTACGACTCCAGCCGCATCTTCCGCTCGTTCTCCGCGGAGGTGCCGGCCGCGAGCGACGCGAGCCGGGAGACCCGGCGGTGCTCCGCACGCAGCGGGGCCAGCCGGCGTACCCGGCCGGCGGCGTCGGTGGAGAGCCCGCCGAGGGCGTCGCAGCGCTCGCGGGCGGCGTCGCGGGCGGTGGCGGCCGTACGGAGCCGGCGGCCGGCGGCGGCGAACGCCTCCTCGGCCTCGGCGACGGCAGCGGTCGGCCGCGCGGCAGCGGCGGCGGCACGCGGCTCGGCCAGGGCCTCGGCGACGGCCGCCTCCTCGGCCTGCCACGCCTCCAGCCGCG
Source organism: Streptomyces sp. CNX435 (assembly GCF_059570575.1). Lineage (NCBI taxonomy): Bacteria > Bacillati > Actinomycetota > Actinomycetes > Kitasatosporales > Streptomycetaceae > Streptomyces > Streptomyces sp. CNX435. The sequence continues at coordinate 647,520 of NZ_JCANTA010000002.1, read as the reverse complement.
CTTCCAGGTCGCGCAGCGCCGCCGGGGCGAGCAGCGCCGCGGCGGCCTCCTCGGGCGTGCCGAAGCGGGCGCGGTAGGCGGCGTCGGCGACGCGGGAGTCGGCGTCCTTGCTGCGGTCGGCGGCGGCAGCGGCCTCGCGGGCGGCGCGGGCGGCGGCGGCGAGCCGGTCGGCCAGCGACGTCAGCTGGTCCGCGCGCTCTCCGACGCCGGCGGCGCCGCCGCGGGCGGCGCGTACCTCGGCGTCGCGGGCCGTCCGCTCGGCGGTGAGGGCGTCGGCGCGGGAGGCGCGGGCGGCGGCGCGGCTCTCGGCCCGCTGCCGGCCGCGTACGCGGCGGGCGTGCTCCTCGTGCGCCTGGTCCAGTTGCTCCCGTGCGGCGAGGGCGCCGGCGGCCGACTCCCGGGCCCGGCCCAGCTCCCCGGCCACCCGCTCGGCGACTGCGGCGAGGGCGTCCCCGCTCGCCTCCCCGGCCGCCTCGGCGGCGGCGTCACGGGCCTGGCGCAGCGAGTCCAGCCGCCGGCCGGCCTCTTCACGTACGCGCTCGGCGGCGCGGTAGGCGGCCAGGGCCTCGTTCTCCTCGCGCTCGCCGACCTGCTCGGCGCCGGCGGTGGCGGGAGCCGGGTGGGCGGCGGAGCCACAGACGGGGCAGGGCTCGCCGTCGGCCAGCCGCGCGGCCAACTCGGCAGCCATGCCCTCAAGGCGCCGCTCCTTGAGTCGCAGCCAGGTCTCCTGCGCCTCGGCGGCGCTCTCGCCGGCGGCGAGCTGCGCTCGCCGGGCCTCGTCGGTCCGGCCGTCCAGCTCGTCGCGGCGCTCGGCGGCGGCGAGCCGGCGGCGCGCGCCGTCGTGCTCGGCGGCGAGCTGCTCCGCGCGGGTGGCCGCCTCCTGGGCCTCGTCGACGCGGCGCTGGAGGCCGCCGCGGAGGGCCTCCCAGCCGTCGAGCCAGCCCGCGGCCTCGCGCAGCACGTCCTCGTCGGCGCGGGACTCCTCCTCCAGCCCGGCGAGTTCGCGGGCGATCTCCGCGCTGCGGGCCTCGGCGGCGCGGGCGGCGTCGAGGGCGCCCAGCTCCTGCCGGGTGCGGGCCTCGTGGGCGTCGAGCTGCTCGGGGCCGCCGCCGGCGACGGTGCCCGGCAGCGCGGCGCGGGCCGCCGCCTCGGCCGCGGCGGTGTCGCGGGCCGCGGCGGCGGTCCGGTCGCGCAGCTCCAGGGCGGGCGCCAGGGCGGCGGCGTCGCGGGCCCGGCGCAGCTTCTCGCCGAGCGCCGCGCGTTCTTGCCGCCGTTCTGCCAGCGCCTGCCGTCGCTGCCGGGCGTCCGCGTGCAGCCGTTGCAGCCGGGCCAGTTCGCGTACGTCCTGAAGGTGGCCGTCCGCCGCCGTGTGGGCGGACTCCGCGGTGCGCAGCCGCAGGTCGGCGGCGTCCGCCAGCTCGCGGGCGGTGGCGCGGGCGACGGCGGCGTACCCGAGGACGCCGTCGGCGAGGTCGGGGTCGCCCGGCGTGGCCTCGTCGGGCGACCAGCCGTCCGGGTCGCCGGCGATGGCCGGGCCGCCGGCCTGCCGGATGCGCTGGGCGAGGTGCAGCAGCCGTTCGTCGCCGTCGCGGACGGCCTCGTGGGAGCGGCGGCGCAGCTCGGCGAGGTGATCTTCGACGGCGGCGAAGCGGCCGGTGTCGAAGAGGCGGCCCAGCAGCTTCGCCCGGGCTTCGGCGTCGGCCCGCAGGAAGCGCGCGAAGTCGCCCTGCGGGAGCAGCACGACCTGGCAGAACTGCTCGCGGGTCATGCCCAGCAGGCTGCCGATCTCCTCGCCGATCTCCTGGTGCGACCGGCTGCGGCCGCGCCACTCGCCGGCCGCCGGGTCACGCTCGCGCAGCAGGCTGGTGGCCCGCTCCGTGGTGACGCCCTTGCCGTTGCGCTTGGGGCGGGGCTGGGCGGGCCTGCGGGTGACCTCCAGCCGGCGGCCGGCGACGGTGAAGTCGAGCGCGACCTCGGTCGGGGTGTCCGGCGCGGCGTGGTGGCTGCGCAGCGGGCCGCCCTGGCGGACGCCGGGCACGCCGCCGTACAGCGCGTAGCAGACGGCGTCGAGGACGGAGGTCTTGCCCGCTCCGGTGGCGCCCTGCAGCAGGATGATGCCGGCGCCGGACAGGGCGTCGAAGTCGACCTCCTGCGTGCCGGCGAAGGGGCCGAAGGCGGCGACGGCGAGCCGGTGGAGCCTCACCGGGCGGTCTCCTCACGTGCGTCGGCGGCGCGCACGGCGTCGAACGCGGCGTGCAGCACGGCCCGTTCGCCGGCCGTCGCCGCCGAGCCGGGTCTGACGTGGGCCACGAAGTCCTCGGCGATCTCGCGGTCGTCGCGGCCCTTGAGGCGGTCGGCGTACGAGGCGGCGCTTCCGGCCGCCGTGCCGTCCGCCGGCTCGGGGGCGAAGACGAGGCTGACGACGTGGGGGAAGCGCTCCGCGAGTCGGGCCATCGGCTCCTGCGGCCGTCCGGCGTCGGTGAGCGTGGCCTCGACCCAGGCGTCCTCGTGGGGCGTGAGCGCCGGGTCGGCGAGCAGGTCCGCCAGCCGGCCGTGCAGCCGCGCCAGCGGTCGCGGGACGGGAGCGTCGACGCGCTCGGCGGTGACGGCGCCGGCCGCGTCGAGGTCGACCAGCCACGTGGACTTGCGGTGGGCGGCTTCGGAGAAGGAGTACGCGAGCGGGGAGCCCGAGTAGCGCACGCGCTCGCCGAGGGTCTGGCAGCCGTGCAGGTGGCCCAGCGCGACGTAGTCGACGCCGGTGAAGACGGCGGCGGGCACGGAGGCGACGCCGCCGACGGTGATGTCGCGCTCGCTGTCGGAGACTTCGCCGCCGGTGACGAAGGCGTGCGCGAGGACGACGGAGCGGGTGCCGGCCGGGCGGGCGGCGAGGTCGGCCCGTACCCGGTCCATGGCGGCGGAGAGCACGGCGGTGTGACCGCCGCGGGGGGCGGCGAACTCCTCGCGCACCAGCGCCGGTTCGAGGTACGGCAGCCCGTAGCACGCCACGTCGCCGGCGGTGTCCCGCAGCAGGACGGGCTCGCCGACGCCCGCGGGGTCGGTACGCAGATGGACGCCCGCGCGGTCCAGCAGCCCGGCGCCGACGCCGAGGCGGCGCGCCGAGTCGTGGTTCCCGGAGATCATGACGACCGGCACGCCGAGCGCCCCGAGCCGGTGCAGCGCCCGGTCGAACAGCTCCACGGCGGCGAGCGGGGGCACCGCACGGTCATAGACGTCCCCCGCGACGAGCACAGCCTCGACCCCGCGCTCGGCCACCAGGGCGACCAGGTGGTCGAGGAAGGCGGCCTGGGCGTCGAGCAGGCTCACCCGGTGGAACGAGCGGCCCAGGTGCCAGTCCGAGGTGTGCAGGAAGCGCATGACGCCCGACTGTATCGGCGGGGTACGACAACCCGGGCCGTCACGGCCGTCTCACCCGGCGCCGTACACCTCGTCGCCGGGCCGGAGTTCGGCGCCGCCGGCGGTGGCGTCGGCCAGCCAGGAGCGGAAGCCGGCCAGCTCGCCGGCCGGTACGGCAACCTCGATCTCGACGTTCGCGCCGTACGCCACGCCGCGTACGTCGCGCCCGGCGGCGTGCAGGTGGCCGAGCATCTTGCCGGCCCGTCCGTGGTCGACGGTGACGGTGACCAGCCGCATCCGCAGCCGTGTCACGGTGCCGACGGCGTCCACGGCGGCGCCGACCGCGCCGCCGTACGCGCGGATGAGCCCGCCGGCGCCGAGCTTGGTGCCGCCGAAGTAGCGGGCGACGACGGCGACGACGTAGCGCAGCTCGCGGCGGAGCAGCAGGTGCAGCATGGGCAGCCCGGCGGTGCCGCCGGGCTCGCCGTCGTCGCCGGACTTCTGTACGCCGGCGTCGGCGCCGATGACGTACGCGAAGCAGTGGTGCGAGGCGTCGGGGTACGCGGTGCGCACCCGGGCGAGGACGGCCTGCGCCTCGGCCTCGGTGGCCGCGGGGGCGACGGTGCAGACGAACCGGGAACGGTTCACCTCGCTCTCGTGCACGCCCTCCCGGGCGACGGTCACGTACCCCTCGCGCATGCCGCCACCCTAGCCCCGCCCGCGGGCGGCCGTCCCGGGGGAATCGAGGGCTGTCCGGCGGGGTTGTACGGGGCATGCACGCAGATCAGGAGACGATTCGCAGGATACTCACCGCGACCGGCGACACATGGGCGGTGGTGGGGCTGTCCAACAACTCCTCGCGCGCGGCCTACGGTGTGGCGCGGGTGCTCCAGCGCTACGGCAAGCGCATCGTGCCGGTGCACCCCAAGGCAGAGACGGTGCACGGCGAGCAGGGGTACGCGTCCCTCGCGGACATTCCGTTCCCCGTCGACGTGGTCGACGTCTTCGTCAACAGCGACCTGGCCGGCGGGGTGGCCGACGAGGCCGTCGCGATCGGCGCGAAGGCGGTCTGGTTCCAGCTGGATGTGATCGACGAGGACGCGTACGAACGGGTGCGCGCGGCCGGTCTGGACATGGTGATGAACCGCTGCCCGGCCATCGAGATCCCGCGGCTCACCTGAGCGGCGACCGGCGCCGGAGGGGCCGGGGGCGGTCAGGCCCCGAGGCCGTCGAGGACCACGGCGCCGGGCAGTTCGGCGAGCGCCTTGCCGGGCACGATGAGCTTGCCGCGCCGCCGCCCGCTGCCGAGGACGAGGTACGGCGCGTCCGCCACGCGGGCGTCGACGAGGATCGGCCAGCCCTCCGGAAGCCCGAACGGGGTGATCCCGCCGTACTCCATGCCGGTCTCGGTCGTGGCCGTCTCGGTGCGGGCGAACGACGCCTTGCGCACGTCGAGATGGCGCCGGACGGTGCCGTTGACGTCGACGCGGGTGGTGGACAGCGCGACGCAGGCGGCGAGGGTGACGCTGCCGCCGCGCTTGCCGGCGACGACGACGCAGTTCGCGGAGCTCTCCAGCAGGTCCTGCCCGTACGCCTCGCAGAACGCGGCCGTGTCAGCGACCTCCGGGTCGGAGTCCACGTGCAGCAGCTCGGTGGCGGGGACGGCACCGTGCCAGCCGCGCAGGGCCGCGGCCACAGGGTCGGCGAGCAGCTCCAGGCGCTCGGTGGCGGGGGCGGCGTTGTCGAAGTCTCCGATGGGTGCGCGCATGTCCGTGACCCTAACGCGGGTCAGCGCGCGGGCGGTACCGAGACCGCCATGACCAGCTCCACCGGTTCCTCGCCCTCGTTGCGGTACGCGTGCGGCGCGCTCGCCTCGAAGCTGGCCGACGTGCCCGCGGGCACCGCGTGCGCCGTGCCGGCGACGACGAGCGTCAGGTCGCCGGCGGTGACGTGCAGCAGCTCGGTGGTGCCCGCGGGGTGCGGGTCGGAGCTGCTGCCGTCGCCCGGCATGAGCCGCCAGGACCACATCTCGAACGGGCCGGGGCTCTGGGTGCCGACGAGCAGCCGGCTGGCGCTGCCCCGCTTCGTCGTCCACATCCGCACGGCCCGGTGCGGGGGCACGAGCTGCACCTCGGGGCCGTGCTCGTAGTCCAGCAGCGTGGTGATGCTGATGCCCAGGGCGTCGGCGAGCTTGACCGTCGTGCCGACGCTGGGGTTCGTACGCGCCTGCTCTATCTGGATGATCATCCCGCGGCTGACGCCGGAGCGGCCGGCCAGTGAGTCCAGGGTGAAGCCGCGCTCGGCGCGCCAGTGCTTGAGGTTACGGGCGAGCGCATGCGTGAGGAGGTCGAAATCCGCCAAGGCTCCGTCCAACTCCATCCAATATTTTTGATGCGGCAGTCCACCACGATGAACTACACTGCGGAGAACCGCAGCGTTCATCACAGTGTACTCGGGGGACTTCTTCGTGACCGCAGTATTCGCCCTGGCCACCAGCATCCTCTACGGGCTCGCCGACTTCGGCGGCGGGGTCCTGAGCCGGCGCACGCCCGCGCTCACCGTCGTCGTGCTCTCGCAGATCGCCGCGACGGTGGTGCTGGGCGCCGTAGTGGTGGCCACCGGCGCCTGGAGCGAAGCGGGCCCCCTGCTGTGGTACGCGGTCGGGGCCGGCGTCGCCGGCCCGGTCGCGATGATCTGCTTCTACAGTGCGCTGGCCCGCGGCCCGATGGGGGTGGTCTCGCCGCTCGCCTCGCTGGCCGTGCTGGTGCCGTTCGGCGTGGGCCTGGTGGCGTACGGGGAGCGGCCCGGCCCGGTGCAGTACGCGGGCGGGGCCATCGCACTGGCCGGCGTGGTGCTGGCGTCCGGGCCGCAGCTGCGGGGGGCGCCGGTGGAGCGGCGGACTCTGGTGCTGACGCTGGGTGCGGCGGCGGGCTTCGGCGCGGTCTTCGCCTGCATCGCCGAGGCGTCCACGACCGTCACGGGGCTGTTCCTGGCGCTGTTCGTACAGCGGACGGTGAACGTGGCGGTGGGCGGCGCCGCGCTGTACGTCGCGGTGCGCCGGGGCGCCGCGGCGCTGCCGGAGGGCGGTTGGGACACGATACGGGCGGCGGCGCCCGGGCTGGTGTTCGTCGGCCTGGCGGACGTGGCCGCGAACGGGACGTACGCGATAGCCGCGCAGCACGGCCCGGTGACCCTGGCGGCGGTGCTGTCCTCGCTGTATCCGGTGGTCACGGCGCTGGCGGCGCGGGGCGTGCTGCGGGAGAAGCTGCGTGCGGTGCAGGCGGCGGGCGCGGGTCTGGCGCTGGCGGGGACCGTGCTGCTGGCGTCGGGGTGAGACGCCGGAGGTCCGGCGCGGCTCAGAAGTGGTTGCGGATCGTGTAGAGCAGCAGCCCGAAGGCGTGCAGGCACAGGACGAGCACCAGGACGATGCGCAGCGTGCGGTTGCTGATCATCCGATGCACCTCCCCCCGCTCGCGGTCACGTCGCCGCTTCCAGCGTGCCGGTCTGGGGCGGGTGCAGCGGCGGGTGCCAGCCGGACTCGGGGTCCCAGCGGCGCACGATGCGGGCCGGCGCGCCCGCGACCACCGCGTGGTCCGGCACCTCACCGCGCACCACGGAGCCGGCGGCGACGACCACGTTGCGACCGAGCCGGGCGCCCGGCAGCACGAGCGCGCCCGCGCCCAGCCAGCTGCCCGAGCCGATCTCCACCGGCGCGGAGCGCGGCCACTGCTTGCCCACCGGCTCGTGCGGATCGTCGTAGCTGTGGTTGGTCGAGGTGACGTACACGTACGGGCCGCAGAAGACGTCGTCGCCGATGGTGACGGGCAGGTCGGCGATGACGTGGCTGCCCCGGCCCAGCACCACGCCGTCGCCGAGCCGCACGGCCGTCTCCGGGCCCAGCGGGGCGTCGGGCGCCAGGCCGACGGTGAGCGTCACCTGCTCGCCGACGATGCAGTGCGCGCCCAGTTCGATCCGCCCCTCGCCGAAGATCGTGCCCTGCGGGAAGGCGAGGACCGTGCCGGCGCCGATCCGGCGGAAGCGGTACGGGCCCGGCTGCCCGGCGCTCACCGCGCCCGTGCTCCTGACCCACCGCCAGCCGCGGTGCACGGCGCGCGAGAGCAGCCGGCTCGTCACGGAGTTGCGCTGCTGGTTCGGCACCCGCTCACCGTACCCCTCCCGCACCTCGCATACGCTCTCCCGGAGCGCGGGCGCGACCGGCGGAAGACGACGGCCGCCGGCGGCTCACCAGGACCTACGACGGCGGGCGGCGAGCGCCGCCGCGAGCACCGGGAGCGGACATGTCAGGACGGCCGGAGCCGCTGATCGCGGCGGTGGGCGGGCGGCGGCCCGCGGTGGACCCGAAGGCGTACGTGGCCCCGACCGCGGTGGTGGTCGGGGACGTGACCGTCGGTGCCGACGCCAGCGTGTGGTACCACGCGGTGCTGCGCGGCGACTGCGAGGCCGTCTCCCTGGGCGCGGGCAGCAACGTGCAGGACAACTGCACGGTCCACTCCGACCCCGGCTTCCCCGTCGCCATCGGCGAGCGCGTGACCGTCGGCCACAACGCCGTGGTGCACGGTTGCACCGTCGGCGACGACGTGCTCGTCGGCATGGGCGCGACGGTGCTCAACGGGGCCGTGATCGGCGCCGGTTCGCTGATCGCCGCGCAGGCGCTGGTGCCGCAGGGCATGGAGGTGCCGCCGGGCTCCCTGGTCGCCGGGGTGCCGGCGAAGGTGAAGCGCCCGCTGACCGACGAGGAGCGCGCACACATCCGGCTCAACGGCGAGGGGTACGTGGCCCTGGCGCAGGCGCACCGCGAGGCACTGGGCGGCGCGGGCTCCTGACCGGCGCCGCCGGCTCAGTCGTTGGGCCGCAGCGTCCACAGCACCGTCATCCGCCCGCTGACGGCGCCGTCCCCGCGGACGATGTCGACCCCGACCGGGAACTCCGGCCGCGTCCCGGTGTCGAGTTCGGCCACGACCTCGGCGATCGGCCGGCCGAGCCGGGCGTGGGCGGTGACGTCGCCCCTGGCTACCTTCAGGAAGTCGATCTCCGCCCGCACCGGCAGCGGCACGGCCCGCTCCAGCTGGTCGCCGAACGCGGCGATCACGACGGCGCCGGTGGCCGACTCGGCCAGGGTGAACATCGCACCGGCGTGCGGGCCGCCGACGTGGTTGCGGTACTCCGGCCGGTCGGGGAGGCGGAGGGTGGCGGTCTCCGGAGTGATCTCGTCGTAGACGAGGCCGAGCGTGCGGACCATCGGGACCGATGCCTGGAGGAGTTCGCCCAGCGGCGGCATGGTGTCGGACATACGGGCACGTTACCAGCGGGTAATAAGTGTGACCACTCCCCGTCGCCAGCTATGTTGTTCGCCATGTGGCCAGGACAGCAGCCCGGGGGCGAGCAGCACCAGCAGCCGAACCCGTACCAGCAACAGCCCGCCCCGCACGGCCCGCAGGGCTACGACGGACAACAGCAGCAGGGGCAGTGGGGCCAGTCGGCGCCGCCCGGTGCGCCGGTCCCCGCGAGGAGCGGGACGACCCCCCGCGTCGCCGCCGCCATAATCGGCGCCGTCGCCGTGATCGCCGCGGCGGCCGTGACGGGTGTGGTGGTTCTCAACGAGGACGACGACGGCGGCGGAAAGGCGAGCCCAGGGGGCGGCGGAGGCTCGCCCTCCGGTTCGCCGTCCCCGTCGGCGAGCCAGCCCGTGCTCAAGGACGACCCCGACAACCCGCGCGGCAGCGCGGCCGACCAGAAGATCGACCCCGTCGTCTCCGGCTGGAAGGCCGTCTACAACGCCAAGCGCCACAACGTCTACGATGTGCCGCCGGAGTGGGAGGTGCAGTCCCCGACCATGTCCATCGGCTTCGAGGACGACTCCGGCCCGCTGGTGTCGATGACCGGTGCCGCGCTCTACAAGGACGGCATCTGCAAGTACGCCAGCCGCGCCGGCGCCGGCACCAAGGGCGGCATCGGCGCGAAGAACACCAAGGAAGCCGTCGAGAACGAGGCCGGCGCCTGGGCCGAGGCCGCCTTCAACACCAGCAAGAAGGCGACCGTCAAGCAGACCGAGCCGGTGCCGTTCACCAGCAAGCACGGTCTCCAGGGGCACATGGCGACCGCGACCGTCACCAACGTGCCGCGCGAGACCAAGTGCTCGGCCGACGGCAAGATCTTCGCCTTCACCTACGCCGACGTCAACGGCGAGTTCGCCACGTGGGTGCTGTACAGCGACACGGGTGTGGAGGACGAGGTCCCGGACGACACCGTCGCCAAGATCATGGACAGCCTGCGCCCGCTGGAGGAATGAGCGGACGCGAATTTCACTTGGCAGCCGGGCGGTAAGCCCGGCATAGTCCGCGGGTGACCCGTCCCCCCGCGCCCGGCGCCGACTCCGCACCGAAGCCCGCGCCGGAACCCGCGGCCAGGTGTGCTTCCGGACCCGCGCCCGGCCGGCGCTGGGCGGGACGCAACTACACGCTCCTGTCCCTCGCGGCGGTGATCACCAGCCTCGGCGCCTCCGGCGCGCTGATCGCCTCGGCGTTCGCGGTGCTCGACGCCGGCGGCTCCGCCACCGACGTCGGGCTGGTCGCGGCGGCGCGTACGACGGCGCTCGTCGTCTTCGTGCTCGTCGGCGGCGCGGTCGCCGACCGGATCCCGCGGCACCGGGTGATGGTCGTCGCGAACACCGTCAACTGCGCCTCCCAGGGCGTCTTCGCGGCGCTGGTGATCGCCGGCGAGGCACGGATGTGGCAGATGGTGCTGCTGTCCGCGGTCGGCGGTACGGGGCACGCGTTCTTCGCGCCCGCCGCCGAGGGCATGGTGCTCTCGTCGGTCACCGGCGAGCAGGCGGGCCGCGCCTTCGCGCTCTTCCGCGTCGGCATCAACGGCGCCGGGATCGGCGGGGCCGCGCTCGGCGGCGCGATGATCGCGGCGGTGGGGCCGGGGTGGGTGCTGGCCGTGGACGCGGGCGCGTTCGCCGTCGCCGCCGCGCTGCGGGCGTTCCTCGACGTCAGCGGCATCCCGGAGCGGCGGCCCGGCGGCGGCATCTTCGCCGATCTGAAGGTGGGCTGGCGGGAGGTGACCGGGCGGCCCTGGCTGTGGTCGATCGTGCTGCAGTTCGCGGTCGTCAACGCCGTGGTGGCGGCGGCGGAGGCGGTGTACGGCCCGCTGGTGGCGCGCGCGCACCTCGGCGGCGCGGGGCCGTGGGGCCTGGCGATGGGCGCCTTCGCCGCCGGGACGCTGGCGGGGGCGCTGGTGATGACGAAGTGGAAGCCGCAGCGGGTGCTGCTCGCCGGGGTGCTGTGCATCTTCCCGCTCGCGCTGCCGCCCGCGGCGCTGGCGGTACCGCTGCCGGTGGCGGGGCTGGCGGTGGTGATGTTCGTCTCCGGCACCAGCGTCGAGGTCTTCGCGGTGGCGTGGATGATGGCGCTGCACCAGGAGATAGCCGAGGACAAGCTGTCGCGCGTCTCCTCGTACGACTGGCTGGGCTCGATCGCGCTGATCCCGGTGGCCACCGCACTCGCCGGGCCCGCGCAGGACCTGGTGGGCCGGTCGGCGGCGCTGTGGGGCTGCGCGGCGCTGGTCGTCGTGCTGACCGCGGCGGTGCTGTGCGTGCCGGACGTACGGCGGCTGCGGCGGCGTACGGAGCACGCGGCGGCCGGGCCCGCCGCTACCGGCCGGACCGCGGGGGCGACCGCGGGCGCGACCGCGGATCAGCCGACCGTGAAGGCGTCGTCCGGCGGCTCGGGCGAGGGTACGGCGTCCGCGTCCGCGACCGGCTGAGCGCCGGCCGCCAAGCGCCGCAGCGCCGGCCCGTACTCGACCCGGGCGGGGAACGGGTCGCCGGCGGTGCGCCGTGCCAGCTCCGCGAGCGGCAGCCCGGCGCCGGCGGCCTCGCCCCGCTTCGCCGCCACCACCAGGACGTTGCCGAAGCGCCGGCCGCGTAGCACGGCGGGCTCCGCGACCAGGCACAGCTCGGGGAAGACGGCCGCGGCGGTGGCCAGTTGGGAGCCGAGGAAGCGGAACGGCGCGCTGTCGGCGAGGTTCGCGACGTAGATCCCGCCGGGCCGCAGCGCGCGGGCGGCGGCGGCGACGAACTCCAGCGACGCGACGTGCGCCGGGACCCGGGCGCCGCCGTAGACGTCGGCGATGACGAGGTCGCAGCTGGCCGGCGGGCGCCGCTCCAGCGCGGCCCGGGCGTCCAGGGCACGTACCGCGACGCCGCAGTCAGGCGGCAGCGGCAGATGCTCCGCGACCAGCGCGATCACCCCCCGGTCCGACTCGGCGACCTCCTGCCGGGAGCCCGGGCGGGTCGCCGCCACGTACCGGGGCAGGGTCAGCGCGCCGCCGCCGAGGTGCACGGCGTCCAGCGGACGCCCCGGCGGGAAGGCCAGGTCCACGACGTGCCCGAGCCGCCGCGCGTACTCGAACTCCAGGTACGTGGCGTCGTCGAGGTCGACGTACGACTGCGGGGCGCCGTCGACCGTGAGCAGGTACGCGCGCGGGCGGTCGACGTCGGGCAGCAGCTTCGCGGTGCCGCCGTCCACGGCGGCGACGACGGGGACGGGCTCCTCCACACCCGACATTGTGGGGGTGGAAGCCCGCCTTCCGTACCCGGACGCACGAATGCACGGATACGGAAGGCGGGCGGCGCCGGGCCGGGGGTCAGCCCAGCCCGGTGACGGTGCCCGCGCCGACGGTGCGCCCGCCCTCGCGGATCGCGAAGCCGAGCCCCTCTTCGAGCGGCACCTCGCGGCCCAGCTCGACCGTCATGGCGACGGTGTCGCCGGGCCGGGCGACGGCGGTCTCGCCGAGGTCGACGTTGCGGTGGAGCGGGGAAGTCTCCGTGCAGAACGCCCCCCGGAATCCGCCGCTGTGCGGCAGGGGGGCGTTTGTGCGTCAGCTACCCCGACGGTTCGGCCAGTCGTTCGTGACTGACGATCGACGCTGACCGGTCGGCGTAGCCGCGCACGTCGGCGTGCGCGGGTTCACCGTGATCGGGCACGCACACTGGCGCGGCGTCCGGCGAACGGCATTCCCGCCGCCGACCGGGAGCGGTCAGAGGTGCTTGAGCGCCTCGCGTACGGAGAGCGGGGACAGCTCGGCGCGGTGGCCGTCGACGAAGGCGCGTACGGCCGCCGGGCCGGTCTTCGCGTACTCGCGCAGGCACCAGCCGACGGCCTTGCGGATGAAGAAGTCGCGGTGGTCCGCGCGGCGCAGGCAGTAGCCGAAGAGGCGGCCGGTGTCGGTGGCGTCCTTGAAGCGCAGTTGGTGCAGCAGGGCGGTGCGGGCGATCCAGAGGTCGTCGTCCTCGATCCACTCGTCCATGGCGGCGGCCAGTTCGGGGTCGGCGGCGACGAGGCCGCCGACGACATGTGCGGCAAGCGTGTCGACGGTGTCCCACCAGGAGGTGGTGACGACGAGGTGGCGGACGACGGGCAGGAAGCCGGAGGAGCAGCGGCGCACATGGCGGCGGAGGAAGTCGACGGCGAAGTAGTGGTACTCGCGCTCCGGCAGCCGCCAGCAGCGCAGCGCGATCGCCGCGCAGTCCGCCTCGGCGGGGCGCGACGTGCCGTAGAGGACGGCGCGGGACAGCTCGCGGCGGCGGGGCGCGGGGATGCCGAGGAAGGGGGCTACGCCCCGGAGGTACGCGGTCGTCTGCGCGGCGCGCTCGGGGTCGGCGGCGGGACGATAGGCGGCGGTGAGGCGGTCGAGGACGGTGTCGGCGAGGGCGCTGGCGGGGGCCGGCGGGGCGCCGGGGGGCGCCGCGGGCCCGGAGGTGCCCGGGGCGGCCGAGGTGTCCGGGCCGTCCGGGGTGCCAGGGGTGTCCGGGGCGCCCGGGGCGTCCGGGGTCGAGGGAGCCTCCGGGCCTACGGGGACACTGGAGTGCTGCTGGGCCATGCCCGCCACCGTAGCTGCCGGAGTTGAGTGCGACGTCACGGCGCATGCCCGCCCGCGTCGGTTAGGCTCAGGCGGTGCCCGTACCCGCCGAGGCGACCGCCGTCGGCCGCGCCGTCCGCTGCGGCCGGGCTCTGCTGTCCCCGCGCTCCCGGCTGAGCCTGCTCGTCGCGCTCCTCGCCGGCGCGGTGGTCGCGGTCGTCGTGTGGCGGCCGCACCGCCTGCTGGTCGACGGGCTGCCGCCGCAGTTCACCGGCATGTCGGCGGTGATCGTCTTCGCCGTCGCGTACGGGCTGTGCACCGCGGCCCTCGTACCGCGTCCGCTGCTCAACCTGGCCTCGGGCACGCTCTTCGGCGCCCAGGCGGGCCTGGCCGGGTCGGTGTCCGGCACGGTGCTCGGCGCGGGCGTCGCCTTCGGGATGGGCCGGCTGCTCGGCCAGGACGCGCTGCGCCCGCTGTTGCGCGGGCGGTTGTTGACGGCGGCCGACCGGCAGCTGAGCCGGCACAGCTTCCGCTCGATGCTGGTGCTGCGCACCTTCCCCGGCGTGCCGTTCGCGGGGGTCAACTACGCGGCCGCGGTCTCCCGGATGAGCTGGGCGCCGTTCCTGCTGGCCACGGCGGTCGGCTGCGTGCCGAACACCGCCGCGTACGTGATCGCCGGCAGCCGGGCCTCCGACCCGCTCTCCCCCGTCTTCCTCGCCGCCCTCGGCTTCATCGTCGCCAGCATGGCGGCCGGCGCCGCGGTCGCCATGCGCCGGCGGCGCTCCGCCCGCTCCGGCACCGCGAGCGGAGTGATCACTTCCGGGGCACCCGCCGAGAGTTCCGCCACCGGGCACGCGGGCGTAACCGCAGCCGACCCTGGGGCCACGCGCCTCACGTAGGGGCCTTAACATCTCCTGCAACCCGTCAGCGAACTCAAGGACATGTGCAGCCCGTATGAGCTGGTTCGAAGCAGTCATCCTCGGACTCGTCCAAGGGCTGACGGAATTCCTGCCGATCTCCTCCAGCGCCCACCTCCGGCTCACGGCGGCCTTCGCCGGCTGGGAGGACCCGGGCGCGGCCTTCACGGCCATCACGCAGATCGGCACGGAGACCGCCGTGCTGATCTACTTCCGCAAGGACATCGCACGGATCGTCTCCGCCTGGTTCCGCTCGCTGACGGACAAGTCGATGCGCTCCGACCACGACGCGAAGATGGGCTGGCTGGTCATCATCGGCTCGATACCCATCGGGGTGCTGGGGCTGACGTTCCAGGAGTCGATCGAGGGCCCGTTCCGCGACCTGCGGCTGATCGCCACCACGCTGATCGTGATGGGCCTGATCCTCGGCTTCGCCGACTGGCGCGCCTCCAGCGGCGGCGGCCGGCACCGCGCCGTCGTACAGCGCAAGGAGCTCACCGACCTCACCACCCGCGACGGCCTGCTGTTCGGCCTCGCCCAGTCGCTCGCGCTGGTGCCGGGAGTCTCCCGCTCGGGCGCGACGATCACCGGCGGCCTCTTCCTGAACTACAGCCGCGAGGCCGCCGCCCGGTACTCGTTCCTGCTGGCCATCCCCGCGGTGCTCGCCTCCGGGCTCTTCGAGCTGAAGGAGGTCCCCGGGGCGACACACATGAACTGGGGCGGGACCGTGGTCGCCACGCTCATCGCCTTCGCGGTCGGATATGCCGTCATCGCATGGTTCATGAAATTCATCACGACCCGTAGCTTCGCGCCCTTCGTGATCTACCGCGTGCTGCTGGGGATCCTGATCTTCATCCTCGTCGCGGCCGGCGCGCTGGACCCGGAAGCAGGCGAGTCCGCGCACTGAGCGGCGTGCCCGCTCAGTCGCCGTCCGCGTCGTCGGCGTCGTCCTCCGCCGCTGACGCGGCCACGGGCCTGCCGTCCGTACACCGCAACACCACGACGACGTCCTCGCCTTCGTCGCCCGGCCCCTCCAGTTCGACGACCGCCGTGGCCGCCGGACCGCGCGCGACCTCCTCGACCGAGTAGCCGGCCGCGGGGCTCCAGTGGGTCAGCCTGATGTCGCCGCCGGGCAGGCACCGGGCGGAGGCGGAGCCGCCCGGGAAGGTGACCGTACGGGCCGGGGCGGACGGATCGGATGCGTCCGGCCGCCGGTCGGCGGCCGGGTCGCGGCCCGGGGACGGGCTGGCCGAGGAGCCGGGCGCCGAGGGGGCCGGCGGATCCGTACGCGAGTCCGCGCCCGCGTCCCCGCCGCCGCCGGCCTCGGCGAGGCCGCGGCGTACGTCCCCGCCGTCGAGCGGATCCGCCGCGCCGTACGAGGCGCCGGGGTCGGCGTTGGCCAGGGACCAGGCGCCCAGCGCGCCCGCGCCGCCGAGCGCGCACAGCCAGACGAGGACGGCCGCGGCCGGGCGCAACCGGGATGACCTCCACATACCCCCAGGATGCCCCGCCGTTCCCTAAAGGCCGGTTAAGTACGGGCAAAGCCCTGCCGCCCGCCCTGCCACCCGGGCGCGGCGGTGGCTACGTTGGCGGTATGCCCCATCTGCTCGTAGTCGAGGACGATCCGAAGCTGCGCACCGCGCTGGTACGTGCACTGCGGGATCGCGGACACGCGGTGGCCACCGCCGCGACGGGCGTTGCGGCGCTCGACGCCGCCGTGACCCACCCGCCGGAACTGATGGTGCTCGACCTGGGGCTGCCGGACATGGACGGGGCGAAGGTGCTGCGCATGCTGCGCGCGGTCAGCCGGGTGCCGGTGATCGTCGCGACCGCGCGGGACGAGGAGCCGGACATGGTGGCCGCGCTGGGCGACGGCGCCGACGACTACATCGTCAAGCCCTTCGGCGCGGCGCAGCTCGACGCCCGGGTCCGCGCGGTGCTGCGCCGGCTGGCGGCACCTGCACGGCACGAGCCGCTCCGGGTCGGCGGTCTCCTGATCGACGTCGCGGCCCGCGAGGCGCGCCTCGACGGCCGGCAACTGGAGCTCACGCCACGCGAGTTCGACCTGCTCGCGCATCTTGCGGCGCGGGCCGGGCGGGTCGTCAGCCGGCGGGAGCTGCTCGCCGACGTATGGCGGCTGCCGCTCGGCGGCGCGGACAAGACCGTGGACGTGCACCTGTCGTGGCTGCGGCGCAAGCTGGGCGAGACCGCCCAGCGCCCGCGCTACCTGCACACGGTGCGAACGGTGGGGGTGAAGCTCACGGCGCCGGACGAGGCAGGGTAGCGCGTCGTGCGCCGCCGGCTGCTGCTGGTCACCGGGGCCACCACCGCCCTCGTCCTGGCCGCCCTCCTCGTGCCGCTCGCCCTGCTGGCCCGCGGCCACGCCGCCGACCGGGCCACCGCGGACGCCACCCAGCGCGCCCAGTCGGTGGCCGCGGTCGTCGGCGGCGAGCTGGGCGGCGGCGGGCGCGGCGACACCACGGTCCGCGCGGTACTCGCGGGCGTCAACGGCGCGGATCTGCCGCGTACGTCGGTGCTGCTGCCCGACGGCCGGGTGCTCGGCCCTGCGGCGCGCGTCACCGACGCGGTGCGGCTCGCACGCACGGGGCGGGCGTTCACGTACGCGCCCGAAGGGGGCGGCCGGACGGTGCTCGTACCGGTGCAGGGCATCGCGGGCGGCACAGCGGTGGTGCAGGTCGTGGTGCCCGAGCAGATGTTGTACGCGGGCACGCTCGCGTCCTGGCTGCCGCTGGCCGGCCTCGGCGCCGGGCTCACCCTCCTCGGCCTGCTCGTCGCCGACCGTCTCGGCGCCCGCCTGGTCGGTGCCGCACGCCGGCTCGCGGCCGTGGCCGACCGGCTGGCCGCGGGCGACCTCTCGGCCCGCGCGGCCCCCGAAGGGCCGCAGGAGCTGCGGCTGGTCGCGGCCTCGCTGAACGGGCTCGCGGACCGCATCCACGCTTTCCGCACCGCCGAGCGGGAGAACGCCGCCGACCTCGCGCACCGGCTGCGCACCCCGCTGGCCGTGCTGCGCCTCGACGCCGAGGGCCTGCGCGACCCGGAGGAGGCGGAGCGTATTGGCTCCGACGCGGCGGCGCTGGAGCACGGCGTCGACGAGGTGATACGCGCCGCACGCCGGCCACTGCGCGACCCGGCCGCGGCCGTCGGCGACCTGGCGGAGGCCACGTGCGAACGCGCCGCGTTCTGGCTGCCGCTGGCGCAGGACCAGGACCGGCGGGTGGCGGTGGCCACGCCGGCCGGTCCGGTACGGGTACGGGTCGGCGGCGAGGACCTGCGGGCGGCTGTCGACGCGCTGATCGGCAACGTCCTCGACCACACCCCGCCGGGCACGCCGTGGCGCATCGCGGTGTCGGCGGACGGCCGGCTGGTCGTCGACGACGCGGGCCCGGGGTTCCCCCCGGGCCGGCCGGCGCTGCGGGGCCGCAGCGGCGCGGGGTCGACGGGCCTGGGGCTGGACATCGTCCGGCAGGCGGCGGAGGAGTCGGGCGGGTCGGTGGAGCTGGGGCGCTCGCCGGCGGGCGGAGCGCGGGTGACGGCGGTGTTCAGGCCGGCGCCCGGGGGTGCCGGGGAACAGGGGAGCAGGGGGCGTAGCGCCGGAGCCGACGGGGCCGGTGGTACCACCGGCAGCGCCGGATGACCGCGCCGACGCCGGGTCATCCGGCGCTGCCGGCCCAGGGCACGGCGGGCAGGGGTGCCGGCGCCGGTCGCCGCGCCGGCCGGACGTCCGCCGGCTGGTCCGCCGGGGGCGGGAAGAGGATGCGCGCCGACCGGCTCCAGCGGCCCGGGCCGAGCCCCGGGTGCAGGCCCGCCAGCGCCACGCAGTACTTCGTGCACTCCGCCGGGCGGATCCCGCGCTCGTACAGCAGCCGGTCGGCCGCGGTGGGCCGCCCCGCCGACTTGGTCTCGACGAGCACGACCCCGCCATCCGCGCGCACCTCCGCGCCCGTGTGGAGGTCCCGGCAGGCCAGGGCCGCGTCGCAGGTCACCCGGCAGCCCTCGGCGACGAACGTGGCGCGGACGTAGAACGTCACCAGGGTCGGCAGGAGCACGGCGGGCGGCGCCGTGCCGTACGTGCCGCCGAGCACCGCCGCCACGAACTCCCGCCCGGCGGGCCCGAGAGCGTACTCGTCCGGTGCCAGCCGCCTGCGGTGCTTGACGGTCTCGCCGCGCCGGCCCTTGAGTTTGACTTCGAGCTGCCGCTCGCCGGTGTCCGCGTACAGCCGCTCCCGCACCTTGAACCGGCGCCGCCGGCCCTGCCGGTGGTCACGGAACGACCGCAGGCAGGGTGTGTCGTAATAGACGGAGCGGTAGCGGAAGACCCGCAGGCCCTCGATGGTGAGCGTACGGAACCCGCCGAGCGCGGCGGCGAGGCCGGGGAAGGCTCCGGCGGGCACGAGATACGAACGGTCGACGCGGGTCAGCAGCTCCGCCTGCCGCAGCACCTCGGCCAGCGCCACCGGAGGCCGCCGCGCCGCGGCCGACTCCAGTGCGGTCAGCGCCGGTTCACCGGCGCGGGGCGTCCCCCCGGGCGTCACGCCGCCTCCCCCGCCGCCCCACCGCGCAGGTGCCGCAGCCGAGGCGCCGGTTCGCGGTAGCGCACGTCGACGACCGTCACCTCGCGTACGCAGTCCACCTCCAGCACCGTCCACTTCAGCGGCTCGCCCACCCGCCGGGCGAGCAGTGCGGCGAGTTGGTCGGGATCGGCCGCCACCGCGTCCAGCGTCACCACGGTCCGCTGGGTACGGGCCAGCAGCCGCGGGTGGTCGGCGCCCCAGACGGCGGCGAGGATGAGCCCCGCCAGCGCCGCGGCCACGCCCAGCGGCAGCCCCGGCAGGCCGCAGACGAGCCCGAGGACGAGGGTGCAGAAGTAGTACGCCACCTCCTCGTGCTGGAGGGTGTCCGACCGCAGCCGGATCATGGACAGCACGCCGAAGAGGCCGAAGCCGAGCGCCAGTCCGCCGTTCCCGCCCGCCTCCGCGAGCGCGGCTACGACGGCGAACAGCGCGACGTTCAGGGCGAGATAGCCGGGCACGAGGTCGCGTCTGCGATGGCGCGGGACGTAGACGGCGAAGGTGAGCGCGGAGACGGCGGCCAGGTCGACCACCCCGCGGGCGGCGAGCGCAGCGTAGGTATCCATGGCCGGCGACGGTAGTGACGTCCCGGTTAACGCCTCTTCCCGCCGGGGTTAACGACGGTGGCGCCTCGTCAGAACGACGCCTCCCGCAGCCCGTCCGCCGCCGCGCCGCGGCTCAGGACGGCGGCGCGTACCCGCGCGTGGACGTCCGGGTACGTCTCCGGTGTTGCCGGCACCACCCGGAACGGCGGTCCGGTCTCCGCGTGCTGGGCCAGGAACTCCGCCCGGGTCACCCGCCAGCCGTCGCGTCCGGGCGTGAAGGTGAAGCGCGCCGCGGAGCCCTCGTTGCCGCGGTACATCGAGGGGATGAAGCTGGCGACCTGGTCGCCGAGGCCGAAGACGACCCAGGTGCCGTTGATTTTCTCGTAGGGCTGCGGCACGTGGTTGTGGGTGCCGACGATCAGGTCGATGTCCTTGCGTCCGCCGCTGCGCGAGCGCGTGAGCCGGTCGGCGAGCCGCCGCTGGGCGGCGTCCGGCTCCTGCTGCCACTCCGTGCCCCAGTGCACGCTGACGACGACCACGTCGGCCCCGGCCCGGCGCGCGGCGCGCGCGTCGGCGACGACCCGGCGGGGGTCGAGCATGACCAGGGACCAGGGTGCGTCGGCGGGCACGTCGGCGTTGCTGCCGTAGGTGTACGAGAGGTGGGCGACCCGGGCGCCGCCGGCGCGCAGCACCGCGGGGCGGGCGGACTCGGCGCGGGTGCGGGCGGTGCCGGCGTAGCGCAGGCCGGCGCCGTCGAGGGCGTCCAGGGTGCGGCGTACGCCGGCGGTGCCGGCGTCGAGCGCGTGGTTGGAGGCGGTGGAGCAGCCGTCGTAGCCGACGTCGCGCAGGGATGCGGCCAGGCCGGGCGGGGACTGGAAGACCGGGTAGCCGGTGAACGGGCCCTCCGGCGGCCCGAGCGGGGTCTCCAGGTGGCAGAGCGCCAGGTCCGCGGCGGCGACAGCGGGCGCGACGGCGGCGAACATGGGCCGGAAGTCGTAGCCCTCTCCCCCGGCGTCCTCGGCCGCCTGCCGCATGATCGACGGGTAGGGGATGACGTCGCCGGTCGCCAGCAGCGTGAAGGGGCGGGCGCCGGGTCGGGGCCCGGCCGTGGCGGGGGCGGCGGACGGCTCGGCGGGTGCGCAGCCCGCGGCGAGGAGCGCGGCGGAGGCGGCGAGCGCGGTCACGGTGACGGCGAGCGGACTGAGCCGGGTGCGGCGCCGGGGCATGGGGCCCCCTTCGTACGGTCGGCGGACGAACGGGGCCCAGCTTGCCGCTTTTCTTATGATTTTCCGCTTAGCGCACGGACTGTGTCCGACGTACGGGTGGCGGAATCAACCCGTCCGGCCCACCGCACGCACGATCCGCTCGCACAGCTCGTGGGTGGCGAGCGAGTCCTGCCCGCTCAGCGGCTCGCCCGCGCGCACCGCGCCCAGGAACGCCAGCACGGCCTGCTCGACGCCGCGCTGCCGGGCCACCGGCACCCAGTCGCCGCGCCGCCGCACGCTGGGCTGGCCCTTGTGGTCCACCACCTCGGCGAGGTTGCGGACCTCGCGCTTGGTGTCCTGGCCGGACACTTCGAGGATCTCCTCGGCGGAGCCCGAGAGCCTGTTCATCGCGCCGACGGCGGTGAAGCCGTCGCCGGACAGCCGCAGGACGACGTGGTGCACGAGCCCGTCGCGCACCCGGGCGCGCACGTCCACGTCCTCGACCGGGCCGGGGGCGAGGAAGCGCAGCGTGTCGACGACGTGGATGAAGTCGTCGAAGACCAGCATGCGGGGGTCCTCGGGCAGCCCGACGCGGTGCTTCTGCAGGATGATCAGCTCGCGCGGGTGCTCCAGGCACTGCGCGTAGCCGGGCGCGTAGCGCCGGTTGAAACCGGTCATCAGCGAGACGCGGCGCTCGTCCGCGAGCTGTACGAGGCGCTCGGCGCCGGCCAGGTCGTACGCCAGCGGCTTGTCGACGTAGACGGGGACGCCCGCCTCCAGCAGCGCGGTGGCCAGATCGACGTGCGCGGCGGTCGGGGCGTGCACGAATGCGGCGTCGAGGCCGGCGGACAACAGCGAGTCGAGGTCGCCGTGGCGCTGGGCGGGCGGGACGCGGTGGGCGTCGGCGACGCGGGCGAGGGTGGCCGGGGTGCGGGTGTGCAGGTGCGGCTCGACGCCGGGCAGCGAGGTGAGCACCGGCAGGTACGCCTTCTGCGCGATGTCTCCGAGTCCGATCACGCCGGCCTTCAGCGGCGTTGCGCCCGTGGTCATGTCCGCTCCCGTCCGCAGCCCTCGGCCCGTGGGCGCCCGGCCGCGCGGTGGGCGGCGGGCCGCTGGCCGGGGCTTGCGGCCGGAGGACCCGCGTCAGGGCACCGTCTGTGCGGGGGAAGCATACGGGCCGACCGGATCGGCGCCCGCCCCGGGCGGCTGCCAGTCGGCGATGCCGTCGAGCCCGCGCAGCACGAGACGGGGGCCGAGCAGCCCGACGGCGCGAATCAGGGCGTTGCGGGTGCGGACGGCGACCGGGCCGGTCAGGTTGATCAGCCGGCCCGCGCGGGCGGAGCGCACCGCCACGGTGCGGGTGCGCGGGAGGCGGTCCCGGGTGTAGCGCGCCAGGGCGTCGGGTACGGCCGCGGGGTCGGCGGCGGCGTGGTGGGCGAGGACGACGCCGTCCTCGATGGCCTGGTTGCCGCCCTGGCCGAGGTTCGGGGTCATGGCGTGGGCGGCGTCCCCGACGAGCGCGACCCGGCCCCGGTGGAAGGCGGGCAGCGGCTCGGCCAGCCAGCGCACGTCGTGGTGCAGCACCTGGCCGGGCTCGGCGGCGGCGAGGACGGCCGGTATCGGGTCGTGCCAGCCGGCGAAGAGGCGGCGCAGTTCGGCCAGTTCACCGTCGGGGGCCCGCCGGCCCTCGGGCGCGACGGCGGCGGCGTACGCGTACACGCGACCGTCGGCGAGCGGCTGCGATCCCCACAACTGCCCGCGGCCCCAGGTCTCGTGCGGCTCGAACGCTGCCGGCGCGGGCAGGACGAGCCGCCAGGTGGTGAACCCCGCGTAGGCGGGACCGGGGTGGTCGGGGAACAGGGCACGGCGTACGGCGGAGCCGATGCCGTCGGCGGCGACGACCAGCTCGGCCTCCAGCGCGCCGTCCGGCACGGTGACGAGGGCGGGGCGGTCGGGCCCGCCGGGGTCCACGACCTCGGCGGGGGCGCCGGTACGGATGGTGCCGGCCGGCAGCCGGGCGGCGAGCAGCGCGGCGAGGTCGGCGCGGTGCACCAGGGCGATGCCGCCCCCGAACCGCTCGGCCACGGCGGCCGAGTCGGTACGGGAGAGCCAGCGCCCGTCGGGCGTACGCAGCCCGCCACTCCCCTCCCAGGCGGCGAGTTCGCGCACGGCGTCGCCGACGCCGATGGCGTCCAGTGCCCGCTGGGCGTTGGCGGCGAGGGAGATGGCGGCGCCGACGGGCTCGATGGAGTCGACCCGCTCCAGCACGGTGACGGACCAGCCGCGGCGGTGCAGCGCGGCGGCGGCCGTCAGTCCGCCGGGGCCGGAGCCGATGACGAGGGCGCGTGGCTGGTTCACGGGAACCTCCTGGAACTACATCTGTAGTGGCAGGTCGAATGTAGCATGGTGGCACTACGGGTGTAGTAGAGGCTGCCACGGCGATAGGTTGGGACCGTGCCCGACCCGAACACCCCGGTCTCCGCCGCCGGTCCGCCCGCCGTCGCCGCGGCCACCGCGCCCGCCGCGTCTTCCGCGCCCGCCGCGTCCTTTGCGTCCTCCGCGTCCCGGCAGGAGGTCATCGCCGACGCCGCTATCGCGCTGCTCGCCGAGCGCGGCATGCGGGGCCTGACCCACCGGGCCGTGGACGAGGCCGCGGGGCTGCCGCAGGGCTCCACGTCCAACTGCGCCCGCACCCGCGCCGCCCTCCTCGACCTCACCGTCCAGCGCCTCGCGGCACGCGAGGGCGCCGTGCTGCAGGTCGGCGACCTGCCCCCGCCCGGCGACGACTCCGGGCAGCTCGCCGACGCGCTGGCCGGCCTGCTGCACCGCCTCCTCACCCGGCACCGCACGCTGCTCCTGGCCCGCTACGAGCTGGCGCTGGAGGCCACCCGCCGCCCCGAGCTGCGGGCGGTCTACGACCGCGCGGGCGCCACCTTCGGCGAGGCCGCGCACGTGCTGCTCGCGGCGTGGGGGTCGACCGCCCCGGAACGGCACGCGCAGGAGCTGATGGCCTGGACGGACGGCATGATGTTCCTGCACACGGCGGGCCAGCTGAGCGGCACACGCACGCCCGCGAGGGCCCGGCTGCGGGCCGGGTACGAGGACCTGCTGCGCGGCATGCTCGGCCGCTGAGCGGCGGCCGGCCGGCACGGGCGGCAACTTCACGGCGCGGGCGTCACCCCTGCGGGGAGTACCGGACCGGCGCCGGGCACAGCAGTGTTACCGGGTGCGCTCCACTCCCGCGGCCGGTGCCCTGCTGACCGGCCTCACGACCCTCACCGCCGTCGCCGGCTGCGTCGCCGTCTCCCCCGAGCCCGGCACCGCCCCCGCACCCGGCACCGCGTGGCCCGTACCGGCCGCTCCCGGGCCCGCCGCGACGCCGCTGCCCGGACGCGAGCTGCTGGCGACGATCGGCCCCGCGCCCCGCCCGCAGCGCATCACGCCGCCGCCGTCCGGAGACACGGGCACGGCGCGGTCCGGCGCACCCGCTCCGGACGGGCCGCCGCCCGCGCCCCCGGCGCAGCCGCCGGCCCCCCGTGCGGCGCCGGCCCGCCCGGTCCGTACGGCACAGCCCGCGGCGACGCCTCCGCCGGCCGTCGCCCCCGGCGGAGCGGTCGACGTGTGCGCGCTCGCCGGGGAGTACGGCCGCTTGGCTCCCGGCAGCCGGGAGGCGGCGGCGTGCGCGGAGTACGTCGAGCGCTAGAGCGCTAGGCGGCGCCGCGTCCGGTCCGTACCCGCGAAGGCCGCTCCGTACGGGCCGCGGCCCCCGGACCTGGGGCCTGGCCGGGCATCAGGCCCGGTCCGCCCCCAGGTCCGGGATCCGCCAGTCGATCGGCTCGTGGCCCTGCGCGGCCACCGCGTCGTCGATCTGCGAGAACGGCCGGGAGCCGAAGAACTTCTTCGCCGACAGCGGCGACGGATGCGCCCCCTGGACCACGACGTGCCGGGCGGTGTCGATCAGCGGCAGCTTCTTGCGCGCGTACGCCCCCCACAGCACGAACACCGCCGGGTCCGGCCGCTCCACGACGGCGCGGATGACCGCGTCGGTGAAGTCCTCCCAGCCCTGGCCCTTGTGCGAGTTCGCCTCGCTCTCACGCACCGTCAGCACCGCGTTCAGCAGCAGCACGCCCTGCTCGGCCCACGGCATCAGATACCCGTTGTCCGGCACCGGGTGGCCGAGGTCGTCGCGCAGCTCCTTGAAGATGTTGCGCAGGGACGGCGGCGTGCGCACCCCCGGTCGCACCGAGAAGCACAGCCCGTGCCCCTGCCCGGGTCCGTGGTACGGGTCCTGGCCGAGGACGAGCACCCTCACGCGGTCGTACGCCGTCGCGTCGAGCGCGGCGAAGACCTCCTCCCGCGGCGGGTACACCGGGCCGCGGGCGCGCTCCTCCTCGACGAACGACTCAAGGCGTGTGAAGTAGGGCTTGTCGAGCTCCTTGCCCAGGGCGTCCTGCCAGGACGGGGGCAGCATCGGGGACACGGGTGCGGGACCTCCGGTCGGTACATCGGTACAGAAAGATCGGTCGGTGAGGCGTTGCGCGGCTGACAGTACCGTCGCGCACTGACAACTCCCCTACCAGCTGGTCTTCTTGTACAGCTCCCACATCCGCATGATCGTCGAGGCGTCCAGACTCCACTCCACCCCGGCGATGTCGTCGTGCGCGGCGATGTACTGCCGGGCCTGCCACAGCGGCAGCAGCCGGGCGTCCTCGGCGAGGATCTCCTGCGCCCGGGCGAACGGCTCGTTCACCCCGGCCCGGTCCGCCTTGCGGCGCGAGGTGGGCAGCAGGTCGTCGGTGATCTCCGCGTTCTCGTACGGCGTGCCGAGCGCGTTGCGCTCGCCGGTGAACGGCGCGATGTAGTTGTCGGGATCCGGGAAGTCGGGGGACCAGCCGCGGCCGAAGACGGGGTACTCGCCCTTGTTGTACGCGGCGGCGAACTGCTCCCACTTCCGGCCCTTCACGGTGATCTCGAAGAGCCCGCTCGCCTCCAGCTGCCGCTCCAGCTCCGTGAACTCCCGGGCCGCCACCGAGCCGTACCGGTCGGTGGCGTACCACAGTGTCAGGGGGACCGGCTCGTTGATCCCCGCCGCCTGCAGGGTGGCCGCCGCCGCCTCGGGGTCCGGCTCGCCGTAGCGGTCGAAGAAGGCGGTGGTGTGGCCGGTGATGCCACGCGGGATCATCGAGTACAGCGGCTCGGCGGTCCGGCCGTAGACCTTGCGTACGAGCGCGTCGCGGTCGACCACCTGGGCGAGCGCCTGTCGCACGGAGAGGCTGTCGGTGTGCTCGTGCTCGGGGTTGAAGACCAGGTAATGGATCTCCGGCAGGACGACCTGGCTGAGCGCGATCGAGCCCTTCTCGGCGGCCGTCTTCTCCAGCTCGGGCACCCGGTCCGGCGGCAGCCCGCGGTACGTGAGGTCGATGTCGCCCTTCTTGAGCGCGTCGGCCATCGCGTCGGAGTCGTCGAAATAGTGGATGCTCACCGAGTCGTTGCGCAGCTCCGCGTCGCCCGAGTACTCGGAGTTGGGCTCCAGCTCGGCCACCGACCCCTTCTCGTACGACGCGAGGGTGTACGGCCCGGAGCCGACGAGGGTGCCGGCCTCGGCCAGTTCGTCCGCCGGGTACGTCTCGGGGTCGACGATGGAGGTGGCGGGTGTGGCGAGGATGAACGGGAAGGTGGCGTCGGGGCGCTTGAGGTGGAAGGTGACGGTCCGGTCGCCCTCGGTCTCGACCTTCTCCAGGCTCTCCAGCAGCCCGGCCGGGCCGGTCTCGGCGTTGATGGCCAGCACCCGGTCGAAGGAGTGCTTCACGGCCGCGGCGTCGAGCGGGTTGCCGTTGGAGAAGGTGAGGTCCTCGCGCAGCCGGCAGCGGTACGTACGGCTGTCCGCGCCGGTGAAGCCGCAGGTCTTGGCCGCGTCCGGCTGCGGCACCGCGCTGGTGCCGGCGTAGTGCATGAGGGTCTGGTATACGTTCCGGTACAGCTCCCAGCTGCCGTCCCAGGCGGCTGCCGGGTCGAGCGTGCTGGGCGCGCTCGTCGTACCCACGTCTATGTGCCGCTCGTCGTCGTCCGACGCCGGCAGAGTGCCGCACCCTGCCAGTATCGAGACGGGTATCAGCGCCGCGGCGACCCGCCGCGGGCCCGACCGGAAGAACACGTGCCTGCCCCCTCCTTGCACCTGTTCGATGGGGTCCGCAGACCTTACCCCACGGTCGGTGGATCACGGATCCCCCGGGCTGCACTGTGACCCGGGGGTACGCGTGTGGCGTATGTGATGGGTGATTCAGCTGATGCCGGCGTTGAGGAAGATCCCGCCCTCGATGGCGAGCGTCTGCCCGGTGATCCAGCCGGCCTCGTCGGAGAGCAGGAACGCGGCGGCGCCGCCGATGTCCTCGGGCACCCCGAGCCGCCCCATCGGGTAGCCGGCGGCGGCCTCCTCCTCGCGGCCCTCGTACAGCGCGACCGCGAACTTCGTCTTCACCACGCCCGGGGCGAGGGCGTTGACCCGGACCAGCGGCGCGAACTCGTGCGCGAGCTGCATGGTCATGTTGATCATCGCGGCCTTGCTCATGCCGTACGGGCCGACGAACGGCGAAGCCGAGAGCCCGGCGACCGAGGCGATGTTGACGATCGCGCCGCCGTGCTCGCGCTGCCACGCCCGGTACGTCTGCTGGGCGAAGCCCAGCGCGGACAGGACGTTCGTCTCGTAGACCTTGGCCACGGCGTTCAGGTCGACGTCCGCGATGGGGCCGAACACGGGGTTGGTGCCGGCGTTGTTGACCAGGTAGTCCACCCGGCCGAACGCCTCCATGGTGCGGGCGACCGCCTCGGCCTGGTGCGCCTCGTGGTGAGCCTTGCCGGGTACGCCGATGGCGCGGCCGGCGCCGAGCCGCTCCGCGGCGGCCTTCAGCGCCTCCTCGCCGCGGCCGGTGATGCACACCCGGTGGCCGCGGGCGACCAGGGCCTCGGCGATGCCGTAGCCGATGCCGCGGCTGGCCCCGGTGACCAGGGCCACCCGCCCGCTGTCCGCGCCCTGCGGCGCGTCGGGGGCGCCGCCGCTCTGCGCTTGCGTCTGCGTCATGTCCTCGTCCTCCGGCCTCAGTCGAGCGGCCCGCCGGCCACGTACAGCACCTGGCCGGAGACGAAGCCGGCGTCGTCGCCCGTGAAGTAGGCGATGGCGCCGGCGATGTCGTCCGGGTGCCCGACGCGCTGGACGGGGATCTGGGAGGCCGCCGCGGCCTGGAAGTCGGCGAAGTCCATGCCCACGCGCGCGGCGGTCTGGGCGGTCATCTCGGTGGCGATGAAACCGGGCGCGACGGCGTTGGCGGTGACGCCGAACTTGCCCAGCTCCTTGGCGAGGGTCTTGGTGAAGCCCTGCAGCCCGGCCTTGGCGGCGGAGTAGTTGACCTGGCCGCGGTTGCCGAGCGCGGAGCTGCTGGAGAGGTTGACGATACGGCCGAAGCCGGCGTCGACCATGTGCTTCTGGCACGCCCGGGACATCAGGAACGCGCCGCGCAGGTGCACGTTCATGACCGTGTCCCAGTCGTCCTCGCTCATCTTGAAGAGCAGGTTGTCGCGGAGCACGCCGGCGTTGTTGACCAGGACGACGGGCGGGCCGAGTTCGGCGGCGACGCGGTCGACGGCGGCCTCGACGGCGGCGGCGTCGGAGACGTCGCAGCCGACCGCAAGGGCGGAGCCGCCGGCGGCGGTGATCTTCTCGACGGTGTCCGCGCAGGCGCCCTCGTCGAGGTCGAGCACGGCGACGGTGCGCCCCTCGCGGGCCAGTCGGACGGCGGTGGCGGCGCCGATGCCGCGCGCGGCGCCGGTGACGATCGCGACCCTTCCGGTGGTGGACATCCTGGTGTTCTCCTCGCGCTGGCTGATGCCGGGGGTGCCGCCCGGGCGACGGTGAGCAACCGCTTAGTACGTACGGCACGTGACGCTAGAAGTCCGGCTCCGCCGTGTCAACGGTGCCCGCGGCGGGGCGCGCGTGCACACCGGCCGCGGGCGGTGTCATGTGCCGCGGGTCACGTACGGACGCTCACGCGGGCACGCGGACCAGCAGCCCCAGCAGCCGTTCGGCCTCCGCCTCCGGATCCGCGGTCAGCCCCGAGTGCACCGGCCCCGGCTGCACCACCGTGCTGCGCGGCGCGACCAGCCAGCGGAAGCGCCGCCCGGCGTCGTCCCCGGCCGCCTGCCCGGCCTGCGCGCCGCCGCGGCACACCTCCTCCACCCCGCGCAGCGCGGCACGTACCCCCGCGACGTCGGCGTCGGAGTCGAGGGCCAGCAGGCGGCTCTCGTCCAGATGCGTACGCACACCGAGGTACGAGCGCGCCCGGCAGTAGATCAGCACCGCGGCGTTGATCTGCTCGCCGCGCTCGATCCGCGGCACGACGCGCAGCAGCGCGTACTCGAAGACCTCGCGCCCGCTCATCGCGTCCCCCTCCGCGGCGGCTTCGCCCTCAGCCACTCCGGCGCCTTCGACGGACCGTCCTGGCTGCGCTCGCCCACCACGATCAGCTCGTGCACCCGCCCGGCACGGGCGGCCAGCGTCTCGGCGTACGCGGCCCGCACCTCGACGGACGAGCCGAAACCCGGCTCCCCCGCCAGCCACTCGTCAGGCACGTCGGCCACCGTCTCGGCCAGCAGCTCCGCCGTCACCCGCGGCGCCAGCTCCGCCGCCGCGGCGGCCGTGTCCGGCCCGAAGGGCGCGAGCGCGTGGTCGGAGGCGTCGTACGGCTTGTCGACGGCGGCCGCGGCGGAGGGCCAGTTGTGGTGCCAGATCAGGGTGGCGCCGTGGTCGATGAGCCACAGGTCGCCGTGCCAGACGAGCATGTTGGGGTTACGCCACGACCGGTCGACGTTGCCGACGAGCGCGTCGAACCACACCACCCGGCCGGCTTCCGCCGCGTCGACCCGGAAGGCCAGCGGGTCGAAGCCGAGCGAGCCGGGCAGGAAGTCCATGCCGAGGTTGAGCCCCCCGCTGCCCTTCAGCAGCTCCTGCACCTCCTCGTCCGGTTCGGAGCGCCCGATCACCGGATCGAGCTGCAGCCCGACCAACTCCGGCACCCGCAACCCGAGCCGCCGCGCCAGCCCTCCGCTGACCACCTCGGCGACCAGCGCCTTACGGCCCTGGCCGGCGCCGGTGAACTTCATGACGTAGGTGCCGAGGTCGTCCGCCTCGACGACGCCGGGGAGCGATCCGCCCTCGCGCAGCGGTGTGACGTAGCGGGTCGCGGTCACTTCTCGCAGCATCATCCCAGGCCATCCAAGGCTTCATCCTCGCAATCGACGTAAGGGGGGCAGCGAAGGCAGGACGAGCGGGCCGGCCACGATCGCCCCTGGGGAGAAACCGGGGAGCCTCGGCCGGCATCCTGACCCTCCCGACTCCCTTCCGCCTCCCTTCCACCTCCGCCGTGACGTGTGCATAGTAACCGAGCGTGATGACCGGTCAGGATGCCGCCACCACGAGGGCGGGTGTCAGGTCTGCCCTTCTCCCCCCGCCGGGGCGCGCCTGTCGTCTGCCTTCGCGAGTACCTCGTGCACCGCGGACGCGAGTTCGGGGGCGGCCTCGGCGCCGGCGTCGGCCACGCCGACGCCGTAGCGGAACCGAGCGGTCTCGCCGGCGGGCACGGGGAACTCCTCGCTGAAGAAGGGGGCGGGATTCAGGCAGGCGAACTCCTCGCTGCGGGCGAACCACTGCGGCGGGTGGTGCGGGTTGTCGGCGTGGTCGGCCATGAGGATGAGGGAGGCGGTGTCGTCCCCGTCGTGACGTCCCGCGAAGGCCATCCACGCGTGGTGCTGTCCGCGCACCTCGGCGCCGCTGCCCGCGCCGTCGGGGGTGACGAGCCTTCCTCCGGTGAAGGAGCGGGGCCCGCGCCAGAACAGGCCGCCGTATCCCGCGTTCTCCCTGCCCCGTGTGGTCGGGGAGCCGATGACGATGGCGTGTCCGGACACGTTGGTGAGGCATGTCTCGAAGGTCAGCGCCCAGGCGTCCGGCGAGAGGGTCCGGGCCGTAAGGGTGCGGCGCTCGGTGAAGATACGTGCTCCGGCCTGGGTGATCCAGTCCAGCTCGTGTCCGAACGCGGCCTCCCCCCGGGAGCCGTCGATACCGGTGAGACGGCGGTGCCGCTGGGTGCCGTTGTTGTCCAGTTGCACGTAGAACTTGCCGTGGACGTAGGTGGGGCCGCCCCAGAAGTTCTCCTCGCCGACGACCGGCAGCGACCAGGCGATGCCCTTGTGCCACACGTGGTCCCAGGGTCTGAACAGGCTGACGGTGCGTCCGGCGCGGGTGCGGAGCGGATGCAGGTACGGCTTGGGTGATTCGAGCTCGGGCGTGTCGGGGTGGTAGACGTACCGGAACAGCTCGGTCCGCCCGTCGCGGACCGCGAGGGAGGAGCCGATGTCGTGGCGGATCGCGAGGTCGGTCATGCGGTCGCCCGCTTCCCGGGCGCCCAGGGGGCGGCCCCGCCGTGCATGCTGGTGGTGAACGGGTCGTCGCCGGTCAGCTCGCCGGCGGCGATGGGGCGGCCCCGGAACGCGGACGCGTAGGTGGCCGCGGCGAACTCCATCGTGCGGCGGGCGTCGGCGAGCGACACCCCGGGCTCCCCGCCGTTGTCGAACGCATCGAGTACGGCCCGGATCTGCAGCACGTGCCCGCTCTCGACGTCTGCACCGTCGTCGGCCTTCCACAGGCCGGCGAGGTGCTCGTGCCCGGGCGCGGGGGTGAATCGCCAGTGCTTCTCGCGGTAGCCGTAGAGGTGCTCGAGTTCGACGGTCGCGTGCTCGAAGTCGAAGCGGAGCCGCGAGGTCTCTCGCGGAGACACCACGGAGTTGACGACGGTGGCCATCGCCCCGTTCTCGAACCTGGCGACGGCCATCGAGACGTCCTCGGTGTCGGTGGGCCGCGCGAGCCGTCCGGCGATGGCGCTGACCTGGGACCAGGGGCCGAGGACCGACAGGAGCAGGTCGAACTGGTGGATGCCGTGGCCCATGGTCGGGCCGCCACCCTCGAACTCCCAGCGGCCCCGCCAGGGCACGTCGAAGTAGTCGTCCGCGCGGTACCAGAGGGTTTCGCAGGTGGCGGTGAGCGGGCGGCCGAGGACGCCCTCCCGTACGAGACGTCGCAGCCGGACGGCCGCGGCCCCGTAGCGGTGCTGGAACACCGTGAGCGCCGCGGTGCCGGTCTCGGCCTGTACGGCGGAGAGTTCGTTCACCTCGGCCAGGCTGAGCGCCGTGGGCTTTTCCACCAGCGCCGGGACGCCCGCACGCATGGCCGCGAGGGCCAGCGGCGCGTGGGTGTGCGGCGGGGTGCAGATGTGTACCAGGTCCAGCCTTTCGTTGGCGAGCAGGGACTCGGCGTCGGCGTACACGCCCGGTGCCGAGAAGCGGCGGGAGAATGCGGCGGCCCGCGCCGGGTCGGTCTCGGCGACGGCGACCAGCCGCGCCCGCCCCCCTAGTTCGGCGAGGGCTCGGGCGTGCGCGTGGGCGATGCCGCCGGCGCCGATGATGGCGATGCGGAAGGCGTGTGCCGGATGCGGCATGACGTTCCTTGCTCCTCGTGTCCGGCAGAGATTCCGGTGGGCGCGGTGCGGCGCCCGCCGGAGACTCTGGTCACTCGGCAGAGTCGATCTCGCCCTGCAACTCGTCGATGAACGCCTCGGCCGCCTCCTTCGGCGAGGTCTGCTTGGCGTAGACCTCCTGGGTGTAGCGCTGGAGCATCGGCTCGACGCCGCTGCCGCCCTTGGGGGTCACGGCCGGCGCGGCTCCCGGGGTGACGGAGTCCATGTAGTCGACGGCGAGTTGGTCGCTCTCGGTCAGGTCCGTGGAGATGGCCTTGCGGACCTCGCTGTTTGCGGGGATGCCGCGTTCGGTGCCCAGGGCTTCACCGGCGGCCTTGTGGTTGACCAGGAAGTCGGCGAGGAGCGCGGCTTCGGCGGGATGCTCGCTCTGGGACGAGACGGCCCAGTACATGGACGGTTTGAAGAAGTTCGCGTCGACCTCGCCGCTTCCGGGCAGCCGAAGCAGCCGCAGATCGGCGCCGCTGGCTTCGCGGAGTGCGGTGATCTGGGTGTTCCACGAATAGCCCATGGCGACCTTGCCGGTGGCCAGGCTCCCGGCCTCGAGGCCGGCGTTGTAGCTCTCGACCGCCTGGGCGGCGCTCTCGACGCCGCCGGACTCCATCAGGTCGAGGTTGTATTGCCACATCGAGGCGAGCGCCTCGGGATCGAGGGTGACGTCGCCGTTCTCGTCGAAGAACTCGTTGTCGCGCAGCCGCGCCCAGTAGCGGACGCTGCCGGTGTCCATGCCGCCGGTGACGGAGGAGCCGTTGACCTCGCCGCCGCTCTTCGCGGCGATTTCCTCGGCGAGCGTGGCGTAGTCGTCCCACGTCCAGGTGGCGTCGTCGGGCAGCTCGATGCCGTATTCCTCGAACAGATCGGCGTTGACGATGCTGGAGAGGACGGTGATGCCGATGGGCATGGCGTATTGGGTGCCGTCGACTTGACCGGTCTTCAGCGACTCCTTGTCGAACTTCGAGGTGTTGAGGAACTCGTCGGCTTTGCCCAGGTCGAGCAGGGAGCCGCGTTCGGCGTAGGAGGCGAGGTACAGCTCGTCCATCTGGATCACATCGGGTGAGTCGTTCGCGGCGGTGGTGGTCGCCAGGGCGTCCCAATAGCCGTCCCAGTCCTTGAATTCGCCCTTGACGGTGATGTCGGGGTATTCCTTCTCGAACGCGTCGATGGCCTTTGCGGTCAGGTCGGCACGGGTCTCCTCCCCCCACCAGGTCACCCGGAGGGTGACCTGGTCGTCGCTGCGTTCGACGGGACCACCGGAAGTGCCGCAGGCGGCCAGCACGAGAGTGCTCGACAGCGCGACGGCGCCGAGAAGGCGTGCTTTGGCGCTACCACTCATGGTGTTACTCCCTGCCTGTGTGAGCTGGCGATGTGGACGGCGCGGCTCGTCACTTGCCTCCCGTCGTGGCGATGCCGCGCAGGAGGAACCGCTGGCCGAAGAGGAAGACCAGGAAGACCGGGAGGAGTGAGACCACGCTCATCGCGAGCGCGGCGCCCCAGTTCGTGCCGGACTGCCCGTCGACGAAGGTGCGCAGGGCGACCGGCACGGTGTACATCTCCGGATCTGTCAGATAGATCAGCTGGGAGAAGAAGTCGTTCCAGACCCAGATGAAGGTGAAGATCGCCGTGGTCGCCAGCGCCGGAACCATCAGCGGAAGGATCACCTGCAGGAAGATGCGCGGGTGACCGGCTCCGTCGATGCGCGCGGCCTCGTCGAGTTCCGTGGGGATGCCACGGATGAACTGAACCATCAGGAACACGAAGAACGCGTCTGTGGCCAGGAACTTCGGGACGATGAGCGGCAGGAACGTGTTGATCCAGCCGAACTCGGAGAACAGCACGTACTGCGGGACGATGATGACGTGGACCGGCAGCATGATCGTGAGGAGCATGATCGCGAACCACCACTTGCGCCCCCTGAACTCAAGGCGCGCGAACGCGTAGGCGGCCATCGAGCACGCGATCAGGTTTCCGATGATCGCGCCCAGCACGACGATCGCGGAGTTGACCATGAAGTGGCTGAACGGCCTGGAGAAGGCGTTCCAGCCTTCCCCGTAGTTGCCCGACTCCAGGTTGGTCAGGAACAGGCCGGGGTCCTGGAAGATCTCGTTGTTCGGACGCAGCGAACTGACGACCATCCACAGCACCGGATAGAGCATCACCAGCGCGCACAGGACGAGTACCGCATGCTTGAGGGCCGACCGCACGGCCGGGCGGAGGCGCCGGCCGTTCCGGCGGCCGGGGCCGCTGCCGGCACGCCGGGCGCCGGACGGGGATTCCGCGGTCTTGGTCAGGGTGTCAGTCATCGTAGAAAACCCAGTACTTGGCGGCCCAGAAGTTGATCGCGGTGAATGCC
Source organism: Streptomyces sp. CNX435 (assembly GCF_059570575.1). NCBI lineage: Bacteria > Bacillati > Actinomycetota > Actinomycetes > Kitasatosporales > Streptomycetaceae > Streptomyces > Streptomyces sp. CNX435. Next base: position 613,102 of record NZ_JCANTA010000002.1, on the reverse strand, counting down.
CCCACCATGAGCAGCAGGAGCCAGGCGAGAGCGGAGGCGTAGCCCATGTCGAAATTCCCGAAGCCGCGCTGATAGAGGTAGAGCGAGTAGAACAGCGTGGAGTCGGCCGGGCCGCCGTCGCCGCCGGAGACGATGAACGCCTGGGTGAACGACTGGAACGCGTGGATGATCTGCAGCACCAGATTGAAGAAGATGATCGGCGTCAGCAGCGGCAGCGTCACGCTCCAGAACCGGCGCCACCGGCCGGCTCCGTCCACCGCGGCAGCCTCCTCGTAGGAGGCCGGGATCTGCCGGAGACCTGCCAGGAAGATCACCATCGGGGAGCCGAAGGTCCACACGTTGAGGACGATCAGGGTCGACAGCGCCGTGTCCGGTTCGGAGATCCAGCCGCGTCCTTCGATTCCGACGAGGCCGAGGGCCTCGTTGAAGAGGCCCTCCGTGCCGAAGACGGTGCGCCACAGGACCGCGATGGCGACGCTGGCGCCGAGCAGCGACGGCAGGTAGAAGACCGAGCGGTAGACCGCCAGGCCGCGCACCCCGCGGTCGAGGAAGACGGCGAGCGCGAGCGCCAGGGCGAGCTGGAGCGGCACCGAGACCAGGACGTAGGTGAACGTCACCTGCAGCGACTTGTGCAGTCTCTCGTCGGAGAACATCCGGCTGTAGTTGTCGAGTCCGGTGAAGCTCGGGGGCTGCAGCAGGTTGTAGTCGGTGAAGCTCAGGAACAGCGACGCGATCATCGGCCCGAGCGTGATGACGAACAGTCCGAGGAACCACGGCAGCAGGAAGAAGAACGCCGCCTTGTTCTGCTGCTTCGACGCCGGACGGCGGGACCGCAGGGTGCGCAGTTCCGTGGTGGAGCTCATCGGGCGCACTCGCCGCGGATCTCCGCGGACGTACGGGGAACGGCAGTGAGGACCGGCATCGATGCTCCCTCCCGGGCATATTGTGATCGTTCACTTTCCCGTCCGACGTAACGTAGTGAACGATCACCCCGGCGGCAAGACCTCGGCCGGGGTCGATGAAAGGGGCTTGGGCATGAGGGAGCGCGCAACGCCGGACCGGCGTCCCACGATCAAGGAGGTCGCCCACGAGGCCGGGGTCTCCCACCAGACCGTCTCCCGGTATCTCCGATCCAGGGAGGGGCTCAAGCCCGCAACGCTCGCCCGCCTCGACGCCGCCGTACGGGCCCTCGACTACCGCCCCAACCTGGTCGCCAGGTCGATGCGCACCCGCCGCACCGGCCGGCTGGCGCTCGTCATGCCGAGGATGGCGTACAACCCGGCGCGCATGCTCGCCGGCGCGGCCGCGGCCGCGCACGAGGCCGGGTTCGCCGTGGAGGTCGTCAGCCTGGAAGGCGGAGCCGAGGCCAGGTCCGAGCGCATGCTGGAACTGGCCGACTCCGGGCAGGTCGAGGGCATCCTGGCACTGGCCCCGATCACGCCGGCCATCGAGGACCGGCTCCCGAAACGGGCGGCCATCGTCGTCTCGGCCGACTTCGACGACGCCATGCGCGGCATCGGCGAACTGACCGACGCCTCACCGGTGGACGAGATGATGGAGCATCTGGCCGGGCTCGGCCACCGACGCTTCTTCCACGTGGCCGGGGATTCGCAGTTCGCTTCCGCAAGGGCGCGCAGGGCCACCTACCTGGCGGCCGTGGAGAGGCTCGGGCTCGACTCGGTCGGCGTCTTCGACGGCGACTGGTCCGGCGACTCGGGGGCCGCCGCCGTGCGGACGCTGCAGACCGGGCACATGCCCACCGCCGTCATCGCCGCCAACGACGTGGTCGCCGCCGGCGTCATCCGCGGCGCCCGGGACCGCGGGCTTGAGGTGCCCGGTGACCTCAGCGTCACCGGCTGGGACAACCTTGAGGTCTGCCGGTACCTGCCGCCGTCGCTGACCACGGTGCACGTCGACCTCGAAGGTCTGGGGCGCAACGCCATGCTGCGGCTGGTCAAGGCGATCAACGGCCTCGAACTGGAGCCGTCCCGGCAGCCGTTGAACGAGGTGATCTGGCGCGAGTCGGCGGCGGCGCCGCGTCACCAGGTCACCGGCCCCGCGGGTTTGCGGTAGGTGGGACCGTGCTCTTCCGGCCGGGCGGCGGCTCGGCCTGGCCTCTCGCGTTCCGTTTCCGTACGGGATGACCAGGCCGGCGTCCCGGTATTCGCCTCTGCAATGGCCCGCTTCCCCGGCCACGATCTCTCGCGCCGGCAGCCGGTCGGCCGTCCGGCCGGGCGCGGCGGCCGCACCGGGAAGTCCGCCCCGCCACGGGTCCACCGGTCGGTGGACGCGGAGTTCAACCGGACGCCGCTGTCTCCGGGCCGGCGCCGACGGCCAGCATCGACGGCATGGCGCGCAGCCCGCGGCCACACGTCCTCGTAGACGTCACAGCAGCCGAAAGGCAGTCAGGTGTCCCGTATCCGACGCACCCTGCTCCTCGCCCTGTCCGTCTCCGCCGTCACCGCCGTCACCGCCCCCGGAGCGCCCGCCGCCCCCGCCGCCGCCACGGGCGGCGGCGCGTCGCCGCCCGCGCTGTCCTGGCGGCCCTGCGAGCAGCCCGGCGGGCCCGCCGGCATGGAGTGCGCCGAGCTGGCCGTGCCGCTCGACTACGCGGAACCCGCCGGCCCGCAGCTCACCCTCGCCGTCTCGCGGCTGCGCGGCGAGGACCCGGCGGCGCGGCGTGGCACGCTGCTCGTCGTGCCGGGCGGGCCGGGCACCTCCGGCGTGCAGCGGCTCGCGCAGAAGGGGACGGCCCTGCGTGCCGAGATGGACGGTGCGTACGACCTCGTCGGCTTCGACCCGCGCGGTGTCGGCGGCAGCACGCGGGCCGGCTGCGGGCTCTCCGCGGACGACCGCCACCTGGTGAACTTCCGCTCCTGGCCCGGCCCGAACGGCGGCATCGGCACGAACGTCGCCCGCTCCCAGCGCGTCGCCGACGGATGCGCCCGCAACGGCGGCGCGGTGCTCGAGAGCTTCTCCACCGCCAACGAGGTGCGCGACATGGAACGGCTCCGCCAGGCACTCGGCGAAGAACGGCTCTCCGTGTGGGCGACGTCGTACGGCAGTTACGTTTCCGCCGTCTACGCCCAGCAGTACCCCCACCGCACCGACCGCTGGGTCCTCGACGGCAGCGGCGACCCGAACCCCGAGCGGGTCGGGCGCGGCTGGATGGCGAACTTCGCCGTCGGCGCGGAGGACCGGTTCCCGGACTTCGCCGCCTGGGCCGCCGACCCCGCCCGGGATACCGAGGGGCTGCGGCTGGCGGAGCGACCCGAGGACGTCCGGCCGCTCTTCCTGGGCCTGGCCGCCCAGCTGGACCACGACCCGAGGGAGAGCACCACCGCGGACGTCCCCCTCACCGGCAACCGGCTGCGGCAGGCCATGCACACCGCCCTGTTCGACGACGCGAGCTTCCCCGCGCTCGCCCGGCTGATCCAGCAGGCGCGGGACCCGCAGGCCACACCGGTGCTCACCCCGGACATCACCGGCCCGATGAGCGACGAGGACGCGGCCGTGGCCCTCGCCGTCGTGTGCAACGACGTCCGCTGGCCGGCCCCTTCGGTCCCCGCCCACCAGCGCGCCGTGACCGCCGACCGGGCCCGGAACCCGCTGACCGCGGGCATGCCCGTGAACATCATGCCCTGCTCCTTCTGGAAGGACACCCCCGCCGACGAGCCCACCCGGATCACCGACGAAGGCCCGTCCAACATCCTCATGCTGCAGAACCGGCGCGACCCCGCCACCCCGTACGCCGGCGCACTGAAGATGCGCGAGGCCCTCGGCGACCGGGCCCGCCTCGTCACGGTCGACAGCGGCGGCCACGGTTCGTACCTCACCCACGGCAACCCCTGCGGCGACCGCGCCGTCACCGCGTTCCTCACCACCGGCGAGCGCCCGGGTACGGACGGGCACTGCGCGGACTGACGCACGCGGGTCGAAACGGACACGATCACGCCGGCCGGGGCGGACCCGGCCGGGCCGGGCCGCATCTCGTAGGCGGGGCACGGGACATGACGTTGCGCCAGTCGTTGACGCGGTGCTGGTTCGCTTCTACGGTCTCGTTCGAAGTTGCGATCGATATCCGAGATTTCGAACGTCTCCGGAGGGTGCGCAATGACCCGTGCCGTGTCCACGGCCCGTATCACGCTCGACTCCGCCTTCGTCGTCGCCGACGCGAGTCCGCGGCTGTTCGGCTCGTTCGTCGAGCACCTCGGCCGCTGCGTCTACACCGGCATCTACGAACCCGGCCATCCGGCCGCCGACGAGGCCGGGTTGCGGAACGACGTGCTCGGGCTCATCCGCGAGCTCGGGGTGACGACGATCCGCTATCCCGGCGGCAACTTCGTCTCCGGCTACCGGTGGGAGGACTCCGTGGGCCCGGTCGAGCGGCGGCCCCGCCGGCTCGACCCGGCCTGGCGGTCCACCGAGACCAACCGCTTCGGGCTCGCGGAGTACGTCGCCTTCCTGCGCCGGCTCGGTCCGCAGGCCGAACCCATGATGGCGCTCAATCTCGGCACCCGGGGCGTCGCCGAGGCGGTCGAGCTGCTGGAGTACGCCAACCACCCCGCCGGCACCGAGCTGTCGGACCGCCGCGTCGCGCACGGCGGCAAGGCCCCGTACGGCATCCGCCTGTGGTGCCTCGGCAACGAGCTGGACGGGCCCTGGCAGACCGGCCACAAGACGGCGGCCGAGTACGGGCGGCTGGCCGCCGAGACCGCCCGCGCCATGCGCCAGCTCGACCCGGGCGTGGAGCTGGTCGCCTGCGGCAGCTCGAACCGGGCCATGCCGACCTTCGCCGCGTGGGAGGAGACGGTGCTGGCCGAGACCTACGACCTCGTCGACTACGTCTCCCTGCACGCCTACTACGAGGAGACCGACGGCGACCGCGACTCCTTCCTCGCCTCCGCCGCCGACATGGAGTCCTTCATCGAAAGCGTCGTCGCGACCTGCGACCACGTCGGCGCCCGGCTGAAGTCGGCCAAGCGCATCGGCCTCTCCTTCGACGAATGGAACGTCTGGTACCTGTCGAAGTACCGGGAGCAGACCGAAGAACGCCCCCTCGACTGGCCCGAGGCCCCGCGCCTCCTTGAGGACAACTACAGCGTCGTCGACGCCGTCGTCTTCGGCTCGCTGCTCATCGCCCTGCTGCGGCACGCCGACCGGGTCGGCGTCGCCTGCCTCGCCCAGCTGGTCAACGTCATCGCGCCGATCATGACCGAGCCCGACGGCCCGGCCTGGCGGCAGACCACCTTCCACCCCTTCGCGCAGGCCGCACGGTACGCCCGCGGCGGGCAGGTGCTGCACGTCGCCGCCGAGTCGCCCACGCACGAGACCGAGAAGTACGGCGAGGTGCCACTGCTCTACGCGACGGCCGTCCGCGACCCGGAGTCGGGCGCGGTCACCGTCTTCGCCGTCAACCGCGACCAGCGGCGGCCGCTGCCGCTGGAGGTGGTGCTGCACGGCCTCGCGGTCTCCGCGGTCGTGGAGCACAGCGCGCTGGCCGACGCCGACCCGGAGGCGCGCAACACCCTCAAGGACCCGGAGCGCGTCGCCCCGCACCCCGTGACCGGCACGACGCTGCGGGACGGCACGCTCAGCGCCGTCCTGGAGCCGCTGTCCTGGAACGTCATCCGGCTCGGCTGACCGCACGCACCGTTCGTACCGTACGCACCCGGGAGGTGCAGGGGACATGAACCGCGAACCGCCTCTCAGCCGGCGGCGGCTGCTGACCTCGGGGGCCGGCGCGCTGACGGGCCGCGGCCTGGCCGCGACCGGTCTCGCCGCGGGCGGCCTGGCCGCGGCCGGCTGCGCCGCGCCCTCGTTCACCGCCGCCGGCAAGACCCGGCTGCGCTACTGGCACCTCTTCGGCGGCGGCGACGGCGTGAACATGACCGCGATGGTCGACGCCTTCGCCGCGGAGCACCCGGACATCGACATGGAGGCCACCCAGCTCGACTGGGGTCCCCCCTACTACACCAAGCTGGGCATGGCCGGCGCCGGCGGGCGCGCGCCCGAGGTCGGCGTGCTGCACCTCACCCGGCTCGCCGGGTTCGGCCCGGGCAAGCTGCTCGACCCCTTCGATGTGGGCCGGCTGGAGGCGCTCGGCGTCACCCCCGACCGCTTCCCGGCCGAGATCTGGCAGCGCGGGCAGGTGGACGGCGAGCAGTACGCCATCCCGCTCGACACCCATCCGATCGTGCTCTACTACCACACCGAGATCTGCGAGGAGGCCGGTCTGCTCGACGGCGACGGCAGCCTCCGGCCCATCCGGGGGGTTCGCGCGTTCGTCGAGACGCTGCGTACCGCGAAGGAGGTCACCGGCGCGCCCCCGCTGGTCGCCGAGACCCTCGGCACCGACACCGTCACCCCCTGGCGGCTCTTCGTCACCTTCTACTCGCAGGCCGGCGGCACCATCCTGTCGGAGGACGCCAGCGGGATCACCATCGACGACGCCAAGGCCCTTGAGGTCCTGGAGTTCATGGCGATGCTCACCGACGAGGGCTTGATGGTGCGGCGCGCCGACTACCCCGGCTCCGTCGGCGTGTTCGGCGCCGGCAAGACCGCCTTCCTCCTCAACGGCGAGTGGGAGGTGACCACGTACACCGACAACAAGCTGCCGTTCTCCATGACCCGGGTGCCCGCGCTCTTCGGCCGGCCCACCGTCTATGCCGACTGCCACTCCTTCGTGCTGCCGCACCAGTCCGACCGGTCCGGCCCGGCGAACGAGGCCGGGTACGCCTTCGTCGCCTGGATGCTGGAGCACTCCGTGGACTGGGCCAAGGGCGGCCATGTGCCGGCCTACCTGCCCACGCTCGACGACCCGGCCTATCTGGAGCTGCGGCCGCAGTCCGCGTACCGGTCCGTCATCGACGACGTCGTGCTCGACCCGCCCGCCTGGTTCGCGGGCTCCGCCTCGCTGCTGCAGGTCGAGCTGGGGGCCGTCTTCTCCAGCGTCTTCACCGGCTCCCGCAGCCCGCAGGGCGCGCTGCGCGAGGCGAAGTCGCGGCTGCGGAAGCTGCTGGCCACCCCCGACCCGATGGGAGGCGCCGCATGACCGCCCCCGCCACCGCCCCGGCGCCGCCCGGCGAGACCGCGGCGCCGGTCGAGCGGCCCGCCACCGTACGCCGCAAGTGGACCGAGCACGGGCTGGTATTCATCGCCCCCTTCCTCCTCGCCTACGCGATGTTCCTGCTCTGGCCGCTGGTCTACGGCGTCGGCCTGAGCCTGCGCAGTGACAACATCACCGGCGACGGCGGCGAGTTCGTCGGCTTCGACAACTACACCGAGGCGTTCCGGGACGACAACGTCTGGTCGTCGCTGTGGAACACCGTGTGGTTCACGGTCCTGTCCACGGTCCCGCTCGTCGTCATGGGTCTGGTCTTCGCCCTGCTGGCGCACCATCTGCGCTTCGTGCAGTGGCTGTGGCGGCTCAGCTGGTTCGCGCCCTTCGTGCTGCCGTCCGGCGTCGTGGCGCTGCTCTTCCTCTGGGTGATCTACCCGTCCGACTTCGGCTTCGCCGACCAGCTGCTCGCCGAGTTCGGGCTGCACCCGGGCATCGGCTGGCTGACGGACGAGCGGTACGCGATGCTGTCGATCGTCCTGACCACGGTGTGGTGGACGGTCGGCTTCAACTTCCTGCTCTACCTCGCCGCGCTCCAGTCCATCCCGCAGCACCTGTACGAGGCCGCGGAGCTCGACGGCGCCGGCCCCTGGCACCGGCTGCGGCACATCACGCTGCCGCTGCTCCGGCGCACCACAGGCGTGGTCCTGGTGCTCCAGATCCTGGCCTCGCTCAAGATCTTCGATCAGGTCTACATCATGACCGGCGGCGGCCCGGACGACTCCACCCGGCCGATCCTGCAGTACGTCTTCCAGTCGGGCTTCACCGGCTACCGGATCGGCTACGCCTCCGCCGTCTCGTACATCTTCTTCGCCCTGATCGTGCTCGTCTCGCTGATACATCTGCGGCTGTCCCGCCGTAACGCCGAGGAGGCCCCGTGAGTGCACCGGCCGCAGACTCGGGCCGCAAGGCCCGCTGGACCCCGGGGCGCGTCGCCCTGGTCGCCGTCGCGCTGCTGCTCGCCGTGGTGTGGGTGCTGCCGCTGGCCTGGGCGCTGTCGATCTCGCTCAAGCCGGACGCGGAGACGGCGCAGACCGGGCTGGACTGGATCGGCTCGACGATCACCTTCGACGCCTACCAGGCGGTGTGGGAGACCGGCGACATCGGCCGCTGGCTGTTCAACACCGCGTACATCGCCATCATGACCACGCTGCTGACCGTGACGCTCTGCTCGATGGCCGCCTACGGCTTCGCGCGCACCGAGTTCCGCGGCCGCAAGGCGCTCTACGCGCTCGTCCTGGCCGGCATCATGGTGCCGCCGCAGGTGCTGATCGCGCCGCTGTTCGCGGAGATGGTCCAGCTGGGCCTGGTGGACACCTACTGGGGCGTGATCCTGCCCCAGGTGGCCGTGCCCGCGATGGTGTTCATCCTGGTGAAGTTCTTCGAGGGGGTGCCGCGCGAGCTGGAGGAGGCGGCGTTCGTCGACGGGGCGGGCCGCTGGCGGGTGTTCTTCACGATCGTGCTGCCCCTGTCGCGGCCCGTGCTCGCCGCGGTCGCGATCTTCACCTTCATCTCGACCTGGAACAACTTCCTCTGGCCGTTCCTCGTGACCACCGATCCGAACGGCATGACCCTGCCCGTCGGCCTGGTCAACGTCCAGTCGTCCTACGGCGTGCGCTACGCGCAGATGATGGCGTCCGTCGTCATCGCCGGGCTGCCGCTGCTGGTGGTCTTCACGCTCTTTCAGCGGCAGATCGTCCGGGGCATCGCCCACACCGGCCTGGCCGGCCAGTGACACCGGCCGGGCCCCTGGCGAGCCGGTGGACGGTCCCGTTGCCGACGGCGTACGGATCTCGCCCATCCCGCGATCACAGCTCGCCGTCGCCCTCCAGGAACGTCCCCACCACGTCGATGTCGCCGATCTCCGAAGGCGGCACGCGGTAGGGATCGTCACCGAGCACCACGAGATCGGCCCGCTTGCCCGGGGTGAGGCTGCCCGCGTCCGATTCCCAGTGACAGGCGCGGGCCGCTTCCGTGGTGTAGGCGTGCAGGGCCTCGTCCACCGTGATCGCTTCTCCGGGGCCGATGGCCCGGCCGGACCGCGAGGCGCGTTCGACCATGAACTGGATCGCCCGCAGCGGCGCGCCGTCGGCTACCGGGCGGTCCGAGCTGCCCGCGAGGCGGATGCCGTGGTCGAGGAAGCCGCGTCCGCGGTAGAGCCAGCCCTCCCGGTCCTCACCCATGACCGTGGCGTAGTCGTCCCCGTAATACCGCAGGAAGCTCGGCTGGACGACGACGGTGACGCCGAGAGCGGCCAGCCGGGGAAGCTGGTCCGGGCGGACCAGGCCGGCGTGCTCGATGCGGTGGCGGGCCTCCGGGCGGGGGCGGAGCTTCCGCGCGGCCTCCAGGGCGTCCAGGGCGACGTCGACCGCCCGGTCGCCGATGGCGTGGATCGCGAGTTGCCAGCCCGCGAGGTGTCCGCCCACGATGGTGTCGGCCAGTTCCCCGGGCGCGGCCTGGAGTTGGCCGGAGCCTTCGGTGGCCGGTGACATGCCCTCGTACGGGCTGCTCAGTGCCGCCGTACGAGCCATCATGCCGCCGTCGGTGAAGACCTTCAGGGCTCCCAGGGAGAGGGCGCCGTCGCCGAAGCCGGTGCGCAGGCCGAGCGGGAGGGCCCGGCTCGTGGTGTCCTCCGGGGCGGCGCGCACCGGTTCTAGCACGTCCGCCGCCACCATGAGCCGGACCCGGATCGGCAACCGGCCGGTCTCGTACGCGACTTGGAAGGCGGCGGCCTCCAGCGGGCCGTGGCCGATGAGGCTGCCGCCGACTCCCGCCTCGGCGGCGGCCGTCACGCCTTCCGACCGGCAACCGCGCGCCGCGTGCTCGATGGCCCGCGCCAACTCGGCGACGGAGTGCGGCGGACGGGAGCGCAGCGCGGCCGCCATGGCCACCTCGACGAGGAAGCCGTCGGCGCGTGCCGCCTCGGCCGGCAGCCGGTCCAGGACGGCGGTGTTCACCAGGCAGGCGTGGCCGGAGACGTGGCCGAGGCAGACCCTGCGGCCGGCGCTGACGACGTCGAGGTCGGCGGCCGTCAGCGGCCGGTCGAGCGTGCGCTGGTCGTAGCCGCCGAGGTGCACCCACGCGTCGGCCGGCGCCTGGGCGACGGCTTCCGCGACGATCCGGAGCACGTCGTCGGCCCGCTCGCTCGGGGCGACGTCGGGAGCCATCGCCTGCAGCCCGGCCCACACCAGGTGCACGTGGCCGTCGATGAAGCCCGGCAGTACCACGGCGCCGGCCAGGTCCAGGGTCCGGCGCGCGGGCAGCCCCGCCACGTCCTCGTCCAGGCCGACGATACGGCCCCGCCAGATGCCGAGTTCACGGCCGGCCGGGCGGGCCGGATCCATCGTGATGATGCGGGCGTTGGTGATCCTCGTGGTGAGCACGGGCAGCTCCTTCCGGTCCTCCCGGGCTGGCTCCTGGTGACTATTGTGGTTAGCCTTGCCTAAATTCAACGGCACGGTGCCTACGAGCTGTGAATCCCGCTCCGGAAGGAAGGTCCTGTGGCGTGCGGTGCGCGGGCAGCGTCGCGATGTCGCTGCCGCCGTGGCCGGTGCAACAGCGCAGGCACCGGCGTCGGCCCGTAGCCCCCGCACCGCACCGTCCGTACTCCACAGGAAACCGAGACCGAAGGACACCGATGTTCCGCTCCCGCAGAGCACCGCGGCTCGCCGCCGCGCTCGCCTCCGCCCTCCTGCTCCTCACCGGCGCCGCGGCCTGCGGCGACGACTCGGGATCCGACTCGTCGGGGTCCGGCAAGGACGCGGGCGCCGGCGGTGACTCCGCCTTCCCGGTCACCGTCGGCCACAAATACGGCAGCACGACCATCGAGTCGGAGCCGGACCGCATCGTCACCGTCGGACTCACCGACCAGGACCCGGTCCTGGCCCTCGGCGAGGTCCCGGTCGGCACCACCGAGTGGCTGGGCGGCTACGAGGGCGCGATCGGCCCCTGGGCAGCGGACCGGACCGGCGGCGCCGAGGCGCCCACCGTGCTCAAGGACACCGGCACGGGACCGCAGGTCGAGAAGATCGCCGCGCTCGAACCCGACCTGGTCCTCGCGGTGTACGGAGGGCTCACCAAGGAGCAGTACGAGGCGCTTTCCGCGTTCGTGCCCGTGGTCGCCCAGCCGAAGCAGTACAACGACTACGGCGTCCCGTGGCAGGAGCAGACGAAGATCATCGGCAAGGCGCTCGGCAAGTCCGACGACGCCGCCGCGGCGGTGCGGGAGACCGAGAAGCAGATCGAGGCCGCCGCCACGGAGCACCCGGAGTTCGAGGGCGCCTCCGTGGTGGTGGCCACACCGTACGAGGGCATGTTCGTCTTCGGCAGCCAGGACCCGCGCTCGCACCTCCTGGGCGACCTCGGCTTCTCGCTGCCCGCCGACCTCGACAAGGCGATCGGGGACCAGTTCGGCGCGAACATCAGCAAGGAGCGCACCGACCTGCTCGACCAGGACGCCCTCGTGTGGCAGGTCGGCGATGTCGACGAGGACGCCGACAAGCTGCACGCGGACGGGTCGTTCAAGGACCTCAAGGTCGTACGGGAGGGCCGGGAGGTCTACGTCGACGAGACCAGCGACTACGGCAACGCCCTGTCCATGGGCACGGTCCTCAGCCTGCCGTACGTGATCGATCGGCTGGTCCCGCAGCTCGCGGCGGCCGTGGACGGCAAGACCGGCACAGTGGTGGAACAGCCCGCGTCCTGACGCCGCCCGCGGGAGGGGGCCGGCCGTCCGGCCCCCTCCCGCCTGCCCTATTCGTCCATGGCCTCCGCCAGGCTGCGCGGCCGCATGTCGGTCCAGTGGGCCTCGACGTGGTCCAGGCAGGACTGCCGCGGCGCCGGCCCGTGCACGACCCGCCAGCCGGCCGGCACGTCCGCGAAGTCCGGCCACAGGCTGTGCTGGTCCTCGTCGTTGACGAGCACCAGGTACGTGCCCTCAGGGTCCTCGAACGGGTTGCTCATGCTCTTCCTCTCCTCACGGCTGTCACCGCTCTGACGAGCGGCTCCGGTCCGCCCGCGCGACGATTCCCGCCAGCGCCCGGAACCAGGTCTCGGCGAGGTCCCGCACCGTCTCCCGCGGCAGCAGCCCCGCCAGATAGGACCAGTGGGCGGCCAGCACGGGACCGTCCGCGCGGTCCTCGGTCACCACGTTGATGCTCAGCGCGTGGCCCTCGCGCATCGCGCCTTCGGGCCCGATGTCGGCCGCCTCCTCCTCGGGGGCGTACGACCAGTCCGTCTCCTCCGGTACGCCGAACCGGCCCAGGTAGTTGAACTCGACGCGGGCCGGCTCGCGGGCCGCCAGCTCCTCCCGCGTACGGGGGTTGAGGTACCGCAGGAGGCCGTAGCCGACGCCGTTCCCGGGCAGCGACGCCAGGTGCTCGCGGACCCGCCGTACGGCGTCCTCGGCGGCCGGGCCGCCTGCGAAGACGTCCGCGGGCTCGGCCGGACCGGCGTCGAGCCGGACGGGGAAGACGCTGGTGAACCAGCCCACCGTACGGAACAGGTCCACGCCCTCCCCGCCGGGTTCCCCGGCGAGGTCCTCCGCACGGCCGTGGCCCTCCAGGTCGACCAGGACCGAGGTGTCCGAACCGCCATGCCGGCGCCGCCAGTCGGCGAAGGCCACCGCGAGGCCCGCGAGCAGCACGTCGTCGACGCCGGCGCCGAACGCGGCCGGCACCGTCGACAACAGCGGCCCGGCGTGCTCCGCGGGCATGCGCAGGACCACCTCCCGCTGGGTCGCGGTGGTGTCGCGGTCCGGCTCCGGCGCCCGGGCGAGCGGGAAGGGTTCGGTGCCGCCGTCGAGCACGGCCGTCCACGCGGGCAGCTCCGCCTCCCGGGCCGGGTCCCGGGCCAGCGCGGTCAGCAGCCGCGACCAGCGGGCGAACGACGTCTCGACGGGGCCGAGCCGCGGCCTCCGGCCGCCGGAGACGTCCCGCCACGCCGCCGCCAGATCGGGCAGCAGCACCCGCCAGGAGACGCCGTCCACCACCAGGTGGTGCGCCATCAGCAGCAGCCGGCCCGGCGAGCCGTCCGCGTCGAACCACACCGCCCTCACCATGACGCCCGCGTCCGGGTCGAGCGCGGCCCGGGCCGCGTGCGCATGCTCCCGTACGGCATCGCCCAGGGCCCGGCCGTCCAGTCCGGCGACGTCCACCCGCTCGATCCACCCGGCGGCGTCGACCGCGCCACGGGGCGGCACGTGCAGCGACCAGTCCTCGGTGGCCGCCCGCGACGGCCGCACCAGCGTGGCGCGCAGCAGGTCGTGCCGGTCGGCGAGCGCCTGGAGTACGGCGGTGAGTCCCGCGAGGTCCAGGTCCGCGGGGGTGCGGACGAGCGCCGCCTGGTGGTACGTGGCGAACGGGCCGCCCAGCTCGCGCAGCCAGTGCATCACGGGGGTGAGCGGCACTGTTCCGGTGCCGTCGTCCTCCGGGCGCGGCGCGGTGTCCGCCGTCTGCCGGGCGACCGCGGCCAGCGCCGCCACCGTGCGGTGCCGGAAGACCAGCCGGGGCGTGATCCGCACGCCGGCCGCGCGGGCCCGGCCGACGAGTTGCATCGCAACGATGCTGTCGCCGCCGAGCGCGAAGAAGTCGTCGTCCACGCCGACCCGTTCCAGGGCCAGCACCTCGGCGACGACCGCGCAGAGCGCGTGTTCGACGGGGGTGGCCGGCGCCCGCCCGGTGGTGCGGGCGGAGAAGTCGGGCGCGGGCAGCGCGTCCCGGTCGAGCTTGCCGTTCGCCAGCTGCGGGAAGCCCGCCAGCGCCACCACGGCCGCCGGGACCATGTGGTCCGGGAGCAGCGCGGCGACGTGGGCGCGCACCTGTGCCGGGTGCGGCGCGGCGCCGGCGGCGGGGGTCACGTACGCCACGAGCAGCTTGCGCGGGCCGTCCTCGTGCACGGTCACCAGGGCCTGGGCGACCGTGGGATGGCCGGCGAGCACCGACTCGATCTCGGCGGGTTCGATCCGGAAGCCGCGGATCTTGACCTGGTCGTCGGCGCGGCCGAGGAAGTCGAGGCGCCCGTCGGCCGTCCAGCGGGCGAGGTCGCCGGTGCGGTACAGGCGCGAGCCGGGCGGGCCGTACGGGTCGGCGACGAACCGCTCGGCGGTGAGCCCGGGGCTGCCCAGATAGCCGCGGGCGAGACCGCCGCCGGCCAGGTACAGCTCGCCGGTCACGCCCGGCGGCACCGGCTGGAGCAGCCCGTCCAGCACGTAGGCCCTGGTGCCGGCCACCGGCCGCCCGACGAGCGGGCGTTCGCTGTCGCGTACCCGGGCCACCAGGGCGTCCACGGTCGACTCCGTCGGCCCGTACAGGTTGAACGCCTCGGTGCCGCGCAGCCCGGCGAGGCGCCGCCACAGCGCGGCGGGCACGGCTTCGCCGCCGACGCCGACGACGGCGAGCGGGCAGTCGTCGCCGCGGAGCAGTCCGGCATCGGCCAGCTGCGCGAAGAGGGACGGGGTCACCTCCAGGAAGTCGAAACGGTGCTCGGCGACGGCAGCCGCGAGCAGTTCGGGGTCGCGCCGGACGTCCTCGGCGACGATGTGGACGCAGTGCCCGTCCAGCAGCCAGAGCTGCGGCTGCCAGGAGGCGTCGAAGAAGAAGGACCACGCGTGGCCCGCCCGCAGGTGCCGCCGGGAGGTCGCCTCGACCGCGGGTGCGTAGAGCGTCTCGCGGTGGCTGTGGAAGAGGTGGCCGAGGGTCTCGTGGGTGACCACGACGCCCTTCGGGCGGCCGGTGGAGCCGGAGGTGTAGATGACGTACGCCGGGTGGCGGGGCGTCAGCGGGGCGGTCCGGTCGGCGTCGGTGAGGTCGGACGGGTCCGCGGCGGTGATCCGCGCCGCCGTGGCGGGGTCGTCGAGAAGTAGGGTCCGGGCGCCGGGCGGCAGCGCGGCGGCGAGCGCGCGGGTGGTGAGAGTGAGGACCGGGCGGGCGTCAGCGAGGACGTCGGCGGTGCGCCCGGCGGGCGCGTCGGGGTCGAGCGGCAGGTAGGCCGCCCCGGCCTTGTGCACGGCGAGTACGGCGGTCAGGAAGTGCGCGGTGCGCGGCAGCGCGAGGGCTACGTACCGCTCGGGGCCCGCGCCCGACGCGACGAGGACGCGGGCCAGCCGGTTGGCCGCCGCGTTCAGCTCGGCGAAGGTGAGCTCGACGCCGTCGGAGGCCGCGGCGGGCCGCCCGGGGCACCCGCGTACCCGCGCCTCGAACAGCGCGGGGACGGTGGTGGGCGCGGCGATCGGCGGCCTGCTGTGCCAGCCGCCGGTCAGCCGGCGCCGCTCGTCCGCGTCGAGGATGTCGATCCGGCCCAGCGTCAGGTCCGGCTCCGCGGTGACGGCGCGCAGGATGCGGCGCAGCCGGTCGGCGAAGGACTGCGCGGTCGCGTGGTCGAACAGGTCGGCGCTGTACTCCAGCACGCCGTCGATCCCGCCGCCGTCGCCGCGCTCCACGAAGTCGAAGGACAGGTCGAACTTGGCGGTCGTCTGCGGGACGTCGTCACGGCGCGACCGCAGGCCGGGCAGCCCGGCGTCGCCGCCGCCGGACGCCAGGTACACCACCATCACCTGGAACAGCGGGTGCCGGGCGAGCGACCGGGCCGGGTTGAGTACCTCCACGAGGCGCTCGAACGGCACGTCCTGGTGGTCGAAGGCGGCCAGGTCGGCGTCCCGTACCCGGGCGAGCAGGTCGCGGAAGGCCGGGTCGCCCGAGGTGTCGGTGCGCAGTACCAGGGTGTTGAGGAAGAACCCGACCAGGTCCTCCAACGCCGCGTCCGTACGACCCGAGATCGGGCTGCCGAGGGGGATGTCGTGGCCCGTGCCGAGCCGGGTGAGCAGCGTCGCCACCGCGGCCTGGAGCACCATGAAGACGCTGACGCCGCTGTCGCGGGCCAGGCGGTGCAGGGCCGCGGACAGCTCGGCATCGAGCGACAGGTCCGCGGCGCCGCCGCGGTAGGTGGCCTCCAGCGGGCGGGGCCGGTCCGCGGGCAGCGTCAGCTCCTCCGGCAGCCCGGCCAGCGCCCCCCGCCAGTAGGCGAGTTGGCGGGCGGCGGGGCTGTCGGGGTCCTTCTCGTCGCCGAGCACGTCCCGCTGCCACAGCGTGTAGTCTGCGTACTGGACCGGAAGCGGCGCCCAGTCGGGGGCCCGGCCCGCGGCGCGGGCCGCGTACGCGACCTCCAGGTCCCGGGCCAGCGGCCCCTCGGACCACTCGTCGCCGGCGATGTGGTGCAGCAGGAGCAGCAGGGTCCACTCCCGCTCGCCGGTGCGGAACACGTGGACGCGCAGCGGGATCTCGCGGTCGAGTTCGAAGCCGTACGCCCCGGCCTCGGCCAGCCGCCCGGCCAACTGCTCCTCGTCCGTCTCCGTCACCTCGAACGGGACACGGACCCCGGCCGCGTCCAGCACCCGCTGGCGGGCCCGGCCGTCCTCGTCGGGGAAGACCGTGCGCAGCGTCTCGTGGCGTACGACGAGGTCGTGCACGGCGGCCCGCAGCGCCGCCACGTCCAGCGCGCCGGTCAGCCGCCACGCCGAGGGGATGTTGTACGTCGCGCTCGGACCCTCCACCCGGTACAGCACCCACAGGCGCCGCTGCGCGGAGGACAGCGGCAGCAACTCGGGGCGGTCCCGGACCGTGAGCGGCGGGCGGGTCCCGGCCGTGCCGTCCTCGGCCAGACGCCGCGCGAGACGGGCCACCGTCGGCGCGTCGAACACCGTGCGCAGCGGCACCTCGGCGCCGAGCGCGTCCCGGATCCGCGCGGTCAGCCGCATGGCCAGCAGCGAGTGCCCGCCGAGGGCGAAGAAGTCGTCGTCGACGCCGACGTCGGGCACCCCGAGCACCGCCGCGAACGCCTCGCACAGCAGGTCCTCGCGCGGCGTGCGGGGCCCGCGGCCCGAGCCGGGCGCGGTGAGGTCGGGCGCGGGCAGCAGGCTCTCGTCGAGCTTCCCGGCGACGGTGCGCGGCAGCGCCGCGAGGGTGACGAAGGCCGAGGGCACCATGTGCGCGGGCAGCGCGGCGGACGCGTGCGCGCGCAGCGCCGCCGGGTCCGGCCCCCGGTCCCCCGCGGGCAGGACGTACGCCACGAGACGGCGTACCGCCGGGGTGTCCTCGCGGACCACCACGGCGGCCGTCGCCACGTCCGGATGCCCGGCGAGCACCGCCTCGATCTCCCCGGTCTCGATACGGAAGCCGCGCAGCTTGACCTGTCCGTCGGCCCGGCCCAGGAACGCAAGGGTGCCGTCGGGGTGCCGCCGGGCGAGGTCACCGGTGCGGTACATGCGGCTGCCGGGGGCTCCGAAGGGGTCGGCGGTGAACCGTTCGGCGGTGAGCGCGGGCCGGTTCAGATAGCCGCGGGCCAGGCCGGCCCCCGCCAGGTACAGCTCGCCTGGCACGCCCACCGGGACGGGCCGCAGCAGTGGGTCGAGGAGGTACGCGCGCACGTTGTCGAGCGGCGCGGCCCAGCGGCCGGAGGCGTCGGCGTGCCGGCCGTAGGCGTCGACCGCGCTCTCGGTGGGGCCGTACAGGTCGTGCACCTGGACGCCAGGCAGGGCGCACAGCCGCTCCCACAGCGGGGCCGGGATCGCCTCGCCGCCCACGGCGATCACGCCGGGGACGTGGCCGCCGGGCGCCAGGAAGCCGTGGTGGATCAGCTCGCGCAGATAGGTCGGGGTGACGTCGAGGTAGTCGGCGCGCTCCCGGTCCAGGTACGCCGTCAGCGCGGCCGGGTCGGCCATGACGGCCTCGTCGGCCACGTGCAGCTCGTGTCCGGTGAGGAGCCAGATCAGCGGCCCCCAGGAGCCGTCGAAGCTGAACGAGGCGGCGTGCAGGGCCCGCAGTCGCGTGCGGCCGAGGGCCTGCCGGGCGGGCGTGACGAGGTCGTCGCGGTGGGCCGCGACGAGGTTGCTCAGGCCGCGGTGGGTGCCGACGACGCCCTTCGGGGTGCCGGTGGAGCCGGAGGTGAAGATGACGTAGGCGGTGTGCGACGGGTCGGGGCGCACGGCGTCCCGTTCACCGTCGGGGCCGGCCGGGTCGTCCGGACCGCCGGGGTCGTCCAGCGGCACCCGCGGGCATGCCCCGGGCAGGCCCGGCGCCAGCGCGGCGGTGGTGAGCACGCACAGCGGGGCCGCGTCGCGCAGCATGAACTCCAGCCGCTCCGCGGGGTGGTCCGGGTCGAGCGGCAGGTAGGCCGCACCGGACTTCAGCACCCCGAGTACGGCCGGGACCATGAGGCGCCGGGGCAGCGCCAGGCCGACGACCGTCTCGGCCCGCGCACCCCGGCGCCGCAGCAGCCGGGCCACGGCGTCGACCCGCTCGGCCAGCTGCCGGAAGGTCAGCCGCTCCCCTCCGGCGACGAGGGCCGGGGCGTCCGGGCGGTCGCGTACGAGGTCGTCGAGGATCTCCGGGACGGAGCGGGTCTCCAGCGGTCTGTCGGTGTCGTTCCAGACCGTGGCGGCGGCCGTCTCCTCCGCGTCCGTGAGGACCCCGAGGGAGCCGACCGGGCGCCGGGGATCGCGGGCCACCTGCTCCAGCAGCCCGTGCAGCCGCTCCAGCAGTCGGTCCGCCGTCCCGGCGTCCGTGAGGTCGGTGGCGTACTCCAGCAGCAGCGCCATGTCGCGTCCCGCACCGTGGTCGACGACGGTGAAGTCGAGGTCGAACTTGGCCATGCCGGTGTCCATGTCGAACCACTCGGTCGGCAGCCCGAACAGGCCGGGGTCGCCGCCGGGGCGGTGGTGGTAGCCGAGCATCACCTGGAACAGCGGGTTGCGGTCGGCGGCCCTGGCCGGGTTGACCGCCTCCACGACCCGGTCGAACGGCACGTCCTGGTGCTCGAAGGCGGCGAGCGCCGCTTCCCTGACCCGGCCGAGGACGTCGGCGAAGGACGGGGCGCCGGACAGGTCGGTGCGCAGCACGAGCGTGTTCACGAAGAAGCCGACCAGGTCGTCCGTCGCGCTGTCGGTGCGCCCCGCGATCGGCGTGCCGAGCGGGATGTCGTCGCCCGCGCCGAGGCGGTGCAGCAGCGCCGCGGTCGCCGCCTGGAGCACCATGAACATGCTGACCTGGTGATCCGCGGCCAGCTCCCGCAGCGCGGCCCCGGTCGCGTCCGGCAGCGCCCGGCGCGCCACTGCCGCCCGGCCGCTGGTACGGGCCCCGCCCGGCCGGTCCAGCGGCAGCGGGATCTCCCCGGGGGCGCCCTCCAGCGTCCGCGTCCAGTAGCCGAGCTGGCTCTCCCCCGCCTCGGCGAGCAGCCGTTCCTGCCACAGGGTGTAGTCGGCGTACTGCACCGGCAGCGGCGCCCAGTCGGGCTCCCGCCCGGCCGCGCGGGCCGCGTACGCGTGGTTCAGGTCGGCGAGGAACGGGCGGTCGGACCACTCGTCGGTGGCGGCGTGGTGCAGCACCAGCGCCACCACGTGCCCGCCGGGGCCCAGCCGTGCCACCTCCGCCCGCACCGGCAGCTCGGCGCCCAGGTCGAACGGGCGCCGCTGGGCCGCCGTGATCCAGTCGGGCAGCTCGTCCTCGGTACGGTCGGCCACGCGGAACTCCGGCTCGGCCTCGCCGGGCGCCGCGATCCACTGGTACGGCTCGCCGTCCTCCTCCAGGAACCGGGTGCGCAGCACCTCATGACGGCCCGTCACGTCGCGCAGCGCCGCCCGCAGCGCGTCGAGATCCAGCGCGCCGCGGACGCGGAAGACCAACGGGAAGTTGTACGCGACGGAGCCCCCGGCGATCCGCTCGACCAGCCACAGCCGCCGCTGCGCCGCCGACAGCGGGACGCGCGCCGGCCGCTCGGCCACCGGTTCCAGCACCGGCCGGACGGGGCGCCCGGCCTCCGCACGCAGCGCCAGCGCCGCGGGCGTCGGCGCCTCGAAGAGGTCGCGGATCGCCAGCTCCGCGCCCAGCTCGGTCCGGGCCCGGCTGATCAACCGGGTGGCGAGCAGCGAGTGCCCGCCGAGGTCGAAGAAGTCGTCCCCCGCCCCGGTGCGGTCGACGCCCAGCACCTCGGCGAAGAGCCGGCACAGCACCTCCTCGACGGGCGTGCGCGGCTCGCGCCCCGCCGACAGGGCCGCGGCGGGCTCCGGCTCCGGCAGCGCCCGCACGTCGAGCTTGCCGTTGTCGTTCATCGGCAGCCGGGGCAGCACCACGAAGGCGGCCGGCACCATGTAGCCGGGCAGCCGCCGCGCCAGGTCGTCGCGCAGGCGCCGGACGAGGGCGCCATGGCCGCGGGTGGCGGCGGGGCTGTTGGCGTACGGGGCGGTGCCACGGTCGGCGCGCGGGCGGTACAGACCGGACGTGCGCCGCGCCGCCGTGCCGCGTACGAACACGGCGTCGAAGAAGCCCGGCTCGTGCGACCAGGTGGTCAGCACCCGGTAGCCGCGGGCCGCGCCCAGCTCGCGCAGCTCCTCCGGCTCCTCTCCCCCACCTGGTTCGTCTCCCCCGCGCGGCTCGTCTCGTCCGCGCGGCTCCTCTTCGCGCGGCGGCGGCCCGCCGTCCATGGCGCGCAGCGCCGCGAGGTCGTCTGCCGTGCGCGCGTCGGGGATCCGGCGGACGCGGAGCACCTCGGCGCCGTCCAGGCGGGCGGTCAGCTCACCCCGCCCCGGCCAGTCGAGTGCGGGCACGTCGTCGAGCCCGAGCGCGTCGCCGGCGTCCTCGTACAGCACCACGTCGTACCGGTAGCGCGTCAGCTCGTTGTGGTGCCGCCCGGCCTTGGTGCGCAGCTCGACGCCGACGCCGAGGGTGGTGAACCAGTCCGGGTCGAGAAGGAGTTCCTTCTCCAGCGCGAGCCCCCGGTCCACGGCCCGGCGCAGCGCTTCCGGATCCGTGTTCCCACGGGCCCGCTGGATGCCCGTCTGGAAGACCCGCGCCTGCCGCAGGTCCCGTACGTCGCCCAGGAAGAGGGCGCCGCCCGGCGCGAGCAGCCCCATCGCGCCGCGGATGACGGCACGCAGGTGGTCCAGGCTCGGGAAGTACTGGACGACGGAGTTGATGACGACGGTGTCGAAGAAGCCGGCCGGCAGCCCCTCGGTCGACTCGGCCGGCCGGCAGCGCAGCTCGACCTTCCGGGCCAGCTCCGGGTCGGCCCGCAGGTCTTCGCCGAGCTTGCGGATGACGGGGGCCGCGAAGTCCGTCGCCCAGTACGACTCGGCGTCCGGGGCGAGCCGGGAGAGCAGCAGACCGGAGCCGACGCCGATCTCCAGGACGCGCCGCGGCCGCAGCTCCCGGATCCGCTCGACGGTGGCCTCGCGCCACTCGCGCATGTGCGCCCCCGGGATGGGCTCGCCGTCGTACGAGCTGTCCCAGCCCGCGAAGTCCTCGGTGAAGACGGCGGTGCCGATCTCGGTGTACTCGGCGGAGTAGATCTCGCGCCACTCGCCGATCTGCTCCCGCTCGGCCGACCGCCGGGCCTGTTCGCCCGGCTCCGCCGGGACGACGTAGCCGACGAGGCGCCGGGTGCCGGGGGCGTGTGCGTCGTCGCGGGCGACGACGGCGGCCTGGGAGACCTCCGGGTGCTCCGCGAGCGCCGTCTCGATCTCGCCCGGCTCCACCCGGTGGCCGCGGATCTTCACCTGGTCGTCGGTGCGGCCGAGGAAGTCGAGGTTGCCGTCGGCGCGGCGGCGCACCAGGTCCCCGGTGCGGTACAGGCGCTCGCCCGGCCGGCCGTACGGGTCGGCGACGAACCGCTCCGCGGTCAGCCCCGGCCGGCCGAGGTAGCCGCGGGCCAGGCCGACGCCGGCGATGTAGAGTTCGCCGGCCACGCCGTCCGGCACCGGCCGCAGCCAGGTGTCGAGGACGCGGGCGCGGGTGGCGCGGATCGGGCGGCCCACGGTGGGGGTCGCGCTGTCGCGGGTACCGCCGCCGAGGGTGTTGATCGTGTACTCGGTGGGCCCGTACAGGTTGTAGCCGTAGGTCCCGTCGGTGTCCCGCAGCGTGTTCCACACCGTCTCGGTGACCGCCTCGCCGCCGAGCAGCACGAGCGGCGGCCGGTGGCCCTCCAGCAGGCCCTCCTCGATGAGGAGGTGGGCGTAGGTGGGGGTGACGTTGACGACGTCGATGCGGTGCTCCTCGCAGTACCCCGCCAGCGCGGTGGCGTCGCGCCGCAGCTCCTCGTCGCAGACGTGCACCTCGTGGCCCTCGACGAGCCACAGCAGTTCCTCCCAGGACATGTCGAAGGCGAACGACACGGTGTGCGCGATGCGCAGCCGCCGCCCGCCCGCGGCGTCGATCGCCGGGGTGAAGATCTCCCGCTGGTGGTTCAGCTGCATGTTCGTCAGGCCCGCGTACGGCGTGACGACGCCCTTGGGGCGGCCGGTAGAGCCGGAGGTGTAGATGACGTACGCCGGGTGGTCCAGGCTGAACGACAGCGCGACGGGGTCCGCGGGCAGGCTCGCCAGCTCGGCCGCCGTCTCCGGGTCGTCGAGCAGGACGCGCGGGGAGTCCGCCGTCAGGGTGCGGGAGACCGCCTGCGTCGACAGCAGGAGCAGCGGGCGGGCGTCGGCCAGCGTCGCCGAGAGGCGCTCGGCCGGGTGGTCCAGCTCCAGCGGCAGGTACGCGGCGCCGGTGCGCAGCACCGCGAACAGGGCCACCACCGTGTCGATCGAGCGCGGCATCCCGAGCGCGACGACCTTCTCCGGTCCCGCGCCCCGCCCGATCAGCAGCCGGGCCAGGCGGTTGCAGCGGGCGTCGAGCTCCGCGTACGTCACCGTCCGGGCGCCGCTGACGAGGGCCGTCGCGTCCGGGGTGCGGGCGGCCTGGGCGGCCAGCATGTCCGCCACGGTCTCGGGCGGCACGGGCTGCCGCTGCGCGTCCTCCTCGCGGGCCAGTGCGGCCCGCTCGGCGGGCAGCTGCCCGTCCAGCGAGCCGACGGCGGCGGTCGGGGCCGCCGCCAGTCGCCCGGCCAGGAGCACGAACCGGTCGAGCAGGCCGCGCGCGTACCCGCCGTCCAGCAGGTCGGGCCGGTAGGCGAGGGTGACGCGGATCCGCTCGCCGGGGGTGACGACGAGGTTCGCCGGGTAGTGCGTGGCGTCCACGTTGGTGACGGCGGTGGCACCGTGCCGTGCGCGCAGCTCCCCGAGCCGGTCCTCGGTGTCGGCGTTGCGCAGCACGAACAGCGTGTCGAACAGCCTGCGATGGCCCGTCTCCGCCTGCAGCACGCCGAGCCCCAGGTACTCGTACGGCATGAGCCCCAGGCGCTCGCCCTGGATGCGGCGCAGCAGGTCGAGCACCGGCTCGCGCGGGTCGAAGGCGATGCGCGCGGGCACGGTGTTGAGGAACATGCCGACGACGTTCTCGACGTCCGGCACGTCGCTCGGGCGGCCCGCGACGGTCGTGCCGAAGACGACGTCCGTACGGCCGGTGGCGCTCGCGAGGACCAGCCCCCAGGCCGCGTTGAGCACCGTGTTGAGCGTCAGCCCGTGCCTGCGGGCGGTGTCGCGCAGCCGGTCGGCCGCCGCCGCGTCGAGTTCGGCTTCCAGGTGCTCGGGGATCACCGGCTCCAGGCCCCGGTCGGAGACGGCGGGCACCAGCAGCGTCGGCTCGTCGAAGCCGTCGAGTGCCGCGCGCCACGCGCGGGTGGCGTCGGTGTCGTCCTGGCGCTCCAGCCAGGTCAGGTAGTCGCGGTACGAGCCGGGGGCCGGGAGTTCCGCCGGCCCGCCCCCGCTCTCGTACAGCGCGAAGAGCTGGTCCAGGAACAGCCAGGCGGACCAGCCGTCCCAGAGGATCAGATGCCGGCCGATGACGAGCCGGTCGCCGCGTCCGGCGCCGAGCCGCACCAGCAGCAGGCGGAACAGCAGCGGGCGGGACAGGTCGAAGCGGCGGGAGCGCTCCTCGTCCATCAGCTCGCGCAGCCGCCGGTCCTGCTCGGCCTCCGGCAGCCCGGACAGGTCCACCTCGGTCAGCGGTATCCCGGCGTCGGACACGATGAACTGCACCGGCCGCCGAAGTCCCTCGCTGGTGAACCCGGCGCGCAGGCTCGGGTGCCGGTCCAGCAGGGCGCGGGTGGCGGCCACCAGCCGCCCGGCGTCGACCCGCTCGGCGACGTCGAACGATTCGTGCACCGTGTAGACGTCCAGTGCGCCGTCGTCGTACGCGGAGTGGAAGAACAGGCCCTCCTGCAGCGGGGCGAGCGGCCACACGTCCTCGATCCGGCCCGGGGCCAGCCGCTCCACCCGCTCGCGCTCCTCCTCGGTGAGGGTGAACGCGCCCGCGTCCGGTGCGGCCGGCTCCGCCTGGTCGGAGGGGCCGGAGGGGCCGGAGGGGTCGGCTACGGTGGCGACCGCCGCGAGCGCCGCCGGGGTGCGGTGCTCGAACACCTCCCGCGGGCCGAGCACGAGGCCCGCGGCGAGCGCCCGGCTGGCGACGGCGATCGAGCTGATGCTGTCGCCACCGAGGAGGAAGAAGTCGTCGTCGGGGCCGGCGCCGGGCAGCTTCAGCACGGCGGCGAAGATCTCCGTGAGCAGGCGCTCCCGGGCAGTGCGCGGAGCGCGGGCCGGGGCCCGTACGGCCTGGGGGGCGGGCAGCGCGGCGCGGTCGAGCTTGCCGCCGGGGGTGAGCGGCAGGTCGTCGAGCACGACGTAGGCGGCGGGCACCAGGGGCGCCGGCAGTGAGCGGGCCAGCGCCGCGCGCAGCCCGGCGGGGTCGACGTCCCCGCCGCGGGCCGGGACCACGTAGGCCACCAGCGCGTCGTCCCGTACGTCGACGGCGGCCCGGGCCACCTCCGGCAGCCGGACCAGCGCGGCCTCGACCTCGCCGGGCTCGACGCGGTTGCCGCGCAGCTTGACCTGCCGGTCGGTGCGGCCCAGGTACTCGACCACGCCGTCGGCCCGGCGGCGCACGAGGTCGCCGGTGCGGTACATGCGTCCGCCGGGCGGCCCGTACGGGTCGGCGACGAACCGCTCGGCGGTCAGGGCGGCGCGGCGGTGGTAGCCGCGGGCGAGCTGCACGCCGGTGAGGTACAGCTCGCCGGGGGCGTCGTCCGGCACCGGCCGCAGGCAGGTGTCGAGCACCCGCAGACCGGTGTTCCACACCGGGCGTCCGAGGGGCACCAGGGCCCCCTCCTCGGTGCCGTCGCACGGGTGGTACGTGACGTCGACGGCGGCCTCGGTCGGCCCGTACAGGTTGTGCAGCGGCACGCCGGTCAGCGTGTGCCAGCGGCGCGCCGCGTCGGCCGGCAGGGCCTCGCCGCTGCTCAGCACGCGGCGCAGCGGCGCCGTCCAGCCGGTGTCCGCGGTGACCGCCTCCGACTGGAGGAAGGCGGCGAGCATGGACGGCACGAAGTGCATCGTGGTGACGGCCCGTTCGCGTACGAGCGCCGCCAGGTAGGCCGGGTCGCGGTGGCCGTCCGGCCGGGCGAGGACCACGGCCGCGCCCTGGAGGAGCGGCCAGAAGAACTCCCACACCGACACGTCGAAGCTGGACGGCGTCTTCTGCAGTACGCGGTCCTCGGCGGTGAGCCCGTACGCCCCCTGCATCCAGGCGAGCCGGTTCACGATGGCGCGGTGGGTGACGACCACGCCCTTGGGCCGGCCCGTCGAGCCGGAGGTGTAGATGAGGTAGGCGGGGTCGTCGGGGCCCGCCGCGCTGCCGCCGGGTTCCGTACCGGCGGGCGCCTGCACCGCCGCGTGCGCCGCCGCCTGCACCGCCGCGTGCGCCGCCGTCGCGTCGAGCGGCAGGATGCCGTCGTGGCGGGGCAGCCGGCCGGCCGCGGCGGACAGCGTCAGCACCGTGGCCGCGCCGGAGTCGGCGAGCATGTGGGCCACCCGGTCCGCCGGATAGTCCACGTCGACGGGCAGGTACGCGGCACCCGACTTCAGCACGCCGAGCAGCGCGACCATCAGCTCCGCGGAACGGGGCACGGCGACGGCCACGAACTCGCCGGGCCCCGCGCCGCGGGCGCGCAGCCGGGCGGCCAGCGCCTCGGCCCTGGCGTCGAGTTCGGCGTAGCTGAGCTGTTCGTCCTCGTACACGACCGCCGTCGCGTCCGGGGTACGGGCGGTCTGCGCCGCGAACGCCGCCACCAGGGTCGTCGGCGGGATCCGCCGCTCCTCGCCGGCCGGGTGGGCGCGCGCGGCCTCGTCGGGCGCCAGCAGGTCGACGGCGGCGGCGGGCCGGGCCGGGTCGTCGGCGATGGCCGTCAGGATGCGCGTCAGCCGGTCGCCGAGCGCGCGTACGGTGGCGGCGTCGAGCCGGGCCGCGTGGTGCTTCAGCCGCAGGTCCAGCCGCCGCCCGGGCTTGACGACGAGGGCGAGCGGGTAGTGGACGGCGTCGTGGAACGTGTCGCCGGTGATGCGCACGGTGCCCGACGCGTCGCGCAGGTCCGTCTCCGCGGGGTAGTTCTCGAACACCAGGAGGGTGTCGAAGAGTTCGCCCGCGCCCGCGTGGCCCGCGACCCGCTGGATCTCCGCGAGGCCGAGGTGCTGGTGGTCCAGCAGCCGCGCCTGCTCGTCCTGGAGGCGGACCAGGAGGTCCGCGAGCGACGTCCCGGGTGCCCAGCGGAAGCGGGTGGGCAGGGTGTTGATGAACAGGCCGACCATGGCGGCGACGCCGTCGACCTCCCCGTCCCGGCCGGAGAACGTGGTGCCGAACACCACGTCGTCGCGGCCGGTGAGCCTGCCGAGCAGCAGTCCCCAGGCGGCCTGGACGACCGTGCCGAGGGTGACGCCGTGCTCGCGGGCCCGGCCGGCGAGCCGCGCGGTGGTCTCCTCGGACAGCTCCAGGTGTACGTGCGCGGGCAGCGCCGGGGCGCCCGTGGCCGGCGGCGCCACCAGCCGGTGGGGCCCGTCGAGTCCGGCGAGCGCGCTGCGCCAGGCGGCACGGGCCGCCTCGCGGTCCTGGCGGGCGAGCCGGCCGAGGAAGGCGCGGTACGGGGTGACGGCCGCGAGCGGCGGCGCGTCAGTGCCGTAGTACGCCATCAGCTCGCGGTGCAGGACCGGCAGCGACCAGCCGTCGGCGATGATGTGGTGGAACGTCAGGACGAGCCGGCTGCGCCGCCCGCCGAGGCGGATCAGGGCGCAGCGCACGAGCGGCGGCGCGGCCAGGTCGAACCCGGCGGCCCGCTCGTCGGCGGCGACCGCCGCCGCCCGGGTCTCCTGGGCGGTGCCGTCCTGCGCCGCGAGATCGACCTCCCGCCAGGGCAGCTCGGCGCCGCTCGTGATGATCTGCACGGGGGTACCGTCGGGGCGGCGGCGGAAGGCGGCCCGCAGCGGCGCGTGGCGGTCCAGCAGGTGCTGCGCGGCGCGCCGGAGGGTGGGCCCGTCGACCGGGCCCGCCAGGTCGATGAGCTGCTGCACCACGTACACGTCGGCACCCGCGTCGCCGGTCAGCGAGTGGAAGTAGAAGCCCTGCTGGAGGGGCGTGAGCGGGAGCAGTTCCTCGATGGGCAGCGGCGCCGTGCCCTGGATCGCGGCGAGTTCGGACGCGTCCGGCCGCGGCGGCGGGGCGTCGGCCGTGTCGTGCGCGGCCTCCTCGGCGCCGCGGGCGACGGCGGCCTGCGCAAGGGCCTCGACCGTACGGTGCCGGAACACGTCCCGGGTGGTCAGCCGCAGGCCCGATTCGCGCGCCTTGATCAGGAGCTGGATCGCGCCGATGCTGTCGCCGCCGAGGGCGAGGAAGTCGTCCTCGGCCGTCACCGAGTCGAGCCCCAGCACTTCGGCGTACAGGCGGCACAGCAGCGTCTCGCGCGGGGTCCGCGGCCGGCGTCCCGAGCTCATCGCCGCGTGGTCGGGGACGGGCAGGGCGC
The DNA here is from genome assembly GCF_059570575.1 of Streptomyces sp. CNX435. Taxonomy (NCBI): domain Bacteria; kingdom Bacillati; phylum Actinomycetota; class Actinomycetes; order Kitasatosporales; family Streptomycetaceae; genus Streptomyces; species Streptomyces sp. CNX435. The sequence continues at coordinate 585,273 of NZ_JCANTA010000002.1, read as the reverse complement.
CGGCGTCGATCTTGCCGCTGGGGGTGACCGGCAGGGCGTGCAGGGGGACGAAGGCCGAGGGGACCATGTAGTCGGGCAGCCTCTCGGCGGCGTGCGCGCGCAGGGTCCGCATCAGCGCGGTCACGTCGCGGAAGGGCACGGGCCGGTTGGCGTGCGGATAGCCGCGGGCCGTCCGGTACCGCCCGGTGACCGGGCCCGCCGCGCCCGCCAGGGCGAGGATCGCGTCGTACGCGCCGTCGTCAGCGGCCCCGTTCCACGTGAGCACCGCCTGGTAGCCGTGCTCCGCGGCCAGCGCGAGTACGTCCTCGGGGTCGGCCGCGGGCCCCGCCTCGCCGCTGCTGCCGTCCACGGCCCGCAGGTCCGCCAGGTCGTCGGCCAGGCGGGAGTTGGGCACCCCGGTCAGGCGCAGCCGGGGCGGCCGTTCGGCCAGCAGCCCGGCGAGCCCGTCCAGGCCGCCGGACGCCGCCCAGGAGAGCTGCCGTTCGTCCGGCGCCGCGGCCGGGCGCGGGCCGGGGTGCAGGACCACGTCGTACCGGTAGCGGCTCAGCTCGTTGTGGTGCACGGCCCGTTTGACGCGGATGTCGGCGTCGAACCCGGAGAGCGAGGCGAAGTAGTCGGGGTCGAGGAGGAGTTCGCCCTCCCAGCGCACCGACCGCTCGACCGCCTCGCGCAGCACCGCCTTGTCCGCTTCCGTGGCGCCGGCCGGGCCGCGGGCGGCACGCCGCGTCTCCACGGCCGCGCGCAGCGTGCGCAGCAGCCGCAGGTTGCGTACGTCGCCGACGAAGATCCGCCCACCGGGTGCGAGGAGCCGCCGGACCCCGTCGAGGACGTCGGTGAGGTAGTCGGCGCTCGGGAAGTACTGGGCCACGGAGTTGAGGACGACCGTGTCGAAGAAGCCGTCGGGCAGGCCCTCCGTGTCGTGCGCGGGCCTGGCGCTGAGCTCGACCTTCGACGCCAGCTCCGGGTGCGCGCCGACCTGGGCGCGCAGCGCCGCGACCGCCTCGGACGAGAGGTCGGTGGCCCAGTAGGTCTCGCAGTGGGGCGCGATGCGGGAGAGGATGAGGCCGCTGCCGGCGCCGATCTCCAGCACGCGGCGGGCCGGGCCCGCCTCGCGGATGCGCGCGACGGTCTCAAGACGCCACTCGCGCATCTCCTCGACCGGGATGGGCCGGCCGTCGTACATGCTGTTCCAGCCGGCGAAGTTCTCCCGTAATCCCTCCGCACGTACGCCCTCGCCCCCGGACGCGCCGTAGAGGAGGTCGTGCACCCCGCGCCACTCCTCGACACGCGCGTCCGGACCCGCGTCGGGTGGTCCTTCGGCGGCGGGCACGACGTAGGCGGCGAGCCGCCGGTCGCCGGGGCGGTCCTCGCGGGCGACCACCGTGACCTGGTCGACGGCCGGGTGGCCGCGCAGTACGGACTCGATCTCGCCCGGCTCGATGCGGAAGCCGCGCAGCTTGAGCTGGGCATCGGCGCGGCCCAGGAACTCCAGCCGCCCGTCGGCCCGCCACCGCACCAGGTCACCGGTGCGGTAGAGCCGCCCGCCCGGCGCGCCGAACGGGTCGGCGACGAACCGCTCCGCGGTCAGGCCGGGGCGGCCGAGGTAGCCGCGGGCAAGCCCCGCCCCGCCCAGGTACAGCTCGCCGGTGACGCCGGCGGGGACCGGCCGGAGGTACGCGTCGAGCACGTACGCGCGGGTCCCGGGGTCGGGAACGCCGATCGGCACGATGGCACCGGCGGGGATGTCCGGGTCGCACAGCCCGAGCGTGGAGTTGGTGGTGGCCTCGGTCGGCCCGTAGGCGTTGAACATCAGCCGCCCGCGCGCGTAGCGCCCCACCAGATCCGGCGAGACCCGCTCGGTGCCCGCCAGGAGCGTGGCGGTGGGCGGCAGTTGAACGTCATCGGGCATCGCGGCCAGCAGCGCGGGCGGCAGGATCATGAACGTGATGCCCTGCGCCTTCGCATAGTCCGCGAGCGGTGCGCCGGGCACGCGGCGCTCCGCCGGCACGACGACGAGACGGCCGCCGGACAGCAGTCCGAGGCAGAGGTCCCAGAAGGCGACGTCGAAGCTCGGCGAGGCGAACTGCAGCACCCGGCTGTGCGGGCCGATGCCGAACCGCTCGCGCTGCGTGGCGACGAGCTTCGCCACCCCGCTGTGCGCGAGCACGACGCCCTTCGGGCGTCCGGTCGAGCCCGAGGTGTAGATGACGTACGCGGCGTGGTCGACGGTCAGGGGCACGCCGGGGTCGTCCGCCGGCCGCCCGGCCAACTCGGCGGCGGTGGCGGGGGCGTCGAGGGCCAGCAGGGGCACGGCCCCGGGCTCCGGCAGCTCCCGCGCGGTCTCCGCGGTGGTCACCATGCAGACGGGGGCCGCGTCGCCGAGCATGTACGCGATGCGGTCGGCCGGGTAGTCGTGGTCGATCGGCAGATAGGCGGCGCCGGACTTGAGAACGGCGACCTCGGCCACGATCAGCCCCGCGGAGCGCGGCAGCGCCAGTGCGACGATGCGCTCGGGTCCCGCGCCGCGCGCGATCAGGGCGTGCGCGAGCCGGTTGGCCCGCTCGTCCAGCTCGGCGTAGGTCAGCTCCTCGTCCTCGAAGACCAGGGCGACGGCGTCGGGCCGCCGTCGGACCTGCGCGGCGAACATGGCGGGCCAGGTGTCCGCGGGGACGGAGTGCTCGGTGGCGTTCCAGTCGACGACGACCTTCCGGTACTCCCCCGGATCCATGAGGGCAAGCCGGGCCACCGGCACCCCCGGCCGGCCGAGCGCGTCGGCGAGCAGCGTGCGGTAGTGGCCGAGCAGCCGGTCGACGGTGGCGGCGTCGAAGAGGCCGGGGTCGTACGTCGCGTGCGCCTCGCCGTCGCGTACGTCCAGCAGCAGGTCGACCGGTCCCGGCAGCTCCCGGGCGGGACGGTCCGCCGTGCCGAACGCGGTGTTGAAGAACAGCCCGCCGCCGCGCGTCGGCCCCGGCCGCAGCTCGTCGGCCAGGTGACCGATCGGCACCCGGTGGGCGTCCGCCTCGTCCCGGGCCCGGGCCGCCCGCCGGGCCAGTTCCCCGAAGGCCGGCTCCCCGGCGGCGGAGACGCGGACCGGGAGCCCGCCGTGGCCCACGGTGAGGTCGGTGACCCCGCTGTAGCGGTGCAGCAGAGTCACGAAGGCGGCGAGCAGCACGTGGCCGGGGGCGTCCGGCAGGCCGGTCAGGGTGCGGGTGTCCCGGTCCGGCGCCGGCCGGGACGCGTGCGGGCGGTCGGCGGGCAGTGCGATCTCGAGCGGCGGCGGGGTGAGCAGGCGCCGCCAGTGGGCCAGGAGTTCCTCGGATCCGCACACGGGCAGCGCGCCTCCCCAGCACGTCGGCCCCGGCCCAGGGCCGGGGATCTGCGTCATAGTAAGGTAAGGGTTACCTAATTTCCCAGTCCCCCCATAGACTTCCGCGAGGGACGGGCAGGAGCCGCCGAAGCTCCTGCGGCCCGTCCCGGTTCAGGCAGGCCCGAGCGAAGGAAGGCACGTGGGGACCTCGGTGGTCCGGGAGGCCAAAGGCCCCCGCGCGATACTCCTGCTCACGCTCTGCGGCGCGGCGCTTCTGCTGTTGTGCGCCCTGTCGATGGCGTTCGGCGCGCTGAGCGTGCCCCCCGACCAGATCTGGCAGACGCTGCTCGGGGACGCCCCCAACGCCCGTATCGACAACGTCATCTGGTCCGTACGGCTGCCGCGCACCGCGCTCGCCCTCGCCACCGGGGCCGCGCTGGGCCTGTCCGGCGCGCTGATGCAGGCGCTGACCCGCAACCCGCTGGCGGACCCGGGCATCCTAGGCGTCAGCGCCGGGGCCGCCTTCGCCGTCGTCCTCTCGGTCGGCGTACTCGGCCTCGGCTCGGTCTACGGCTACATCTGGTTCTCCTTCGCCGGGGCCCTGGCCGCGAGCGTCCTGGTCTACGGCCTCGGCGGGCTCGGCCGCTCCGGCTCCACCCCGGTCAAGCTCGCCCTGGCCGGAGTCGCCGTGACCTCGCTGCTCTTCTCCCTGACCAGCGCGGTCGCCCTGACGGACCCGGACGCGCTCGACCGCTACCGGTTCTGGTCCGCGGGCTCGCTGGCCGACCTCGAAGACGGCGTACTCCTGCGCGTCCTGCCGTTCCTCGCCGCCGGCGCGGTCCTCGCCCTCGCCTGCGCCCCCGCCCTCAACAGCCTCGCGCTCGGCGACGACATGGCGAAGTCCCTCGGCCTCAAGCTCGGCCTGATCCGCATCCAGGGGGTCGTCGCCGTCACCCTGCTCACCGGCGGGGCCGTCGCCGTCATCGGCCCCGTCGTCTTCGTCGGCCTGGTCGTCCCGCACATCGCGCGCGTACTCGCCCAGGCGGCGGGCATCGGCCCGGACCACCGCTGGCTGCTGCCGCTGTCCGCCGTGCTGGCGCCCTGCCTGCTGCTGGCCGCCGACATCGCCGGACGGCTGATCGCGCGGCCGGTGGAGATCCAGGCCGGCATCCTGGTCGCCTTCATCGGCGGGCCGTTCTTCATCGCGCTGGTCCGCCGGCGCCGGCTGGCGGAGCTGTGAGCCGTGCCGAACCACCGTACGGAGCCGTGAGCCCATGACCGCAGAACTCGCCCCCGTTCCGGACCGGAAGGGCCCCGCGGCCCTGCCGCCGCCACGCCGTACGCCCGACCGGGCCGCCTTCCGGCTCGCCGTGCCGCACGTCTCCGGGGTGCTGCGACCGCGCCTGCTGGCCGTGTGCCTGGTGCTCACGGCCGCCGCCTTCCTCGCGTTCTGCGTCGAGACCTCGGTCGGAGACGTCTCCCTGCCCCTCACCGACGTGATGCGCGCCCTGGTCGGCCAGGGCGACCCCGGCACCGAGCTGATCGTCCACAAGCTGCGCCTGCCGCGTTCGCTGGCCGGCCTGCTCGTCGGCATCGCGTTCGGCATCTCCGGCGCCCTGCTCCAGACCATGACGCGCAACCCGCTGGCCAGCCCGGACATGATGGGCATCACGCAGGGCGCGGGCACGGCCGTGGTCGCCGGGATCGTCCTCGGCTGGGACGGCGGGCTCGGCACCCAGGCGCTGGGGCTGCTCGGTGCGCTGGCGGCGGCGCTGCTCGTGTACGCCCTGGCGTGGCGGCGCGGCACGACCGGCTACCGGATCGTCCTCGTCGGCGTGGGCGTCACCTGGATCTGCACGAGCATCACCGACTATCTGATGGCCCGCGGCGAGCGCTTCCAGGCGCAGGCGGCGCTGGGCTGGCTGGTCGGCAACCTCAACGGCCGCACCTGGGAGCAGATCACGCCGCTGGCCGTGACCATGGCCGTGCTCGTGCCGGCGGCGCTGCTGCTCGGCCGGCTGATGCGGACCCTGGAACTCGGCGACGACGTCGCCCGCGGACTGGGCACGCGGGTGCAGACCGTACGGGTGGCCGTGCTGCTCGTCTCGGTGGGCCTGGTGGCGTTCGGGACGGCGACCGCGGGTCCGGTCGCGTTCGTGGCGCTCGCCGCGCCCCAGGTCGCCCAGCGGCTGGCCGGCACCTCCTCGCCGCCGCCCGTGGCCGCCGGCCTGACCGGCGCCGTGATGGTGCTCGTATCCGACCTCGCCGCGCGGAAGCTCATCCCGGACACCGAGCTTCCGGTCGGCATCGTCACAGGGGTGCTCGGGGCTCCCGTGCTGCTGTGGCTGCTCGTTCGCGCGAACCGCGCCGGTTCAGGAGGCTGATGACGTGTCGTTGAAGGACCAGGCACCCGCCGAGGGACCCGACCTGCGCGCCGAGGGCCTACGGCTGGCGTACGACGACCGGATCGTGGTCGAGGACCTCGACCTGGCCGTCCCCTCCGGGCGGATCACGGTGATCGTCGGCGCGAACGCCTGCGGCAAGTCGACCCTGCTGCGCGCGCTCGCCCGGCTGCTGACCCCCCGGGCGGGCGCCGTCCACCTGGACGGGCGCTCGGTCCACTCGACGCCGACCCGGGCGCTCGCCCGGCGGCTCGGCATCCTGCCGCAGTCGCCGGTCGCGCCCGAAGGGCTGACCGTCATCGACCTGGTGGGGCGCGGCCGTTCGCCGCACCAGACGTGGTGGCGGCAGTGGTCGGCCGCCGACGAGGAGGCCGTGCACGAGGCGCTGCGCGCCACCGCCATGGCCGACCTCGCCCACCGGCCCGTCGACGAGCTCTCCGGCGGCCAGCGGCAGCGCGCCTGGCTCGCCATGGCGGTGGCGCAGGACACGCCGGTGATGCTGCTGGACGAGCCGACGACGTACCTCGACCTCGCCCACCAGATCGACGTCCTCGACCTGATCACCGACCTGAACCGGCACCAGGGCCGCACGGTCGTGATGGTGCTGCACGACCTCAACCAGGCGTGCCGGTACGCCGATCACATCGTCGCCATGAAGGCCGGCCGCGTCGTCGCCGAGGGCCCGGCCCCGGAGGTCGTCACCGCCGCGATGGTCGAGGAGGTGTTCGGCCTGCGGTCCGTGGTCGGCGAGGACCCGGTCAGCGGCACGCCGATGGTCGTACCGATGAGCCGGCACCACGCGTGGGACGACTCCGCGGCCGTCGCCGTGCCGGGCGCCCAGGGCTGAGAGCGGAGCACCGGGGCGTTACGGGCGGGTGGTCAGGTAGCCGCCCATGGTGCGGAAGTAGTCCGTCGCGGCGTGCTCGGTGCCGTCCTCGGTCCGCACCCGCCTGACCACCAGGCCGGGCAGGCGCCCGGAGCGCGCCTCGGCACCGGCGACGATGACGACCCCGTCGCCCTCGCGGATGAAGATCCGGCCCGGTGTGCCGCCGTAGCGCCCCTCGGAGACCGCCGCGGAGACGATCCGGAGCCGCTCGCCGCGGTGGAAGGTGAAGGCGCTCGGATACGGGTCGGAGTGGGCCCGTACGAAGCGATCCAGGTCCCGCGCGGGCCACGTCCAGTCGATGCGGCAGTCCGCCAGCGAACGCTTATGGAAGAAGCTCGACTTACCTCGGTCCTGCGGGGTCCACACGGCCTCGCCGGAGGCGATCAGGTCCAGGGACTCCTTGACGATCGGCTCGATGACGTCGACCGTGCGGTGGAAGAGGTCCGTGGCGGTGTCCCGGGGGCCGACCGGAACCGAGCGCTGTATCAGGACGTCGCCCATGTCGAGTTCGGCGTCCATGCGGTGCGCCGTGACGCCGACCTCCTCCTCGCCGTTGATCAGCGCCCAGATCAGCGGGGAGAAGCCGGCATAGGACGGCAGCAGCGAGTCGTGGACGTTCAGCGTGCCGTGCGGCGGCAGTTCGAAGATCTCCGGCGGCAGCCAGGTGCGCCAGTTGTTCGCCACGATGAGGTCGGGCGCGGCGTCCCGCAGGGCGCGGAGCAGTTCGTCGTCGCCCGGCCGGTTGCGGAGCAGCACGGGCACGCCGTGCTGCTCGGCGAGGTCGGCGACCGAGTCGCTCCAGATCTTCTCGTACACGTGGTCGCTCTTGGGGTGGGTCACGACCAGGACCACGTCATGCTCGGAGTCCAGCAGCGCCTGCAGCGTTCGATGTCCCCAGGTCTGGTAGCCGAACATGGCGACCCGCATACGTACCCTCCTCAGCATTGCTAGGTAAGGCTAACCTTACCTAGCATGTGCCCGTTTGGGGAGATCCTCCGTTCCCTACGAGGGAACGCGGCACCCTCCCCGCCACAGGAGGCGATGACACGGTGACGACGCTGCAGAGCGGACCGGATTCCACCTACGACGTTCTCGGCATCGGTTTGGGTCCATCCAACCTCGCGCTCGCGATCGCGCTCCACGAGCACGGCGCGGCACCGGCGGACGGGGACGGCTTCCGGGCGGGGTTCCTCGAACAGAAGCCGCGGTTCGGCTGGCACCGCGGCATGCTGCTCGACGATGCCACGATGCAGGTGTCCTTCCTCAAGGACCTGGTCACGATGCGCGACCCGACGAGCGACTTCAGCTTCCTGTGCTACCTGCGCGAGCGCGGGCGGCTCGTCGACTTCCTGAACCAGAAGACCCTCTTCCCGCTGCGCACCGAGTTCCACGACTACCTGGAGTGGGCCGCCGCCCGGGTCGGCCACCTCGTCGAGTACCGCGCCGAGGTGGTCTCCGTACGGCCGGTCACCGAGGGCGGCGAGGTCCGCTGGTTCGACGTGGTCAGCCGCGATCCGGCCGCCCCGGAGCGGACGACCGTGCGCCGCACCCGCGCCCTGTGCGTGGCCACGGGACTGGAGCCGCACCTGCCGTCGGGCACGTTCCTGTCCGAACGCGTCTTCCACAACAGCGAGTTGCTTCCGCGCGTCCACGGCCTGCTGCACGACGGGACCCCCGTACGCCGCGCCGTCGTCCTCGGCGCCGGACAGAGCGCCGCCGAGGCCGTCGGCTACCTCCACCGCAGCTTCCCGGAGGCGGAGATCTGCTCCGTGTTCGCCAAGTACGGCTACACGCCCGCCGACGACAGCCCGTTCGCCAACAGGATCTTCGACCCCGAGGCCGTCGACGTGTTCTACGGCGCCCCGCCGGAGGTGAAGCAGTCGCTCTTCGACTACCACCGCGGCACCAACTACTCCGTGGTCGACATGGAGCTGATCGAATCGCTGTCCAGGACGATGTACCGGGAGAAGGTCAGCGGCAGGCAGCGGCTGCGGATGATGAACGTCTCCCGCATCCGCCAGGTCGAGGAGGGCGCGGACGACGTGCGGGTGACGGTGGAGTTCCTGCCCACCTCAGAGCGCCGGGTCCTCTCCGCCGACCTGCTCGTCTACGCCACCGGCTACCAGCCCCGCGGCATCGGCGACAACCTCGGCGAACTCGCCAAGCTCTGCGTGCGCGACGACGAGGACGCCCTGCGCGTCGGCCGTGACCACCGGGTGGAGACCGCCCCGAACGTCACCGCCGACATCTACCTCCAGGGCGGCACCGAGCACACCCACGGGATCACGTCGACCCTGCTGTCCACCACCGCCGTACGCGCCGGCGAGATCTGCTCCGCGCTGCTCGCCCGCCGCGCGGCGCACGCCTCGGAGGTGGAACCCACGCACACGTAGACCCCCCGCCGCGGGCCGTCGCCCGGCCGCGCCGTATCGCCCCAGGTCATGCCCCCTGGTGGTGGCGGCCGATCTCTGGGCATGGTCTCGGGCATGAACGCAAACCGCGCGCCGGAGTTCCCCCGCCACCTCGCCCGCACCCGCAAGTTCACGCTCGGCCTGCCGCACGGCACGACCGTCTCGCCCGACGGCGAGCGCGTGCTGTTCCTGCGTACCGGCAGCGGCACGGATCCCGTGGCCCGGCTGTGGCTGTACGAGGGAGGCGCGGAGCGGGAGTTGGCGGATCCGGCGGGGCTGGTGCGGGGTGGGGCGGAGCCGGCGGCGGAGCGGGTGCGGCGGGAGCGGGCGCGTACCCGGACAACGGGCATCACCTCGTACGCCACCGACGCCGACGTGCGGCTCGCCGTCTTCGCGCTGGGCGGCGAGCTGTGGGCCGTACGGACGGACGGCCCGGCGCCGTTCCGGCTGCCCGCCGCGGGGCCCGCCGTCGACCCGCGCCCCTCCCCCGACGGCCGGCACGTCGCGTACGTCACGGGCGGGGCGCTGCACGCCGTCTCCGTGGCCGGGGGCGACGACCGGCTGCTCGCCGCGCCGGAGGGGCCGGACGTGACGTACGGGCTGCCCGAGCATGTGGCCGCCGAGTCGATGCACCGGGGCCGCGGCCACTGGTGGGCGCCGGATGGCGGCGCGCTGCTCGTCGCGCGCGTGGACGAGTCCGGCGTGCACCGCTGGCACCTCGCCGACCCCGCCGACCCGGCGGCCGAGCCGCGCGCGGTGCGTTACCCGGCCGCCGGCACGGCCAACGCAGACGTCTCCCTGTACGTGGTCACGCCGGCCGGCCGGCGCACGGAGGTGCACTGGGACCGGACGGCGTACGAGTACCTGGCCACCGTCCGCTGGGACGCGCACGGACCGCTCCTCGGGGTGCAGAGCCGCGACCAGCGCACGCTGCTCACGCTGACGGCCGACCCGGACACCGGCGCCACCCGCGTGCTGGCCGAGACGCGCGACGCGCACTGGACCCGGCTGGTGCCGGGGACCCCGGCCCGGACCGCGTCCGGCGCGCTGCTGCGGGTCACGAACGACGCCGCCACGGACACGTACCGGCTCGTCCGCGACGGCGAGCCCGTCACGCCCGCCGGGCTGCAGGTACGCGCGGTGCTCGGGGTCACCGGCGAGCGGGTGCTGTTCACGGCGGCCGAGGACCCGGTGGAGCGGCATGTCTGGTCGTACGAACCGGGGCCGGGCTGCGTGCGCCTGAGCGACGAGCCGGGGCATCACACGGCGACCGCGGGCGGCGGGACAACGGTCCTGGAGAGCGCGACGGCCGCCGGGCCGGCGGTGCGGGTGCTGACCGCCGGGCGGCCGGCGGCGCCGCTCGCCTCGCTCGCCGAGGAGCCCGCACTCCGGCCGCGCCCGCGGCCCCTCGACGGTCCCGGAGGGCTGCGCAGCCACCTGTTCCTGCCGTCGTGGCACCGCCCCGGCGACGGTCCGCTGCCGGTGCTGCTCAACCCGTACGGCGGGCCGGGGCTGCGGCTGGCGGTGCCGGCGCGCGGGTGGTGGACGCTGGTCTCGCAGTGGTTCGCGGAGCAGGGCTTCGCGGTGCTCGTCACCGACGGCCGGGCCACGACCGGCCCGCCGTCGTGGGAGCGGGCGAACAGCGGTGACAAGCGGGACAGCGCCGTCGCGGACCAGGTGCGGGGACTCCACGCGGCGGCGGCCGGCCACCCGGACCTCGACCTGGGGCGGGTCGCCATCCGCGGCTGGTCGTTCGGCGGGTTCCTCGCCGCGGCGGCGGTCCTCACCCGGCCGGACGTGTTCCACGCCGCCGTCGCGGGCGCCCCGGTCACCGACGCACGCCTGTACGACACGCACTACCAGGAGCGCTTCCTCGGCCACCCCGACAAGCACCCCGAGCACTACGACCGCTCGTCCCTCGTGGGGCTCGGCCACCGGCTGCGCCGCCCTCTGCTGATCGTCCACGGCCTCGCGGACGACAACGTCGTCGCGGCCCACACCCTGCGCCTCTCCGCCGAGCTGCTGGCCGCCGGCCGGCCGCACAGCGTCCTGCCGGTGCCCGGCGCGTCGCACATGATCTCCGACGACGCCATCGCGGAGAATCTCCTCTGGTTCGAGCTGGCGTTCCTGCGGCGGGAGCTGAACGCCGAACCCCGGACGTACGTATGACGGCGCTGAGGCACGCGCACACAACGGCGGTCCCGCCAGCCCAGGGCGGGCGACCGGCGCACCAGGAAAGGGCTCCACCATGACGCAGTCCCGCAACCCGGCCCGGCTCACCGCCCGCCGCACCGTCGTGGCCGCCGTCGGCGCCGGAGGTCTCACCGCGGCGCTCGCCGCCTGCGGCGACGACTCCGGCGACTCCGGCGACACCGGCAGCACCGAGGTCGAACCGCAGGAGGGCGGCAGAGACGGCGGCGGGCAGCTCGGCAGCACCGGCGAGGTGCCCGAGGGGGGTGGCAAGATCTTCAAGGACCAGAAGGTGGTCGTCACGCAGCCGGAGCCGGGCGAGTTCAAGGCGTTCTCCGCGGTCTGCACCCACCAGGGCTGCATCGTCAGCAGCGTCGAGGACGGCACGATCAACTGCGCGTGTCACGGCAGCAAGTTCGCCATCGCGGACGGCAGCGTCGCGCAGGGCCCGGCCACGGAGCCGCTGCCCGCGGAGGACGTGAAGGTCGACGGGGACGTGCTGCGCCAGGGCTGACGGGGCGTACGTCAAGGAGCGTGCGGCGGGAGAGCGTGCGGCGGAGGAGCGTGCGGCGGAGGAGCGTGCGGCGGGAGGAGTGGCCGCGGGTGGGGCGGCCACCGGCTCCGGTCCGCGGCCCCTCCCCCACGCGGGCCGTGCTCAGACGGCGCGGCCCGTCGCCTGCAGCGCGCGTACGGCCTCGCGGATGGACGGTCGGCGGTCGGCGTCGGAGCGCCAGATCGCGTAGATGTGCCGGTGCATCGCGCCCCGTACCGGCAGCACTCGGACCCCCGCGGGCACCGGCCCGCGGCCCAGCCGCGGAGCGACGGCCACACCGAGCCCGGCGGCGATGAGCGCGAGCTGCGTGTGGTGCTCCTCGGCGGTGTGGGCGATGCGCGGCTCCATGCCCTTGGTACGCAGCGTGGACATCAGCCAGTCGTGGCAGAACTCGGCCTCCGGCCAGGAGATCCAGTCGTCGTCCGCGAAGTCCTCCAGGACGACGTCCGCGCGGTCCGCGAGCGGATGTCCCGCGGGCACGGCGACGTCCGCGACGTCGTCGAGCAGCGGCGCCCGGGACAGGCCGGAGGGCAGCGGCATCGGCTTGTTGTACCAGTCCAGGACGACGCCGAGGTCGTGGTCCCCGCGGATCACGCCGGGCACCGCCTCGTCCGGCTCCTGCTCGCGCAGCCGGACGCGCAGCTCGGGGTGGTCGCGCCGCAGCGCCGCGAGCGCGGCGGGGAACAGCCCGCGGGCGGCGGTCGGGAACGCCGCGAGCGCCAGCTCCCCGACGGGCCGGCCGCGATGCGCCTCCAGCTCCGACTGCGCCGCCTCGACCTGCGACAGGATCCGGGTGGCGTGCTCGGAGAGCAGCCGGCCGGCGTCGGTGAGGCGGACGCCGCGGCCGTTCTTGGCGAGCAGCTGCTGCCCGGTCTCCCGCTCCAGCTTGGCGAGTTGCTGGGAGACGGCGGAGGTGGTGATGTGCAGCCCGTCGGCCGCGGCGCTCACGGAGCCGTGCCGGGCGACGGCGACCAGGGTGCGCAGGCGTTCCAGGTTCAACATGTAAGTGATGCTACGAGATAGGGGGCATAAAGTCTCGCTTGTGCTACGAGGAGCGTGCGGCGCACCGTAGTGCCATGACCACGGCACCGGCAGCCACCGACCCGGCCACCGCTTCCGCCTCCGCCGCCCGGAAGCCCGTCCTCGACTGGCGCCTCCGCTTCGCCGCCCTCTCCGTCATCTGGGGATTCAGCTTCCTGCTCATCAAGCTGGGCACCGACGAGTTCGCCCCGCTGCAGGTGACGCTCGGCCGCATGGTGTTCGGCTCCGCCGTCCTCGCCGTCGCACTGGCCGCGCGCCGGGAGTCGCTGCCGCGCGGCGGCCGGACGTGGGCGCACCTGGCGGTCGCCGCGTTCTTCCTCAACGCGCTGCCGTTCTCCCTCTTCGCCTACGCCGAACTGCACATCCCCTCCTCCCTCGCCGGGATCTGCAATGCCACGTCGCCGCTGTGGGGCATGCTGCTCTCCTTCGCCGCGCTGCAGGAGGACCGGCCGACGCGCCGCCGGGTCGCGGGCCTCGGCCTCGGCTTCGCCGGCGTGCTGATCGTCCTCGGCGCGTGGCAGGGCTTCAGCGGCCAGGACCCGCTGGGCACGGCCCTCGCGCTGCTCGCGTCGGCGAGCTACGCCGTCGGCTGGCTGTACGTGCGCCGCACCCTGGCCGGCAGCCCGCACTCCCACCTGTCGATGACCGGCGCGCAGCTCCTCGTGGGCACGGCCCAACTGGCGCTCGCCACCGGGTTGTTCACCTCGGCGCCCGGCTCGTATCCGGCGGTGCCGGTGCTGGCGGTCCTGGCGCTGGGGGCGCTGGGGACGGGGTTTGCGGCGCTCGTGCAGTACGGGCTGGTGGCCGAGGTGGGGCCGACGACGGCGCAGATGGTCACGTACTTCATCCCGGTCATCGCCACGGCCGCGGGCGTGGCGCTGCTCGGCGAGGAGCTGACGTGGAACACGCCGGTCGGTGCGGCGGTGGTGCTGGCGGGCGCGGCACTCTCCGGCAGCCGGCCGCGCGGGGCCGAGCCGGGGCGCGGGTAGCGGCGCCGGGCACGAAAGGCCCGGCACACAAGCCCGGCACACAAGCGCGGTACGGAAGTCCGCTACGGGCGCTCCGTACGCCGTATCCGCAGCCCGTGCGCCGGCTCAGACGTACCGCCGTCCGGGCGCGGGCCGTACCGCCGCCGCCACCGCGTCGGCCAGCGGCTCCACCTCGTCGTGGGCGAGCGGCGAGACGGTGAGCCGGATGCCGGGCGGGGAGGCGAGGCGGAAGCGGGCGCCGGGCGCCACCGCCCAGCCGGCCTGGAGGAGCTGGGTGACCGCGGAGGTCTCGTCGGGCACCGGCAGCCACACGTTCATGCCGCTGCGCCCGGTGGCCTCGACCCCGTGCCGCCGCAGCGCCGCCAGCAGCGCCTCGCGCCGCTCACCGTACGAGCGCGCGACCGCCGCCTGGTCGAGGATGCCGCTGCCGCGCAGGTGGACCAGCGCGTCCTGGAGCAGCCGGCTGACCCAGCCGGGGCCGAGGCGCTGGCGGCCCTCGACTCGGTCAACGGTCACCCGGTCCCCCGTGATGACCGCGAGCCGCAGGTCGGGCCCGTACGCCTTGGCGGCGGAGCGCACCGCGAGCCAGTGCCGGGCAGTGCCGGCCAAGGGTTGGAAGGGCAGGTCGACGATCGTGTGGCAGTGGTCGTCCTCGACCAGCAGCACCTCCGGATGGCGGGCGAGGACGGCGCGCAGCTCGGCTGCGCGCGCCGGGGTGAGCGCGGCGCCGGTCGGGTTCTGCGCCCGGGAGGTGACGACCAGGGCGCGCGCGCCCGCGGCCAGCGCCGCCGCCGCGCCCTCCGGCAGGGGCCCTTCGTCGTCCACCGCCACCGGCACCGGCCGCAGCCCGAGCGCCGGGACCAGATCGAGCAGGCTGCCCCAGGCGGGGTCCTCGACCGCGACCGCGTCGCCGGGGCGCAGGTGGGCGGCGAACGCGCGCTCCATCGCGTCCAGCGAGCCGGAGGTGACGGCGACGGGGCCGGGCGGCACGCCGTCGGTGTCGAAGTCGTCGCGGGCGAGCCTGGCCAGCTCGGGGGTCATGCCCTGGTCGCCGTAGAGCACGGGACGGGCGGCGTGCCTGTCGGCCGCGGCGGCGAGGGCGTCGGCGAGCGGCGGCAGCAGGGCGAGGTCGGGGTTGCCGGTGGACAGGTCGCGGGTGCCGGGCGGCACGGTGACGCGCATCAGCTCGCGGGCGGCCGTGGCGGGCCGGGCCCGCACCCGGGTGCCGCGCCGGCCGGCGGTCTCGACGACGCCGCGCTCGCGCAGCATGCGGTACGCCGCGGCCACCGTGTTCGGGTTGACCGCCAGCTCCGCCGCCAGCGCCCGCAGCGGCGGCAGCGCGGCGCCCGGCCGCAGCGCGCCGGCGCCGATACCGCGCTCGATGCTGGCGGAGATCTCGGCTGCGCCCCGCCCCTCGATCCGATACTCTCCTAGCACAAAGAAGATATTGCACTAGTGCAATCGGGAACGCAACTCCGCGCACCGGCCGCACGCACCACCGAGCACCGAGGGAGCCGCCCGTGTCCACCACGCCCCCCGCCGCCTACCGGCCCACCGACCGCACCGTGCCGACGCGCTCCCGCGAGCGCGCGTCGTACGACCGCGAGGTGGTGCACTCCGTGCTCGACGCCGGCTACGTCTGCCACCTCGGCTTCATACGCGACGGCCGCCCCGTCGTGCTCCCCACGCTCTACGCCCGGGTCGGCGAGCAGCTGTACGTGCACGGCTCCACCGGGTCCCGCCCGCTGCGCACCGCCGGGCGGGCCGAGGACGCCGGCCTGCCGGTGTGCCTGACGGTCACGCACGTAGACGGGCTGGTGCTGGCCCGCTCCGCGTTCCACCACTCGATCAACTACCGCTCCGCGGTGGTGCACGGCGACGCCTACCCCGTGACCGACCACGACGAGCGGACGACGGCGCTCGACGCGATCGTCGACCACGTCGTCCCCGGCCGGGCCGGCGACTCCCGGCGCGCGAACGCCAAGGAGCTGGCCCAGACGGCCGTGATCCGGCTCGCCCTGGAGGAGGTCACCGTCAAGATGCGCACCGGCGGGCCCAACGACGAGCCGGAGGACCTGGACCTGCCGCACTGGACGGGGGTGGTCCCGGTCGCGCCCGTCTACGGCGCCCCCGTACCGGCCGACGACCTGGCGCCGGGCATCGAGACGCCCGGCTACCTGCCCGCGGGCTGACCCGGCGCCGCTCCCGTCCGCGACGACCGGGGCGGCCGGGGCGACACGAGCGACCGGGTCGACCGGGGCAACCGGGGCGTCACCGGCGCGTGCCGGACAGCTTCTTGCCGTCGTCTCGCGGCTGCGGCACGTTCCCGGCGACGGGCTCACCGCGCTCACCCGAGGCCGCCGCGGACGCCGGCGCCGCCAGCTGCGCGGTGAACGCCCCGGCCAGCACCAGCACCCCGCCCACGATCTGGGCCGCGCCCAGGTGCTCGGCGAGCAGCACCCACGCCAGCACCGTGGCGACGACGGCCTCCAGGCACGCGACGACGCCCGCCACCGGCGGCGAGAGCCGGCGCACCGCGAGGACGCCGAACAGGTACGCGAGCACGGTCGTGACCAGGACGATCCAGACGATCAGCGCCCAGGCCGGCGGGTGCAGGTCGCCGAGTTCGGCCCGCTCGCCGAGCAGCGACCACCGCAGGTTCCAGGGCCGGGAGACGGCCGTGAGGACGACGGCGCCGACGATCAGCCCGTACGCGATGACGCCCAGCGGGTGCGGCGCGGCGCCGTCCGCGGAGTCGGTGCCGTGCCCGGCGAGGACGAAGAACGCGCACTGGCAGCACGCCGCGCCGAAGGCGAGGAGCAGCCCGAGCGGGTCGAAGCCCAGGCCGGACCAGACCTCGACCACGCACGCCAGCCCGGTGACCGCGAACAGCACGCCGACCGCCGCCTGCCGGGTGACCGGCCGCCGCTGGACGAACCGCACCCAGCCCAGCACCAGCGCCGGCCCGAAGAACTCGATGAGCAGCCCCACCCCGACCGGGATCCGGGCGATCGCCGCGAAGTAGAACGCCTGCACGCCGGCGACCGCGAGCACGCCGAAGCCGGCGAGCAGCGCCGGCCGCTCCCGGGCCAGCGCGCGGTGCCGCCAGGCGAGCGGCAGCAGCACCAGTGCGGCACCGGCGATACGCAGCCACACCACGTGCAACGAGTCCATGCCCTGCTCGATGAGCGGCTTCGCCGCCACCCCGGAACCGCCGAACGCGAGCGCGGAGGCCAGCGCGAGCCCGAGCCCCGCGCGCCTGTCGAATGACTGCTGCATGCGGGCGATTATGTCAGCGCCGTACATGAGT
Organism: Streptomyces sp. CNX435; assembly: GCF_059570575.1. Classification (NCBI taxonomy): domain Bacteria; kingdom Bacillati; phylum Actinomycetota; class Actinomycetes; order Kitasatosporales; family Streptomycetaceae; genus Streptomyces; species Streptomyces sp. CNX435. The sequence goes on along the minus strand of NZ_JCANTA010000002.1, from coordinate 568,184 downwards.
GTCATCCTTCATTGCTGCTGACATGTAGGGAGCGGTGCGGACCGCGCATCGTCCCCACGCCGTGGGGGAATCCACTCGGTGGAACCGATCGCTCCCCGTGCGGGTCCAACGACCGGCACCCCACGATCTGGTCACCCTTCGAGCAGCCAGGGGGAAGACATGACACGACAGCCCGGCCGCGCCCGCACCCGCATCGCCCTCGCCGCCCTCGCGGCGGCGGGGCTGCTGGCCGCAGGCTGCGACACCGACTCCGACGGAGCGGGCACGGACCCCGCGGGCAACGCGAAGCCCCGGCAGTCGGAGCGTGCCGACGGGGACGAGAGCGCACAGAACGGGAACAGGGCGGAGCAGGACGCGCCCGCGAAGGACGACGCACCGGAGCAGGCGGCCGAGGGCACCGACGACGGCGCGGCTGCCGAACCGCTCAAGGCGGAGCCGAAGGCGGCGGCCGGCGGTTCCGCGGCGGCCCCGTGGTGCCGTACGGGCGCCCTGTCGGCCTCCGTACGCCCGCTCAACTCCGCGGCGGGCAACCGCTACGCGGCTCTCGTCCTCACCAACGACTCGGACTCCGCGTGCCGCACCCGCGGCTGGACCGGACTGCAGCTCGTCAAGGAGAACGGCGCGAACGTTCCGACCCAGGTGGTACGGGACCGCAGCCGCACCCCCGCCATGCTGACGCTCGCCCCGGGCTCGGCGGCGTGGAGCAGACTGCACTGGACGGTCGTGGCCAGCGGCTCGGACGACGCGAGCGGCGCCTGCCGGCCGACGCCGGCGGAGCTGGAGGTCATCCCGCCCGACACGTACCACCACACGGACGCCGCATGGCGGCTGGGTGAGGTCTGCGACGCGGGCCGCATCGACGCCCTGCCCCTGGCGAAGGGCGCCGGCCCGGCGCGCTGACGTGCGCGCGGCTGAGCCGCGGTGCCCGGGCGGCCGAACCGGGCACCGGGCTCAGCGCTCCTCGGCGAGGATCAGGTAGAGCTTCTTACGGGCCTCGTTGACGACGGCCAGCGCCTCCTGGCGCTGCTCGGCGGTGCCAGTGGTGTACACCTGCCGGAACGCCTCGGCGAGCGCGAAGCCCGACTGCCGGACCTCCTGCAGCGCCTCCCAGTCGACGCCGCGCCCGGCGTCCTCCCAGGGCGCCTCGGGCCCCGACTCGGCCTCCTCCCGACCGGCGTCGGTAAGCGAGAACAGCCTCTTGCCGCCCTCGGAGGCGCTGGCGATCAGGCCCTCGTCCTCCAGCAGCTGCAGTGTGGGGTAGACCGAGCCGGGGCTCGGCTTCCAGGCGCCGCCGCTGCGCTCGGAGATCTCCTGGATCATCTCGTACCCGTGCATGGGGCGGTCCTTCAGCAGCGCCAGGATCGACGCCCGCACGTCGCCGCGCCGTGCGCGGCCCCGCGGGCCGCCGCGGCCCCGGCCGAAGGGGGGCCCGAAGGGCGGGCCGAACCCGCCGAAGGCGGAGCGGCGCCCGCCAGGCGGGCCGTGTCCGTGTCCGTGTCCGTGGGATCGCATGGTCATCACCTCTTCTTGAACTCTTCTGCGATCGATTGCGACACGTCGACGATATATCGGAAACAGTCGTCAGGCAAGTCCCGAGCGCCCGGACACGGCGAAGCCCCCGGGGAGCCGCGCTGACTCCCCGGGGGCCTCCTGCTGCCGCTACGGCCGCGGCACCGTCACCGGATGTCGACGTCGATGCAGGCATAGAACGCGTTGGCCGTGTCGTACACGTTCCACACGGCCAGGACCTTCTGCCGGCCCGTGATGTTGCCGAAGTTCACGGTGTGGCTGAACTGCGAGGGCGGCTGCGCACCGCCGTCGTTGAACTCCGCGACCTTCTGACCGCCGACGAAGTACTGCCATGTGCTCGTGCGGTGGTTGGCGGTGATCTGCCAGCTGAACGACTGCGTCCTGCTGACCGGCGTGACCGCCCAGCCCTTGCTGTCGTCGTTCAGTTCGGCGAACCGGCTGTTGCCGCCGTGGCAGCTCGTGAGGCCCTTGGGCCCCTCGACGCTCTGCGGCTCCCACTGGATCTGACCACACGAGACGGTGCCCGCTTTGCACTGCTGCTGCCGACTCGGCGGCGAGGTGATCCAGCCGTGCGCGTTGGCCTGCGGTGCCGGGAGTGCGAGGACGACCAACGGAGCGACGGTCGCGGCTACGACCGCGACACGCTTCTTGAGACTGCGCATCTTGTGTCTCCCTGCATGGGGGGCATTGGTCTAGACTTTATCCATTGTCAGACCACCGTCAAGAGCGTCAACCAGGGAGACAGCGCCGGAACCACTCATTCCGTGGGCAGCCACCCCACCTTCCCCGCCAGCAGCGCGTACCCCACGAAGGCCACGATGTCGATGAAGGCGTGCGCCGCCACCAGCGGCCCCACCCGCCCCCACCGCCGGTACAGCAGGACGAACAGCACACCCATCACCGCGTTGCCGATGAAACCGCCGATGCCCTGGTAGAGGTGGTACGTCCCGCGCAGCAGCGAGCTCGCCGCCAGCGCCGCCGCCGGGGTCCAGCCCAGCTGGTCCAGCCGGCGCAGCAGATAGCCGACGACGATGACCTCCTCCACCACGGAGTTCTGCGCCGCGGAGAGGATCAGCACCGGGATCTTCCACCACACGTCGGGCAGCGACTCCGGTACGACGGTCAGGTTGAACCCCGCCGCCCGCGCGCCCAGGTAGAACGCCAGCCCGGTGCCCCCGACCACCGCGGCCACGCCCGCGCCCCGGCTCAGGTCGAAACCCGGCCGCCGGAGGTCGAACCCCACCGCACCCAGCCCGCCCGCGCGCTCGCTCACCAGCAGGTACGCCACGAGCGCCACCGGCACCAGCGAAGTGGTGATCCCGAACAGCTGCCACGCAAGATCCAGCCACGGACGCCCGGGCGCGGCAGAGGAGTTGAGGTTGGCCGACTGCTCCTTCAACCCACCCGGCCGGGTGACCGAGCCGATGAAGCTGATCAGTGCCGAGACCGCGCTCGCTCCCAGGGACAGCGCCAGCACCAGCAGCGTTTCGCCGCCCAGCAGCCGGCGGGACTGGTCCTGCACTCGCTCCTCCAATTGGTCAATCCCTCCCCAAAGGCCCCACCGTCTCGCTAGGGTCACGGAAAAAACACGTGACCAATATGCGGCTGTCCGGGGGGACGACCATGGGACGACACAGCTTGCCCGACGCGTACGGAACGGACGACGCCGTGCTGCGGCGCAGCGTACGGGGCCGCGCCGTGGTCATCGCGACCGCCCTCGTCCTGGCGATCGGCGCGGGCACGCTGGTCGCCGTGCAGACCGGGGTGCTGCCGACGGGCGAGTCCTGCGAGGGCCCGGACCTCGAACTCGGCGTCGTCGCCGCGCCCGACATCGCGCCCGCCGTCCGCAAGACGGCCGACCGCGCCCGCAGGGCGGAGCTGAAGTCCGACGGCCGCTGCCTGGACGTCGAGGTGACCGCGCGCCCCGCCGCCGAAGTCGCCCAGTCGCTGCGCCGCCAGGACACGCCCCCGGACTTCCAGGTCTGGATCCCCGACTCCAGCGTCTGGACGGGCATGGTCACCGCCGCCGGCAGCGGCGCGAGCGTCGACGAGGTGACCCGCCTGGCGACCTCGCCCATCGGCATGGCCACCCTGCTGGACGGCGCCCGCAAGCTCGGCTGGCCCGAGCAGACGTACGGCTGGGCAGAGCTGACGGACGCCGCGATGGGCGACGAGGCGGGACTGCGCCTCGGCACCGCGGACCCGTCCGTGAGCGCCACCGGCGCGCTCGCGTTGACGGCGGTGCACCGGGCCGGCGGCGATCAGGCGGACACCCGCACCGCCGCCACCGCCAAGCTGCTCGCCGAGCGCGTCGAGCCCGGCGACACGGCGGTGCTGGCGTCGCTCCCGGACTCCGGCCTGGACGACCCGCGGGACAACGACGCGCTGTTCCTCTCCGAACAGGCGGCCTTCCGCCACAACGCCGAGGCCGGTATCGGCGGGCGGCTCGACATGTTCTACCCCGAGGGCGGCACGGTCGCCCTCGACTACCCGTACGCCATCGTCAACAACGACGCCATGGCCATGGACCGGGTGCGCGCCGCCAGCCGCTTCCAACGGCTGCTCACCGACGAGAAGTCCGTCGACCTGCTGCGCCGGCAGGGCTTCCGGTCCGCCGCGGGGGGCTTCGACGCGGAGCTGGCGATGGCCGCCGGCGGCGCCGCCCCGCAGCCGTTCGACGCGCCGCCCGCCGAGCCGCCGGCCCCCGACGAGGTGGCCTCGGTCCTCGGCATGTGGACCGTCACGGTGCAGAGCGCCCGGCTGACGACCGTGGTCGACGTCTCCGGCTCGATGGGCGAGCCGCTGCCGGACGAGCCGGGACAGACCCGTATGGACGTCACGAAGAACGCGCTGATCCAGGCGCTCGCCCAGTTCACCGGTGAGGACGAGATCGGTCTGTGGCGGTTCTCCTCCCACCTGCGGGGCGAGCAGGACTACGAGGAGGTCGCCGGCACCGAGCGGCTGGCCCAGCGCACCGACGACGGCACCAGCCACCGGGAGCGCCTCGCGAGCGCCTTCGGCGGCCTCGAACCGGTGCCGGACGGTGCGACGGGCCTGTACGACACGGCGCTCGCGGCGTACGAGCAGCAGGTCAAGGAGTACGCCCCCGGCCGCTTCAACGCGGTGGTGTTGCTCACCGACGGTGCCAACGAGGACCCGGGCAGCATCTCCGCCGAGGACCTGGCCACGCGGCTGCGCAAGGCGGCCGACCCGGAGCGGCCGGTGGGCCTGATCGCCATCGGCATCGGGCCGGACGCGGACATCGAGGCGTGCGAGCGGATCGCGAAGGCGGTCGGGGGCGAGTCGTACCAGGTGACGGACCCGAAGGAGATCCACGCGGTACTGCTGCGGGCGGTGACGGACGCCGGCGCCAAGGCGGCGCTGTCCTGAGCCTTACGCATACGGGCGCGGGCGAGCGGGTCCTGCCGGCCGTCGCGGTGGTGACCGCGCTGCCGAACGCGTACGGGCGCGGGCGGGCGCACGGGCACGGCCGCCGGCAGGCGCCGGCGGCCGTCACACCCGTCTCGCCCCCGCCGCGCCCGTCAGTCCACCGGCCAGCGGTGCACCGGCTCCTCGCTGCGGGTCAGCTCCACGTACCGCCGCGTCATCTCCGCCAGCGCCGCGCCCCGGTCAAGCCCGCGGCCCAGGGCCCGGTGGAAGGCGGCCGACTGCCACGACGCGCCGTTGACCCGCCGCCGGCAGCGTTCCTCGATGACGCCGAGGTAGCGGTCCCGGTCGGCGGGGTCGACGCCCCAGGCGTCCAGCCCGGCGGCGGCCATGGGCAGCAGTTCGTCCCGTACGAGCTTGGTCACCGGCACCCGCGCCACCCCGCCGAGCCGCCGGCGCCCCGGCCATACCAGGGTGGCGTCGATGCCGTCCCGGCAGGCGGCGGCGAAGTTCGCCGCCGCGCCGTCGAAGGGCAGCCGGCCCCACACCGGGCGCTGCTCGTCGGCGAGTGAGCGCACCAGCCCGTAGTAGAACGCCGCGTTGGCGACGACGTCGGTGACGGTCGGCCCCGCGGGCAGCACCCGGTTCTCCACCCGCAGGTGCGGCACGCCTCCGGCTATGTCGTACACCGGCCGGTTCCAGCGGTAGACGGTGCCGTTGTGCAGCACCAGCTCGGCCAGCTCCGGCACCCCGCCCGCGTCCAGCACGCTCAGCGGCTCCTCCGGCGAGCAGAGCGGCAGCAGGGCGGGGAAGTAGCGGATGTTCTCCTCGAACAGCTCCAGCGGCTCGGTGACCCAGCGCTCGCCGAACCATGCGCGCGGGCGCACGCCCTGGGCGCGCAGCTCCGGCGGCCGAGTGTCGGTGGCCTGCAGGAACAGCTCGGGCCGCGACTCGCTCAGCAGCTCGCGGCCGAAGACGAACGGGGCGTTGGCGCCGAGCGCGACCTGCACGGCCGCCGCCGCCTGCGAGGCGTTCCAGACGTCCGCGAACCGCCCGGGGGTGACCTGCAGATGCAGCTGCACCGACGTGCAGGCGGCCTCGGGGGCGATGGAGCCCGAGGTGTACGTCAGCTCCTCCACCCCGCGCATGTCGAGCCGGATCTCCTCGCCGCGGGCGGCGAGGATCTGCTCGTTGAGCCGGTGGTAGCGGTCCACCTCGGAGAGGTTGGCGGAGACCAGGTCCGCGCCGGTCAGCGTCGGCAGGATGCCGATCATCACGATCCCGGCGTCCACCTCGCGCGCCTGCCGGTCGGCGTACCACAGCCCGGTGCGCAGTTCCTCCGCGAGCTGGTCGAGCACCCGCCCGGCGAGCCGGTGGGGCGCGATATTGACTTCCAGGTTGAACTGGGCCAGCTCGGTCTGGAAATCGGGGCTGGCGATGCGTTCCAGCACTTCCGAGTTCATCATGCGCGGCATGCCGTCCGCGCCCACGAGATTCAGCTCGATCTCCAGCCCCATGAGATTCTGCGGGCGGTCGAATCTCTTCTCCTCCAGCAGTCGCTCCAACCCCGCGAGGCACTCGCGGAGCCGCTGCCGATAGCGGTGACGGTCGGACAGGTCGAACCCGCCGGCCACGACCTTCTCGCCCATCGAGGTTCCTCCTCGGCTCGGCTGCCCGGGATGATGCCCAGGCGCGGGGATCCCTACCCCGCGACCGCCGTTCATCGGCTACGCTGGCCGCCCGCGCCGTACAGAATCGTTCCGACTGCACACCGCCCGGTGCGCACCGCGCCGCTCGTCGCCTGGTCGCAAAACCGACGAGATCCGGCCGACCCCGCGCGATGACCGTCGCCGCGCCCGTCAGGTATTTCTCGCCGGTCTTCCGGAGAGGACCAGAGAATACTCGACCGAGAATCCTCTTGCGGATTTCGCCCAAGCGGCAAGGCGGAAGGACCGCCACCGCTAGTCGTATAAAATCCGCGAACGAGGCAGAGAGTTGGCGCCCTTACACGGATGCGGCCCCCTCTGACCCCGTTCGCAGACAGCGCCGTCCGCGTCTTGCTCCCCGCTCTGCTCCACGTCTGACGAAGGTAGGCGACCCCTATGCCGCTCAGCGTCCTCACACCCCCCTCCCCGGCTCTGCGCAGCGTGCACGCCGCGCTGAAGTCCCCGACGGCGGTGCGCGGGACCCGTACGCTCGCGCCGACGTCGGGGACCGGCCCGGCGGGCGCCACGGACCCGCTGCCCGTCCACGTGCTGGACGGGGTCGGCGCCGGGGACGGCCCGCCGCACGCGGCGCTCAGCGGCTGGCGGTTCCACCTCGTCGCCGAGGGCCGCGTCGTCGCCGCGGCGGAGGCGCGGATCACCCCCGACGGCTGGGCGTTCTCGCACTTCTCCGAGGGCCCGTACGTCGCCTCCACCCAACGCGCCCTGCGTCAGGCCGAGTCGCTCTCCGCCCGCCTGCAGCCGCGGTTGCTCTCCGTACCCGAGCTGTACATGGTCACCCTCTGGCTGCGCACCGACTGCGACGCCGCGCCCGAGTCGGGCGCGGTCGACCCCGCGGACCTGCTGGTGCCGCTGGCGCCCGCGCCGCCCGGCATCCGCGCCCACCGCGCGCACCGCGCCGGCGACCTGCTGCCCGCGCTGCGCGACCGGCTGGCGGCGGCGCGGCTGCTCGGCTCCTCCGCCTGATCACGGCGAGGTCACGGTCTGATCACCGCTGTGGGCTAGTCCACTCCCGCCGGTGCACCCCCCGAAAGGATGGACTGGCACCGAGCAACCGCCCACGAGGGTGATGCGTCTTCCGCCCCGGAGACCACCTGCCGGTAATTCCCTGCGGATTGAGGCCCGCGGGGGAACACTGGTTGCGGAACGAGTCGACACGGGGGGCGGCGATGACATCTGCAGAGCGCAGGACCGAGACCAGGAACCAGCGAGAGTACCCAGCCATGTGCCAGCACCAGCCACCCTGCCCGACCGCCCAGTCCACCGACCGGGAGGCGGCGCGCCCGGTGGCGCACCACCCGGAGCAGGGCTGGAGCCTGCTCTGCAACGGCGTTCTGCTGTTCGAGGACACCGGCGAGCTGCTGCCCGACGGCCGGATCATCGCGCCGCACCGGCCGCCGAACGCCGACGACGTGACCGCCGCGGCCTGACCGGCAGACCCGGCAGACCCGGCTGGCGCACGCCGGCCGGTCCCCCGCACTCCCGCACGCGCCCCGCACGCCGCCCGGCCCGGCGTCGGCGCCGGGCCGGGTGCGGTACGCACACAGCGGTACGTCAGGCGTCGTATTCGTCCAACGGGGGGCAGGAGCACACCAGGTTGCGGTCGCCGTAGGCGCCGTCGATCCGGCGCACCGGCGGCCAGTACTTGTCCGCCGGCGTCACCCCGGCCGGGAAGACGGCCTCGTCCCGCCCGTACGGGTGCTTCCACTCCCCCGCCAGCTGCGCCGCCGTGTGCGGCGCGCCGACCAGCGGGTTGTCGTCCTTGTCCCACTCCCCCGTGCCGACCCGCTCGATCTCCCGCCGGATCGCGATCATCGCCTCGCAGAACCGGTCAAGTTCGGTCAGGTCCTCGCTCTCGGTCGGCTCGATCATCAGCGTCCCGGCCACCGGGAACGACATCGTCGGGGCGTGGAAGCCGTAGTCGATCAGCCGCTTGGCCACGTCGTCTATGGACACCCCGGTCGCCTTGGTCAGCGGCCGTACGTCGACGATGCACTCGTGCGCGACGAGCCCGCCCGGGCCGGTGTACAGCACCGGGAAGTGCGGCTCCAGCCGCTTGGCCACGTAGTTGGCGCCGAGCACCGCGACCTGGCTGGCGCGCCGCAGGCCGCCCTCGCCCATCAGCTTCATGTACGCCCAGGAAATGGGCAGGATGCCGGCCGAGCCCCACGGCGCCGCGGAGACCGGGCCGACGCCCGTCGCCGGCCCGGCGGCAGGCTGCAGCGGATGGTTCGGCAGGTACGGGGCGAGGTGCTCGCGGACGGCGACCGGGCCGACGCCGGGGCCGCCGCCGCCGTGCGGGATGCAGAACGTCTTGTGCAGGTTCAGGTGCGAGACGTCGCCGCCGAACTTCCCCGGCCCGGCGAGGCCGACGAGCGCGTTGAGGTTGGCACCGTCCACGTACACCTGGCCGCCGGCGGCGTGCACGGCGTCGCATATCTCCGTGATGTGCTCCTCGAACACGCCGTGCGTGGAGGGGTAGGTGACCATGAGCACGGCCAGCTCGTCACCGTGCCGCTCGATCTTCGCGCCCAGGTCGTCCGCGTCGACCTCGCCGTTCTCGGCGGTCTTCACGACCACGACCTTCATGCCGGCCATCACCGCGGAGGCGGCGTTCGTGCCGTGCGCGGAGGACGGGATGAGGCAGACGGTGCGGCGCTCGTCGCCGTTCGCGCGGTGGTACGCCCGTACGGCCAGCAGGCCCGCCAGCTCGCCCTGCGAGCCGGCGTTGGGCTGCAGGGAGACCTTGTCGTAACCGGTGACGGCGGCCAGGCCGTCCTCCAGCTCGCGGATCAGGGTCAGATAGCCCTCGGCCTGGTCGGCGGGCGCGAAGGGGTGCAGGCCGGCGAACTCGGGCCAGGTGACGGCCTCCATCTCGGCGGTCGCGTTGAGCTTCATCGTGCAGGAGCCGAGCGGGATCATGCCGCGGTCGAGCGCATAGTCCCGGTCGGAGAGCGCCCGCAGGTAGCGCAGCAGGGCGGTCTCGGAGCGGTGCCGGTGGAAGACGGGGTGCGTCAGGTACTCATCGGTGCGCTGCAGGGCGGCCGGCAGCGCGTCGGCGGTCGCCGCGTCCAGCTCCCCGACGTCCTGCCCGGCGACGCCGAACGCGTCCCAGACGACGGCCAGATGGTCGCGGACGGTGGTCTCGTCGCAGGAGATGCCGACGTGGTCGGCGTCGGCGAGGCGCAGGTTGACGCCGGCGTTGCGGGCACGGGCGGTGACCTCGGCGGCCCGGCCGGGGACGCGGACGGTGACCGTGTCGAAGAACGCGTCGTGCACCACGTGGGCGCCGCCGGCCCTGAGGCCCGCGGCGAGGATCGCGGCGTAGCGGTGGGTGCGCCGGGCGATGGCCGCCAGGCCCTCGGGGCCGTGGTAGACGGCGTACATCGAGGCCATCACCGCGAGCAGCACCTGCGCGGTGCAGATGTTGCTGGTGGCCTTCTCGCGGCGGATGTGCTGCTCGCGCGTCTGCAGCGCGAGCCGGTACGCCTGCGCCCCGTCTGCGTCCTTGGAGACGCCGACGAGCCGCCCGGGCAGGCTGCGCGCGAACTTCTCGCGTACGGACATGTAGCCGGCGTGCGGCCCGCCGAAGCCCATCGGGACCCCGAAGCGCTGGCTGGAGCCGACCGCGATGTCGGCGCCGAGCGCGCCGGGCGAGGTCAGCAGGGTGAGCGCGAGCAGGTCGGCGGCGACGGTGACGACGGCGCCCAGCTCGTGCGCCCGCTCGATGACGGGCGCGAGGTCCCGTACGACACCGGAGACGCCCGGGTACTGCAGGAGCACGCCGAAGACGCCGCGCTCCGCGACATCGGCGGGGATGCCGCCGGCGAGGTCGGCGACGACGACCTCGACGCCGGTCGGCTCGGCGCGGGTGCGCAGCACCGCGACTGTCTGCGGCAGGGTCTCGGCGTCGACCAGGAACACGCCGTCCTTGACCTTCCCGACGCGCCGGGACAGCGCCATCGCCTCGGCGGCGGCGGTGCCCTCGTCGAGCAGCGACGCGCCGGCGGTGGGCAGCCCGGTGAGGTCGGCGACGACGGTCTGGAAGTTGAGCAGCGCCTCCAGCCGGCCCTGGGAGATCTCCGGCTGGTACGGGGTGTACGCCGTGTACCAGGCGGGGTTCTCCATGACATTGCGCAGGATGACGGGCGGCGTGTGGGTGCCCTGGTAGCCGAGGCCGATCATGGAGGTCAGCACCTCGTTGCGGCCCGCCAGGGCGCGCAGCTCGGCCAGCACCTCGGCCTCGGAACGGGCCGCGGGGAGCGTGAAGGCGCCGGTGCCCTTGATCGGACCGGGTACGGCGGCCGCGGTCAGCTCGTCCAGCGAGCCGTAGCCGACCTGGGCGAGCATCTTGGCCCGGTCGCCCGCGTCGGGTCCGATGTGGCGCAGCTCGAAGGGAGTGCCGCGCTCCAGGGCGGACAGCGGGATGCGGTGGGCGTTCGTCTCAGACAAGGGGCCTCCTGGTCGCACGGACCTTCGCGGATACCCCTGGGCCGGGCACCCGTACGGCCTCCCCCTCTGTCATCCGGACCTGAGAGCTTCGCCGTCCGCCCGGACCGGGCGGGCCGGCTTGCACCGTCGGTGAGGAGGGGTCGCGTACGACCCGCCCTGCTTTCCAGAGTGACCTCGTCCGTGCGGTACGGGGGCCTGAGAGATTCCGGGGAGGAGTTGCTCCTTCGGCGCCTCCGTCTGGCGGGCGGAGGACTCTCCCGCACGGGGTCTGCAGCCACGGTCAGCGTACCAGCGCACGCCCCCGCGCAGCCGGGCGCGGGTGCGAGGGCCTGTCGTGGCCGGTGCCCGGGCGGCGCCCGCCGAGTGGCCGCGCGGCGCGTTGTGCCGTTACGTGGAGGCAGCGGAGCTGTGTCGAGACGTGGGAGGCACCGTGCAGACCGACATCGACCCCCGGAGCCTGATCGGCGTGCGCGCGTACGACGGCAACGGCGAGAAGCTCGGCACCGTCGACGAGGTGTACCTCGACGACGCCACCGGCGCCCCGCAGTGGGCGGCCGTGCGCACGGGCCTGTTCCACCGCGACGCGTTCGTGCCGCTGGGGCCGAGCGAGCTGGCCGACGAGGGGCTGCGGGTGCCGTTCGACCGGGAACTGATCAAGGACGCGCCGGACTTCGGCGTCGGCCGGCACCTCTCCCCCGCGCAGGAGCTGCAGCTCTACCAGCACTACGGGATGGCGCTGCCGCCGGACGTCGCCAGGACCCGTCCGAACCGGCAGTCCCAGCCGCCGCAACCGGCGCGGCAGCCGCAGGACCGCGACGTCGGCGAGGTCGCCGGGTCGGACGACTGATCAGCCGCCGGGCGCCAGCGGCAGCGGGTCCGCCGGCTGGAGCGCCGGGTCGTCGGCGGCGAACGTACGCACCCGCCCGGGCGCCGAGCCCGGCACCTCGAACCGCACCGTGACCCGGCCCACGCCGCTGCCCTGCACCCAGCCGGGTCCGTGATCGGCGTGCCGCACGTCCAGCCCCGGCAGCCAGTGCGGGGCCGCCGGCTCCGGCTCCGCCGCGGCGGGCGGCGGGGGCGGCCCGGGCGGCGGCTCGGCCACCGGGCCGTCGGCGTCCACCGGCCCGTGCCGCGCCTCCGGCGCCTGGCCGCTCTGCGCGAACAGGTCCTCCTGCGTGAAGTCCGCGAGACCGCTCACGCCGACGCCCAGCAGCCGCACCCCGCCGGCCGTCTCCACCCCGTCCAGCAGCCGCAGGGCCGCCTCGACGACCACGGCCGGGTCGTCGGTGGGCCCGCGCAGGGTCTCGGAGCGGGTGAGGGTGGAGAAGTCGTACCGCCGGACCTTCAGGACCACCGTGCGGCCGGAGCGCCCCGTGCCGCGCAGCCGCGTCACGCAGCGCCGCGCCAGCCGCTCGACCTCCGTGCGGATCCGGATCCGGTCGGTGAGGTCGACGTCGAAGGTGTCCTCGACGGAGACGGACTTGGCGTCCCGGTCCGCGACCACCGGCCGCTCGTCCAGGCCCAGCGCCATGACGTGGATCCCGGTGCCGTGCGCCTTGCCCAGCAGCCGCACCATCTCGTCCTCGCCGGCCTCCGTGACCTCCGCGACCGTGGTGATCCCGGCGCGGCGCAGCGTGTCCGCCGTCGCGGGGCCCACGCCGGGCAGCGTACGCACGCTCATGGGCCCCAGCAGCGCCCGCTCGCCGCCCGGCGGCACCACGACCAGCCCGTCCGGCTTCGCCAGCTCGGAGGCGACCTTGGCGAGCATCTTGGAGGCGGCGAGCCCGACGGACCCGGTCAGGCCGGTGGCGGCGCGGATGTCCGCGCGCAGCCGGTGCGCCACACCCCGTAGCGCGGTCTCCTCCGCGGGTGTGCCGCCGGCTTCGAGGTCGACGAACGCCTCGTCCAGGCTCAGCGGCTCCACCAGCGGCGACAGCTCCCCGAGCAGCGCCATGACCTGGCCGCTGACCTGCTGGTAGAGCCGGAAGCGGGGGACGAGGAACGCGGCGTTGGGGCAGAGCCGGCGGGCCATGCCCATGGCCATCGCCGAGTGCACCCCGAAGACCCGTGCCTCGTACGACGCGGTGGCCACCACGCCGCGCGGGCCGAGGCCGCCGACGATCACGGCCTTGCCCTTGAGGCTCGGCTTGGCGGCCTGCTCGACGGCGGCGTAGAACGCGTCCATGTCCAGGTGCAGGACGGACGGCGCGCTTCTCACGCTCGAATGGTCCCCCATGGGTACGACATCGGCGCGACAGCGGCCCTGGCGCCGCCGTACGGCGGCCGTGGCGGCCCGTGCGCGCCCGGGGGCGCCGCGGGGCTCCGGAGCGCAGTCCGGCCGTGGTCAGCCGGCGCGGCTGCGGCGGCGTGCCAGTTCGTCGGCGGCGTTGCGCCCCACCAGCGTCTCGCCGGTGTCGACGCGCTCCGCGTGCAGCTGCGCGAGGGCGGCCTGCACGTCGCTGAAGACCACGCCGACGGCGATGCCGAAGATGCCCTGGCCGCCCTGCAGCAGCTCGACGACCTCGTGCGGGGACGTGCACTCGTAGACCGTCGCGCCGTCGCTGATGAGCGTCATCCGCCGCAGGTCAGCCGCGCCGGCGGCGCGCAGGTGCCGTACGGCCGTCCTGATGCTCTGCAGCGAGACCCCGGCGTCCAGCAGCCGCTTGACGATCTTGAGTACGACGACGTCCTGGGAGCTGTAGAGCCGCTGGGTGCCCGAGCCGTGCGCGGGGCGGACACCGGGCCCGACCAGGCCGGTACGGGCCCAGTAGTCGAGCTGGCGGTACGTGATACCGGCCGCGGCGCACGCGGCGGGTCCCCGGTAGCCGACCTCGTCCGGATCCGCGGAGGCGGCCGACTGCTGCCTCGCGGGCTCCGCGCCGTGACCGTACAGCGGAACTGGTCCGCCCCCTCCGGCCGATCTCTCGCCGCCCGTGACCACCACGCCGACCTCCCGCTCCCTGACCTGCCTCCTGACGGTAGGCAGTCGCCCCGGGCGCGTCAACGAACGCCACACGGGGCACGCCGGGTGCTCATCACCCTACGGGTGGTTTGGCCACGGCGTCCGTGCGGTAGGCCCGGGCGGGCTACCGCGGGCGGCAGTCACTGAGGGTTGGTACCGAAGTCCTCGGGCGTGATCTGGTCGAGGAACTCGCGGAACTTCTCCACCTCGTCCTCCTGCTCGTCCGGGATCGAGATACCCGCGTCGTTGAGCACTCCTTCGCTGCCGTAGATCGGCGTGCCGGTGCGCAGCGCGAGGGCGATGGCGTCGGACGGGCGGGCGCTCACCTCAGTGCCGCCGGAGAACACCAGCTCGGCGTAGAACACGCCTTCCCGCAGGTCGGTGATCCGCACCTCGGCGAGTTCCTGGCCGACCGCGTCCAGCACGTTCTTGAACAGGTCATGGGTCAGCGGGCGCGCGGGGGTCATGCCTTGCTGCGCGAAGGCGATCGCCGTCGCCTCCCCGGGACCGATCCAGATGGGGAGGTACCGGTCGCCGCCCACTTCACGCAGGAGAACGATCGGTTGGTTCGAGGGCATTTCCACCCGGACACCCACAACGTCGAGCTCGTTCACACAGCAACCCTAGGCCGACCCCGGCGGTTTTGGGTAGTCGAGCACGGGACCGGTCAGCTGCCGGCGACCCGCAGCGACGACCGTACGAGGGTCGCGTGCAGCCGCGCGGACAGTTCGATCAGGCGTTCTGCCGTGGATTCCGCGTGCGCCCGCGTCTGCGGGCTGCGGTGCCGCCGCAGCGGGCCGATGACCTGTTCGACGAGGCCGGCGTCGCGGTCGGCGGCGGCCTTCAGGCCGCGCAGGTGGCGCGCCTGCAGCCCGTAACTGCCGAGTTCGGCGACGAGGCGGGCGACGGCGGCGGCGTCCGCGTCGTAGAGCCCGTCGGCGTCCGGGGCGACGAGGCCGAACGCCTCCCAGGACGCCAGCTCCTCCTCGCCGACGGCGGCGGTGCGCAGGAGGGTCGCGCGGTCGATACGGGGGTCGTGGGGCGGCTCCGCGGCGGCACCGGCACCGGCGCGGGCGCCGTCCGCGGGCTCGGCGTCCAGCTGCTCACGGATGACCTTCAGCGGCAGGTAGTGATCCCGCTGCATACGCAGGATCCGGGCCAGCCGCTCGACGTCCGCGGCGCCGAACTTGCGATAGCCGCCCGGGGAGCGCTGCGGCTCCACCAGGCCCTCGGACTCCAGGAAGCGAATCTTGGAGATGGTGACCTCGGGGAACTCCTCGCGCAGCACGGCGAGGACACCCCCGATGCTCAACTGCCGGTCGAGCGCCCGGCGTCGGTCCGGCCGGTCCGCTTCCGGGGCGGTGGTGCCGCCCCCGGGGGTGTCGCCCATCGCTTCCGTCCCGTGGTCGTCTTCTCCCGCCGTCAGGCGGTGCGCCGGCTGGCGAAGAAGACCAGCCGGAACTTTCCGATCTGCACCTCGTCCCCGCTGGTCAGCTCGATCTCGTCGATCCGCTCACGGTTGACGTACGTGCCGTTGAGGCTGCCGACGTCGGCGACGGAGAACCGCCCGTCCGGCGTCCGGCGGAACTCCACGTGCCGCCGGGAGACGGTGACGTCGTCCAGGAAGATGTCGCTCTGCGGATGGCGCCCGACGGTGGTCAGCTCGCTGTCCAGCAGGAAGCGGGAGCCGGAGTTGGGGCCGCGGCGGACGACCAGCAGCGCGGAGCCGGGCGGCAGTGCGTCGACGGCCGCCTGCGCCTCGGGCGACAGCGGCGGCAGCGTCTGGCCGGCGCCACCGGCGGCGACCTCGGCTTCGTACGCCTCAAGGCCCGAGATGGAGATCGTGGTCGTGGTCTCCGACGGGCGCTCGGGCGCCCCCGCCCGCAACGGGGCGCCGCAGTTGGAGCAGAACCGGCTCGCCTGCGCGTTGCGGGCCCCGCACCTGTTGCATACCGGCAGGTCCATGGAGTGAGCCTCCTGCTGCGGAACGCCCGCAGCGGCGTCGGGCGCATGCGGGCCTGGGCCGAACCCTCCACCCGCACTTGAGGTTGATGGTTCCCCGAAACCTATGCGGCCGGACGCGGCAGGGTCAACATAAGACTCGCCCTGACCACCCGAAATGTCGCCGGACTGCGGAGGCGCCTGATCGCGGTACAAGGCGCGCTCGCCGGCCTCGCCGCCCTGGGACGCGGACGCGGCGCGGTGCCGGCCCGGCCGTTCCGCCGAGCCCCTCCCGAACAACTTAGCGAACAACTTCACGGGCGATTTCCCCTTGACCGTCGGACAGGCCCGTGTTCGAGCAGGTCACTCGACACGCGCATCAGCGGCACCGGACATTCACTGAACGTCCACAACCCCCGGACAGTTTCCCTTACGCAACCGCAGCCGCTGCGTCGACCCCCGGTAACCACGAGGTCACGACGACGACCGAGCGTAGTCAGGCGGCTTCGCCCGCCGCAAGGCGTCCACGATGACCGTGTCCCGGGGCTCGATGGACACCGTAGCCTGCTCCTCCTCCATGGTCTGAACCACCCCACCGGGGATGTTCAGCGCGGGCTCCAGATCCTCGGCGCGGCCGATCACGCGGAAGACGTACGGCTGGGAGACCCGCCGGCCGTCGATCGCCACGTCGTTCTCCCCGGCGGCGGCGAAGTGTGTGCCGGCGACCACGCGCACGCCGTTGATCTGGATCGCCTCGGCGCCGGCCGCCCGCAGCTCCTGGATGGTGTCGAGCAGCATGTCCGCCTCGACCGCCCCCGCGGGGCCGCGGACGGTGATCTCGATGCCCGGGCCCTCGGCGGCGACGGTGCCGGCCAGCACGCCGAGTTCGCGCTCCTTGGCCTCCGTCTGCCGGCGCGCCTCCTCCGCCTGGTCGGAGCTGTTCTCCAGCTCCGCCTTCTGGTCCTCCAGGCGCTCGCGCTCGTCCTCCAGCCGCTGGGTGCGGTCGTCCAGCTCGTCGAGGATCCGGACGAGGTCCTCCTGGCGGGCGCCGCGCAGCGCGCTGGACTCGCCGGTGGAGCGGACCTGGATGGCCAGGCCCAGGCCGAGCACGAACAGCAGTAGGGCGACGATCAGTTGGGAGCGGGTCAGCCGGGGCGGCCACACGGCGTCGACCAGGCGGCGCCGGCCGGCGCCCAGCACGGGCCGCGGCGGGGCGGGCGGCTCGGGGGACGCGGCTCGCTCGGGTGGCGGCGGCCCGGGCGGCGATGGCGCGGAGGACGACGGCGCGGAGGACGACGGCGCGGGGGGCCGCTGCTGGGCACCCGGTCCCTGCTGGTCGGCCGGTCCCTGCTGGTCGGCCGGGCGCTGCTGGGCCGGTGGTCGCTGCTGGGCGGCCGGTCGCTGCGGTACGGAGGGCTTGCGCGGCGGCTGCGCGGGCGGCTGCGGCGGCGCGGCGGGCCGCCGCGGGGCCGGCTGTCGCGGCGGCTGCGGCTGCTGCCGGGAGGAGTGGCCCGCGGGCGGGTGCTGCCGCGGCGCGGACGGGCGTGGCGGCACGCCCGGCGCGCCGGGCGTGCCCTGCGGGTACTCGGCGGGCGGGTCGCCGGGGCGCGGGGAGTTCGGAGGAGTCTCGTCGGGCACGGGCCTCACGCCTGGAAGACGTGCCGCCGGATGGCGGCGGCGTTGGAGAAGATCCGGATGCCGAGCACCACCACGACGCCCGTCGACAGCTGCGCGCCGACGCCCAGCTTGTCGCCCAGGAAGACGATCAGCGCGGCCACGACGACGTTCGAGAGGAACGAGACCACGAAGACCTTGTCGTCGAAGATCCCGTCGAGCATGGCCCGCAGCGCCCCGAAGACCGCGTCGAGCGCGGCGACGACGGCGATGGGCAGGTACGGCTCCAGGCCCGCCGGCACCACGGGCTGGACGACGAGGCCCATGACGATTCCCGCGACGAGACCCAGTACGGCGATCACGAGGGGTTGTTCTCCTTCGGTTCTGCGTGGCGTACGGACAGGCCGGCGGCGGCCGGCAGCCGGAGGTCGTCCCGCGCGGAGATCCCGGCCCTGATCCCGTAGTTGTCCTCCAGCACGTCCAGGTACTGGCCGTCGGCGTTCTCCCGGAACCGCTCCAGGAGCCGCTCACCGTCACCGATGGCCAGCACCGTGTACGGCGGTGCCAGCGGGCGGTTGTCGACGAGGATCGCGTCGCCGGCCGCGCGGATCGCGGACAGGGCGGTGAGCCGGCGGCCGTTGACGGAGACCGCCTCGGCGCCGGCGAGCCAGAGCCCGTTGACGATGCGCTGCAGGTCGCGGTCGCGGACCCGGCCGTCGTCCGCGAAGCTGGTCGAGCCACGCGGGCCGCCGGCCGCGCCGGTGCCCGCGTCGGCGGCGTCGTCGACCACCAGACGTACGCCGGGGCCCTCGGCCTCGGCCGCACCGGCCAACAGCGCGAGCAGGGCGGCCCGGTCGCCTCCGTGCTCCTCCAGCGCCTCGCGCTGCCGGTCGGCCACCTCGTCGTGCAGCTGCTCGACCGTGTGGTCGAGGTCGTCCGCCGCGGCGGTACGATCCTCGACCCGGTCGATCAGCTCCTCGCGCTCGCGGGCGAGGTCGGGCGCCTCGACGCGGGCCTCGGCGGCGCCGACGGTGAGGACCAGCGCGGTGAGCACCAGGCCGACCGCCAGCCAGGCCCGCCCGCGCAGCCGCTGCGGCAGCCGCTCCCCGCGCGGGCGGGCACCGTGGCGCGCGGCGGCTTCGGCGTACCCGTCGTCCAGGCTGTGGTCCATCAGCCGGGTCAGCAGCGACATGGAGGCGTCCGGACGGGGGCGTGCCGGTGCACTGCTCCGTTCGGGGGGCTGCTGCGGCATGCCGGACATCGTTGCACGCCCGGAGGCCCTACGGTGCCGCGACCCCTGGGTTAGGTGAAGTCTCTCTCCGCCGTGCCCGCGTCAGTCGCCGCTCCCGTCGCCGCTCCCGTCGACAACTGCCGCCCACTCGTCGAGGAGGGCTTCGGCGGACGCCTGGTCGGGACCCTCGGCCCACAGGTGCGTGACCGCCTCGGCGCGGTCCGGCAGCACCAGCACCCAGCGCCCGTCGGGCTCCACGACGCGCACGCCGTCGGTGGTGTCCACGTCCCGGGAGCCCGCGGCCTCCACCACCCGGCGCATGATCATGCCCTTGACCGCCCACGGGGTGGCCAGGTCCCGGCGCAGCACGTGGGCGCGTGGGATGCGGGCGTCGATCTGGCTGAGGGTGAGCTGGGTGCGCGCGACCAGGCCGGTGAGCCGGGCGAACGCGGCGGCGCCGTCGAAGACGGAGGAGAACTCCGGGATGATGAAGCCGCCGCGGCCGTCGCCGCCGAAGACGGTGTCGTCCATGCGCGCCACCCGGGCCAGGTCGTCGGGCGACGTCGTCGTCCACTCCACTTGGGTGCCGTGGTACGCGGCCACCTGCTCGGCGATGCGCGTCGTCGTCACCGGCATCGCCACCCGGCCGCTGCGCCGCTCCGCCGCCACCAGGTCCAGCATGACGAGCAGCGCCCGGTCGTCCTCGACGATCCGGCCCTTCTCGTCGACCAGCGAGATGCGCTCGCCGACGGGGTCGAAGCGCACGCCGAAGGCGGCGCGGGCGGAGGCCACGATCTCGCCGAGGCGGACGAGGCCGGCCCGGCGCGACTGCGGCGTCTCGGTCGGCTGGGACTCGTCCAGGCCCGGGTTGATGGTCAGCGCGTCCACCCCGACGCGGCCGAGGAGGCTCGGCAGCACCAGGCCGGCGCTGCCGTGGGAGGCGTCGACGACGACCTTCAGGCCGGCTTCGGCGATGCCCCCGGTGTCCACGGCGCGCAGCAGCGAGCCGGTGTAGGAGTCGAAGACGCTGGCGGGGAAGCGCAGGTCGCCGATCTCGCCGGGGAACGCCCGGCGGTACTCCTGACGTGCGTAGACGCGGTCGAGCTTGCGCTGCGCGGCCTGCGAGAGGTCGGCACCGCGCTCGTCGAGGAACATGATGTCGACGGAGTCCTGCACGCCGGGGGTGGTGCGGATCATGATGCCGCCGGCGCTGCCGCGGGCGGTCTGCTGCCGGGCCACCGGCAGCGGCACGTTCTCCAGGTCGCGTACGTCTATGGCGCTGGCCTGCAGCGCGGAGATCACCGCGCGCTTGAGCGCGCGGGCGCCGCGGGAGTGGTCGCGGGCGGTGGTGACGCTAGAGCCCTTCTTCAGGGTGGTGGCGTACGCGCCGGCCAGCCGGACGGCGAGTTCGGGGGTGATCTCGACGTTGAGGATGCCGGAGACGCCGCGGGCGCCGAAGAGGTATGCCTGGCCGCGCGACTCCCAGATCACCGATGTGTTGACGAACGCGCCCGCTTCGATGGTCTTGAAGGGGTAGACGCGCACATTGCCCTGGATGATCGATTCTTCTCCGATCAGGCACTCGTCGCCGATGACCGCGCCGTCCTCGATCCTCGCGGCGCGCATGACGTCGGTGTTCTTGCCGATGACGCAGCCGCGGAGGTTGCTGTGGCCGCCGATGAAGACGTTGTCGTGGATGACGGCGCGGTGCAGGAACGCGCCCTGCTTGACGACGACGTTGGAGCCCAGGACCGAGTGCTCGCGGACCTCGGCGCCCTGCTCGACCTTGGCGTAGTCGCCGATGTAGAGCGGGCCGCGGAGCACGGCCTCGGGGTGCACCTCGGCGCCCTCGGCCACCCAGACGCCGGGCGAGATCTCGAAGCCGTCGAGGTCGAGGTCGACCTTGCCCTCCAGCACGTCGGCCTGGGCCTTGACGTAGCTCTCGTGGGTGCCGACGTCCTCCCAGTAGCCCTCCGCCACGTAGCCGTAGATGGGCTTGCCGTCCTTCATCAGCTGCGGGAAGACGTCGCCGGACCAGTCGACGGAGGTGTCCGCCTCGACGTAGTCGAAGACCTCGGGCTCCATCACGTAGATACCGGTGTTGACGGTGTCGGAGAAGACCTGGCCCCAGGTGGGCTTCTCCAGGAACCGCTCGACCTTGCCCTCCTCGTCGACGATGGTGATGCCGAACTCCAGCGGGTTGGGGACCCGGGTGAGGCAGACGGTGACCAGCGCACCCTTCTCACGGTGGAACGCGATCAGGTCGGTGAGGTCGAAGTCGGTGAGCGCGTCCCCGGAGATGACCAGGAACGAGTCGTCCTTGAGCGCCTCCTCGGCGTTCTTCACGCTGCCCGCGGTGCCGAGCGGACGGTCCTCGTTGGCGTACGAGAGCTCCATACCGAGCTCCTCGCCGTCCCCGAAGTAGTTCCGCACCAGGGAGGCGAGGAACTGGACGGTCACCACCGTCTCCGTCAGCCCGTGGCTTTTGAGCAGCCGCAGGACGTGCTCCATGATCGGCCGGTTCACCACCGGCAGCAGGGGCTTGGGCATGCTCGCGGTCATGGGGCGCAGGCGGGTGCCTTCGCCCCCAGCCATCACGACGGCCTTCATATCGGAAGCGTCCTCCTTGGGCGTGAGACGGCGATGCCGGCTGCCGCCTAATCGGGGGTGGTGTCCGCGCGGGCGTCTTCTCGGATGAGACGGCGTACCTGGATGAGGTAGAGACCGCCGGCCCACCAGTACAGCGCTGTACCCCAGCCGGCGAACGCCCATCCGAAAATAGCAGAGAGTGACGAGAGCCATCCACTTCCGTCACTGAGCAGGAGCAGTGGGAAGGCGTACATGAGACAGAAGGTGGCGGACTTGCCCAGGAAGTTCACCTGCGGCGGCGGGTAGCCGTGGCGGCCCAGCAGCCACACGGCCACGCCGACGATCGCGTCCCGGGACAGCAGCGCGACGGTCAGCCACAGCGGCAGGATCTCCCGCCAGGTCAGGCCGACGAGCGTGGCCAGGATGTAGAGGCGGTCGGCGGCCGGGTCCAGAATGCGGCCCAGGTTCGACACCTGGTTCCAGCGGCGGGCGAGCTTGCCGTCGAGGTAGTCGCTGATGCCGCTGAACGCCAGGATCGCCAGCGCCCAGCCGTCCGCGTTGGGGCCGTCGAACTCGGGCCACAGGATCAGCCACAGGAAGACGGGCACCAGGACGAGCCGGGCCATGCTGAGGAGGTTGGGAACAGTGAAGATCCGGTCCGCCGAAGCAGCCGTCTCCTGGACCTCCACCCGCCCGCCTCCCCGTCCGATCCCGCCAGTCCCGCCAGATGCGCCGACGATGCGCTCCGACCTTACCCGTCTACGGACACGGGCCTGCGCGCAGGCCGGTTCGGGGGCCGACTCCGGGGCGGGCTCCAGGGCGGGGCGGCGGGGCGTCCCGGCGGGGACCAATCGGCGCGAAACCTCAAATTCCGATTGGTTACGCTTCAGGAGCGGCGCGGCCCTCACGGACACGGGCGGCGCCGACCCCCCGCTGTTTCCTGGAGGCCCGGGCATGACCCAAGTCTCGTCCCCGCTCACCGGCCGCGCCATCGGACTCGCCGGTGGTGGCCCTGGATGCGGGCAAGGGCGCGCTGAGAGACGTGAAGGTCCCGCTTCCCGTGGCACTGACCACAGGCCACCGCAGCAGGTCACCATGCGGAAGACTGGTGACGCGACACTCCGTCTCACTGAGACTTCCCACTCGACCGTTGCCGGCTTCGTGGCGGTCAAGCCCTGACCGCTGCCCGCGGGCAGGGCAACAGCGTGACTGCACGGGCGCCGCGCAGTGCCGCGGTTCAGACAGATCGACCCGGAGAGGTACTGATGGAGACGACCCTGCGAGGCGTCGGCGTGAGCCACGGGGTGGCGATCGGCGAGGCACGGCAAATGGGCACGGCGGTGCTCGAACCGCCGGCGAAGCAGATTCCCGCGGCGGAGGCGCCGCGCGAGCAGGAGCGGGTACGCAAGGCCGTGGAGGCGGTCGCCGCCGACCTGACGGCGCGCGGCAACCTGGCCGGCGGCGAGGCGCAGGCCGTGCTGGAGGCGCAGGCCATGATCGCGCAGGACCCGGAGCTGGCGGCGGACGTGGAGCGGCGGATCGCGGTCGGCTCCTCCGCCGAGCGGGCCGCGTACGACGCCTTCGCGGCGTACCGCGAACTGCTCGCCGGCGCCGGGGAGTACATGGCCGGGCGGGTCGCCGACCTCGACGACGTACGCAACCGGATCGTGGCCCGGCTGCTGGGCGTGCCGATGCCCGGCGTGCCGGACAGCGACGAGCCGTACGTCCTCATCGCCCGCGACCTGGCGCCCGCCGACACCGCCCTCCTCGACCCGTCGCTGGTCCTCGGCTTCGTCACCGAGGAGGGCGGGCCGACCAGCCACAGCGCGATCCTCGCCCGCGCGCTCGGCGTGCCGGCCGTGGTGGCGCTGCCGGGCGCCGGAGAGCTGGCCGAGGGCACGGTCGTCGCCGTTGACGGCTCGACCGGGGAGGTGTTTGTCGAGCCCGGGCCCGACAAGCGCGCGGAGCTGGAGCAGACGGCGGCGGAGCGCAGGGCGGCGCTGGCGGCCGTCAGCGGCCCGGGGGCGACCTCCGACGGGCACCGGGTGCCCCTGCTGGCGAACGTCGGCGGCCCGGGGGACGTGCCGGCGGCCGTGGCGGCGGGAGCGGAGGGCGTGGGCCTGTTCCGCACCGAGTTCCTGTTCCTGGACGACAGCGGGACGGCTCCGTCCGAGCAGGCGCAGATCGAGGCGTACCGCAAGGTGCTGGAGGCGTTTCCGGAGGGGCGGGTCGTCGTACGCGTACTCGACGCGGGCGCCGACAAGCCGCTGGAGTTCCTCACCCCAGCCGACGAGCCGAACCCCGCGCTCGGCGTTCGCGGGCTGCGCTCGCTGCTCGCCCACCCCGACGTGCTGCGCACGCAGCTCACCGCGCTGTCCAAGGCGGCGGCCGGGCTGCCCGTCTACCTGGAAGTGATGGCGCCGATGGTGGCGGACCGCAGGGACGCCGCGGACTTCGCGGTGGCGTGCCGGGAGGCCGGGCTGTCCGCGAAGGCGGGCGCCATGGTGGAGATTCCGGCGGCGGCGCTGCGGTCGCGGGCGATCTTGCAGGAGGTCGAGTTCCTGTCGCTGGGCACCAACGACCTGGCGCAGTACACCTTCGCCGCCGACCGCGAGGTCGGGGCGGTGTCCCGGCTGCAGGACCCGTGGCAGCCGGCGCTGCTGGACCTCGTGTCCTTCGCCGCGGAGGGCGCCAAGGCCGAGGGCAAGAGCTGCGGCGTGTGCGGCGAGGCGGCGTCGGATCCGCTGCTGGCGTGTGTGCTGACGGGGCTGGGGGTCACGTCGCTGTCGATGGGCGCGGCGGCGATTCCGTACGTACGGGCGACGCTGGCGAAGCACACGCTCGCGCAGTGCGAGCGCGCGGCGTCCGCGGCGCGGGCCGCGGACACGGCGGAGGAGGCGCGGGAGGCGGCGCGGACGGTGCTGTCCGGGGAGTAGGCGGGCCGCCTCGGCCGGGGCCGACTGATCGTGCTTTGCGGGGCTGCCGAAGTGAGCGGGCGGTACGGGAGTTGCGCGCGGAGGTGCGGCGGAGCGGTCTGTTCCGCGAACCCGCCCCTTCCCGAAACCGGGGCTGCCGCCCCGGACCCCGCACACCGCCGCCGGCCGGCGCGGCCCGCCACGCGGTGCTCCGCGGCGCGAGCCGCCGCGCCGCGGCGTCATCGGTGGCAGCCCTTCTCCGGGCGGGACAGGGGGGTGCCGGCGCAGTACGCGACGCCGGGTTCCGGGGGCAGGGGGGCTCCCGTTCTGGCGTTGGTGCAGTACGCCGCGTAGACCTCCTTCTCCGTCAGCGGCTCCGGCCAGCCGTCCAGCAGCCGCCAGCCGCGCACCCACTCGCTGCCGTCCGCCCGCGTCGTACGGGCCACCACGCCGCCCGTCCCCGACGTGGCGATCCCCGCCGCCAGCACCAGCCGCAGCGCCTCCGCGTCCGGGAGGCGCAGCCGCGGCGCCCTCTCCCCCGGCGACACCGCGCTGCGGGCCACCGCGACCAGGGGGAAGCCCGCCGCCCGGGCGGTGCACACCACGTGCTGCGACCCCGGGCCCAGGGCCTCCGTCAAGCGGTCGACCAGCACCCCCGCGCGGGCCAGCGCCGCGTCCGCGCGGTGCTCGCCGCACTCCTCGCACCTCCCCGCCGCCGCCAGCAGCGCCGCCGCGCGCTCGCGGGAGCGGCTGCGCGCCGCCGCGTCGAGCAGCTGCGGCACCAGCCGGTCCATGGGCTGGCCTCCGTACGGCACCGCGGGGCCGCGGCCGGCGGCCTCCGCCACATACCGGCAGCGGCTCACCGACGTGTCCGCGTCCAGACCGCGCTCGGCGCAGAAGCGCGCGAAGCCCGGCGGGTCGAAGAGCGCCACCGCCGTGTACGCCCCTTGCGCCGCCCGGGCCCGCAGCACGCCCTCCACCTGCCGCAGATACGCGGCGTGGTCGTCGAACAGGAAACTCGCATATCGCCGCATCGCCGCGAAGTCCGCGGCATCCGCCAGCAGCCCCACCGTGCCCGGCATCTCCCGGCGCAGCAGCCGGGCATCCGTCCTCGTACGCGCCATGACTCCCCCTCTACGGAGCGCAACAAATCACTACGCACCGTAATCGGGGGGTCTGACAACGCCCGCGGTCAGCTCCGCTCGCGCGCCAGCCGCTCGTAGAACCGCAGCAGCTCCACCCGGTCCACCGACCCCGGGTTCACCGCCTTCTCCAGCGGCGTGCCCTGCAGTACCCGCTTGACCGGCACCTCCAGCCGCTTGCCGGTCAGCGTGTGCGGCACGCCCTCGACCTCGATCACCTCGTCCGGCACGTGCCGCGGCGACAGCTGCTCGCGCAGCGCGTCGCGGATCCGGTCCCGCAGGGCGTCGTCCAGCCGTGCACCGGCGGCCAGTTGGACGAAGAGCGGCATCCAGTACCCGCCGTCCGGCAGCTCCACGCCGATCACCAGCGACTCCCGCACCTGAGGCAGCCGCTCCACCACCTCGTAGATGTCCGCGGACCCCATGCGCACGCCCTGCCGGTTCAGCGTCGAGTCGGAGCGGCCGTGGATGACGACCGAGCCGCGCGAGGTGAGCGTGATCCAGTCGCCGTGGCGCCAGACGCCCGGGTAGGTGGAGAAGTAGCTGTCCCGGTAGCGCGCGCCGTCCGGGTCGTTCCAGAAGCGCACGGGCATCGACGGCATCGGTTGGGTCACCACCAGCTCGCCCACCTCGTCCGTCACCGGCTTACCCGCCGGGTCCCACGCCTGCAGGTCGGTGGCCAGGGACACCGCCTGCAGCTCGCCCAGGTGCACCGGCAGCGTCGGCACCGCGCCGGCGAAGCAGCTGCACACGTCCGTGCCGCCGCTGACCGACGCGATCCACATGTCCGTCGCCCCCGCCGGGCCGCCGGCCCGGTGGAACTCGTCGTGGATCCACCGGAACCCGTCCGGGGGCAGCGGCGAGCCCGTGGTGGCGACGCAGCGCACCCGCGCCAGGTCGAGGTCGCGGCCCGGGTGCACGCCGGCCTTGCGGCAGGCCATGACGTACGCCGCGGAGGTGCCGAAGAACGTCGCCCCCGTGCGCTCCGCGACCCGCCACTGCCCCGCCACGTCCGGGTGGCCCGGGCTGCCGTCGTACGTGATCACGGTCGCGCCCACCAGCAGGCCGGAGACGAGGAAGTTCCACATCATCCAGCCGGTGGAGGTGTACCAGAAGAACCGGTCGTCCGGACCGAGGTCGCAGTGCAGGGCGAGCTGCTTGAGGTGCTCCAGCAGGATGCCGCCCTGGGACTGCACGATCGCCTTGGGCAGGCCGGTGGTGCCCGAGGAGTACAGCACCCACAGTGGGTGGTCGAACGGCACCTGCTCGAAGACCGGTTCGACGCCGGTCGCCACCAGCGCGTCCCACTCCAGGGCGCCGTCGGGCGGCGCGGTGCCGAGCAGCGGGACGTGCACCACGGCGCGCAGGCCGGGCAGTTCGCGGCGCAGTTCGGCGACGGTCTCGCGGCGGTCGTGCTCCTTGCCGCCGTAGCGGTAGCCGTCGACGGTGACGAGCACCGCCGGCTCGACCTGGCGGAAGCGGTCGAGGACGCTGCGCGCGCCGAAGTCCGGGGAGCAGGAGGTCCACACGGCGCCGACGGCGGCGGTCGCCAGCAGCGCGACGACGGCCTGCGGGATGTTCGGCAGGTACGCGCCGACCCGGTCCCCGGGCCGTACGCCGAGCCGGCGCAGCTCCGCCGCCAGCGAGCCGACCTGCGCGCGCAGCTCCGCCCGGCCGACGGCCCTCGGCTCGGCGCCCTCGGCGACGTGCAGCAGCGCCGGCCCGCCCCCGTCACCGGCCCCGCCCTCGGCCCGGTCGCCGAGGTCCGCGCGCAGCGCGTGTTCGGCGTAGTTGAGCCGGGCTCCGGGGAACCAGCGGGCGCCCGGCATCGCGGTGTCCGCGAGGACCGTCTCGTACGGGCTGGAGAACCGGATGTCGAACCACTCCGCCGCCGCCCGCCAGAACCGCTCCAGACCGCCGTCCGGCGCCACCGACCAGCGGTGCAGCGCCGCGTAGCTCGCCTCCGGGTCGCCCGGGACGGGCGCCGGCGCACCGTGGCGTCCGGCGGCCCAGCGGTGGAAACGGGTCAGCTGCGCCTGCTCGATGCGCTCCGGCCCCGGCCGCCACAGCGCGGCGGGCGGCGCAGGCGCCGCAGACAGCACGGACGGCGCGGGCGGTTCGGTGGGCGGCTGGCTCGGCATGGCGTGACTCCCGTGGTACGGCATCCGCATGAGGGTCCGCGCCGCCGCCCGTCGAGCGGGGCCGCCGGGGCGCACGCGGAGCGCCCGGCGAGCTGTGGCCGGTGCTCCGGTGAGACGATGCCACGTGATCGAATGCGGCACCAGTACGGCCCGCCCGTGCCGCGTCCGGCGGGCCCACGGGGCGCGTGACCGCACTCCCGGTGAACAGCGGTTGAACTCTCTCGCTCGCCGGGGTGCGCGGTGGCAGGCTGAACAGCATGGATCCCTCCGCCCTCACCCGGCGTGCCCGCGCGCTGCGCGCCGCCGTGCGGAACCGGCGGGCCGACGCCGCCGCACTCCCCCGCCGCGGGGTGGAGCGGGCGCGGGTGCCGGGGCTCGCGGTCGCGGCCGAGCCGGCACCCGGCGGGGGCATGGTCCGCTTCGCCCGCTCCGCGCTGCAGCTGCGCGTGACGACGGCGGGCGCGGTGTTCTGCGGCTGGGACGGCGCCGAGCCGGAGCCGTCGTACGCGCTCGCCCGCGGGCCGGAGACAGACGTGCGCGTGGAGCTGGAGCCGGACGCCGCGGGCGGCGGCTGGCGGGTGGTGTCGGAGCGGGTCACGGTGGCGGTGTCGCGGCGCGGGGCGGTGGAGGTACGGACGCCGGCCGGCGTGGTGCTGCGCCGGGAGCAGCCGCCGCGCTGGTGGGAGACGCCGGACGCGCCCGGAGGCGAGGGCGAAGGCGACGGTGTACGGCGCTGGGTGCAGCGCGCGCACGTCGCCCCGGACGCCCGGTTCTTCGGCCTCGGTGGCCGCTCCGCCGGCCCCGCCCTGCCCGACGGCCGCTACCGCCTGTGGAACAGCGACCCCGGCGGTGCCTTCGCCCCCGGCGACGATCCGCTGTCCCTCACCATGCCCGTGCAGTTCGTCGTCTCCGACGCCGGCTGCCATCTGCTCTTCCACGACAACTCCTGGGACGGCAGCGTCGAGCTGTGCCGCGGTGAGGAGGGCGCGGGCTCCGGCCACGACCGCCCCGGCCGGATCGAGGTGCGCATGGCCGGCGGCCCCCTGCGCTACTGGGTGATGGCCGGCACCCCCGCCCGCGTCCTGCAGAGCTGGGCGGCGCTCACCGGCTCCCCCGCCGTCCCGCCGGCCTGGGCGCTGGGCTACCAGCACGCGCGCTGGGACCTCGGCGGCGCCGAGGGCGTACGCCGGGTGGTGCGCGGCTACCGCGAGCGCGGCCTGCCGCTGGCGGCCGTGCACCTCGACATCGACCACTACGACGGCCACCGCGTCTTCACCGCCGACCCGCACCGCTACCCCGACCTGCCCCGGCTGGCCCGCGAGCTGGCCGCCGGCGGCGTGCACCTGGTCTCGATCGTCGACCCGGGTGTGAAGGCCGAGCCGGGCTACCCGGTCTACGACGCCGGCGTGGCCGCCGACGCGTTCGTACGGGACGCGCGCGGCCGGCCCGTACGCGGCGTGGTATGGCCGGGCACCTCGGTCTTCCCCGACTTCACCGACCCGCGGGCGCGCAAGTGGTGGGGCGGGCTCTACGCCGAGCGGCTGCAGCAGGGCTTCACCGGCTTCTGGCACGACATGAACGAACCGGCGTCCTTCGCCGCCTTCGGCGACACGACCCTGCCCCGCTCGGCCCGGCACGCCCTGGAGGGCCGCGGCGGCGACCACCGCGAGGCGCACAACGTCTACGCCCTGCTCATGGCCCGCGCCGCGTACGGAGCGCTGACCAGCCTGCGGCCCGACCGCCGCCCGTTCCTGTTCTCCCGCTCCGGCTGGGCCGGCCTGCAGCGCTACGGCGGCACCTGGTCCGGCGACGTGGCCACCGGCTGGGCCGGGCTGTCCGCGTCGCTGGCGCTGGTCGTCGGCCTCGGCCTGTGCGGGGTGCCGTACTCCGGCCCGGACGTCGGCGGGTTCAGCGGGCGGCCGGAGCCGGAGCTGTATCTGCGCTGGCTGCAGCTCGGCTCGTACCTGCCGCTGTTCCGTACGCACTGCGCGTTCGACGCGGGGCGGCGCGAGCCGTGGGAGTTCGGTCCCGAGGTGCTGGAGCACGCGGGCGCGGCGCTGCGCGAACGGGAGCGGCTGCGGCCGTACCTGGCGACGCTGGCCCGGCTCGCGGAGCGCACCGGCGCGCCGTACGTGCGCCCGGTGTGGTGGTACGACCCGGCCGACCGGGCGCTGCGCGAGACGGCGGACGCCTTTCTGCTCGGGGACGCGCTGCTGGTGGCGCCGGTGCTGGCCGCGGGGGTGCGGCGGCGGGCGGTGCGGCTGCCGGCGGGCCGGTGGTACGACACGGCGACGGGCCGCGCCCTCAGGGGCCCGGGCACGGTGCAGCTGGACGCGCCGCCGGCCCGGGTGCCGGTGCTGGCCCGGGCGGGCGCCGTGCTCCCGGTGACGGGCCCGGACGGCGGCACGGAGCTGGAGGTGTGGGCGCCGGCACCCGGCGTCACGGGCGGCGGCGTGGTCGTACGGGACGACGGTGACGGCTGGGCGGCGCCGCGGCTCGACCGGTACGTCACGCGCTGGACGGGCCGTACGACGGTGCAGCGCGAGGACGGCTCGGAGCCGGACCTGCCGGTGCGGATACGGGGCGAGTAGGCCCCGGGAAGAGCGCCGACCTGCCGCTCCGCCCGCCCGAACGATCTCCGCCGCGCCCTTCCGCGCGCGCCCGCGAGCGCGATAGTGATAAGGGCCATGCCAAAGAACGCCGCCCTCGCGCGCCCCCAGACCCGGCTCGCCGTCCTGGCCTCGGCCGCGGCCCTCGCCGTCACGGCCACCGTGGCTCCCCCGGCCACCGCGAAGCCGGAGCCGACGGCTCCGAAGGAGTTCGTCGCGCTCTCGGACGTGGACCGTACGATCCTGCACGACATCCGCTACGTCACCCGGCACAACTTCACCGGCGAGCGCATCGACGGGTACGTCAAGCCGATGTGCATCCTCACCGAGGACGCCGCCCGGGCGCTGAAGAAGGCGCAGCGGGCGTTCCTCCGGGACGGATACTCCCTGAAGGTCTACGACTGCTACCGCCCGCAGCGTGCCGTGGACCAGTTCGTCGAGTGGGCCGAGGACCTGGACGACCAGCGGATGAAGGACGAGTTCTACCCGCGCGTGGACAAGTCCCGGCTCTTCGAGGACGGCTACATCGCCGAACGCTCCGGGCACAGCCGCGGCAGCGTCGTGGACCTCACGCTGGTGAAGCTGCCGGCCGAGCCCACCCGGCCGTACGTCCCGGGCGAACCGCTCGTCGACTGCGCCGCCCCGCGGCAGGAGCGCTTCCCCGACAACTCCGTCGACATGGCGACCGGCTACGACTGCTTCGACACCCTCAGCCACACGCTGGACGAGCGGGTGCGGGGCGAGCAGCGCGCCAACCGGCTGCGGCTCAAGGAGGGCCTGGAGGCGGCGGGCTTCGTCAACTACGAGTACGAGTGGTGGCACTTCGGGCTCGCGAACGAGCCGTTCCCCGACACGTACTTCGACTTCCCGGTCCACCGTCGCTCACTGTCCGGGCGCGGATAGCCGGGACCGCTCCTTGTAGACTGAGCCGATCATGTTCGATCACATTCGGCATCGGCCGCCGGCCGCGCTGACCAGAGAGCGCGAAATCGTGCTGGCCTGCGCTCCTCTTCGTACCCGCGCAAATCTGTCCAGCATCGTGCGCACCGCCGGGTGCTGCGGAATCACCAGGGTCATCGCGTGCGGTAGCGGGAAAGTCGACCCGGACGTGGCACGGGACAGCTTGGAGCACGTGAGGATCGAGGTCCGGCGGACACTTCCCCCCGTGCTCAAGGCTCTCCGCTCGGAGGGATACCGGGTCGTCGGCCTGGAGCAGACGACGAACTCGCACAGCCTGCACAGCTTTTCCTTTCCCCGGAAAACGGCCCTGGCCGTCGGAAACGAGCGTCTCGGCCTCACCGAGGAGGAACTGAAGTTCGTCGACGACTGCGTCGAGATTCCGGTGTGGGGAATGCCGCACAGCTACAATGTGGCGACCGCGACGGCGATGGCCCTGTACGAATACTGCAAGCAGTACCCCGAAGGCTGATCCGCGGCAGGCGGCCCGGGACGGCTCCTCGCGGAGAAGTACCCGGGCAGGTCCGCCGCTGGCGATCACCGGCCAGGCCAGCCCCCGTTCGATGAGAGACATGAGGATGACAGTGCCCAGTTGGCGGGAAATCCGCAGCACTCCGGCGCTACTGGAGGACGACGCGGTCCTGGTGCTGAACAAACCGGCCGGGATCTCCGTGATGGGCGAGCGGCACGGAACCGATCTCGTGGAGCTGGCCGAAGAGGCGGGAGAGCAGCTGTTTCCGGCCCATCGCGTCGACAAGGTCACGTCCGGTGTCGTCCTCTTCGCGAAGGACCTGGCCACGCACGGTGGATTGACCCGGCAGTTCAACAAGCGGACCGTCGACAAGGCGTACCTGGTCGTCACCAAGACCGCCGGATTGCCCGACCGGGGAACGATCGAGCTGCCGCTGAGCGTCGGACGTAAGAACAGGGTGCGTATCGCCGCGGCCCGCGAGGATATTCGGGCCGACGAAAAAGAAGGCCGTTGGTGGGTCGCGGAAGACGATCTCCTCGACGTGAAGAACTATCCGTCGACCACCTGTTTCCGGACGCTCTGGAGCGACGGCGAGTATTCGGTGCTCGTCGTCCGGCCGCTCACCGGCCGGCGTCACCAGATCCGTGTCCACCTCGCCTGGACCGGCCACCCGATTCTGGGCGATCCCCTCTTCGACAAGGCCGCCGCGGCGGCGGGCCTCCGGACGCACCTGCATTCCTGGCGACTGGGCTTCGACGCTTCCTGGCGCGACGGCAGCCGCATCGACGTGGTGGCCGACCCGGACGAGGACTTCTGGCAGCCGCTGGCCGGCACCCTCTCCGCGGAAGCGGTCGCCCATCTCCTGCGCGAGGGTGCGGGGCTCGCCGGCCCGGCGAAGTCCTGACCCCGCGGACACCGTCGGTTGCGGCACCGGGCCGCGATACATATGAGGCTGTCGTGTCCATTGTCTTGACGGCCCATCAGCCCAGGTGAACACTGCCGGATGTCAGTCGGGCATCGCCGCACGACGGCCCCGCCGCCCTGTCTCCCACCGGCGATACGCCACGCTGACGCGCGCTCGCAGCGGTCGCCGGACGGGGCATGGGCACCCTCCCCGCCGGCGCTCGACGTCTTGGCAGCAGCCA
The DNA here is from genome assembly GCF_059570575.1 of Streptomyces sp. CNX435. Lineage (NCBI taxonomy): Bacteria > Bacillati > Actinomycetota > Actinomycetes > Kitasatosporales > Streptomycetaceae > Streptomyces > Streptomyces sp. CNX435. The sequence goes on along the minus strand of NZ_JCANTA010000002.1, from coordinate 535,373 downwards.
GGGAAGAACGGACCCTTTCGTCTCGACCGGGACCGCGTCCCGGTGGGTGAGCTCGAGGAGCCGCAATGGACTATCCCAACGGGGACATCTTCGCCGGTGAAGTAATCGGCACCGCCATACTCATCCTGTTCGGCGCCGGCGTCTGCGCCGCCGTCACCCTGGAGAAATCCAAGGCCAAGGGCGCCGGCTGGGTCGTCATCGCCTTCGGCTGGGGCTTCGCCGTGCTGGCGGGCGCGTACACCGCCGCGCCCCTGTCCGGCGGGCACATCAACCCGGCCGTGACCCTCGGCGTCGCCGTCGAGAGCAACGAGCACTGGGGGAAGGTCCCGCTCTACATCGCCTCGCAGATGCTCGGCGCCCTCATCGGCGCGGTGCTCGCCTGGCTCGTCTACTACGGCCAGTTCGCGCGCAACGCGAACCGCGAGACCGCCGTCGAGACGCTCGGCATCTTCTCCACCCGCCCGGAGATCTACCACCCGTGGCAGAACCTCGTCACCGAGATCATCGCCACCATCGGCCTCGTGCTGCCGATCCTCGCCTTCGGGCTCACCACGGGGCTGGGCAAGTCCGGCACCCAGGTCCTGATCGTCGCGCTGCTCGTCGCCGGCATCGGCCTGTCGCTCGGCGGGCCGACGGGCTACGCCATCAACCCGGCCCGCGACCTCGGCCCCCGTATCGCCCACGCGCTGCTGCCCATCCCCAACAAGGGCACCAGCGAGTGGAACTACGCCTGGATCCCCGTCGCCGGGCCGCTGATCGGCGGCGTGCTGAGCGCGCTGATCTACAAACTCGCCTTCTAGCAGCAAGGGGACGTCATGACGGACAAGTACGTCGCCGCAATCGATCAGGGCACCACGTCGAGCCGCTGCATCGTCTTCGACCAGAACGGCGCCATCGTCGCCGTCGACCAGCGCGAGCACCGCCAGATCTTCCCCCGGCCCGGCTGGGTGGAGCACGACGCCACCGAGATCTGGGCCAAGACCCAGGCCGTGGTGGCCGGCGCGCTGGCCCGGGCGGGGCTACGGGCCGACGAGCTGAGCGCCGTCGGCATCACCAACCAGCGCGAGACGACCGTGCTGTGGGACCGGGCCACCGGCAAGCCGGTGCACAACGCCGTCGTCTGGCAGGACACCCGCACCGCTGCCCTGTGCACCGAACTCGGCGGGGCCGACGGCCAGGACCGCTTCCGCGACCGCACCGGGCTGCCGCTCGCCAGCTACTTCTCCGGCCCCAAGGCCGCCTGGCTGCTGGACAACGTGCCGGGCCTGCGCCGCCGCGCGGAGAACGGCGAGATCGCCTTCGGCACCGTCGACTCCTGGCTGATCTACAACCTCACCGGCGGACCGGACGGCGGCGTGCACGTCACCGACGTCACCAACGCCTCACGCACCATGCTCATGAACATCGAGACCCACCAGTGGGACCCGTCGATCCTCGCGGCCATGGACGTCCCGGCCGCGATGCTGCCGGAGATCCGCTCCTCCGCGGAGGTGTACGGCACCTGCACCGGCCAGCTCGACGGGGTGCCCGTGGCCTCCGCGCTGGGCGACCAGCAGGCGGCGATCTTCGGCCAGACCTGCTACGGCGTCGGCGAGGCCAAGAACACGTACGGCACGGGCAGCTTCCTGCTGCTCAACACCGGTACCCGGCCGGTGCCGTCGAAGAGCGGGCTGCTGACCACCATGGGCTACCAGATCGGCGGCGAAGCGCCCGTCTACTGCCTGGAGGGCTCCATCGCCGTCACCGGGGCGCTGGTGCAGTGGTTCCGCGACCAACTCGGGATCATCTCCGCCGCCGACGAGATCGAGACGCTGGCGGCGAGCGTGGCGGACAACGGCGGCGCGTACATCGTCCCCGCGTTCTCCGGCCTGTTCGCCCCGCACTGGCGCGGCGACGCGCGCGGCGTCGTCACCGGCCTGACCCGGTACGTCACCAAGGCGCACCTGGCCCGCGCGGTGCTGGAGGCGACGAGCTGGCAGACCCGCGAGGTCGTCGACGCGATGTACCAGGACTCGGGGGTACGGCTGACGGACCTGAAGGTGGACGGAGGGATGACCGCCAACAATCTGCTGATGCAGCACCAGGCCGACGTTCTCGGCGTGCCGGTGCTGCGGCCGGTGATCTCCGAGACCACCTGCCTCGGCGCCGCCTACGCGGCGGGGCTGGCCACCGGCGTGTGGCAGGACCAGGACGAGCTGAGGACCCACTGGAAGCGCGACACCGCGTGGACCCCGCGGATGGACGACGCCACCCGTGAGCGCGAGTACCGCAACTGGCGCAAGGCCGTCGAGCGCAGCCTCGGCTGGCAGGAGGACGAGACCGGGTGACGGCAGGGCGCCGCGGCGCGGCCGTCCGCCGTCAGGACCGGTTGCCCCGCGGCGCCGCCGCCAGATGCTCGCCGACCCGCTTGACCAGCAGCGTCATCTCGTACGCGATCTGCCCGATGTCGGCGTCCGACGCCGCCATCACCGCGAGGCAGCTGCCGTCGCCGGCGGCGGTGACGAAGAGGAACGCGTCGTCCAGCTCCACCAGCGTCTGCCGTACGGAACCCGCCTCGAAGTGGGTGCCCACGCCCTTGGCCAGGCCGTGGATGCCGGAGGCGACCGCGGCGAGATGCTCGGAGTCCTCCCTGCTCACGTCCTCGGACACGCTCATCGGCAGCCCATCGGACGACAGCACCAGCGCCATCCGCACGCTTGCCAGCCGCCCCACCAGATCGTCGAGCAGCCAGTTCAACCGGCTTCCCGCCGGGTGCTGTCTGTTCCCACCCTGCACAACCATGCCCGCGTCCCTTCCCCAGTCGGCGCAGCCTACTACCGTCGCCCCGGCAACTCGTAGCCCCCTTCGAACGTTGACACGTCGAAACGTGTAAACATGGGTACCCCGGGCATTCACGGCCCCCGCGGACGGAGCGGTCACCCAGGGCACCCGGCGGACAAGCGGGAGAGGGATTTGATGGCTGTGGAGGAGGAGCTGCGGCGCCCCGAGTCGCCGCTCTGGGTCGAGGAGCCCGTCGGCACACCGAGGCTTCCGGATCCGGTACGGACGGCGGCCGTGCGCGCCGTGATCATCGTGGCCGTGACCTTGTCGCAGGCGATGGCGGCCGTGCTCTTCACCGTCACCGGTGCCTGGCCGGCCTTTCCGCTGCTGCTGAGCACGGTCGTCAGCACCGTGGTCGCGACCTGGGGCGTGCTGGACGTCTGGGTGACGCGGCAGGTGTGGAGGCAGCGGCACGGGGTGGAGTCACTGCCCAGCAGCGCGGCGCGGCGCGCCCGCAGGGAGCGCCGCGGCGGGCGCCGCACACAGCGCGACCGGCCGCCGGGAGCGGTGCCGGCGGGAGTCTGAGCGCGGCAGCTTCGGGGCTCGTCGGCCGGGTTCGGATCGGGAAGCCCGCCGGGGCGCAAGAGCGGCTGAACCCGGCCACCCCTGGCCGGTTCGGCTTGTTGTCGATGCGGCCGCCAACTACGGTTCTGCCAGCAGGAGTCGGAACTTCTTCATAGGGGGCGGCCGTCCGCATGACCACAGGCAACAGGGGGCTTCAACGCCTGGAGGCGGCACTGTCCCAGCGCGACTCCCCCTGGTCCCTCTGCATGGTCGGCGAGGACCAGTCGCAGAAGTTCTCCCAGATGAGCAGCGCGCTGCGGGAGCCGTACTCCGAGACCGGCGACGGGAAGTACATCGCGTCCGGGTTCTCGTACTGGGGCGTGGCGTCGACCATGGCGTGGGTGCACGCCTGCTCCGACCTGTTCTACCCGGTGATGCGGGAGAGCATCGAGTCCTTCGCACAGCGCTGGCGGCAGATCGCCGACGACCTCGACGACACCCCCTGCCACTACGTGAGCCTGGGCACCGGCACCGGGCAGAAGGACCAGACGATCCTGTCCCGGCTGCGCCGCGGCCGGGAGCCCGGCGCGCTCACGTACGTGCCCGTGGACGTCAGCCCCGAGATGCTGCGGCTGGGCGGGCGGGAGGCGCTGCGCCATCTCGACCTGCCGGCAGGCGGTGTCGTCCCCGTGCAGCTCGACTTCGCGAACGCACGCGGCGTCCGCGCGCTGCGCCGGCTGGTGGAGAGCCTCGTCGGCGACGAGCCCGTGCTGTACTCGCTGCTGGGCAACACTCTGGCCAACTTCACCGACGACACGGGGCTGCTGACCATGCTGACCGGCAGCCTGCTGCGGCCCCAGGACCGGTTCCTGCTGGAGGTCGCCCGCGCCGACACGCTGGACGACGACGCCGCGCAGGCCGCGGCCCGCGAGTACGGGTCGAGCCCGCGCTTCGCCGAGTTCGTCACCAGCGCCGTCATGGAGTACACCGACCTGCACATCGACATGGCCAGCGTCACGTACGAGCCGTCGGTCGAGGGCGACCGGGCGCTGAAGGTCAAGGTCGTCTACCGCAACCGCACCGGCGGGCAGGTGCTCCTCACCCTGCCCGACCGCAGCGGCGTCGAGTTCCCCGACGGCGACACCATCCGCCTCCTGACCACCCGCAAGTACTCGGCGGACGGCTTCGCCAAGCTGCTCGCCGACGCCGGGGCGGAGGAGGAGACCCGCACCAGCTCCGGCTTCCACGCCGGGTTCGGCGAGACGGGCTTCGGCATGGACCTGGTGCTGCTGCGCTCCGCGGCGGAGGCCGCGGAGGACCCGGCGGTAGAGGTTCCGGCTCCGAACCCGTTCGGCTGACCGGGGCCGCGGGGAATGGTGCGTCCGTCACGGAGCGCGTTCTACGGGGTGTTCACCGCGACCGCGCTCCTCGTCGCCCTCGGGTTGTGCGTCGCCTGGCTGGTACGCGCCTCGGACGGCAGCCGGTGGGAGCCGGCGATCCAGGTGCCGGCGATCCTCGCCGCGATGAGCGGGGTGATCGCGGAGCGGCGGGCTGCGGCCCGGGACCGGGAGAAGCAGACGCTGCGCGCGCTGGCCGAGGAGCTGGTGAAGAACACCGCGATCCTGACCGACCCGCGGTTCGCGCCCCTCGATCCGGCCCGCCCCGTGCACCGGGTCTTCCCGCGGCCCGTGCTGTCGGCGACGGACGCGACGCTGGTGTCCGGCGTGCTGGCCGGGCGGGAGCACCACGAGCTGGTGGCGCTGCTGCACAGGTGGCGCGACACGGTACGGGAGTTCAACCGCCGCCTGGACCTGGCGGAGCTGCGCAGCTTCGTCGTGGAGGCGGACGGGCCGGAGCTGCTGCGGATCGACCGGGACCTGCACCGCGACGGCGGGCACCTGGACGACACGTGCCGGCTGCGGGACCGGATCGAGGAGTTGCTGCGCACCCGATACCGGGACAAGCCGGAGGTGGTCGAGGCGCTGGCCGGTGGCCGGGGCATGGAGCGGGCGGCGGAGCGGGGCGGCTGAGCACCGAGCCGCCGAGTCTCCGGAGCCGGCGGCCCTGTGGCTCGGCGGGTCCGTGGCTCGGCGGGTCGGTGGCTCGGCGGGTCGGTGGCTCTGCAGCCCGCTCTCCTACGGTGCCGCCGCCGGCGGGCGGCGGAAGATCCGGGTCGCCGTCACCTCGCCGACCGACGGCTCCGTCCCCTCCCGCCGCGCCGGCAGCCCCGGGCGCAGGTGTTCCTCCACGGTGATGTACTTCAGCCCCGCGCGCAGGTCCGCGTCGTTGCGCAGCCGGATCACCAGCGGGAACTCGGCGAGCGCCGTCGTGTCGAACAGACCCGTGGTGTAGAGGAGCTGCACGCCGAGGGCGTCGGCGACGGCGCGCTGCAGCTCCAGCAGATACGTGGCGTTGGCGCGGCCGATGGGGTTGTCGAGGAAGAGCGTGCCCGCGTGGTGGTGCCGGTCGTCACCGCGGTCGTTGCCCCGCAGGGCGGCCATCGTGCAGTAGAGCGCGATGGCGGCGGTGAGCAGCTGGCCGCCGGAGAACACGTCGCCCATCTGCCCGACCGGCACCCGCTCCGCGCGCAGCACCGCGTCCGGCTTGAGGATCTCCACCGAGACGCCCCTGGGTTGCATCGCGGCGTCCACGCCGCGCAGCAGCAGCGTCGTGCCGTCGCGGCGCAGGTCGCTGTTCTTGCGTACGGCCGCGCGCGTGGCCTCGTCGATGACCTCGCCCAGGCGCTCCGACAGCGTCGCCTGGTCGGGGTCCTCGAAGCGGATACGCAGGAACTCCTGCCCGGACCACTCCCCCAGCCCCTCCGGCAGCCGCGACAGCCGCTGCGCGGCGCGCAGCGTGGCGAGGCCGGACTCGACCAGCCCGCGCAGCCGGTCGACGATGCCGTCGCGGTTGCGCTCCAGCTGCGCCAGTTCGTCGGTGAGCACGCGCAGCCGCGGCGCGAAGGCCGCCGCCCAGGCGGCGGCGTGCTCCGGCAGGGCGGCGGTGGGCAGTTCGCGGATCTGCTGCCGGGCGGGGGTGCGGACCTGCTCGTAGCGGGTGGAGTTGGCGTGTCGTACGAGCACGTCGCACGCGTCGCGCAGGGCGGACTCGGCGGCGGCGAGGTCCGCGGCGCAGCCGCGCAGCGAGCGGCGGGACTCGGCGGCGGCCTGCCGGGCGCCGTCCAGCCCGCCCGGGAACGGCTCCGCCGCGCCCGCCGCGTCGTCCTGCTCGTCGCCGGCGGCCGGGCCACGGAGCAGGTCCCGCAGCATGGCGGCGGTCTCGGCGAAGGCGTCGGCCGCGTCCACGGCGGCGGCGCTGGCGCGGCGCAGCTCGGCGTGGGCGGCGGTGGCGGCGGCGAGTTCGTCCGCCCGCTCCGCGGCGGTGGCGGCGGCGGCGCGCAGCAGCGCCTGGGCGTGCTCGGCGCCGTCGGGCACGAGGTCGTCGGGCAGCTCGGTGTGCGCGTCGCCGCCCTCGGGCGCGAGCCGCTCGGCGTCGCCGCGCAGCCGCCCCAGCGTCTCGCTGGCCGCGGCGGAGCGGGACTCCAGCAGTTGCACGACGGACTCGGCGCGGGCGGCGGCGGCCTGCCGGGACGGCGCGTCGGCGCCGTCCGGCCCTTCGAGCAGCGTGGCGGCGCGGGTACGGACCTTGTTGCTGAGCCGGTTCAGCTCCGCGAGCGCGGCGGACTCCTCGCTCTCGGCCCGCGCCTGCTCGGCCCGCAGGTCGGCGCCGACGCCGACCTTCTCGTAGACGTGGGAGGCGGCCCGGTACGCCTCCCGCAGCGCGGGCAGCGAGGCGCGCGCCGCGTCCGCGGCGGTGGCCCGGACCCGCCGGGCCGGGGCGCCCTCCGGGCGGGCGGCGGGGGCGGCCCAGCCGGCTGTACCCGGGGGCCCGGATGAGTGGGGGGCGGTGGTGTCCGTAGGAGCGCCGCCCGGGCGGGACGTTGCGGCCTGAACCGCACCGGAACCGGCCCGGCCGCCGGTCCCGGCCCCGGCCCCACCGTCCGCCCCCGTGGGCGGGCTTCCGGGCCGCGCGCCCGGCGCCCCGCCGGGAGAAGCCGAGGGCCCGGCGGGCTCCGCCGCCGCGGCCTCGTCCGCCGCCTCCGCCTCCAGCTCCTCCGCCACCCCCGCGATCTCCGCGCGCTCCGCGCGCAGCGCGCGGGACGTGCGGCGGGCGTCGTCGGCGGCGCGCTGGGCGTCGCGGCGGTCCTCGTCGGCCGCGCGGGCGCGGGCGACGCAGTCGGCGGCCCTGCCCTCGTACTCCACCGCCTCGTCGGCGAGTTCGCGGAGGCGGGCCTGCCACCCCGAACGCTCGCGCAGGCGGTGCGCCAGGCCCGCCAGGGCGTCGGCGCCGCGGCGGGCGCGCTGGGCCCGCTCCTGGCGCTCCTCGCGGGCCCTGGTGGTCTCCTCGGCTGCTGCCGCGGCGTCCTCGGCATCGACGCGGGCGCGGGTCAGCACCCCGTCCGCCGCGGCGGCTGCCGTACGGGCCGTCTCCGCGGCGGCGGCAAGCTCGGCCAGTCGGCCGGCGGGACAGCCCGTACGCCACGAGGCCAGCCGCGCCGCCAGGGCCCGGTCGGCGGCGAGTCGGGCGGCGAGGGCGCGGATCTGCTCGTCGCGGTCGGCGGCGCGGGCGCGCAGGGCGTGGCGCTCGTCGTCGGCGGCGCGCTCATCGTGCATGGCCGGGTTGGGCGGCACGAGGAACACCCCGCCGTCGCGCTCCCCGGTGGGTGGCGGGGGCGCGAGCAGGGCGGCGGCGGTGCCGACGGCGAGGGCCGAGCGGGGCAGCAGCGCCGCTTCGCGCAGCACCTCGCGGGCGCGGGCGTGCGTGTCCGGGTCGGTGATGACGACGCCGTCGACCAGCTCCGGGCGGGCGTCGAGTACGGCGGCGTGGTCGGCCGGGTCGACGGCCTGGGCGAGGTACCGCCAGCCGGGCAGGGCGGGGATGCCGTGCTCGCCGAGGCAGTCCACGACGGCCAGCACGTCCGGCCCCGGCGGCAGCAGGCCGCCGTCGCCCAGGGCGGCGAGGATCCGGGCGTCGTCCCCGGCGGCGGTGCGCAGGTCGAACAGCCGCCGCTCGACGTCCGTGACGCGCGTGTCGAGCAGCGCCCGCAGCTCGTCGGCGGCCCGGTCGAACTCCACGGCGCTCAGCGCCCGTTCCGCACCGCCCGCACCGGAGGCCTCCCGGGGGCCCCGGCCCCGGCCCCGCGCGGCCACGCCGGCGGCGGGCCGGGAGGGCGCCATCGTCTCGCCAGGCAGGCGGGCCCGCGCGCCCTCGCCCGCCCCGGCGGCACCTCCGGTGCCGCGCGGACCGGGCCCCGGCGCGTCCTCGGGCACGTCGCCGGGCCCGGCCGGACCGCTTCCCGGGCCCGCGCTCGCGCCGCCCGCCCCGTCCGGCTCCGGCAACCCCAGCAGCTCCACCAGCCGGGGCTCCGCCGCCAGCGACTCCGCCGCGCGGCGCTCCGTGTCGTACGCCGCCGCCGACGCCTCGGCCGCGTCCGTGGCGCGGGCCGCGGCCAGCTCCGCGCGGGCCAGGGCCGCCGTCGTCTCGCGGGCGCGCTCCGTCGCCGTGCGGGCGGACTCGCGGGCCTCGTCCCAGGCGGCGACCGCCGCCTTCTCCGCGTCCCCGGCGGCGAGTGCCGCGCGGGCTGGGTCCTTGTCGGGGGCAGTGTCGGGGAGGGCGTCGTCGGCGGCGTCCAGCCAGCCGGCCCGTACCGCCTCGGCCGTCTCCTGCTCGACCTCCGCGAGCCGCTGGCGCAGGTGGCCGGTCTCGCTGCGGGCGCGCTGCGCGCGGGTGGCGGCGGCGACCGCGTCGGCGTGCGCCGTCTCCGACTCCCGCTGCAGCCCGGCCGAGCGCTCCTCCTGCTCCGCGGCCAGCGCCTCACCGTCGCGGGCGGCGGCATGCAGCGCGCGTACGAGCCCGGTGGCGGCCTGGGCGCGGGCCGCGAGCGCCGGGGCGGCGTCGCGCTCGGCCTCGCGGATGGCGGCGGAGACGCGCGCGGCGCGATCGGCGGCGGCGCGGTGCCGCAGCACCGCCTCCGCGCCCTGCCAGGCGGCGTGCAGCGTACGGGCGTCGGTCAGCTCGCGGCGCTTGCCCGCGGCGCTCTTCTCGGCGGCGGCCAGCGCCAGCGACGCGTGCCGGTACGCCAGCTCCGCGGCGATCAGTTCGCTGCCGCGCCGGGACTCCTCCGCGGCCGTGACCCGCTCCCCCGCCGCCCGCTCCTGCCCGGCCAGCTCCGCCGCCCGGGCACGCTCCGCGTCGGCCCGGGCGGTGAGCCGGCCGGCGAGCGCCCGGGCCCGGCGCTCGGCGCCGCCGAGCACGTCACGGGCGCGGGTGCGCTGCTCCGCGCCCGTGACGATGTGCGTGAGCAGGTCGAGGGAGCCGGCGGTGAAGTCGCGCTCGGCGGTGAGCTCGGCGCGGCGGCCCAGCTTGTGCGCGAAGCCGTGGACGAGGTCGGCGAGGCCGTCGGTGTCACGGGTGTCGGTGACCGCACGGAGCAGCAGGTGGGTGAAGTCGGAGTCGTTCTTCACCGCGAACAGCCCGGCGGCCTCGCCCTCGTCGGCGTTCATCTCCCGCTGGTAGCGGAAGAGTTCGGGGTCGAGGCCGAGCCGTCCCAGGTGCTCGTTCCACCGCTCGTGAATCTCCTCCCACACCACGTCCAGGTGCGGGTACGCCTTGCCGGCCTCGGTCAGCGCATCCCGGAAGCCCTTCATCGTGCGGCGCCGCCCCCGCGCCCCCGACGCACCCTCGGCGGCGGGGCGTACGGCCGCAGCCGCCGACATCTCCGCGACCGGCAGCCCGTCCAGGCCCATCCCGGGTCCGGGGCGGAACGAATACCACGCCTCGGCGAACTTCCGGGGGTCGCCGGAGACCTGCCGGCCGCGCCACTCGCTCACCTTGCCGACGACGATCTGCTCGCCGGTCACGGTGTGCTGCCACTCCAGCGCGACGTGCCCGGTGTCGTCGGCGAGCAGGAACTTGCGCAGCACGCCGGAGCTGGCGCCGCCGAGGGTGTTGCGGTGGCCGGGCAGCATCACGGAGAAGATCAGCTTCAGCAGCACGGACTTGCCGCCGCCGTTCTCCAGGAACAGCACGCCCGCGGGCGCCGGCCGGCGCGGCGGGCCGGCCGGCTCGGCGGCGAAGAAGTCACCCTGGGCGGGCGCCGGCTGGGGCACCTCGCCGCCGACGCCGCGCAGGTCGAGCACGGTGTCGGCGTACCGCGCGCCGGCGGGCCCGATGGAGTAGAGGCGGATCCGGGACAGCTCGTACATGGGATTGCGGCCCTCGCTCGTGACGTCTCGACCGGCCGTCAGGCCCGCTCGTGCTGGCTGGGGAAGAACGGCAGCGCGCCGCCGGCGGGCTCGCCGTCGTCGGCGGCGGGCGCCAGGGTGGCGCTGCCGTCGGCCACGGGCACGACGCCCAGCTCCAGCAGCTCGGACATGGCCGCGCCGCCCGCCATGTCCCGCACCTGCAGCTGGTAGCGCGCGGTGGTGCGGTACGTGCCGCCGGCGTCGTCCGACGTGCGCTGCAGGAAGCCGGAGTCGGTGAGGAACGCCATGGCCTTGCCGATGATGCCGGTGGTGGAGCCGGCGAGCCGGCGGGCGTCCTTCGTGGCGCCGGTGGCGCTGCGGCGCGCGTACACCCGCCAGGCGGCCTCCAGGCCGCGCTCGCCCTCGGCCGGATCGGTGTTCTCGCCGGCCTCCTTGGCGCGCTCCTCCAGGCGGCGGCACGCCTGGCGGACGAAGGCGTCGACGCCGTTGACGCTGACCCGGCCGATGTAGCCGTCGTCGGCCAGGTCCTCGGGGCGCGGGAACGCCATGGCGGCGACGGCGAGATGGGCCAGGCCGTGCAGGAAGCGGTCGGCGGAGTCGGTGGCGGCGCGGCGCGCGTAGTCGCCCATGCGGACGGCGAAGACGGAGTCCTCGGCGGCGGTGACGGCCATGCCGGTACGGGTCGAGACCTCCAGCACGACGAGGCCGAGGCCGGTGGCGACGGCGTCGGCGAGGCGGGCGAAGGGCGGCTCCTCGCGGTAGCGGCGGAGCAGCTCGGCGTACTCCAGGTCGCGGGCGGGCAGCAGCTTGGGCTGCAGGCCGAAGGAGACCAGCCGGGCGGCGTCGGCGGCGTCGGCGGGGGTGACCGCGGCCGGGTGTCCGGAGGCGCCGCCGGCACCGTCGGCCTCGGGGGTCGTTCCGGCGCCGGAAACGGTCGCGGGGTCAGGAGTCACGAGGCGGCCTCCGAGCGACCGGCCGCCATCCCGGCGGCGTCCAGCAGGGCCGTGCCGACGATGAGGTCGGCGCCGCCGAACTCGTCGTCAGCCATCTCCGTCCCGTCGTCCACGGCGAACAGCAGCCGCTCGTCCCCCTGCCGGTACGCCGTTCCCACGGCCGGGCCCGCGGCGTGCACCGCGAGGAGGGCGACGAGGTACGGCAGCCCGGGGTCGCGGCGGCGGGCGTCGGCGAGCAGTCCGGAGAGCCGGCGCGGGGCGTCGGGCGGCAGGTCCAGCAGCTCGCCCGCGGCGGCGAGCTGCTCCTCGCTGAACCGGCTGTCGTCCGGGGTGGCGACGAGGTCCGGCTCGGGCATCTCGGCGCCGAGGTGGGCCCGTTCCAGCGGGGGCGTGAGCAGCAGCTCCGCGAGATCGGCGAGACGTACGGCGTGCGGGGCGCGCAGGCCGGTGCCGCGGGCGAAGAAGGCGTCGGTGACGCGGTGGGCGGCGGACACGGGGAGCGGCAGCACGGGGGCGAGGAGCTGGCCGTAGAGGTCGACGCCGGTGCGGGCGGCGGGCGGCGCGAACGCCTGCCGGTCCTGCTCGGCGCGAAACAGCGGGCCGGCGTCCAGCAGCCGGGTCTGCAGCTGGGTGTGGCGGCGGATGCAGTCCTTGACGATGTCGACCAGCTCGGCGGCGCGGCGCTTGTGGTCGGGGTCTTCGGCCTCGTCGCGGGCGCGGCGGATGTTGGTGAGGATGGCGTTCTCGTGCCGGTACCGGTCGGCGACGTGGTCCAGCGCCTCGTCGATCATCGCGGGCACGGTCTGCAGCCAGTCGACCGCGCGGACGTTGCGCCGGGTGGCCTCCAGGGCGCGGCGCAGCGTCTCCGCGTACTGCACGGTGCGGTAGCGGGCCTGCTCGGCGGCGAGCTGGGCGTCGGCGAGGCGGCCTCGGCTGATGAGGACTTCGAGCTTGACCTCGGCGGCGATCTGCGCGCTGGTGACATCGGTGTCGAGGGCGCCCACCAGCACGTTGACCGCCTCGTCGGTAGTGCGCAGATAGACGGCGCCGCCGGGGCCGGGGACCTCTTCGACGAGCTTGAAGTCATACTCCCTGCGCACGTACGCCCCGTCGTGGCCGAACGTGCCGTACACCGCGCGGAAGCCGCGGTCGACGCTGCCGACGTTGACCAGGCTGTCCAGCACCCAGTGGGCCACCCGCTCGTGCTCGGCGCGTGGGCGCAGCGGGGCCTGGGCGGCGACGCGCGGCAGCAGCCGGGCGATGACCTCGTCGGGCTCGGCACCGGTGTCGAAGTCCATCTGCAGCGTGACCAGGTCGATGGCGGACAGGGCCACCTCCGCCATCGCGTACACCCCGAACTCGCCCGCGAGCATCGCCTTGCGGGCGTCCAGGTCGTGCAGCGGGGCCGTGCACGCCAGGGCGCGCAGGCGGCGGGCCAGGCCCTCGTCCGCGGCCGGGCCCGGGGCGGGCCGGGGCGCGCCGGCGGCGGGCGTCGCGGTGGTCGGAGCAGTCACGACGGACAGATTAGGCGGTGCCACCGACATCGACCGAAACGGTACGGCCTCCGGCCCGGTCGGCCGGTCGGGGAGCAGGCCCCGGCCGGGGATGGGGCGGGGCGAGCGCGGGCCAGCGGGGCAAAGGCGCGGGCCAGAGCCGGGGCCGGATCACCGGCGGTGGATGCGCGGCTGTGGGTACGGGCCGCGCATCGGCAACGCGGCCGCGACCAAGCCCGCGGGCACGCTGCCCGACCCGAGCGCACCGCCAGCTCACACCGGTTTGCCGTACCCGCCACCGCCCGGGGTCTCGACCACCAGGACGTCCCCCGCCCCCGCCTCGACGGTGTCGCACCCCGCCAGCGGCTCCACGGTGCCGTCGGCCCGCTCCATGGCGTTGCGGCCGAGCGCCCCCGGCCCGCCGCCCGCCATCCCGTACGGCGCCACCCGCCGGTGCCCGGTCAGCAGCGTCACCGTCATCGGTTCCAGGAAGCGGATGCGACGCACCGCGCCGCGCCCGCCGTCCCAGCGGCCCCGGCCGCCGCTGTCGTCCCGTACGGCGAACTCCTCGACGCGCACCGGGTAGCGCCACTCCAGCACCTCGGGGTCGGTGAGGCGGGAGTTGGTCATGTGGGTCTGCACGACGTCGGCGCCGGGGAAGCCGTCTCCCGCGCCGGAGCCGGAGGCGACCGTCTCGTAATACTGCGCCTTGTCGTTGCCGAAGGTGACGTTGTTCATCGTCCCGGAGCCCTCCGCCTGCACCCCGAGCGCCGCGTACAGCGCGCCCGTCACCGCCTGGGAGGTCTCGACGTTCCCGGCGACGGTGGCCGCGGGGAACTCCGGCGCGAGCATGGAGCCGGGCGGGATGCGCACCTCCAGCGGCTTCAGGCAGCCGCTGTTGAGGGGGATGTCCTCGGCGACGAGGGTGCGGAAGACGTAGAGCACGGCGGCCATGACGACCGAGCTGGGCGCATTGGCGTTGCCGGGCAGCTGGGCCGACGTGCCGGTGAAGTCGACGACGGCGCCGCGCGCCTCGCGGTCGACGCGGACTGCGACTTCGATGACGGCGCCGGCATCGGTCTCGTAGCGGTACGAGCCGTCCCTCAGGGCGGCGATGACGCGGCGCACGGACTCCTCGGCGTTGTCCTGCACGTGCCCCATGTAGGCGCGCACGACGTCGAGGCCGAACATGCCGATCATGCGGTGCAGCTCGTCGATGCCCTTGTTGTTGGCGGCGATCTGGGCGCGCAGGTCGGCGAGGTTGGCGTCGGGCGCGCGCGAGGGGTACGGGCCGGAGGTCAGCAGCCGGCGCGTCTCGGCTTCGCGCAGCCTCCCGTCCCGTACGAGCAGCCAGTTGTCGAAGAGGACGCCTTCCTCCTCGATCGTGCGGCTGAACGCGGGCATCGATCCCGGGGTGATGCCGCCGATCTCGGCGTGGTGGCCGCGGGAGGCGACGAGGAACAGCAGTTGTTGCCCGCCCGCGGCGCCAGCCGCTGATGTCACAGTGTCGAAGACGGGCGTGACGACGGTGATGTCGGGCAGGTGCGTGCCGCCGTGATACGGGTCGTTGATGGCGTAGACATCGCCGGGCCGCAGCCCGTGCTCGGTGTCCCGGTTGCGCCGCAGCACCTCTTTGATGGACTCCCCCATCGACCCCAGGTGCACGGGCATGTGGGGGGCGTTGGAGATCAGGTTGCCGTCGGCGTCGAACAGGGCGCAGGAGAAGTCGAGCCGCTCCTTGATGTTGACGGAGTGGGCGGTGCTCTCCAGCCGTACCCCCATCTGTTCGGCGATTGCCATGAAGAGACTGTTGAAGACCTCCAGCATCACGGGGTCGACGCCCGTGCCGACCGCCTGCGTGGCGGGCCGCGGGCGGACGCGGGTGAGCGTGAGGTGGCCGCGGTGGTGTACGGCGGCCTGCCAGCCGGGGTCGACGACGGTGGTGGAGCCCTCCTCGGCGAGGATCGCGGGGCCGGTGACGGTGTCGTCGGCACGCAGCTCCGCGCGCTGGTACAGCCCGGCCTGGTGCCACTGCCCGTCGGCGAAGATCCGTACCCGGTCGGCGGGTTCGGGCGCACCCCCGGCACGGTCGTGCCGGCCGGTCTCGTCCCGCGTGGGTGCGGCCTGCTCGGCGGCGGCCTCGACGGACGCGGCCTCGGCGACGATCGGCTTGTCCATCGTGAACGCGAACCGCCTGCGGTGCACGGCCGTGAACTCCGCCCGCATCTCCGCCTCGTCCGCCAGCGGTACCGCGATCGCCGAGTCCGTGCCCGCGTACCTCAGGTGCACCCGCGCCTCGGTGCCCACGGCAGCCGCCGGAATGCCCTCGTCCGCCAGGTCCGCCGCCGCCCGCTCGGCCAGTTCCGCGCACACCTGCCGGATCCGCGGCATCGACCCCTCGTCCAGCTCCGCCTCCACGGCCTGCTCCCGCATGGCCGTCGCGGCGGCGACCCCGATGCCGTACGCGGAGAGCACGCCGGGGTGCGGCGGGACGACGACGGTGGAGATGCCGAGCACGTCGGCGACGGCGCAGGCGTGCTGGCCGCCGGCGCCGCCGAAGCTGGTGAGCGCGTAGCGGGTGACGTCGTGGCCGCGCTGCACGGAGATCTTCTTGACCGCGTTGGCCATGTTGAGTACGGCGATGTCGAGGAAGCCGGCCGCGACCTCCTCCGGGGAGCGCCGGTCGCCGGTGGCCGCGGCGGCGGTCTCGGCCAGCTCGGTGAACGCCCGCCGGACGGCCTCGCCGTCGAGCGGCTGGTCTCCGCCGGGCCCGAAGACGGCGGGGAAGTGGTGCGGCTGGACGCGGCCGAGCATGACGTTGGCGTCGGTGACCGTCAGCGGCCCGCCGCGGCGGTAGCAGGCGGGGCCGGGGACGGCGCCGGCGGAGTCGGGGCCGACGCGGTAGCGGCGGCCGTCGAAGTGCAGGACGGAGCCGCCGCCGGCGGCGACGGTGTGGATGCTGAGCATCGGCGCGCGCATCCGTACGCCCGCCACCCGCGTGTCGAAGTCGCGCTCGAACTCGCCCGCGTAGTGCGAGACGTCGGTGGACGTGCCGCCCATGTCGAAGCCGATGACCCGGTCGTGGCCCGCCTCCGCGGAGGAGCGGACCATGCCGACGACTCCGCCGGCCGGCCCGGAGAGGACGGCGTCCTTGCCGCGGAAGTGCGTGGCCTCCCGCAGACCGCCGTTCGACTGCATGAACTGCAGCCGGATGCCGGGCAGTTCGCCGGCGACCCGGTCGACGTAGCGGCGGAGGATCGGCGACAGGTAGGCGTCGACGACGGTGGTGTCGCCGCGCGGCACGAGCTTCATCAACGGGCTGACCTCGTGGCCGCAGCTGATCTGCGTGAAGCCCGCGCGCCTGGCCTCCTCGGCGACGGCCCGCTCGTGCGCCGCGTAGCGGTATCCGTGCACGAGGACGACGGCGGCGCCGCGGAACCCGTCGCGGTAGGCGTCCCCCAGCGCCGCGCGGACGGCGCCGAGGTCCAGGTCGCGTACGGCCTCGCCGTGCGCGCCGACGCGCTCCGGCACCTCGATCACCCGCTCGTACAGCGCCTCGGGTTTGAGGATCCGGCGCTCGAAGAGCAGCGGCCGGTTCTGGTACGCGATCCGCAGCGCGTCCCGGAACCCCTCGGTGACGACGAGGACCGTGGGCTCGCCCTGCCGTTCGAGGAGGGCGTTGGTGGCGACGGTGGTGCCCATCTTGACCACCTCGACGCGCTCCGCGGGCACCGGCTCGTCCGGGCCGAGGCCGAGCAGCAGCCGCACCCCGGCGACCGCCGCGTCGTCGTGGGCGCCGTACCGCCCCGGGTCGTGCGAGAGCAGCTTGCGGGCGACGAGGGTGCCGTCCGGTCGTCGGCCCACCACGTCGGTGAACGTGCCGCCGCGGTCGATCCAGAACTGCCAGCGCGCCGTCATGCGGCCATTCTCGCAGTCCGCGACCGTACGTGAAGGACGCGTGACGGACGTCAGCCGGCCGCGCCGTCCGGGGTGATGCGGGTGCGCACGGTGCTCTGCACGTCGCCGTCCTCGGCCGGGTCGGCGGCGAGGCTGCGCAGCCGGGCGACGACGCGGGCGTCGGCGGTCTCGGCGTGCCGGGCGCCGATCTCGCGGGTGGTGTCCTCGCAGTCCCACAGGCACTCGACGGCGAAGGAGGCCGGGAACGACGGGTCGGTGGCGGCCAGCGCGCGGGCGGTGACGCCGCGGAGCTGCGAGCTTCCGGTCTCGCGGTAGATGTGCCGCAGCACGGGCGCGGCGGAGGTGATCGCCAGCCGTCCCGCGCCGGCGACGAGGGCGCACAGGTCGGGCGCGTCGGGCCCCGCGTCGCGTACGCGGCGCAGCAGCACGGTCCGTACGGCACGGGCGTCGCGTGCGGCGCCGCGGCGGGCGAGCATCACGCCGGCGGCGGTGCCGAGCGCGTCCTCGCGCGCCGCCCAGCGACGGGCGGTGTCGAGGGCGGCGGTGGAGCACATCCGGCCGAAGGTGGCGAGCGCGGCCTCGGCGAGAGTCTCGGCGGGCGCGCAGGCGGCTGCCTCGATCAGGTCGTACGTCTCGGGGTCGCCGGTCGTGGCGAGGTGCGCGAGGGCGGCGGCCCGGGCGCCGTCGCCGCCGCCGCGGGCCGCCGCGAGCAGCTCGGGGCGGTCCTCGGGCCCGGCGACGGCCGCGAGGCAGCGGGCGGCCGCGGCGTGCCGGGGCTGTACCGGGTACTGCTCCAGGCCGTCCTGCGCCCAGTCGAGGACCTCGGTGACGCTCCAGCCGGGCCGCGGCCCGCGGGAGCGGAGCTGGCGCTGCCAGCGGTCGAAACTCTCCTGCTCCTGGGCCGCGCGCACCCGTTCGCCCAGCTCGGGGTCCTCGGCCCACAGCCGCCAGGGCCGGGGTTCGAACGCCCCGCGCATCTCCTCGGCCAGCTCGCGCTCGCCCTCGGGGGTGCGCGGGAAGCGGGCCAGCACGTGCGGGGCGAGGGCGCGCAGCCCGGCGTCGTCGTCGCGCAGGGCGAGTTCGTCGAGGGCCCACTGCCAGCAGCCGCCGGCGGCGGCGTAGCGGCGGAGCAGCTTCAGGGCGTCGTCGCGGCCGTACGAGGCGAGGTGGCCGAGGACGGAGAGGGTGAGGCCGGTGCGCTGCTCGTCGGGGCGCAGCAGATCGTCGGGGGCGAAGAGGTGGTCGGCGAGGACGTCCACGGGGGCGTCCAGCTCCAGGTAGAGCCGGGCGTAGTACAGCGAGCGGTTCTCCACCTGCCAGTCGTGCCTGGGGTCGTCGAGCACGCAGCTGTACAGCGCCTGGAGGGCTTCGGCCCGGGGTGCGGCGAGTGCGTGCAGGGTCCCGTCGCCCCGGCCGCGCTGGAGGAGGCCGAGGAGGGTGCCGCTGGGCGCTATGGCTGGCTCGAACATGACGTCAGCATCCGGTGTGGTGGGACCGCTGGCAACGGAATTTTCCGCGGAACGGACAGACCGGGCCACCGGCCGGCTGCCGGCTCCATTGCCGCGGCAGCTTACTGGAGTGCGGAGACCGGGTGAAGTGCGGTCGGGAATCGGTCAAGCGTGCATATGCCCCACGCAAGTGCTTCAGTCTCGGCAAACCCCTTACACAGCGTCGCCGCCTGTGCCACAGTCGTAACGGCGAAACGGCGGACCACAACGACACCGCCGCCCGGGCCGGAAGGTATCGGAGATCACACCATGGCCGCCGCCTCACAACTCCCCCGCGCCACGGACCCGCCCCCGGCGCGGCAGCCCGAGCACAGCGCCGTGGCCACGCTGCTGGCACAGATCGCCCGGCTGCGCGACAGTCTGGAGGCGGTGCGGCGGGAGACGGTGGCCGCCGCGGGCGACGCCGAGGAGGCCGAGCTGCGCTGGCAGCGGGCGCTGTGCGACCTCGCGGCGCGGCAGCTCGACTGCCTGACCGTACAGCTCGGACAGCTGTGCGGAGGCCACCCCGTCGACCGCGACCGGGAGGGCGGCGAGGGGCGCGAGGGCCACGCCCGGGCCGAGGCCGCCGCGGACCCGCGGGAGCAGCCGCGGCCCCGGGTCGGCAGCGCCGAGTGGCATCTGCTTTCGGACGAGGTCGACTGGTCGGACGACCTGTACGACATCTTCGGCAGGGATCCCGGTGAGGGCCCGCTGTTGCTGGACGACCTGCCGTCCTGGTTCGACCCGGCCGACCAGCCGCGGCTGACCGCGATGGTCACCGGCTGCCTGGTCGACGGCAGGCCGATCGACGGCGAGTTCCGCATCCGCCGGCCGGACGGCGCCGCGCGCACCCTGCACATCGTCGGCGAGCCCGTCCTCGACGCCGGGGGCGCGACCGCGTCGATGTGGGCGGTCGTACGCGACGTCACCGAGCTGCGCCGCAGCCGGCAGGCGGTGCAGGAGTCGGAGTCCGCGCTGCAGCGCGAGCGGCACTTCGCGCACGCCGAGCGCCGCATCGCCCAGGAGCTGCACGAGTCGGTGCTGCCGCCGTGGCGCGGCGCGGTGCACCTGCCGGCCGGCGGCCCGGCCGCGCTGACCGTGGCCGGGCACCACTTTCCGGCCGCCGCCGACACTCTTGTCAGCGGTGTCTGGTACGACGCGTTGCCGCTGCCCGGCGGCGGCACCCTGCTCGGCGTCGGCGACGTCGCCGGCCGTGGCGTGCCGGCCGCCGCCGGGATGGCGATGCTGCTCGGTGCGGTGCGCGGCATGGCGCTGGGCGGCACGGAACCCGGCGGGCTGCTCGCCCGGGTCAACGAGTTGCTGGAGGTGTCGGCGCAGCCGGCCCTGGTCGGCACGGTCTGCTGCCGCTACGACCCGGCGGACCGCACGCTGCGCTGGGCGCGGGCCGGGCACACCCCGCCGCTGCTGTTCCGCGACGGTGCCGGCCGCGCCCTCGCCGCCCCCGAAGGCGTGCTGCTGGGTGCCACCGCGGACACGTCGTACGAGCAGGTGAGCGAGCCGCTGCGGGGCGGCGACCTGCTCCTGCTGCACACCGCCGGGCTCGGCGCGCACAGCCCGGAGCCGGCCCGGGAGCGGCTGCTCGCGCTCGCCCCGCGGTTCGCGGCGGCACCCGGCGCCCGGGACTGCCTGCGCGCGGTCGTCGAGGAGTTCGGCGGCGGGCGGCGCGGGGACGACGCCTGCGTGCTCGTGGCCGAGGTGACGGGCTGAGCGGGCGGCGGCCCGGCCCGTCACCCCTCGCCCGTCCCCGTACCGTGGTCTCGCACCCGTGCGGTGCACGGTTGCGATAGCCCCGTCAGACGGGCCGCGTACGCCCCCTCGGCGCCCTCGGCAGCGCCTCGCTGATCTCCTCGCGCAGCGCCTTCACCAGAGGGTCGTCCGCGTAAGGTGCCGTCAGCCGGTACGTCTCCCGCAGCCGGTCCCAGGTACGGTGCGAGGAGTTCTCCCCGATGCGCGCCAGCGCGAGCCGGGCGTAGCTGTCACCCTGCTCCGCGTCGTCGGCGAGGAAGCCGGCCGCGGCCATGGACACGTGGTCGAGGATCTGGGACCGCTGGCGCCCCTCCGGGCGGTTGGCGATTGCCAGCCTGCCGTGCTCCTGCGCGCGGCCCGCCACGCCCGGGTCGTGCTCGGCGAGCGTGCGGTAGGCCAGCGCCTGCATGCCGTGCAGGTCGGCCTCGTCGAAGAGCTGCATCCAGCTGGGTGCCGGCTCGTCCCCCGGGTCCGCGGCGAACAGGTCCTCCGCCTCGCCCAGCGTGCGCCGCACCGCCCCCGACCGCCCCTTGGCCGCCAGCGCCCACGCCTCGACGGTGCAGAGCATCGAGCGGATACCCGGCCGGGTCTCCGGGCCGGCGCCGGACCTGGCCACCGCCATCAGCTCCAGCGCGTCGTCGGGCCGGCCCAGGTGGATCATCTGCCGGGCGGCGCGGGAGAGCGCCTCCGCGGCACGCGGCCGGTCGCCGCCCTCGCGCGCGGCGTACGCGGCGATGACGAAGTACCGCTGGGCGGTGGGCTCCAGGCCCACGTCGTGCGACATCCAGCCGGCCAGCACGGCGAGGTTCGCCGCGACGCCCCACAGGCGGTTCTGCAGCTGGTCCGGGTGCCGGTACGCGAGCATGCCGCCGACCTCGTTGAGCTGGCCGACGACGGCCTTGCGCTGCAGGCCGCCGCCGCGCTCGGCGTCCCAGGCGCGGAAGACCTCCACGGAGCGTTCAAGCGCCTCGACTTCCTGGGCGCCGATCGGAGTCGCCTCGTATCTGCCGAAGCCGGCCGGGTCGGCGGTGCCGCCCCCGCCGGCGGCGGTGTCGAACGTGGCGGGGTCGGATTGCAGCCACTCGTGCAGGGAACCGGTCAGGGCGGAGCCGGCCGCGAGCGCGGCACCCGCGCCCATCAGGCCGCGTCGATTGAGCATGAGGTCCATTCCCGTGAATTCGGTGAGGACCTCGGCCGTCCGCTCGGGTACCCAGGGCAGTGCGTCGTCGGACTGCCGCCTGACCCGCCCGGGCCCTCCGGCCCGTTCGAACCCGAGATCCTCGGTGGTCACGACACGGCCGAGTCGCTCGGTGAACAGGGCCGCCAGCACCTTGGGCACCGGCTCGCGCGGGATCTCGCCCGTCTCGATCCAGCGCCGCACTCGCGAGGTGTCGGTCGCCAGCTGGGGGTGGCCGGTGGCCGCCGCCTGCCGGTTGACCAGCCTCGCCAGCTCGCCCTTCGACCAGCCGGTCATCCCGAACAGGTCGGCGAGCCTGGCGTTGGGTCCCTTGCTCACGTCAAGCCCCCAGGGTCTCGGCTCACTTGACCGTACCGACGGGCTGAAGGCCCGGCGAGCATTCGCCAGGGTTCGCCAGGGTGCGCCAGATGGTGTGCCACCCGTATGGCGGTGTGGGCTATGACTGCGCCAACCGGCCGCAACAGCCGGGGCACATGCCAACCGCACGACCCGCTCGCACATCCCGGAGGCAGCACCCGGGGACCGGACCCCCAGCCGGCCCACCGGGCGCGTTGTCCGGGAGGGTACGGCTGTGTCCGATGGCCTGCGGCGCGCGCAACCGGCCCGTGCCTGAAGGGACCTGAAGGGATCTGTCTCGCCCATGTACGCAGCATCGGCATCCGCGTCCGCACCCGTCCGTACGGTACGCCCGCCAGCCCCGCACCGGACCGCGGCGGGCGGCGCGCCGTTCCTCGACCCGGGCCGGGTACCGGCCGCGGGCGCACGCCTGCGACAGTTCCCCGCAACCGTGCGCCGGCCCGTCAGCGGTCGGCTCGACCTGTCCGGCCCGCAGGGCGCACTGCTGCGCGCGGCCGTCGAGTCGGTGCACCGGGTGGTCCCCGACTTCCACCCCGTGCAGGTGCTGCGCCGCAGCAGCCGCACGGTGCTGCTGGTCGGCTCGGCCGGCCGGACCACGGCGGTGGCCAAGTGCCTCGTCGACAAGTCGACCGCGCGGGTGGAGAAGCTGCGGCAGGAAATAGTGGCCTACCGCACGTTCGTCCGGGCCCGCCCACCCGTACGGGTGCCGCGCCTCATCGCCGCCGACCCGGAGAGCTGCACGCTCGTCATCGAGCGGACCCCCGGCCGGGCCGCGGCGCTGCAGCGGCACCCGCTGGAGGTCCCGCCGCACGCGGACGTGCGCGCGACGCTCGCGGCGCTGGTACGGATCGGGATGTGGCAGCCCCCGGCCGGCGCGTTCGGCGCGCCGCTGGACTACGGGACGCAGCTCAGCCGCTATCACGAGGTGGGCCTGCTCACCGACCGCGACATGGGCGACCTGCAGACGCTGCTGCACGGCATCGGCCCGGGGCGCCTGCAGTTCTGCCACGGCGACGCGCTGCTGTCCAACGTCCTGCTGTCGCCCGCCGGCCCGGTGCTGGTCGACTGGGAGCAGGCCGGCTGGTACCTCCCGGGGTACGACCTGGCGACGCTCTGGGCGGTGCTGGGCGAGGGCGCGCCGGCCCGCCGGCAGATCAGCCAACTCGCGCAGGCGGGCGGAGCGGTGCACCGGGACGGTTTCCTGGTCAACCTCATGCTGGTGCTGGTACGCGAGGTCCGTACGTACGAGGCCGCCGTGCAGCGGGCGATGAAGGACCCGGCGCCCCCGGTCGGCGTGCACAGCGGGATGACCGCCGGGGAGGAGCACCGGCTGCTGCTGCGCCGGCTCCACGACGACCTGCAGATGGCGCGCCGGGCGGTGCGGGCGGCGGTCGGAACGCGGTGAGCCCGGCGGGGTGGCGGGCCGTGACACCGCCACCCCGCCCACCCGCCCGCACGCCGGCCGGTCCGCCCCCGACGCCCCACTGGTCCGCGACCCCGGGGCGCGGCCCCGCGGCGGTCAGCCGAACGTGTAGGTGCGCCCGGCCACGGCGTCGATGACCTCCTCCCCGCCGGGGAGGAGGTCGCTGCGCAGGATCAGCCGGCGCGTGCGGTTCGCGTGCAGCGCGATCCGGGTCGCCCTGCCGCCTTCCCAGGTGATGTCGAGCGTGGCGCCGCCGCGGGCGCGCAGTCCGGTCACGGAGCCCGCGGGCCAGGCGCCCGGCAGGGCGGGCAGTACCTCGATGGGGCCGTGCTGGCTCTGCAGGAACATTTCCGCGATGCCGGAGGTGGCGCCGAAGTTGCCGTCGATCTGGAACGGCGGGTGGGTGTCCCAGAGGTTCGGCAGGGTGGAGGACTTCAGCTGCTCGCTCAGCATCTTGTGCGCGTGGTCGCCGTCCTCCAGCCGCGCCCAGAAGTTGATCTTCCAGGCCTTGCTCCAGCCGGTGCCGCCGTCACCGCGCGCGGTCAGCGACACCTTCGCCGCCTCCGCCCACTGGCTGCCCACCTCGATCTGCCGCCCCGGGTGCAGGGCGAAGAGGTGCGAGACGTGCCGGTGGTCGTTGTTCGGGTCGTCCAGATCCGCCTTCCACTCCTGCAACTGGCCCCACGACCCGATCCGCAGCCCCGGGTCCAGATCCGCGAGCGTGTTCTCCAGCCGCGTACGGAAGTCGGGGCTGTCGCCGAGGGTCTGGGCCGCCTCCAGGGTGCTGGTCAGCAGGTCGTACACGATCTGCTGCGACATCGACGCCCCGGCCGTGAAGTCGCCCTGCTCGGGCGAGTAGCTGGGGGTGACGACGAGCTTGCCGTCCCGCGGGTCCGTGCGCAGGTTGGCGAGCCAGAACTCGGCGGCCTCCTTCATCACCGGGTACGCGGTGTTGCGCAGGTAGTCCGTCGAGCCGCCGAAGCGGTAGTGCTCGTACATCTGCTGTGTGACCCAGGCCGCGGCCTCCGGGAACCAGAAGGCCGTGGCCCAGTCGTGCACGCCGGTGAACCCGTACGGGTTGGTCTCGTTGTGCACGACCCAGCCGCCGCTGCCGAACATCTCCTTCGCGGTGACCCGGCCGGGGGCGCGCAGAGCCGCCACGAACTCGTCGTACGGCGCGGTGGTCTCGGCGAGGTTGGTGATCTCGGCCGGCCAGTAGTTCATCTGCAGGTTGATGTTGACGTGGTAGTCCGCGCTCCACGGCGGGTCCGTGACGTTGTTCCACACGCCCTGGAGGTTCGCCGGCGTCGATCCGGGCCGCGAGGAGGCGATCAGCAGGTAACGCCCGTACTGGAAGAACAGCGCCTCCAGCGCCCGGTCCGCGCCGGCGTCCCCACCGCCGTACCCCGCCAGCAGCGCGTCCGTCGGTACGGCGGCCGGCAGCCGGCCGCCGACATCGAGGGCGACGCGGTCGAACAGCTGGCGGTGGTCGGCAACATGGCGCCCCAGCAGCTTGCCGTACGACGTCCGGGCCGCCCGGTCGACGATGCTGGTGACGCGGTCGTGCGGGTCGGCGCCGCGGTAGCCGGGGTGGGCGTCGGCGTAGTCCGTGCCCGCGGCCAGGACGAACCAGGCCGCGTCCGCGCCGCTCACGGTCAGCGTGCCGTCCCCGGCCGTGACGCTGCCGCCGTCGGTGAGCAGGCGGATCTGCGTCTCGAAGACCAGCCCGTTGTCCGCCAGCGCGCCGCGGATCGTCAGCCGGTCGCCGCTCGCGGTGGCGGTGTAGTCGTCGCGCGGGGAGGTGTAGCGCAGGGTGAACGCCACCTGCCCCGGCCGGTCGGCGGCCAGCCGCCCCACGGCCACCGAGTCCGGGTACGAGACGAAGAACTCCCGCAGGTGCCGGGCGCCCTCGTGGTCGTAGGCCACGGTGGCGACCGCCCGCCGGAGGTCGAGCCCGCGACGGTACGACGCGTCGGGCGCACCCGGCGCGGCGGCCAGGTCCAGCCGGAGATGGCCGAGCACCTGGTAAGCGCCGAAGCCGTGCTTGGGCTGCCCCAGCTCCGCCGCGACGGCCTCCGGGCTGAGCCGCCCCTCGGCGTCGATCCGGTCCTGCACCGCGGTCAGTGCGCCGGGCCGCGGGTCGCGCCAGTTGCCGAAGTCGTAGCCGTCGGCGCCGGGGCCGCCGGTCCACAGCGTCTTCTCGTTCAACGTCAGCTGCTCGGAGGCGAGCGCGCCGAAGACGCCGAGGCCGAGCGCGCCGTTGCCCACGGGGAGCGATTCGCGCTCCCAGTCCGCGGCAGGCGCCGCGTACCAGAGGCCCAATTCATCGGATGTGTCAGCGGAATCAGCAGCGACCGCGTCCCCGGAGAAGACGGACGGTCCCATGGCTATCGCGCCTGCGGCTCCGATAGCCGACGTGACAGTGGCTCTTCGCGAGATCCCCTCACTCATGCCGCGTCACGCTAGAGGTCCGATGACTAGGTGACAAGACATCGCGCAGCGACGGGTGTTGGCAGGTGTGCGGGTAAGGCGAGCGCGGCGCGTTTCAGACCTGCTGGAACAGCTCCGCGGGCAGCGGCTTGAGCAGCGCGTACAGGTCCTCGGAGATGGGCCGGTCCCAGGCCGCGATGGTGACGAGCACGTTGTCGCTGCGGTCGAACTGCACGCAGGAGACGCGGCTCTCGGAGAGCTTCAGCCGGCGCACGATCAGCAGGTTGTCCCCCTGCATCACGGGCGCGTCCTCGACCTCGGTGACGGTCACCGGCTCGTCGTGCTCCAGCGCCAGCAGCAGCTGCGCGACCTCGAAGGGCGGCTGCCCCTCCGGCACGTCGCGGGCGGGCGAGCCCTCCGGCAGGTTGCCGATGATCATCGCGGGGCCGCGGCCGCCGAACAGGTCGTACCGCAGGAAGACCCCCTGGCAGCTCCCGTCCGGTCCGGGCAGCAGACCGGCGCCGAGGTCGCCGGGCCAGTCGCCCGGGTCCATGGCCAGGACGTCGAAGTCCGGGCCCGCGGGCTTGGCGGCGCTGCTGCGGCGGCGGAGAAATGCCATGCACCAATCGTACGGGTCCCGCGGCACCGCCGGCTCCCGGGGCGGCACCGCCGTCTTTGGGATCCGGCATTGCCGGAGGAGGCGTACATCGGCTGCTACGCGAGTAGTGTCTCCCCGTCGACGACGGAGGAGGATTCGGGTGGCGAGATCCGGGGGCGTGCTGGCGGGGCCGGAGGTGTGGGCGTACGTGCTGGACGGGCACGAGCGGCTGCGCATCGCGCTGGCAGACCTCACCGAGGGAAAGGAGCGCGGACCGTCCAGGCTGCCGGACTGGACCCGCGCGCACGTGCTGTCGCACATCGAAGGCATCGGCCGGGCGCTCACCCGCCAGGCACGGTACGCGCTGAAAGGCGAGCTGATCGAGGTGTACGACGGCGGCCGGCCGGCCCGCGACGCGGGCATCGAGGCCGGTGCGGTACGGAACGCCGCGGAGTTGACCGCGGCGGTGACGGCGACCCTGGCGGAGGCGGAGACGGTCTGGGGTTCGGTGGGCGACGCGGACTGGGACCGCCCGGTGCGCTATCGCGACGGCGACCTGCTGGGTGCGCTGCACTGCTGGTGGCGCGAGCTGGAGGTGCACACCGTCGACGTGAACCTGGAGACCCGATCCGCGGCCTGGCCGCGCGAGCTGTGCCTGCACCTCTTCGACTTTCTGGCCCCGCGGGCGCCCGCGGGGCTGACGCTGGTCGAGTCGGACGGGCCGGTACGGCACACGTTCGGCGCCGCCGGCGGCGGGGCCGCCGAAGACGGCGCCGGGCGCGGGCCGGTGGTCAGGGGCCGGCTCACGGATCTCACCGCGTGGCTGGCGGGCCGCCAGCCGCACCAGCGGCTCGACGGCCGGCTGCCCGAGCTGGGTCCCTGGCCGTGACCCCGGTCGTGAACCTCTGGCGGGCCGGCCTCACCGCCGTACCGCCCCGGGTGTGGCGGGAGACGGACGCCGAGGTGCTCGTCCTGGCCGACAACGCGCTCACGTCGATCCCGGACGACCTCGCCGCCCTCACCCGGCTGCACACCCTGGACCTCGGGCACAACGCGCTCGCCGCGGTGCCCGAGGCCCTCGGGTCGCTGCCCGCCCTGACTCGCTGCCTGTACCTGCACGACAACCGGCTGACCCGGCTTCCCGCCGCGCTCGGCCGGCTGCGTTCACTGGCCTACCTCAACGTCGGCGAGAACCCCCTCGGCGACCTGCCCGAGGAACTGGGCGACATGGCGGCGCTGCAGGAACTCCGGGCGCAGCACTGCGGGCTGACGCGGCTGCCGGAGTCGGTCGGGCGGCTGTCGGCGCTGCGCGAGCTGTGGCTGCGCGGCAACGCGCTCACGGCGCTGCCCGACTCGGCGGCGGGTCTCGGCGAGCTGCGCGAGCTGGAGTTGCGCGAGAACGCGCTGCGGACCGTGCCCGCCGTGCTGGCCCGGCTGCCGCTGCTGCGCCGCCTGGATCTACGGGCCAACGCGATCGGCGACGTCCCCGGCTGGCTGGCGGAGCTGCCCGCGCTGGAGAAACTGGATCTGCGCTGGAACGGCGTCGAAGGCACCGAAGCCCCGCTCGTCGCACTGCGCGAGCGGGGCTGCGCCGTGCTGGCGTGACCGGTCAGGTCAGGTCGAACTCGCCGTCACGGGCGCCGAGGACGAAGGCACGCCACTCCCCCGGGGTGAAGATCAGCGCGGGCCCCTCCGGGTTGCGCCCGTCGCGCATGGCGATATAGCCCTCCACGAACGCGATCTCGACATCCCCCACCCCCTGACTGCTCGACTGCCACGTGGCGCCTGTCAGATCGAGCTGCGGTTTCCCGCTGCCCGCCGCCGGCTGCTGAGTGGTGCTGTTGGCCACGTCCTGCTCCTCCCGGTGAGCGTCGTCCGGAGCCAGGGTATCCATCGCGGCGGGCGACGGAACAGGCCACGATAGAGGGACCGCGGAAGGTGGTAAGGGGGAGGGAGAACGGCGGTGGCCGCGGACGTGCGCGGGCGGCTGCCGGCCGGTGGGCGGCCGGCGCCTCAGCCGGCGCCTCAGCCGGGGTTCACTCGGCGGTGGTCGCCAGGTCCGCGACGACCGCGCAGTGGTCCGACGCCCACACCCCGTCGACCGGCGCGTCCCCCGCCCGCCGCACGTCCCGTACGTGCCCCTCCCCCTCCGGACCGGGCGGGCCCACCAGCACGTAGTCGATCCGCGTGTCCCACTCCAGTATCCGGGCCGCGTGCGGGTTGGCGAGGTCCCACGTCGCCCCGGCGGTTCCCGGGCGGGCGTAGCGCCAGGCGTCGTAGAGCACCTGCCCGCGCACGGCGGGCGCGGTCTTCGTGCCGGACAGCAGCCGCATTTCGTCGGAGTCGGGCTCGGCGTTGAAGTCGCCGGTGACCACGGGTGGGAAGTCGCCGTCGCCGCGCCGCTCGTGGACGAACCGGGCGAGCGCCGAGACCTGCGCGCAGCGGGTGCCGGAGGCGTAGGGGTGGGAGATGAGGTGCGTGGTGAAGAACGGCACCTCCACGCCGCCGGGCGCGGCCACGCGCACGTACAGCGCCTGCTGCCCGTCCGGTTCCTCCTCCCCCGACGGCAGCACGACGGTCTCGCGCCCGGCGATCGGCCAGCGGCTGAGCACCGCGTTGCCGACCTCGACCGTGGGGTCGTCGATGCGCCGCTGCCAGCGGCCGGGCTCGGGCGAAGGCGCCCAGGCCCACTGCATGCCCAGTTGGCTGGCGAGCCACCCGGCGAGGTTGTCCCCGTCCCGGTCCCACACCTCCTGCAGCCCGACGATGTCCGGGCGCACGTCGCGGAGTGTGCGCAGAATGGCCTTGCTCCGCTCCTGCCACGGCCCGAAGCGCCACCAGAGATTCCAGGTCATGACGCGGATCATGCGTTCGTATCCCAACGACGGGCCGGCTTTCTGGTCAGAGGCTATCCCTACGGGCCCGGAATGACGTGCGAGAGCCGGGCGGATGGAGCCGATCGGGCAGCGGACGTAGGGTCGGCGGATGACGCGCACACTGCAGTGCACCGTGCTCGACTGCCCGCGCCCCCGGGAGCTGGCCGCGTTCTACCAGGCGTTGCTCGGCGGGGAGGTCGACCGAGCGGACCCGCGGTGGTCCCTCGACGACGACTGGTCCACGCTCCACCTGCCGGACGGCGGGGTACTGGCCTTCCAGCGGGCGCCCGGCTTGAAGGCGGCGCGGTGGCCGGACCCGGCCTATCCGCAGCAGTTCCACCTGGACATCGAGGTGGACGACGTGAAAGCGGCCGAGCGCGACGCGCTGGCGGCGGGAGCGAAGCTCCTGCGGTACGAGGAGGACTGGGGCGTCTACGAGGACCCGGCGGGCCACCCGTTCTGCCTCGTACCGGAGTCGACTCCGCAGCCGTGAACGGAACGCTGTCAACTCATGGTGTGGTCTTGACAGCACGAACCCCCTGGAAGAAAGTTTCACCGTTCGCGCGGCGCTCGGAAGATTTCTTTCAGGAGGGGTCGGGACATGGGTCACATGGGCCGACGACGCTTCACCGCCGGTGTACTCGCTACAGGAGGTGCGCTCTTCGTGGTCCCCGGTTCCACCGGACTCCCCGCCCACGCCGCAGAGGCATCGTCCGGCGCGCCCGTGCTGCGGCGCGGCAGCGCCGCGCGGGCCGGGCTGCTGGAGCCGCCGCTGCGGCAACTGGTCACCGACGCCGAGACGTTCCTCGGGCCCTCGCCGAAGTACCCCTGGTACGCGGGCGCGGTGATTCTCGCCGGGCGGGGGCGGACGGTCGCACTGGAGCGGGCGATCGGCAAGGCGGTGCGCTACGAGGCGTACGACGAGACCACCGACACCGGTGTCGAGCTGCCGTCGGCGCAGCAGGTCGACATGTCGATGGACACCGTCTTCGACCTCGCCTCCGTCTCCAAGCTCTTCACCTCTCTCCTCTCCGTGCAGCAGATCGAGCGCGGTGCTCTCAGGCTCGACGCCACCGTGGCTTCCTATCTCCCCGACTTCGGCGCCGCGGGCAAGCAGGACATCACCATCCTTCAACTGCTGACGCACACCTCCGGGTTCACCTCCTGGATCCCGCTGTACGCGGAGCCGACGTGGGAGGCCAAGCTCGCCCGGCTGTGGCGTGAGGCGCCGGTCAACCCGCCGGGCACCAAATACCTCTACTCCGACCTCAACCTAATCAGCCTCCAGCTCGTACTGGAGAAGATCACCGGCAAGCCTCTCGACCGCCTCCTCGCCGACGACATCACCGAACCCCTGGGCCTGGCCCACACCCGCTACAACCCGCCCGCCGAATGGCTGCCCCGCATCGCCGCCACCGAGGACGCGCGCAAGCCGTGGTCGGGGCTCGACCGCGGGATGGTGCGGGGCGAGGTGCACGACGAGAACGCGTACTCCTTCGGCGGGGTCGCGGGGCACGCCGGGCTGTTCTCCACCGCGTGGGATCTGGCGATTCTGTGCCGGACGCTGCTGAACGGCGGTGAGTACGGGCGGACGCGGATCCTGGAGCGGGAGTCGGTGGAGCTGATGTTCACCGACTTCAACACCGCCTTCCCGGGGGACGAGCACGGGCTCGGCTTCGAGCTGTACCAGCACTGGTTCATGGGCGCGATGGCCACGCCGGGGTCTGCCGGGCACACCGGCTTCACCGGCACCGCGCTGGTCATCGACCCGACGACCGACACCTTCCTCGTCCTCCTCGGCAACTCGGTGCACCCCGTGCGCAGCTGGCGCTCCGGCAGCGCGCCGCGGGCCGCGGCGGGGACGAACCTGGCGCGCGCCGTGCCGGTACGTCCGGAAGAGGGGGGCACGGCGTGGTTGAGCGGGACGGCAAATCAGAAGACGTCGACGCTGACGCTCCCCGAGGTGACGGTGCGCGGGGCGCGGGGGACGCTGGAGTTCGCGCTGTGGTGGGACACAGAGCCGCAGTGGGACAAGGTGCACCTGGAGGCGTCGGCGGACGGCGGCGGTACGTGGGAGCCGGTGCCGTTCACGAGCCGGCCGCGGGACGGCGGCGGGGACGTACGGGAGCACCCGGAGGGAACGGCGGACGGCTGGTCCGGGCGGGTGTGGCACCGGGCGGGCGCGGACCTGGGCGCGTGGCGCGGGCGGCCGGTGCGGCTGCGGTGGCGGTGTGCGACGGATGGGCAGTACGTGGGGCGCGGGGTGTACGTGGACGGCGTACGGGTGAAGGACGGGCACCGGGTGCTGTTCGACGACGGCCGGCGGGGGGACGCGGAGCGGGTGGAGCTGGACGGCTGGACGGCGTCGGCGGACTGAACGCGGGCCGCGATCGTAGGGGCGCGGGCCGCGCGCCTGGTTCGCCGCGCGTCGGGCGCCCGGCTCGTTCCGTGTCGGGCGTGGCCCCGCGCTACCGCCCCAGCGCCGCCATCGCCGCGTTGTGCCCGGGGATCCCGCTCACGCCCCCGCCGCGCACCGCGCCCGCCCCGCACAGCAGCACGTTCGCATGCCGGGTCGCCACGCCCCACCGGCCCGTCTCCTCGGCCGCGTACGGGAACGCCAGCTCGCGGTGGAAGATGTTGCCGCCCGGGAGGCGCAGGTCGCGCTCCAGGTCGAGGGGGGACTTCACCTCGATGCAGGGGCGTCCCTCGGCGTCGGTGGCGAGGCAGTCGGCCAGCGGCTCGGCGAGGTGGGCGTCGAGCTGGGCGAGGGTGGAGCGCAGCAGTTCTTCCCGGGCGGCCTCGTTGTCCTCGGTGAAGAGGCGGGCGGGGGCGTGCAGGCCGAAGAGGGTGAGCGTCTGGTAGCCCTCGCGGGCCAGGTCGGTGGCCAGGATCGACGGGTCGGTCAGCGAGTGGCAGTAGATCTCCGACGGCGGTGCGTGCGGCAGCATGCCGGCGGCGGCCTCGCGGTACGCCGTCTCCAAGTCGCCGTAGCCCTCCGCGACATGGAACGTGCCCGCGAACGCCTGCCGCGGGTCCACGCGCTCGTCGCGCAGCCGCGGCAGCCGCCGCAGCAGCATGTTCACCTTCAGCTGCGCGCCCTCGGGGCGGGGGCTCGGCGGCTCCTCGCCCAGCAGCGCGGCGAGCGCGGCGGGCGAGGCGCCGACGAGCACGGTGCGCGCCGCGACGGTCTCCTCCCCGTCCCCCGTCCGGTACGTCACCTCCGCGTGCTCGCCGTCCGTGCGCAGCGCGACCGCCTCGTGGCCGGTGGCGATCTCCGCGCCCGCCGCCCGGACCGCCGCGGCGAGGGCGTCGGTGAACGCGCCCATGCCGCCGACGGGTACGTCCCAGTCGCCGGTGCCGCCGCCGATGACGTGGTAAAGGAAGCAGCGGTTCTGGGCGAGGGACGGGTCGTGGGCGGAGGCGAAGGTGCCGATGAGCCCGTCGGTGAGCACGACGCCGCGGATGAGGTCGTCGGCGAACGCCGCCTCGACGGTCTCGCCGAGCGGCTGCTCGAACAGTGCCCGCCAGGCGTCGTCGTCCCCGATGCGGGCCCGTAGCTCGCGGCGGGTGGGCAACGGCTCGGTGAGGGTGGGGAAGACCCGCTCGGCGACGTGCTGCGTCATGCCGTAGAAGCGTCGCCAGGCGTCGTACTCGCGGTCGTCGCCGGTCAGGGCCGCGAACGACTCCCGGGTGGCGGCGCCGGGGTCGGTCTCGACGAGCAGGCCGGTGGGCCGGCCGTCGCGGACGGCGGGGGTGTAGGAGGAGACGGCGCGCTTGCGGACGGCGAAGGTCAGGCCGAGGTCGTCGACGATGGCGCGGGGCAGCAGGCTGACGAGGTACGCGTAGCGCGAGAGCCGGGCGTCGACACCCGCGAAGGCGCGGGCGGAGACGGCGGCGCCGCCGGTGTGGTCGAGGCGCTCCAGCACGAGCACGGAGCGCCCGGCACGGGCGAGGTAGGCGGCGGCGACGAGACCGTTGTGGCCGCCGCCGACGACGACGGCATCGTAGCTGCTGCGGAGGGGCATGGCTCTTCGTAACACGGAGATCGCCCGCGGGCCAGGGGGACACAGCGGAGCGGCGGCGGGCGGCGGGATGCCCTCCGCGGAGGTGTGGTTAGCGGGCTGATCCGGGCTGCCCGCGGCGCCGGCCTCAGCCCGACGCCCGGCGGGACGCCGCCAGTCGGTAGACCTCCGCCGCCTCCGCCGTGCGGCCCAGCTGCTCCAGGCAGTGGGCCTCGTCGTGGCGGCTCGACAGGGTCTCGGGGTGCGCCGCACCCAGCACGCGTTCGCGCGCGCGGGCCACCTCGCGGTGCACCGTGAGCGCCTCCGCCCAGCGGCTCAGCCAGCCCAGTGCGACGGCGATCTCGCGGCGGCCCGCGAGGGTGTCCGCGTGCTCCGGGCCGAGGACCCGCTCACGGACGGCGGTGACCTCGCGGGCCTCGGTCAGCGCCTCGTGCCAGCGGCCGAGGCGGCCCAGGGTGACGCAACGGATGTGCCGGGCGCGCAGCGTCTCCGGGTGGCGGGTGCCGAGGCTGTGGGTCCGGTCGGCGATCAGCGCCTCGTAGTGGTCGAGGGCTTCCTCGTGTCGGCCCAGGCGGCCCAGGCAGATGCCCGCCTCGTAGCGCGCGGCGAGGGTGTCGGGGTGCTCGCGGCCGAGGGTGGCGGCGCGGGCGGTGGCGACCTCGCGGTACGTGGCGAGGGCCTGCTCCCAGTGGCCGAGGCTGCCGAGGGCGTGGCCGACCTCGTAGCGGCTGACCAGGGTGTCGGGGTGGTCGGCGCCCAGCACGCGGGTGCGAACGGCGGTGACCTCGCCGGCCACGCGGTAGGACTCCTCGTAGCGGCCGAGGCGGCTGAGGGTGTACGCAAGGTTGTGGCGGCAGCGCAGGGTGTCGGGGTGCTCGTTGCCCATGGTGCGCTCGCGGTCGGCGAGCACGCCGGCGTACACCTCCAGCGCCTCGGCGTGCCGGTCCAGCTGGCCGAGCGCGTACGCGGTCTCCTGCCGGACGGCGAGGGTGTCGACGTGCTCCCGGCCGAGGCGGCGCTCGCGG
Organism: Streptomyces sp. CNX435; assembly: GCF_059570575.1. Classification (NCBI taxonomy): domain Bacteria; kingdom Bacillati; phylum Actinomycetota; class Actinomycetes; order Kitasatosporales; family Streptomycetaceae; genus Streptomyces; species Streptomyces sp. CNX435. The sequence continues at coordinate 501,237 of NZ_JCANTA010000002.1, read as the reverse complement.
CCCGCCGCCGCCGTGCGGAACTCCTCCAGTGCCTCCGCGGTGCGGCCGAGGCGGGCCAGGCACAGGCCGGTCTGGTGGCGGCTGGCGAGGGTGTCCGGGTGGTCGGCGCCGAGCGCGGCGCCGCGTTCCGCGGCGAGCGCGCGGTGGGCGGCGGCTGCCTCCTCCCAGCGGCCGAGGCGGGCGAGGCTGGCGGCGGCGTCGTGGCGGCCGGCGAAGGCGTCGAGCACGTGCGGAGGCGCGGAGGGCTGCTCGGGTGCGTAGGGGTGCGGCGGGTGGGAGGAGTGGGGCGGGGTGTGCAGGGAGGGGGGCGCGTGGGAGAAGGGGTGCTGCCCGGTGGGGGACACGCCGGCCGCGGAACCGGTGCCGGACACGGGCGGGCCGTAGCCGGCGGAGCCGTGAGAGGTGGCGTCACCGGACGCGCCGTCGGCGCCGGGCGCCCCGGCGGAGCCCGGGGCGGCACCGGCACCGGGCGGGCCGCCCGGACGGTAGGCCCCGGCAGAGCCGGGGGCCGTGGCCGGGTCTGGCCTGCCGCCGGGGCCCTGGCCCTCGGAGGAGGCCGGTTCCGGCCAGCTGACCGGGGGCGTCGTCGGGGGCCAGGTACGCAGCAGGGCGTCCTCCGGGCGCGGGGGCGCCGGGGTGGCGCGGCTCGCGCCGGTCGCGCGCAGGGAGCGGGCGCCCGTCGTCATGCCCACCGTCCACGCCGGCAGCCCGGCCTCACCGCTCCCCCGGCCGTCGCGACCCTGCCCGCTCCCCCAGCCCTCGCCGCTCTCCCGGCCCTGCCCGCTCTCCCGGCTCCCGCCGTTCCCGTCGCTCCCCCGGCTCTCCCCACCTCCGCCTGGCCCCGACCCGTTGCCCCGCCCCGACCCCGGGCGAGCCGCCTCCGCCGCTTCCGCCGCCGCGCGGCTCCCGCGCAGCCGCGACGACAGGTCCGCCGCGTCCGCCGGCCGGTCCTCCGGAGCCTTCGCCAGCAGGTCCAGCACCACCCGCTCCAGCGGCTCCGGGATCTCCGGCCGGTGCGTGCGCAGCGGCTCCGGCGGGGTGTCGCGGTGGCCGACGAGGACCGCCCAGGCGTCGTCCATGTCGAACGGCGGGACGCCGGTGGCGAGTTCGTACAGGACACAGCCCAGCGAGTACAGGTCGCTGCGGTGGTCGATGCCCCCGCCGCCGGAGATCTGCTCAGGCGACATGTAGTGCGGGGTGCCCATGGCCATGCCGGCCGCGCCGGTGAGCCGGGAGGTGAAGCCGATGTCGTGGGCGAGACGCGCGATGCCGAAGTCGAGGATCTTCACCGTGCCGTCGCCGAGCCGCATGATGTTGGCGGGCTTCAGGTCGCGGTGCACGACGCCCTGGTCGTGGGTGTACGCGAGGGCCGCCGCGACCTGCTCGGCGATGTCGATGACCTCTTCCACCGGCAGCGGCCGGTGCCCGCCCGACTCCAGCAGCTGGCTGAGGTTGCGGCCCTGCAGCAGCTCCATGACGAGGTACAGCACGCCTTCGTCCTCGCCGAAGTCGTGCACGACGGTGACGCCGCGGTGCTGCAGCAGCGCCGCGACCCGGGCCTCGCGCCGGAAGCGCTCCTGTATCGCCGTGGAGACCGGGTGCCCCTGGCGGTGCGGCCCGGCGGGCTTGAGGCACTTGACGGCGACGCGGCGGCCCAGCGACTCGTCGCGGGCCTGCCAGACCTCGCCCATGCCGCCGCGGCCGAGGAGTTCGAGCAGCCGGTAGCGGCCCTGGATCAGCCTGGTCTCCGCCATCTCCCGCTGCCGCCCCCGCCGTCGCCGCCTTCAGCCGTCACTCGTAGCCGTTACCCGTGGCCTTATCCCCCGACTCGTCCAGTATGGCTGCCGTTCGCGCCAGCGTGGAAGGTGACGGCCGCGAAGTGGGACCGAGCCGGTCCACGGCCTTCGGTATGTTCCGCGGCGGCAGCCGCCAGCGCACCCCCTCCGGTACGGCGCGCAGGATGCTCGCCGTCGCGCGCAGCCGGCGGTCGACCACGGGGGCCGGGGGCGCGGGGCGGCCGTAGAGCCGGCGACATCGGCGGAATCGGAGGGGGCGGCCAGCTCGGGTTTCACCCGTTCGAGGTACGCGGCGAGCGCGTCAGGAGCCGGCCGGGAGGCGTACGCGGATCTTGGACTGGCCGTGCGGCAGCTTCTCCCAGTCCGCCATGAACTCGGCCTTGAGGCCGTGCTTCTCCGCCAGCGCCATCAGCGTCTCGGTGCGGTAGTAGAAGTCCTCGCGCAGCACGTGGTGCTCCTCGGCCTCCGTGCGGTCGAAGGTGAAGTCGAACCAGCCGTCGGGCCGCAGCACCCGGCCGACGTGCGCGAGGCACTCGTCGATGACGTGCGGCGGGGAGTGGGAGAAGACGCTGTGCGCGTGGACGACCCGGAAGTGCTTGCCCGGGAGGAACGCGAAGGTCAGGTCCCGTACGGGCGTGAGGCGCGGCAGCTTGTCCTGCAGCCCCTGCCGGACGAGGGTGTCCTGGGCGGCGAAGAGGATGTCCGGGGAGATGTCGAGGCCGTAGTAGCGGCCGGGCTTCAGATAGTCGATGAAGCGCCAACCCGCCCGCAGGTTGCCGCAGCCGATCTCCAGCATGCGGTCGCCGGGCTGCAGCCCGTGCTCCAGGAGGTAGTCGAACTGCATCTTGCCCAGCGCCAGCCAGCGGTCGTGCGTCTTGCTGCCCACGGCCGCCTCGGGGTCGGCGGCAGAGTCGGAGCGCATCACTGCGCGGTAGTACGCGACGTGGTCGCGGTGGCGCAGGCGCAGCCAGGCGTCGCGGCCGGCGCGGGCGAGGTAGCGGGGGACCCGGTCCGGGTGGCGTGCGGCGTAGCGCACGCGGTGGGTGAGGGTTGTCCGGTTGGCGGTCAGGTTCTTGCGTGGCAAGGTGCACCCCTGGTGAATGCCGGATGAACGGCACGGACGATGGCCGCAGAGTTTAGGCGCCGGGCACGCGTGCGCAAGCCGGGCAGGGCCGTTCGGGTGACATGCGTCCACCGTCCCGTACGGGTGTAGCTCCGACGCCCGCCCAGGGAGTGACCGGGGCCGTCGCTGCCGTGATACTGGGCAGGCCAGACCCGATCGTGACCGGGCGCGAACGCCACCGGAGGTACCCATGCGAATGCTCATCAACGTGCCGGAGACCGTGGTGCCGGACGCTCTGCGCGGCCTGGCCGCCGCCCACCCCGAGCTGACCGTCGACGTCGAGAACCGGGTGGTGGTGCGGCGGGACGCGCCCGTCACCGACAAGGTCGGCCTCGTCTCCGGCGGCGGCTCCGGGCACGAGCCGCTGCACGGCGGCTTCGTCGGCCGCGGCATGCTGGACGCCGCCTGTGCCGGCGAGGTCTTCACCTCGCCCGTCCCGGACCAGATGACGCGTGCCGCGGCGGCCGTGGACGCCGGCCGGGGCGTGCTGTTCATCGTGAAGAACTACACCGGCGACGTGCTGAACTTCGACATGGCCGCCGACCTCGCCCAGGACGAGGGCATCCAGGTCGCGAAGGTGCTCGTGGACGACGACGTCGCCGTGACCGACAGCCTCTACACCGCGGGTCGCCGCGGCGTCGGCGCGACGCTGTTCGTGGAGAAGATCGCCGGGGCCGCCGCCGAGGAGGGCGCGCCGCTGGAGCGGGTGGAGGCGCTGGCCCGCCAGGTCGTGGAGTCCTCGCGCAGCTTCGGCGTCGCGCTGAGCGCGTGCACCACGCCCGCCAAGGGCAGCCCCACCTTCGACCTGCCGGACGGCGAGCTGGAGCTGGGCATCGGCATCCACGGCGAGCCGGGCCGCGAGCGGCGGCCGATGATGACGTCCCACGAGATCGCGGACGTGGCGGTCGACGCGGTGCTGGACGACCTGCGGCCGACGGGCCCGGTGCTGGCGCTCGTCAACGGCATGGGCGCGACCCCGCTGATCGAGCTGTACGGCTTCAACGCCGAGGTGCAGCGGGTGCTGGCGGAGCGCGGCGTGGCGGTGGCCCATACGCTCGTCGGGAACTACGTGACCTCGCTGGACATGGCGGGCTGCTCCGTCACGCTGTGCCAGGCGGACGAGGAGTTGCTGCGGCTGTGGGACGCGCCGGTGCGCACCCCGGGGCTGCGCTGGGGCGTCTGACGTCGGTTGCGCCGGTTGCCCGGCGGCGAGCGGGGTCCGCACGAGAAGGTACGAGAAGGGATGCGGCACGTGCTCGACGCGGAATTCTTCCGCCGCTGGATGCTCACGGCGGCGGCGGCGATCGATCGGGAGGCCGACCGCCTCACCGAGCTCGACTCGGCCATCGGCGACGCCGACCACGGCGCCAACCTGAAGCGCGGCTTCACGGCCGTACGGGCGGCGCTGGCGGACGAGCCGCCGCAGACGCCGGGCGCGGTGCTGGTGCTCGCCGGGCGGCAGTTGATCTCGAAGGTCGGCGGCGCCTCCGGGCCGCTGTACGGCACGCTGCTGCGCGGCACCGGCAAGGCCCTCGGCGACGACGCCGAGGTCACCGACGCGGCGCTGCGGGCGGCGCTGGACGAGGGCGTGGGCGCGGTCGCCAAGCTCGGCGGCGCGGCTCCCGGCGACAAGACGATGCTCGACGCGCTGGTGCCGGCGGTGGCGGCGCTGGGCGACGGCGGCTATGCCGCCGCGCGGACGGCGGCGGAGAAGGGCGCGGTGGCCACCGTTCCGCTGCGGGCGCGCAAGGGCCGGGCGTCGTATCTCGGCGAGCGCAGCATCGGGCACCGGGACCCGGGCGCCACGTCGTCGGCGCTGCTGATCGGCGCGCTGGCCGAGACCGCGGAGGCGGTGACCGGTGGCTGAGGGCCCGCTCGTCGGCCTCGTGCTGGTCTCGCACAGCGCCGCCGTCGCCGAGTCCGTGGCCCGGATGGCGGTCGCGCTGGCGGGCGTGGACACGGTGGCAGTCGAGCACGCGGGCGGCACGGCCGACGGCGGCTACGGTACGGACGCGGACCGCATCGCGGCGGCGGCGCGGACGGTGGACCGGGGCGCGGGCGTGGGGCTGCTGGTGGACCTGGGCAGCGCGGTGCTGACGGTGAAGTCGCTGGTGGAGCACGAGGAGTTGCCAACCGGGGCGCGGCTGCTCGACGCGCCGTTCGTGGAGGGCGCGGTGGCGGCGGTCGTCACGGCGTCCACGGGGGCGGGCCTGGACGCGGTCGCTGCGGCGGCGCAGGAGGCGTACGGCTACCGCAAGAAGTGAGCGGGGCCGTGGCGCGTGGCGCAGGGGTGTGTTGCGGTGGCGGATGCGGCTGCCGTTGCGGGTGCGCCGGGGCGTTCCGGTGGGAAGGACAGACGGGGATACGGACGGGCGGCGCCGGCGTGCGCCGCGGGAGTCGGCGGCGCACGGAGGCGTCGCGGGACACGAAGGGGCGGGACCGTGAAGATAGCCGTGTTCGGTGCCGGCAGCATCGGCTGCCACCTGGGCGGCATGCTGGCCGAGGTGGCCGACGTGACCTTAGTCGGCCGGCCGGCGGCGATGGAGGCGCTGCGCTCCCGCGGCCTGACGCTCACCGGCGGCGGCCGGGCGGGGCGCCGCGTCGCACCGGCCGAGATCCGCCTGGCGACCGGGCCGCAGGCCGCCGCGGGAGCGGACTACGTTCTGGTCACCGTGAAGTCCGCGGCCACCGCGCAGGCCGCCCGCGAGCTGGCCGGCCACCTGGCCCCCGGCGCGACTGTGGTGAGCTTCCAGAACGGGCTGCGCAACCCGGGCGTGCTGCGCGAGGGGCTGCCCGGCCGGACGGTGCTCGCGGGCATGGTCCCGTACAACGTGGTGCAGTCCGCCCCCGGGGTGTGCCACCAGGGCACGGCGGGCGTGCTGATGGTCGACGGGGGCGAGCGCTCGGCGCCGCTGGTGGCGGCGATGGCGCAGGCCGGGCTGCAGGTGGAGCAGCGCGACGACATGCCCGAGGTGCAGCACGCGAAGCTGCTGATGAACCTCAACAACGCGATCAACGCACTGTCCGGGCTGCCGCTGAAGGAGCAGCTGGGGCAGCGCTCGTACCGCGCGTGCCTGGCGCTGTGCCAGCGCGAGGCACTGGCCGCCTTCCGCGCCGCGGGGCTGGCCCCCGCCCGGCTCGGGCCGGCGCCCCCGGGGCTGACGCCGCTGGTGCTGCAGCTGCCCGACTGGCTCTTCCGGCGGCTGGCGGCGGCGACACTGCGCGTGGACGCGCAGGCCAGGTCCTCGATGTGGGACGACCTGCAGCGGGGCCGGCCCACGGAGATCGACACGCTGCAGGGCGAGGTGACCGCGCTGGCGGCACGCCACGGGGTGCGGGCGCCGGTGAACGCGCGGCTGGTGGAGCTGGTGCGGGAGGCCGAGTCGCAGGACGCGGGCGAGGCACGGCGGTGGAGCGGCGCGGAGCTGCTGGCGGAGCTGCGGGCGGCGGGCGGCAGCGACGAGGGGGGCGGCTGACGGCGGCGGCGCGGAACGCGGCTGAGTGGGGCGGACATCCCGTACGGGGTCGGGTGTACGGGCGGGAGTACCCGGGTCGGCCGCGGCCGACGGGAGGGCCTGGGAGGCGCCGGTCATGCGGTTCGGTGCCGCGAGCCGGGCGGCCCGAGTCGTTGCGCTCCGTGACCTGAGCCGCGTGCGGCGGGGCGCGGGGACACGTGCCCGATGGCGCGGGCGCCCGGCGTGAGTCCGCGGCTGGTGCGGGCGTGCTACGCGCTGGGGTGCGGCCGCTGGCGTGCGGTGCGCGCGGGCTACGTCGCCGCTGGGCTCACGGGCGTGCGTGCGGTGGTACGGCCACCCCCGCGCCCGGGTCCGCCGTCTCCGCGCCCGGGTCCGCCGCCCCCGCGAACCACGTCGGGCCGTCCGACAGCGCCAGCCGGATCCGGTGCCGCGCGAACTCCTCCAGCTCCGCCGGCAGGGCGTCCGGGGCGAACCAGCCGACCTCCAGCCCCTCGTCGTCGTTGACCCGCGCCTCGCCGCCCGTCGCCCGGCAGCGCAGCGAGATGTCCATGAACTGGCACCTGTCCCCGTTGGGGTACTGGATCGGGTCCAGCCCCTCCACCAGCACGACCCGCTCGGCCGTGCAGACCACACCGGCCTCCTCGTGCACCTCGCGGACCGCGGTCCGCGCGGGCTGCTCGCCGGGCTCCGGGATGCCGCCGATGATCGACCAGCGCCCGGTGTCCGCGCGCCGGTGGAGCAGCACCCGGCCGTCGTCGTCGACCACGACGGCGCTGACGCCGGGGAGGAAGAGAAGCTGCTGGCCGGCGGTCGCGCGCAGCTCGCGGATGAAGTCGGGTGTCGCCATGACGGTAAGCGTAAACGGCCGCGGAGAGCGGTCGGGAAACCTGCCGTGACCTGTCGGCTACGCCTCGGCGGCGCCGCCGGCGAGGGGGTGGCGCAGGCGGTCGCGGATGGCGCGTACCGCGTCTTCGGCGTTGTCGACGGTGATCGTGAAGTCGTGGCCGTTCACCAGCCGCAGCACCAGGCCCTCACCGCGCCGGACGACTACCGCGGTGCCCTTGCCGGGGCGCCAGCGGTAGCCCCAGCCGCCCCAGTGTCGGGGGGTGACCTGCGGCGCGAACTCGGCGGTGAGCACCTCGGTCAGGAGGATGCGGCGGCGCGGCAGGCCGAGGTGCCCGCAGCGGATCTCCAGGGAGTGGTCGTCGACCCTGACGGCGACGTGGACGAAGGCCACGGTGCCGGCGAGGATGAGCAGGCCGGCGGCGATGCAGCCGACCACGGACATGACCAGCGGGGCGAGCCCTCCGGTCCACGGTGCCGCGAGGGCCAGTTCGATGCCGAGGGCCATGCAGGCAGCGCCGATGAGGGCGAGCAGCCACTGCACACGGTTCGTGGCCCGCCCGGTCCAGACCTGGGGGCGGTCGTCCTTCATGTCTCCGAGAGTACGCCGGCCGGACGGTACCGGCAGTCCGCCCGCGGCTATCCGGGTACGGCCCCGGAGCGGGCCGGGGCGCCGTGCAGCAGCCGCCCCTCCGCGTACCCGAGGGCGGCGGGCGGCAGGGTGCCCGGGCGGCCGCTGAGGAGGACGGTGAGGGAGCCGGAGGGCGCCGCGGCGGGGTCCGGCTCGGCGCCGATACGGCGCAGGGCCTGCCCGGCGACGGCGCCGGCGGAGCCGTGCAGCGCCACGGGGGGCGCGGCGGGCTGCCGCACGGCGGTGCGGATGCGCTCGCCGACCAGCTCGTAGTGGGTGCAGCCGAGGACGACGGCGGTGACGTCGCGGGGGGTGCGGGCGGCGGCTACGGCGAGGGCGGCGTCGACGCCGGCCTCGTCGGCGTGCTCGACGGCGTCGGCGAGGCCGGGGCAGGGCACTTCGGTGGCGGCCACGCCGCCGGCGAAGTCGTGGATGAGCCGGCGCTGGTAGTCGCTGCCGGTGGTGGCGGGCGTCGCCCAGACGGCGAGCGGCCCACCGCCGGCGGCGGCGGGCTTCACGGCGGGCACGGTGCCGACGACGGGCAGTGCGGGCTCCAGCTCCGCGCGCAGCGCGGGCAGGGCGTGCACGGAGGCGGTGTTGCAGGCGACGATGAGCGCGTCCGGCCCGTGCGCGACGGCGGCCCGCGCACAGGCGAGCACCCGTTTCCCCAGATCCGCGGGGTCCCGGGGCCCCCAGGGCATGCCGTCGGGGTCGGAGGACAGCACCAGGTCGGCATCGGGCCGCAACCGCCGCACGGCGGCGGCGGCGGGCAGAAGCCCGAGCCCGGAGTCCACAAGCGCGATCTTCACGCCGGCAACTGTAGCCTCCGGCCCGGGCGGGACGACCTCCGGCCCGGCCGGCGGCCCGGGGCGTACGGCGTCGCGCCCTTGCGGAAGCGGTGCCGGCCGCGAACGGGGGTCGGGCCCTCCCGGGCCGGGGCGGCAAAGCGCCCAAGCCCACCGGGGACGGGCGCACGACGCGCGGTCGCAGCAGCGCGAAGCGCCCGCGGCGGCACCGGCGCCCACGCCGCGCGGCGCTCGCCGCCCGCGGGCGACAGGCCGCGGCGCGCCCGGCCGCCGCGGCGACGCACCGATACCCCCGGCGCCACACAGGCGCACGACGTGATGCACCCCATCTCCCCCACCACCCCCGGCGAGCCGACCCCGCGGTGCTCGCCCCCGCCGGGGCGCCGCGGGAGACTTGCCCGCGTGACCCTCCTGTCGTGGATCGCGGTGCTGTCCCTCCTCGCCTGGGCCTGGCTGCTGCTCGGGCAGGGGCTCTTCTGGCGGACCGACGTGCGGCTGCCCGTGCGGACCCCGCCCGCGCGGTGGCCCGTCGTGGCCGTCGTCGTGCCGGCGCGGGACGAGGCCGGGGTGCTGCCGGACAGCCTGCCGTCGCTGCTGGCGCAGACGTATCCGGGGCCGGCGCAGGTGTTCCTCGTCGACGACGGCAGCACCGACGGCACCGCCGCGACCGCTCGCGCGCTCGCGGCGCGGACCGGGGACGGCGCTCTACCGCTGACCGTGTCGTCGCCCGGCGAGCCCCCGCCCGGGTGGACCGGGAAGCTCTGGGCGCTGCGGCACGGGATCGAACAGGCGCACCGCGCGGGCGCCGAGTACCTGCTGCTCACCGACGCCGACATCGCCCACCGGCCCGAGAGCCTGCGCGAGCTGGTCGCCGCGGCCGAGGCCGGGGGGTACGACCTCGTCTCGCAGATGGCCCGGCTGCGTACGGCCACCGGCTGGGAGCGGCTCGTCGTCCCCGCGTTCGTCTACTTCTTCGCCCAGCTCTACCCGTTCCGCTGGGTCAACCGCGCCGGCGGCAGGACCGCCGCCGCGGCCGGCGGCTGCGTGCTGCTCAAGGCGGACGCCGCCCGCCGGGCGGGCATCCCCGAGGCGGTGCGCGGGGCGCTGATCGACGACGTGTCCGTGGCGCGCGCCGTCAAGCGCGCCGGGGGGCGGATCTGGCTGGGGCTGGCGGACCGGGTCGACAGCGTGCGTCCGTACCCGCGGCTGGCCGAGCTGTGGCGGATGGTCTCGCGCAGCGCGTACGCCCAGCTGCGGCACAGCCCGCCGCTGCTGGTGGCCGTGGTCGCCGGGCTCGCGCTGGTCTACCTCGTGCCACCTCTGGCCCTCGCCGCCGGGCTCCTCGGCGGCGCGCCCGCCGCCGCGGTCGCGGGGACGCTCGCGTGGGCGGTGATGGCGGGGACGTACCTGCCGGTGCTGCGGTATTACGGACAGCCGCCGTGGGCCGCCGCGTTGCTGCCGTTCACCGCCGGTCTGTATCTCCTCATGACAGTGGACTCGGCCGTACGGCACCACCGCGGCAAGGGGGCCGCGTGGAAGGGTCGTACGTACGCGTGAGCTACGCATTTCCTACGCGCGAGTAGCCCGACTCCCCCCGTCCACCTGGCCTTTACAGAATCTCAACACCGCAAGAAGCCCGATTTCCCCGTGTTCACTCGTATTGATGAGGGTCGGTCACTTCGAACACGCAAAACAACCTTCTTATCGGTCTCCCCAACGACCACATCGTGGGCTTAACTTATGCGGTATGACCTCCCCCCGCCCGTACGGCGGCGGCTACTATGCCGCGCCGGCCTTCCCGGACACGCCGGCCTTCCCGGCCACCCCGATCTACGACAGTTTGGTCGAAGAGCGGGGTACCCCCCAGATCGCCCCGATCCGGGTTCCCTCGTACGACACCGGCCACCACCTGCCGGCCCTGCCCGCGCCCCGCGCCGCGCTGCCGCCCGCCCCGGTACCTGCGCCGGCCCCGGCCCCCGCGCCGCCCGTGCAGCATCATCCGCACACAACCCACACCCCGGCGTACGGCGGCCACCAGCCCGCCCCCCAGCCGGCCCCGCCGCAGCCGTTCATCCCGCAGCAGTCGCAGCCGCGCTGGGACCAGGGGTACGAGCAGCCGCGGCCCCAGCCGCAACAGCCCCGCCCGCAGCAGCAGTCGGCGCCGCCGCCCGGGTACGAGGCCATGCGGCCCGTCGCGCCGCGGCCCGCGCCGCCGCAGCAGGCGCAGCCCGCCCGGCCGGCGTCCCCGCAGACGTACACCGACCAGTACGCCCGCCCGTACTACCAGGACGGGGAGCGCTACTGACCACGGGCCGTCCCTGAGCATTGGCCGGCCGACCCCGCCGCGCGCGCTACGGTGGTGCCTCAGCCAAGCCGACGCACGAGGTGGGGGCAGAGCAGGACATGGCACAGGGCTCCGTCCAGGTCACGCACACCGGCGCCGTACGGGGGGCCGGGCGGTGGCGCCGGCGCACCGGGGAGTACGGGTCGCTCGCCGCGGCCCTTGAGGCCGCGGCCGACGGCGACGTGCTGTCGCTCGCCCCGGGCACGTACCGGGAGAACGTCGTACTGGAGCGGGCGGTGACGCTGCGCGGACCGGGCGGCGCGGTGGGCTCCGTCCGCATCGCGCCGGCCGACGGCGTGGCGCTGACCGTCCGGGCGTCCGCGGTCGTCGAGGGGCTGCACGTCGAGGGGGAGGACGCGGCGGTCCCGGCGGTGCTCGTGGAGGCGGGCCGGCCGGAGCTGACCGGGCTGCGGGTCGTCACCCGCTCCGCCGCGGGCATCGAGGTGCGCGGCGACGCCCGGCCGACGGTCCGCCGCTGCGCCGTCGACAACCCGGCGGGCACGGGGGTCACGTTCGCCGACGGGTCCGGCGGCGCGCTGGAGGGCTGCGAGGTACTGGCCGCCGGGCGCAGCGGGGTCGCGGTGCGCGGCGGTGCGAGCGCGCACCTGTCGCAGTGCCGCATCCACCACGCGGGCGGCGCCGGGCTGCTGCTCACCGGCGAGGGCAGCACGGTGGAGGCCGTGGGCTGCGAGGTCTACGAAATCAAGGGCGCCGGCGTGCAGTTGACGTCCCGCGCCTCCGGGGAGCTGACGGACTGCACGGTGCACCGCACCTCCGGCGACGGCATCTCGCTCGACACGGAGGCCGTCGTCAGGCTCACCGACTGCGAGGTCCACGACGTCCCGGAGAACGCGGTGGACCTGCGCTCGCGCGCGCAGGCGCGGCTGGCCCGGGTGACCGTGCGCCGCTTCGGGCGCAACGGCCTGTCGGTGTGGGACGCGGGCACGCGCGCCGAGGCCGCGCAGTGCGAGATCCACGACAGCACCGGCGACTATCCCGCGGTATGGGTGAGCGACGGTGCCGCGGCGAAGTTCACCTCCTGCCGGGTGCACGACGTGCCCGACGCGCTCGTCGTCCTGGACCGCGGCTCGGCGGTCGAGGCGAGCGACAGCGACCTCGCGCAGGTGCGCGGCACGGCGGTGTCGGTGAGCGACGGCGCCACGGTCGCGCTGGAGCAGTGCCGGATCCGGGACGCGGCGACCGGCGCGTGGTTCCGCGACCACGGCAGCGGCGGCACGGTGCGCGACACCACCGTCGACTCCGTCGCCTCCGGGATCATCGTCACCAAGGGCGCCGACCCCGTGGTCGAGGGCTGCACGATCACCTCCCCCACCGAGGCCGGGGTGTTCGTCTCGGCCGCCGGCCGCGGCTCGTTCACCGGCTGCCGGGTCACCGGCAGCCTCGGCTACGGCTTCCACGTCATCGACGGCTGCCGTACGGCACTGGCCCGCTGCCGTACGGAGCGCTGCGCGCGCGGCGGCTACGAGTTCGCGGACGCGGGCCCCGCCGCCCCCGAGGGCTCCGGCGGCGGCGGGGCCCTCGGGGGCATCGAGGACTGCACGAGCGACGAGAGCGCGGAGACGGCGAGCGCCCGCCCCACCGTGCCCGCCGCCCGCACCGAGCCGGAACCGGACGGCCTGCTCGGCGTGTTCGCGCCGCAGCCGGCGGGCCCGGCGGGCGGCGCGCGGCCGGCGGCCGAGGCGCAGGCCCCGGCGCGGCCCGCCCGGGAGGTGCTGGCGGAGCTGGACGCGCTGGTCGGGCTGGAGAACGTCAAGCGCGAGGTGCGGGCGCTGACCGACATGATCGAGGTCGGCCGGCGGCGCCGGCAGGCGGGCCTGAAGGCCGCCTCGGTCCGCCGCCACCTGGTCTTCACCGGCTCCCCCGGCACCGGCAAGACGACGGTGGCGCGGATGTACGGCGAGATCCTCTCCTCTCTGGGGGTGCTGGAGCGCGGCCACCTGGTGGAGGTCTCCCGGGTGGACCTCGTGGGCGAGCACATCGGCTCGACGGCGATCCGCACCCAGCAGGCGTTCGAACGGGCCCACGGCGGTGTGCTGTTCATCGACGAGGCGTACGCGCTGGCGCCGGAGGACTCCGGCCGCGACTTCGGCCGCGAGGCCATCGACACGCTGGTGAAGCTGATGGAGGACCACCGCGAGTCGGTCGTGGTGATCGCCGCCGGGTACACCACGGAGATGGAGCGGTTCCTGGCCGTCAACCCCGGGGTGGCGTCGCGCTTCTCGCGCACCATCACCTTCGGCGACTACACCGCGGAGGAGCTGCTGCGCATAGTCTCGCAGCAGGCCGAGGAGCACGAGTACCGGCTCGGTGACGGCACCGGCGAGGCGCTGCTCAAGTACTTCACGGTGATCCCGAAGGGCGCCGGCTTCGGCAACGGCCGTACCGCACGGCAGACGTTCGAGGCAATGGTGGAGCGGCACGCCGGCCGGGTGGCACAGCTTCCGGACCCCACGACCGACGAGCTGACCCTGCTCTACGCGGACGACATCCCCGCGCTGCCCTGAGCCGCCGCTTCGCCCGCGGTCTCCGGCTCCCCCACCGGCTCCCGCTCCCCCGCCGGCCGCGGAACCCGCCGCGGCCACTCCTCCGGGGCCGCCGCGGGCACGACGGCGATCCGGTCGAGCAGTTCGGCGCGTTCGGCGGCGAAGGCCGGGGCGGCCTGGTAGTCGGAGTGCGCGTTGATCGCGGCGGGGAGCGGGTGTTCGGGCGTGCGCTCGTAGGCCAGCGGGTCCCTCAGCGGCTTGCGGTCGACGTCGCTGGACCGCCCGTCCGGCGACGTGGGCCGCACCGGGCCGCCGATGGGGTCGGTCAGCCGCCACAGGTTGCGCCAGGCGTGGGTCTCCTTGTCGAGCGCGGCCAGCGCGCCGTCGCCGAAGTACGCGGGGAACCACCGCCCGTAGAGCCGGCGCAGCGGTGATCCGTACGTCAGCAGCGCCACCCGGCCGCGGATGTCGGGGTCGAGCTGCCAGACCGCGGCGGCGGCGAGCACGCTGCCCTGGGAGTGCCCGGAGATGACCAGGCAGCCCCCGGTACGGGTGGTCCAGGTGCTGGTCCGCCAGGCGAGGTCGGGTACGGCGCGCTCGGCGTAGCAGGGCGGCGCGAAGGGGTGGGCGGCGCGCGGCCAGAAGGTGCCGACGTCCCACAGGATGCCGATCGTGCGGCGCGACTTGGGATCCCGGTACGCCTGCCGGCCCATGGCCAGCAGCAGGATGACCCCGGCGCCCATCATCCAGGAGCCGAGCGCCTGCCCGGTCTGGGCCAGCCCGGGCAGCGGGCCCGGGGCGCCCTCGGCGGCCCTGCCGGGCACCTCGTCGGTGAGCCAGGCGCCGAGCACGGCGCCCGCGCCGAGGACCAGGGTGGCGAGCGCCGCGGCGCCGATCGCGGTCGGCGCGTCGTCGGTGAGCCGGGCGCGGGCGATGGCGCCGGCGATGCGGCCGGTGCGCGGGTCGTTGTCCTCGGTGTAGCGGTGCTCGGTCGGGTAGAGCCCGGCCACTTCGGTGGCGAGCCGGCGGCGCAGCACCCACATCCGCCCGGCGCCGGCCACCGCGAGCAGCAGCACCAGCAGGGCGACCAGCGGTATGACCGTGGCCTGCCAGGACAGCACCACGGGCGGGCCGGCGAACGGACCGCTCTCGCCGGGGGTGGCGCCGCGGTCCAGCCAGTCGGCGACGCGCTGGGCGAGGCCGCCGGAGAAGACCCCGGCCACGGCGCCGGCCAGCACCGCCACGCACGCCCCACCGAGGCCGCGCAGGGCGGGCGACCCGCCGGTGGCGCGCCGCTGGAGCACCAGGCCGGTGAGCGCGAGACCCGCCGCGAGGACCCCCTGCGCCACGGCCAGGCCGCCGAAGACCGACGTGCCGGGCAGCCGGCCGGAGGAGACCCAGTCGGGTCGGGACCAGGCCGTGTGGACGAGCACCGCCGCCAGCAGCGCGAGCGCGGTCAGCGGCAGGGCCCGTACGGTACGGCGGTCCTCGCCCATGTCCGGCTCCGCCTCCGTACGCCCCGAGCGGCACACCAGGGCGACGACGGCGACCCAGCCGGCGGCGACCAGGGCCGCGAGCACCCAGCCGGCGGCCCGGAGACCGCCGCCGGTGTCGTCGTCGGCCGCGGCGGTGACGGGCAGGAGCGCGGAGGCGACGGCGAGCAGCCCGGCGGCGGTGTGCGCCGCCCGCAGCCGGGCCACCAGCCGGCGCCCGTACCAGAAGCCGGGCAGCGACAGCGCGGGCTGCTCGCCGACGCCACCGCCGGCCGCGGCGGTGCGCGGCGCGGGCTTGGCGGACTCGTAGATGCTCCAGGTGCGCCGCGACAGCCACCACAGCAGCGCCGTCAGCAGCACGGGCACCAGCGCGGCCAGCGCGAGCCGCCGGCCGGGGGCACCGAACCAGCCGCCGGAGTCGGCCGACATGAAGCCGAGCCACGACTTGCCGGCGACGCAGTGGGCGCTGCCCGCGCACTGCCAGGCCAGCAGGTCGAGGGTCACCTCGCCGGCGGCCAGCACGAGCTGCACGGTGAGCGTCAGCGCGAGGAGCCGCACCAGTACGTCGTACGCCCGCTGCGCGCCGTGCCACGACGGGGCCGCGGGCCGCATCCAGTGCGCGAGGTTCGCGATCATGAACGGCAGGAGGAGCAGCCACAGCGCGCGGGCGCCGTTGCCGGAGGTCAGGTTCGACCAGCAGTACGCCTCCTGCACCGGCTCGGTACGGGATCCGCCGCCCTCTCCGCGCCGCTCCCCCGCCGCATCCCCTGCCGCGTTCGCCGCGCGGACGTCACCCGTGCGGCGGTGGATGCCGGCCGTGCGGTCGCCGGTGACCAGCTCCGTACGCGGATCCCGCAGCATCTCCTGCGGCGTCGCCCCGCCCACGCCGTGGACCAGCAGCTCCAGCGCCGGCTGCGGCGCCGCATCGCCCGATCCGCCCGTCGTACCCCTGGCGCTCAGCGCCTCCGGCTGCATGCCTCTCGCCCCCCGTGCCGTCATGCGTCAGTGCCGGGAACCAGCATCCCGGGATCCGCCGTCCGGTGCAGCTCCCCGCGCGGGAGGCGACGCAGAATCGTGACGCGGCGTTCCCTTCCGTGGCCGAACACCCGCGGCTCCGTGTCGTACCCGCGTGGGAGGATGACCGGGACAAGCGACCCCGGTGCGAAGGGCGGACGCGTGAGCGACAACCAGAACCTGCTCGCGGAGCAGCGCCGGGCCCTCATCCTGGACGAGGTCCGGCGCCGCGGCGGGGTGCGGGTGAACGAGCTGACGCGCCGTCTGAACGTCTCGGACATGACCATCCGGCGCGACCTCGACGCGCTCGCGCGCCAGGGGGTCGTGGAGAAGGTGCACGGCGGCGCGGTGCCGCTGGCCGAGGCGAGCACGCACGAGCCGGGCTTCGAGGCCAAGTCCTCGCGGGAGACGGGCGCGAAGGAGGAGATCGCCCGGGCGGCGGCGCAGCTGGTGGCGCCGGGCGCCGCGATCGCGCTCTCCGGCGGGACGACGACGTTCGCGCTGGCGCGGCATCTGGTCGAGGTGCCGGACCTGACGGTGGTGACCAACTCGGTGCGCGTCGCCGACGTGTTCTACGCCGCGCAGCAGTCGGGGGCGCGCGGCACGACGGTGGTGCTGACCGGCGGGGTGCGGACCCCGTCGGACTCGCTGGTCGGCCCGGTGACCGACCAGGCGATCCGCACGCTCCACTTCGACGTGCTGTTCATCGGGGTGCACGGCATATCGGTGCAGGCAGGGCTCTCCACGCCGAATCTGGCGGAGGCGGAGACCAACCGCCATCTGGTACGGGCGGCGCGGCGGGTCGTGGTGGTCGCCGACCACACCAAGTGGGGCACGGTGGGCCTGAGTTCGTTCGCCTCGCTGGACGCGGTGGACGCGCTGGTGACGGATCCGGGGGTGCGCGCTGAGGCGCGCGCGGAGATGGCCGAGCATCTGCCGGAGCTCGTGGTCGCGGGCGAGCCGCAGGAGCCGGCGGAGGGGTGAGCGGGCCGGCGCCTCAGCAGGTCCAGTGGCCGGTGGCCAGGAAGCCGTCGAGGTGCGCGGCGTACGGGCCGATGTCGAGGCCCTGTTCGGCGAGCCAGCTGTCGGAGTAGTACTTGTCGAGGTAGCGGTCGCCCGGGTCGCAGATCAGCGTGACGACGCTGCCGCGTCGGCCGGCGGCGACCATCTCCCCGACGATCTTCAGCGCGCTCCACAGCCCGGTGCCGGTCGAGCCGCCCGCGCGGCGGCCGATGGCCCGCTCCAGGGCGCGGACGGCCGCCACGGTGGCCGCGTCGGGGACCTTCATCATCCGGTCGATGGCCGCGGGCAGGAAGCTGGGCTCCATCCGGGGCCGGCCGATGCCCTCGACGCGTGAGCCGCTGTCGCAGGTGACCTCGGCGTCGCCGCTCTCCCAGCCGGCGAAGAAGCAGGAGTTCTCCGGGTCGGCGACGCAGACGCGGGTGTCGTACTGCAGGTAGCGCACGTAGCGGGCGATGGTCGCGGACGTGCCGCCGGTGCCGGCGGTGGCGACGATCCAGGCGGGCTCGGGGAAGCGTTCCAGGCGGAGCTGGGTGTAGATCGACTCGGCGATGTTGTTGTTGCCGCGCCAGTCCGTCGCCCGCTCGGCGTAGGTGAACTGGTCCATGTAGTGGCCGCCGGTCTCCTCGGCCAGCCGGGCCGACACCTCGTACACCGTCCGCGGGTCGTCCACCAGATGGCAGGTGCCGCCGTGGAACTCGATGAGGCGGGTCTTCTCCCGGCTGGTGGTGCGCGGCATCACCGCGACGAAGGGCACGCCGATCAGATCGGCGAAGTACGCCTCGGAGACGGCGGTGGAGCCGGAGGATGCCTCGATGACGGGCTTGCCGCGGCGGATCCAGCCGTTGCACAGCCCGTAGAGGAACAGTGAGCGCGCGAGGCGGTGCTTGAGGCTGCCGGTGGGGTGGGTGGACTCGTCCTTGAGATAGAGGTCGATGCCCCACCGCTCGGGCAGGGGGAAGCGGAGCAGGTGGGTGTCGGCGGTGCGGTTGGCGTCGGCCTGCACCTTGCGGACGGCTTCCTGCAGCCAGGCACGCGCCTCGGGGTCGCTGCGGTCGACGTCGAGGGTGGGGCGGGTGGGGAGGGCGCCGCCGGGCGTGGCGGCCGGGTGCTGTGCGCTGGCGGTCACGACCCGATCATATGCGGGGCCTCTGGCCACCCCGGCCGGTCGTGGGCACACTGGCAGGAGTGCTGGTACCGCCCGCGGCTGCGGGTGGTGCCGCCCATGCGCGCTTCATCGCTCCAGGGGGAGCGCTGTGGGGGAGCCGAGGAGGGTCGGCGTGGCGGAGACGGAGTACACGGCTCGCGGGGTGCGGATCGGGCGCTGGTTGCGCTCACTGACCCGGGCGGGGCAAGTGCATATCAAGGACGGGCGGCTGGAGTTGCTCACCAGCTACGGCACCCAGATCGACAGCGCCCCGGTACAGGAGGTGCGTGCGGGCCGGCCGTGGTTCGGCCGCGGCGACCGGGCACTGGCGTCGGTCAACGGCAGGCAGTACGTCCTGACGCTGACCGGTGAACGGGACGCGGGCAAGGAGTCCGGGACCAAGGCGGCCGGCCGCTTCCTCGAAGCGGTACGCGCTGCGCGCGGCACGGCGGACTTCGGCTGACGGACCCGCTGCGCGGCAGGCGGAGGCAGACGTACGGCCCCACGGCGGCCCGACGCCGCGGGATGGCGTGAGACGTACGGCGCGACATGCCTGGGCCCCGCGCGTGCGCGGCCGGGCAGCGGCTACGCCGCGTGCCGCCGCGCGGCCGGCTTCGGCAGACGGCCCCGCTCCGCGGGCCGGGGCGGACGTGCGGCGCGTGACGTCACCGGTGTCGGCGGCGGCTGTGCCGCGCCCGCTGGCTGCCGCACCACGACGCGCCCCGGGCATCGCGGTGCCCCGCCCCGCCCCACGAAGGAGCCGGGCGGGGCCACCGGTCACCGGGTCGCGCCGGCCGCAGGTCACTCGGTGGCGATCGCGCCCAGGACGTCCAGCCTCGCCGCCCGGCGGGACGGGCGCCAGGCCGCCAGCGCGCCTGCCGTAAGGCCGACCAGCGCCACGATCGACAGCTGCATCGGCGGCACGGTGAACACACCGTCGCCCGAGGAGTCCGTGGCCTTCGTCATGGCCCAGCCGAGGAACGCGCCGAGCGTCAGCCCGCTGGCCGTACCGAAGGCGGCCACCAGGACCGACTCCCAGCGGACCATCGCGCGCAGTTGCGCCCGGGTCTGCCCGACCGCGCGCAGCAGGCCCAGCTCGCGGGTCCGCTCGTGCACGGCGAGGGTGAGGGTGTTGGCGATGCCCAGGAGCGCGATGAGCACGGCGAGCGCCAGCAGCGCGTACACCAGCGTCAGCATCATGTCGACGCCGGCCGCCGAGGACTCGGCGAACTCGTCCCGCGTCTGCACCTCCGGGTTGCCGTACCGCCCGGCGACGGTCTCCACCGCCGCCTTGCCGTCGTCCTCGGACACGCCGTCCTTGAAGGCGACCGCGACGAGCGTGTCGGAGTCCTGCATCCGGTGCGGCGCCCACGCCTCACGGGTGAGGACGTAGTCCCCGGCGAGGTCCGCCTGGTCGTAGACGGCCCGCACGGTGAAGGGCTGCTTCTCGTCGTCGGTGAACGTGAAGTTCGCGGTGCTGCCGACCTTCCAGTCGTGGTCGTCCGCCTCGCTCTGCGACACCGCGACACCGTCCGCGCCCAGGCCCGTCAGGCTTCCCTGGACCGTGCCGAGGTCCAGCACGTCGCCCATCCGCCCCGGATCCGTGACGGTCAGCGCACGCCCGGCGCCATCCACCCGAGCCACCCCGCTGCCGAGGCCGAGCGCGTGCTCCACCTCCGGCAGCTTCTCCACCGCCGGCGCGACCTTCGGGCTGAGCGCGCCGCTCTCCGGCCCGAAGGCCGGCACCCGCACCGCCACGTCGCCGGCGAAGGCGCGCGAGACGGTCTGGTCCATCGTGGACTTCAGCGAGGCGCCGAAGACGGTGAACAGGGACACCACGGCGACGCCGATCATCAGCGCGGTCGCGGTGGCCGCGGTGCGCCTGGGGCTGCGCAGCGCGTTGCGGCGGGCCAGCCGGCCGTTCATGCGGCGCAGCGGGGCGCCGAGGATCCGTACGGCGTACGCGGACGCCACCGGGCCCAGCACCACGAACGCGGCGAGGGTGACCACCGCGCCGGTGACCGTCAGCAGCACCGACGGGTCGTCGGAGGCTCCGCCGGGCACGGCTCCGTACACCGTCAGCCCGGCGCCCGCGGCGGTGAGCACGCCGCCGACGAGGGCCCGTACCCGGGAGGAGCCCGAGTCGTCCACGGCCGTCTCGCGCAGCGCCGCCAGCGGCGCCGTGCGGCCGGCGCGGACGGCGGGCGCCAGCGCGGAGGCCAGGCACACCAGGACGCCGGTGGCGAACGGCAGGGCCAGCGACAGCCCGCTGACCACCAGGTCGCCGTCGGGGAACGGGAAGCCGACCGCCGGGAACAGCACCTGCAGCCCGGCCGCGATCCCCAGTCCGCCGGCGAGACCGGCGAGCGAGGCGAGCACGGCGACGGCCAGGGCCTCGGCCATGGTCTGGCCCACGACCTGGCGCCGGGTGGCGCCGATCGCGCGCAGCAGGGCGTTGTCGCGGGTGCGCTGGGCGACGACGATCGCGAAGGTGTTGTAGATGCTGAACGTCGCGACCAGCATGGCCACCCCCGCGAAGCCGAGCAGGCCGGCGGTGAAGCCGCTGAGGAACTGGCCGGCGATCTGGTCCTGGTTCTCCTCGGTGACCTCCTGCCCGGTGACGGCCTCGACGCCGTCGGGCAGCACCGGGGACAGGGCCCTGACCAGTTCGCCCTGGCTCTCCCCCGGGCCGGCGCGCACCTGGATGCTGGTGGCCCGGCCGGGCTCGGCCGTCAGGTACTTCTCGGCGTCGGCCCGGGTCAGCGCCGTGAAGGTGTTCTGGCCCATGGCGTCCTCGCCGCCGAAGGTGGAGATGCCGACGATCGTCACCTGCAGCGGGTCGGGGGTGCGCACGGTCGCGGTGTCGCCGATGTCCAGGCCGCCGTCCTTCGCCGCGCCCCGGTTGATCACCGCCTCGCCGGACCGCTCGGGCGCGCGGCCCTCGGTGATCTGGTACGAGTTCAGGTCCTTGTCGGCGATCCAGTTGCCGGCCAGGGTCGGAGGGCCCCCGCCGCCCACCGGCTCGCCGTCCTTGTCGAGGAGTTGCCCGGGGCCCTCGATGCGGGGCTCGGCCGCGGCGACGCCCGGCATCCGCTCGATCTCGTCCGCCAGCCGGGCTGGGACGGACCGGCGGGTGCCGAACGACTCGCCGGGGGTGGTGATCATGTCGTCGCCCCGCACCACCGCGTCCGTACCGCTGGTGGCGCGGCCGAACATGGCGTCGAAGCTCGACCTCAGGGTGTCCCCCATGACGAGGGTGCCGCCGAGGAACGCGACGCCGAGGAGCACGGCGAAGAACGTGCCGGCGAACCGCCGCTTGTGCGTGCGCAGCCCGGCCATGCTCAGCCGCAGCGACGCGCGGGTGCCGCTCATGACGAACTCTTCCTCTCCACGGTGTCGTTCAGGGAACGGGCCGGGCCGGGGCTCTCGCCGACGAAGCGCTGCATCCGGTCCAGTACGCGGTCCGCAGAGGGCACCTCCATGCGGTCGACCAGCCGGCCGTCGGCGAGGAAGACCACCTCGTCGGCGTACGCCGCCGCGACCGGGTCGTGGGTGACCATGACCACGGTGCGGCCCAGCCTGCGCACGGTGTCGGCGAGCAGGCCGAGGACCTCGGCGCCGGAGCGCGAGTCGAGGTTGCCGGTCGGCTCGTCGGCGAAGACCACGTCGGGGCGGCCCGCGAAGGCGCGGGCCACGGCGACGCGCTGCTGCTGGCCGCCGGACAGCTCCGCGGGCCGGTGGTGCAGCCGGTCGCGCAGGCCGACCACGTCGATCAGCGAGTCGATCCACGCGGCCTCGCCGCGGCGGCCGGCCAGGTCCATCGGGAGGGTGATGTTCTCCGCGACGGTCAGCGTCGGCAGCAGGTTGAACGCCTGGAAGACGAAGCCGATCCGGTCGCGGCGCAGCATCGTCAGCCGCTTGTCGCCGAGCGCGCCCAGCTCGGTGTCGCCGATGAAGGCGGCACCGGAGGTGAGCGTGTCCAGGCCGGCGGCGCAGTGCATCAGCGTGGACTTCCCGGACCCCGAGGGGCCCATGATGGCGGTGAACCTCCCGGCCGGGAAGGCGACACCGACGCCGTCGAGCGCCCGGACCTCGGTGTCGCCGCTGCCGTAGACCTTGACCGCGTCGACGACGCGGGCGGCGGCGCCGGTGATCACGGGGGTGGTGCCGGTCGCGTGCGTCATGCCGCACCGCCCTTGTCCGCGCCGTGGCCGAACTCCTCGTTCAGCACGGACAGCCGGCGCCAGTACTCGTCCTCGTCGATCTCGCCCGCCGCGAAGCGCCGGCCGAGCACGGTGATCGGCGACTGCTCGCCGTAGCCCCTGCCGCCGGGGTGGCCGGGGCCGCCGGGGCCGCTGCGGAACCGCTGCCAGGGGGCGCCGCGTCCGCGCCAGACGACGCGGCGGACGAAGAAGAACAGGCCGCCGAGGACCAGCGCCCACATGAGCGGGAAGAGCAGGATCCAGGGACCGGGTCCGCCGTCGTTCCAGTGCGCCAGGGTGTGCATCGGTCTCAACTCCTCGATGGTTTCCGTAGTGCTGACACCATCGAGACTTCCGCGCAGAGGGGGTCCGGGTCGTCGTACGGCCAGCGGCACCTGGCCTGCTCCCCGCGGAGTACTCGGGCGGACTCCGGCTGCTCCCGGCCGCCCTCCGCCGGGGTCGGACCGCGGCCCATGCCGCCGCATCCGTCACCGTGTGTGACATATTCACACGGGGTGCGTCGAGGGCACGTGCATATGCACCCTCCACACGCTCCCGCGCGCCGGCGCAACGGACTTTCATGGACGGTGGACACGGGGCACGGACGGAACAAAGGAGCAGACCGTGGCCACCGAACCAGACACGAGTGCGGTCGTGTCGGAACTCGCCGAGATCCGGCGCTCGCTCGATGTGGGCCAGGCCCGCATCGACGGGCGGCTCGCACTGCTGTCGCAGCGCAGTCAGCAGATGGAGCGCGAGATCGACGAGCTGACGGCACGCGTGACCTCGCTGGAGCACTCGCGCTGGCCACTGCCCTCGATCGCCGCGCTGACCGGTGCGGCGGCGATGGTGCTGGCGTTATGGCAGGCCGTGGGTCGCTGAGCGGCGCAGGCCGGACCACCGGCCGCCGGTCCGCCGGCCCCGCAGTGGCGGGGCCGGCGGCCGGCGCGACCGGCGGGTCCGCGGGCCCGGGTCAGGCGCCGAGGCGCAGGTGGTGGAGCATCAGCAGCGCCGCCGCCATGTTCGCGGCGGGCACCTCCCCGCGGCCGACCATGTCGGGCACCCCCTTCAGGGGCACCCACTCGCGTCTGTCCGACTCGAAGTCGTCCTCCGGATCGCCGATCTGCACCGCCTCCGTGGCGTAGTACACGAGGTGCCGGGCGTCCGTCAGGCCGTTGGACGGCTCGACGGTCATCAGGTGCGTGAGCGGGCCGGGCCGCCAGCCGGTCTCCTCCTCCATCTCGCGGGCGGCGGCGGTCTCGGGATCCTCCCCGTCCTCCACCACCCCGGCGGCCAGCTCCCATCCGTAGGCGTCGGTGATGAAACGGTGCCGCCACAGCAGCAGCACCTCGTTCGCCTCGTTGACCGCGGTCGCCACCGCGACGGGTCGCAGGCGGATCAGATAGTGGTCAAGGTGCCGCCCGTCCGGGAGTTCCACGTCGGCCAGGTTGACGCGGAACCAACGGTTTTCGTACACGGTGTGCTCCCTGAGGTTCCTCCATCGCACGTACCATCCCCCTTGTCGCCGTCCAGTGGCGGTGACGGCCCCCGACTCAGAGCGGAACGCGCAACGCCGCGTCGATCAGCTCTGCCGCCTCGGCGGTCCCCCCTCCGCCGGTCTCGGTCAGATGGCGACGGACCGCGCGCAACCTGTCCCGCAGCCGCTGCGACTCCATCCCTCTGGCCGCCCTTGCCATTTCCAGCGCCGCCTGCGCCGCCTCCTCGGCGTCCCCCTGACGCAGCTCGACGTGGCTCAGAATCGCCAGCCGGTGCACCCGCCCCCGGTCGTGCGCGGGCCGGTGCACGGCGGTCGCCGCCTGTTCGCGGGCGGCGCGCAGGTCTCCGATGCGTAAGAGCGCCTCGGCGACCTGCACGTTGACCAGACCCGGCTGGACGTAGTCCGTCTCGGCCGGCTCCTGGCGGGCGCTGATCCGCCCGGCGGCGGACTCGGCGCGGCGGATGCAGTCCAGGGTGCCCGAGCGGTCGCCGAGGAAGGCGTACGCCTTGGCCTGCATCGCGTACAGGTCGGCCGCCAGGGCTGGGCTCACGTCCTGGTCCGCGGCCCGCAGCGCGGCCTCCGCGAACGCCACCGACTGGCGGTACTCCCTGAGGAACAGCGACTGGTTGACGAGCATCGCGATGACGTACGCGCCGAAGCCGCGGTCCCCGCTGGCCTTGGCCAGCCGCAGTGCCTGGTGGAAGTAGCGCTGCGACAGCCCGAGGGCGTCCGAGTCGTACGCGCAGATGCCCGCGACGGCGACGAGGCCGCCGGTGGCCCGGTGCAGCCGGCGGCCCAGTTCGTCGCCGTACGACCCGCGGAGCAGCGGCGCCGCCTCGGAGTTGAGGAAGCGCACGACGCGGGCGCGGGTCGCCATGCCGCCGGCCTTGCGGTACATCTGCTCGTAGTGGGCGCGGGCGGCCCTGAGGGTGGTGACGTCGGCCTCGCTGACGTGCACCGGTCCGGTACGGGAGACGTCCCCGTCCTCCGGCGGGTTCTCCCACTCCCAGACCGGGATGACGGCCGGGGTGCCGGTGAGCGCGCGGGCGCCGACGACGTGCGGGTGCTGCTGCTCGTCGGAGCGCCACAGGGCGGTGGCGCGCTCGACGAAGCGGGCGAGCGGCGCGGTGGCCGACGTGGTGCCGCCGGCGGAGCCGAAGCCGATGTCGTCCAGCGTGACCGGGCGATGGAGACGTTCGGCGAGGACCTCGCAGATGAGGTCGGGCACCTGGCCGCGCGGTCGCTGGCCCTTCAGCCAGCGGGCGACCGCGGTGTGCTCGTACCGCAGCCGCAGACCGCGGGCGGCACCGGCCCGGTTGACGTGCGCGGCGAGCCCGGCATGCGACATCCCGGCCTCGTCGAGTGCCGCGTCGAGCAGGGTGTTGGGCTCCATGTGCCCTCCTGCGGGCAGGGTGTTCGCCAGCGTAACCGAGGGCGTTTCACACGGGGTGTGAAGTGCGCACCCGCAGTCGTGGCGGGTGCGCCCTCCCGGTGGGCACGGGCGGCGAGTTGACTGTGCGGCATCGGGTCCGCTCGCTTCCCCGCAGCCTGGCGGCGGTTCCGTAGCCGCTCCGCCCGGCCGTGCCGGACCCGGCACCTGGCCGGCCGGGCGGGTGGCAACCCCCCACCGGCGCGGGCGCCGCGGACCGGACGGCGGTCCGGCCCGCGGACGTCCGCGACCGGGGCGGAGGGGTCCCGTACGGCCCGGAAGTCACCGGTCCACGGCGCGGCGGCCGTCCGGACGCGCCCGCGCGCTCACGGCTCCAGCACGCCGAGGGGGTCGTCGAGCACCGGCTGCCAGGCGAGTTCGGCGGCGCCGACCAGGCTGTTGTGGTCCAGCGTGCACTCCAGCACCGGCACCCCGCCGCTGCGCCCCCACAGGCTGCGGTCCGCCACCACCGCACGCAGCCGCTCCGGGGCGGCGGCCAGCAGTGTCTGGTGCAGGCCGCCGAGGATGATGCGGTCCGGGTTGAGGATGTTGACCAGGCCGGCGAGGCCGAGCCCGAGGCGGTCCACGAGCACCGCGACGCCGGCGGCGACGGCCGGGTCCGCGTACTCGTCGCGTACCAGCTCGCACGCCTGCCGCAGCAGCGAGACCTCCGGTCCCGGCGCCCGGCCCGCGGCCGTCAGCAGCGCCAGCGGGTCGGTCTCGACGTCCAGGCAGCCGCGGCTGCCGCAGTGGCAGGGCAGGCCCTCGTCGGGGTTGACGGTCAGGTGGCCGACCTCCAGCGCGAGGCCGGCGCTGCCGGTGTGCAGCCGCCCGTCGAGGACGAGTGCCCCGCCGACGCCGCGGTGGCCGGTGGCGACGCACAGCAGGTGCGCGGAGCCGCGACCGGCGCCGTGGCGGTGCTCGGCCAGCGCGGCGAGGTTGACGTCGTTGCCGGTGAACGCCCGCGGGGTGGCGGCGAACTCGATGCCGGAGCCGGTCAGGCACTCGTGGAAGATCCGGCGCACGGGCGCACCCGCGGGCCAGTCGAGGTGCAGCGGGTTGAGGGCCTCGCCGTCGGGCTCGGCGACCGCGGACGGCACGGCCAGGCCCGCGCCCACGCACGTACGCCCGGTGGCGCGCAGCAGTTCCGCGCCCTCCGCGACGACGGCGGCCAGGACGTGCTCGGGGTCCTCCGGGACGGTGCCGCAGCCGGGGGCGGTGGCGACGATGCGCCCGCCGAGCCCGACGAGGGCGGCCCGGAACCCGTCGGCGTGCACCTGCGCGGCCAGCACGACGGGGCCGTCGGGGTTCACGGACAGGCCGTGGGAGGGCCGGCCCTGGTGGCCGGGGGCGGCGGCGGGGCGGGAGTCGACGGTGATCAGGCCGAGCGCCGCCAGCTCCGCGGCGACGGCGCCCGCGGTGGCGCGGGTCACCCCCAGCTCGGTGGTGAGCACGGCGCGGGTGGGCGCCCGGCCGGTGTGGACGAGCTCCAGCGCGGGCCCCAGCGCGCTCCGGCCTCTCTCGGGTCCCGCGGGCCTTGTACGAGTCGGCGTCACGCTCCTATTCTGTCTTTGTGCCGAAGCTAAACAAAATAGGGGCCGCACTCCCACGACGACTCCGCGGCACCCCCACGCCCGGCGACGCGGCGGGAGCCCTGCTCGCCCGACTCCGTATCGTCCTGACCGTCTTCTTCGCCCTCGACGGCTTCGTCTTCGCCGGCTGGGTCGTCCGCATCCCCGACATCAAGGACCAGACCGGCGCCTCGCCCAGCGCCCTGGGCCTGGCGCTGCTGGGCGTGTCCGCGGGCGGGGTGGCGACCATGGTGCTCACCGGCGGGCTGATCCGCCGCTACGGTGCCCACGTGGTCACGGTGGGCACCGCCGTGCTGCTCTGCGTCGGCGTCATGCTGCCGCCCCTGACCCGCTCCGCCCTCGCACTCGGGCTGGTGCTGCTGGTCTTCGGCGCCGCGTTCGGCTCCATCAACGTCGCCATGAACAGCGCGGCGGTCGACCTGGTGGCCGCCATGCGGCGGCCGATACTGCCCAGCTTCCACGCGGCGTTCAGCCTCGGCGGGATGCTCGGCGCCGGGCTCGGGGCGCTCGTCGCGGGCCACCTCTCCCCCACCCGGCACCTGCTGCTCCTCGCGCTGCTCGGGCTGGCCGTCACCGCCTTCGCCGGGCGCGCGCTGCTCGCCATCCCGGCCCCGAAGCCGCCGCACGCCGCCGCAGGCGCCGGAGAGCCGGCCGCGGCGCCGGGGGCGGAGGGGTCGCGTACGGCGCTGCCCGCCGGGCGCGTCCGGCTGCTCGTCGGCGTGCTCGGCCTCGTCGCCCTGTGCACGGCGTACGGCGAGGGCGCCATGGCCGACTGGAGCGCCCTGCACCTCAAGGAGTCCCTGGACGCCGGCCCGGGCCTGGCCGCCGCCGGCTACTCCGTCTTCGCCCTCGCCATGACCGCCGGCCGGCTCTCCGGCACCGTGCTGCTGCTGCGGCTGGGCCAGAACCGCGCCCTGGTCGCGGGCGGCGCGACCGCCTGCGCGGGCATGCTGCTCGGCTCCTTCTCCCCGTTCGTCTGGGGCGCGCTGGCCGGTTTCGCCCTCACCGGCCTCGGCCTGGCCAACATCTTCCCCATCGCCATCGGCCGCGCCGGCGAGCTGGCCGGGCCGCACGGCGTGGCCGCCGCGTCCACCCTGGGCTACGGCGGCATGCTCCTCGGCCCGCCGGCGATCGGCTTCCTCGCCGACTGGTTCTCGCTGCGCGCCGCGCTGAGCACGGTGGCGCTGCTCGCCGGGGCCGCGTCGGTCATCGCGTACGCCATGCAGTACGCGACGCGCCCGCGCCCGAGCTGAGCACCCGGCAGGCGCGGCGAGGCCAGCCGGGTCAGCCGGGTCAGCGGGGTCGGCGGGGTCGGCGGGGTCGGCGGGGTCGGCGGGGTCGGCGGGGTCGGCGGGTCATCTGACGCCGACGGTGCGGGCGAGCACGGCCCGCTGCACCGGCAGGGCCTCGGCGTGCAGCGTACGGCCCGCGTCGGTGACGCACACCTGCACGCCTCTGCGGTCCTCGGGGCACATGCCGCGGGTCACCAGCCCGTGCTTCTCCAGCCTGCCGACGAGGCGGGACAGCGCGCTCTGGCTCAGGTGCACCCGGTCCGCCAGCTCCTGGACCCGCAGGCTCGCCTTGTCCCCGGTCTCCGCCATGCCGAGCAGCACGTCCAGCACCTCGAAGTCGCTGGCCCCGATGCCGTATCGATGCAGCTCACGGTCCAACTCGCCCACAGCCCGCGCGTGCACCGCGCGGATCTCCCGCCACTGAGAAACGACCGCGCCCTCGGCGCTCCCCGTTGCCATGGCAGAGCACCGTACCAGCCCGTGAGCGGGTTGTGACGGCCGGTGTGCAACGGATTGAACACGGGGGTGCCTGGGGTACCTTGAGGACGACGAGGGGGTGCGTATGCGGGGGTCCAGGAGCCAGGCCCAACGGGACGCCGCGACCGTCGAGATCGTGTACGCGGCGGTCACGGCGGCGCTGCTGGCGGGCGCGGTGTTCCTCGCCGTCGCCGCGCCCGCGCTCTTCTTCGACGCGGTGCCCGGCGACGCGCGCGCGGGCCTGGTCACGGGCGCGCAGGCGGCCGCGGCTACGGCGTTCGTGATCCGCGTCGGGCTCGTGCTGCGTCGCTGGTGACCAGCCGGCGGACCAGGGGCCAGAGCAGTATCAGCGCGACGACGGCGTAGACCGAGACCGCGAACGGGGTGTTGACCAGCCCGCTGAGGCTGCCGTCGCTCAGCTGCAGCGCCCGGCGCATCTGCTGCTCCGCCGCCGGGCCGAGGATGACGCCGATGATCGCCGGCAGCACCGGCAGCCCGTAGCGGCGCATGCCGAGCCCGACCAGTCCGATCACCAGCAGGATGACCAGGTCGATCGCCTCACCGCTGACGGCGTACGCGCCGACCGCCGCGAAGAACAGGATGCCCGCGTACAGGTACGGCCGCGGGATGCGCAGCAGCTTTGCCCACACCGGCGCCAGCGGCAGGTTGATGAGCAGCAGCAGGAACATCCCGAGGAACAGCGACGCGATCAGGCCCCACACCAGGTCCGGTTCCCGGTCGAAGAGCAGCGGGCCGGGCTGGATGCCGTACTGCTGGAACGCGGCCAGCATCACGGCGGCCGTCGCGGTGGTCGGCAGGCCGAGCGTGAGCATCGACACCAGCGTCCCGGCCGCGGAGGCGGAGGCCGCCGACTCCGGTCCGGCGACGCCCTCGATGGCGCCCTTGCCGAACTCGTCCTTGTGCTTCGACAGCCGCTTCTCCGTCGCGTACGACAGGAACGTGGGGATCTCCGCGCCGCCTGCCGGGATCGCGCCGAACGGGAAGCCGATCGCGGGGCCGCGCAGCCACGGCTTCCAGGTGCGCCGCACGTCGGAGCGGTCCAGCCACGGCCGGCCGACGGGAATCGGGCCCGGCGGGCCGGAGCGCAGCCGGGCGGCCACCCACAGCGCCTCGCCCACGGCGAAGAGACCGACGGCGACGATGATGACGTCGATGCCGTCGGCGAGCTGCAGCGAGCCGAACGTCAGCCGCTCCTGGCCGGTCATCTGGTCCAGGCCCACCAGACCGATGGTCAGTCCGACGAGCAGCGAGGCGAAGCCGCGCACCCGGGAGCGGCCCAGCACGGAGGTCACCGCGATGAACGCGAGGACCATGAGGGCGAAGTAGTCGGGCGCGCCGATGTCGACGGCCAGGTCCGCGATCACCGGGGCCAGCGCGACCAGCAGGATCGTGCCGATCATGCCGCCGGCGAAGTGCCCGATCGCCGCGGCGGCCAGCGCCTGCGGGCCGCGGCCGGACTTGGCCATCGGATTGCCCTCGATGGCCGCGACCACCGCGGCCGTCTCTCCCGGGGTGTTGAGCAGGATGGAGGTGGTGGAGCCGCCGAACATGCCGCCGTAGTAGATGCCGGCGAACATGATGAGCGCGGCGGTGGGCTCCAGTCCGTACGTCACCGGGAGCAGCAGCGCGACGGCCATCGCCGGGCCGATGCCGGGCAGGACGCCGATGGCCGTGCCGAGCAGCACGCCGACGGCGGCCCAGAGGAGGTTGACGGGGGTCAGCGCGGTGCCGAAGCCGTCGACCAGGGAGGTCAGGGAGTCCATCTCACAGCACCTCCATGAGCGGGCCGCCGGGCAGCGGGACGCCCAGCAGGTTGTTGAAGACGGCGTACGTGACCACCGACAGCACGGCGGCGATGAGCGGGTCGCGGGCGTACGCGCGGCTGCCGAGCGCGAACGCGGCGCCCCAGAAGAGCAGGGCGCCGGCGGCGGGGAAGCCGAACGGGCCGATGAGGAAGGCGGTGACGAGGAAGACCCCGGTGAGCAGCAGCACCGTGCGCCACTCGGAGGGGGCGTCGAGGTCGACGTCCTCGCCGCCCTCCGCCTCGCCCTTGCCGCCGCGCAGCACGTCGACGGCGAGCAGCGCGGCGACGACGAGGAGGGCGATGCCGACGACGGTGGGCGCGGCCTCGGGGCCGACGGGGCCGCGCTGGGCGAAGTCGGTGTCCATGGTCAGCGCGTCGATCAGCACCAGTACGCCGATGGCCAGCAGCAGGACGCAGACGCCGAGTTCGGACTTGCCACGCAGGAGGGTGCGGAGACCGCCGCCGGCCGCCGGAGATTCCGCGGGGGCGCGGGTCCCGTCCGACGTCGGCCTGCTCGTCGGCTCGTTCGCCGGGTCGTTCACCGGGTCGTTCGTCACAGGCCCAGCTCCTTCAGCACCGAGACCACGCGCCGGTCCTGCGCGTCCAGGTAGTCGCCGAACTTCTCGCCGGTCAGGAAGGCGTCGGTCCAGCCGTTCTGCTTCAGCGACCGCTGCCATTCCTCGGTGTCGTGCAGCTTCTCGAAGAGGTGGATGAGGTTCGTCCGCTCGGTGTCGGACAGCCCCGGCGGGGCGACGAAGCCGCGCCAGTTGGTGAACGCGACGTCCATGCCCGTCTCGCGCAGCGTGGGTGCGTCCAGCCCCGGGTGCCGCTCGCCGCCGGAGACCGCGAGCACGCGCAGCTCGCCCGCCTCGATCTGGTCGAGGTACTCGCCGACGCCGGAGACCCCGAAGGCGACCTTGCCGCCGAGGATCGACGCGAGCAGTTCGCCACCGCCGTCGTACGGCACGTAGTTGACCTCCTTCGGCACGATCCCGGCGGCCCGGGCCATCAGCATCGGCGCCAGATGGTCCGGACCGCCGGGGGACGAGCCGCCGCCGACCGGGGTCGTACCCGGGGAGGCCGTCCAGTCGGCCAGCAGGTCCTCGAAGGTCCGGTACGGGGAGTCGGCGGGGACCACGACGATGTCGGGCTCCTCGGTGACGCGCGCGATGGGGGTGGTGTCGGCGAGCGTGTGGTCGGTGGTGTTCGTACGGACCGCGCCGCTGACCCCGAGGCCCATGGACATCGCGAGCTTGCCGTTGCCGTGCTCGTTGACCAGCCGGGACAGGCCCACGGTGCCGCCGGCACCGGGGAGGTTGAAGACCTCGACGTTGCTGCCGAGGCCGGCCTCCTCGATGCTCCGGGCG
Organism: Streptomyces sp. CNX435; assembly: GCF_059570575.1. Classification (NCBI taxonomy): domain Bacteria; kingdom Bacillati; phylum Actinomycetota; class Actinomycetes; order Kitasatosporales; family Streptomycetaceae; genus Streptomyces; species Streptomyces sp. CNX435. The sequence continues at coordinate 469,358 of NZ_JCANTA010000002.1, read as the reverse complement.
AGGGTGCGGGCGGTGATGTCGTAGCCGCCGCCGGGGGTGTTGGGCACCATCAGCTCCAGGCCGGGGATCCGGCTGCCGCCCGCCGCGCCGTCCCCCTGCGTGATCAGCGGCGGTCCGAGGAGCACCAGCAGCGCCGCCGCCGCGAGCGCGAACGGTGTGCGTAGAGTGGCCGGCAGACGCACGGTTCGGGTCACCGCCTCTTCGTCGAGGAGCAGGCTCCGCGGAGCCGTGGATGATCGCTGGGGTCCGGATGTCGCCACATGCTCCCGCCGTGACCGCGAGGTGTCGCGCTTGTGAACGCAAGGAAAGTTCTGGTCGTTCTGGTCGCCGTGCGGGAGGTCCCGGGGCACTAGCCTGACCGCCGTGATCCGGGTACTGGTGGTCGACGACGACTTCATGGTGGCCAAGCTGCACAGCCGCTACGTCACGGCGACCGACGGCTTCGAGGTGGCCGGCATCGCACACAGCGGCGCCGAGGCGCTGCGCGCGGTGGCGCGGCTGCGGCCCGACCTGGTGCTGCTCGACGTGTACCTGCCGGACATGGACGGCATCGGGGTGCTGCGGCGGCTGCGCGCCGGGGAGCACGCGGACACCGACGTCCTCGTGATCACCGCGTCCCGGGACGCCGAAACCATCCGCGGCGCGCTGCACGGCGGCGCGCTGCACTACGTGATCAAGCCGTTCACGCAGGCCGCGCTGCAGGAGCAGCTGCGCCACATCGCCGCCACCCGCGCCCGGCTGGACGCCCTCGACGCGGCCGACGGCGTCCAGCAGGCGCACGTCGACCGGCTCTTCGGCGCCCGCCCCACCGTCTCCCGGTCCCTGCCCAAAGGGCTCAACGCCCGCACCGCCGAGCTGGTGGAGCGGGTGCTGCGCGAGCACCCCGGCGGGCTGTCGGCCAGCGAGTGCGCGGAGGCCGCCGCCATCTCCCGGGTGGCCGCGCGGCGTTACCTGGAGCACTTCGCCGACTCCGGGCGCGCCGAGCTGTCGCTGAAGTACGGCGGCACCGGGCGGCCCGAGCACCGCTACCGCTGGGCGGGCTGAGCCGGTACGGGACCCGCACGCGCGGCCCGCACGTCACCCGCACGAGTGCTTCCCCGGATGCCGGGGCGACGCCGGGGGTAGTGCTGCCCCCGGGCGCTGGACGTGAACGAACCGGGGAGGGGCGGATGCCATCGAAGCAGCCGTTCGAACTGCCGACCTTCTACCTGCCGTGGCCCGCGCGGCTCAACCCGCACGTCGAGCAGGCACGGGTGCACTCGCGGGCGTGGGCGCGCGAGAGGGGGATGCTGGAGGGCTCGGGCATCTGGGACACCGCCGACCTCGACGCGCACGACTACGCGCTGCTCTGCGCGTACACCCACCCAGAGTGCTCCGCCGACGTGCTGTCGCTGGTCACCGACTGGTACGTGTGGGTGTTCTTCTTCGACGACCACTTCGTGGAGGCGTTCAAGCGCGACCGCGACCGGGCCGGCGCCAAGGCGTACCTGGACCGGCTGCCGGCGTTCATGCCGCTGGAGACGACCGGGGCGGGCGCCGCGGACATGCCGGAGCCGCGCAACCCGGTGGAGGCGGGGCTCGCTGACCTGTGGGCGCGGACGGTGCCGGCGATGTCGGCCGGGTGGCGGCGGCGGTTCGCGCAGAGCACGGTCAACCTGCTCGACGAGTCGCTGTGGGAGCTGGCCAACATCGACGAGGGCCGGGTGGCCAACCCCGTCGAGTACGTGGAGATGCGGCGCAAGGTCGGGGGTGCGCCGTGGTCCGCGGGGCTGGTGGAGTACGCCGCGGCGGCGGAGGTGCCGGACCGGGTGGCCGGGGCCCGGCCGCTGCTGGTGCTGCGCGACACCTTCGCCGACGCCGTGCACCTGCGCAACGACCTCTTCTCGTACCAGCGCGAGGTCGAGGAGGAGGGCGAGCTGAGCAACGGCGTCCTGGTGCTGGAGACCTTCCTCGGCTGCGACACCCAGGAGGCCGCCGAGCGCGTCAACGACCTGCTGACCTCCAGGGTCCAGCAGTTCGAGCACACCGCGCTCACCGAACTGCCCGCGCTCTTCGCCGAGGAGGACCTGACGCCGGCCGAGTGCGCGCGGGTGGTGGCGTACGCGAAGGGACTGCAGGACTGGCAGTCCGGCGGGCACGAGTGGCACCTGCGCTCCAGCCGGTACATGAACGAGGGCGCCGGGGCTGCTTCGCCGTACGCACCCGCTGGGCCGGGGGTCGGCCTGCGCGGGCTGCCGACCGCCACCGGGGCGACGCGGCTGCGGTCGTACGCGCACGTGCCGCACCAGCGCGTCGGCCCGTCGCTGGTGCCGGAGCTGCCCATGCCGTACCGGCTGCGGCTCTCCCGGCACCTCGACACCGCCCGGCCCCGGACGATCGCCTGGGCCCGGCGGATGGGCTTCCTGCAGCCCCAGCCGGGGGTGCCGGGGTCGTACGTCTGGGACGCGCGGCGGCTGCGCGGCTTCGACTTACCGCTGTGCGCCGCCGGGCTGCACCCCGACGCCGACGAAGAGGAGCTGGACCTGGCGTCGCAGTGGCTGGCCTGGGGCACGTACGGAGACGATTACTACCCGGCCGTCTTCGGCCGCGCCCGCGACCTTGCCGGGGCGCGGGCCTCGAACGACCGGCTGAAGCAGTGCATGCCCCTCGGCGAGGGGACGCCGGCGCCGCCGCCGGCGAACGCGCTGGAGCGCGGGCTGACCGACCTGTGGCGGCGCACGGCCGGGCCCATGACGCCGGAGCAGCGGGCGCACTTCCGGGCGGCGGTGGACGTGATGCTCGACGCGTGGCTGTGGGAGCTGGCCAACCAGATGCAGAACCGCATCCCCGACCCGGTCGACTACGTCGAGATGCGGCGGGAGACGTTCGGCGCCGACATGACGATGTACCTGTGCCGGCTGCGCCGCGGGCACGCCGTGCCGACCGAGGTGTACGCGAGCGGGCCCGTGCGCGCCCTGGAGAACTCCGCCGTCGACTACGCCTGCCTGCTCAACGACCTGTTCTCGTACCAGAAGGAGATCGAGTACGACGGCGACCTCCACAACGCGGTGCTGGTGGTGCAGAACTTCTTCGGCGTCGGCTATCCGGACGCCGTGCGGATCGTGCACGACCTCGCGTCGGGGCGGATGCGGCAGTTCGAGCACATCCTCGAAGCCGGCCTGCCGGTGCTGTACGAGGATCTCGGGGCGTCGGAGGAAACGCGCGCGGCGGTGGACGGCTATGTCCGCGACCTGCAGAACTGGATGGCCGGCATCCTCAACTGGCACCGTCGCGTACGGCGGTACGGGGCCGCGGAGCTGGCGGAGGACGCGGGCGGGCCGGGGCTGCCCGGCGGACCGCCGGCGGGGCTGGGCACGGCGGCGGCGCGACCGGCGGCGTGGGCCGGGGGGTGAGGGTCCCCCCGGGGGGTGAGGATCCCGGGGGTGAGCTGGGGTTGAGGGTCCGGCTCGGTGCGGGCGGGGCGGGCTCAGCCGAGCCAGCCGGGGCGGACCAGCCCCGACTCGTACGCCTGCACCACCAGTTGCGCGCGGTCGCGCACCCCGAGCTTGACCATGGTCCGGCTGACGTGCGTCTTGGCGGTCAGCGGGCTGACCACCAGCCGGCGGGCGATCTCCTCGTTGGACAGGCCCATGCCCACCAGCGCCATCACCTCCCGCTCCCGTTCGGTCAGCTCGTCCAGCACCGCCGCAGCCGCGGGCTCCTTGGAGCGGGCGGCGAACTCGGAGATCAGCCGGCGGGTGACGCCCGGGGAGAGCAGCGCGTCGCCCTCGACCACGGCCCGTACCGCGCGCACCAGTTCCTCCGGCTCGGTGTCCTTGACCAGGAAGCCGGAGGCGCCGGAGCGGATGGCCTCGAAGACGTACTCGTCCAGCTCGAAGGTGGTGAGCATGACGACCTTCACGCCCGCCAGGTCCGGGTCGCCGGTGATCCGGCGGGTGGCCTCCAGACCGTCCTGGACCGGCATGCGGATGTCCATGAGGACGACGTCCGGCCGCTGTTCGCGCACCAGGGCCACGGCCTGTTCGCCGTCGGCCGCCTCGGCGCACACCTCGACGTCCTCCTGGGCGTCGAGGAGGGCGCGGAAGCCGGCCCGTACGAGCACCTGGTCGTCGGCGAGCATCACGCGGATCACTGGCGCTCCTCTGGGGTGTCGGGGCCGCCTGTCCCGCGGCTGCGGGGCTCACGGACGGGGGTTTCGCGGACGGGGGTCTCGCGGACCGGGGTCTGGCGGCCGGCGTTCACCGTATCCGCCGGAAGCGGGATCCGGGCCCGCACCCGGAAGCCGCCGTCGCGTCGGGTGCCCGCCTCGACGGTGCCGCCGAGCGCCGAGGCGCGCTCGCGCATGCCGACCAGGCCGTTGCCGCCGCCGGTGAGGCCGCTCGCGGTGGCCGGCCCGTCGTCGTCGACCTGCAGCTCCAGCTCGGCCGGGGCGTAGCGGACCAGGACCCGGGCGGTGCGCGAGCCGGAGTGGCGGACGACGTTGGTCAGCGCCTCCTGGATGATGCGGAACGCGGCCAGTTCGGTGCCCGGCGGCAGCGGGGCGCGCGCGCCGTCGACGGTGACGTCCACGGTGAGGCCGGCCGCGGCGGCCTGCTCCCGCAGCTCGCTGAGCCGGTCGAGGCCGGGGGCGGGCGAGCGCGGGGCGCCGCCGGGGGTGCGCAGCGCGTCCAGCACCTGGCGCACCTCGCCGAGCGCTTCCTTGCTGGCGGATTTGATGGTGGTCAGCGCCTCGCGGGCCTTCTCGGGCTGCTGGTCGAGGAGCGCGAGGCCGACGCCGGCCTGGATGTTGATCACGGAGATGCTGTGCGCGAGCACGTCGTGCAGCTCGCGGGCGATGCGCAACCGCTCCTCGTCGGCGCGGCGGCGCTTGGCCTGCTCGCGCTCGGCCCGTACGGCGGCCCACTGCTCGCGGCGCGTACGCATCAACTCGCCGCCCGCGCCCACCGCCAGCACCCAGGCGACGACGAACAGCACCTGGCCCCAGTGGCCGCCGCCGTCTTCGTCGGGCGGCAGCCAGCGGTAGAGGACGGAGGTGTACGCGATATGGCCCGCGAAGAGCAGCGCGAGCGCCCCCCAAACGGCGCGCCGCTCCCCCACCGAGATGGCGGCGAAGCAGGCGACGGCGGCGCTGAGGAAGATCGGCCCGTACGGGAAGCCGACGGCCAGGTAGCCGAGGCAGACGGCGACGGTGCCGAAGGCGGCGGTGCGCGGGTGGCGGTGGCGCAGGAGCAGGAGGACGGCGGCGGCGAAGAGGAAGCCGAGGGCGCCGGGGAAGGCGTCGGTCCGGTCGGAGGACTGGGAGGCGCCGCGGGTGCCGACGATCATGAAGAAGGTCAGGAAGAGGGTGGAGCGCCAGGGCAGCCGGTCGCGGCTGGGCAGCCAGCGCAGCAGACCGGGCAGCGGCCGGCCGCCGGGGTCGTCCGGGTCGCCGCCGGGGGCGTACGGGCCGCCGAACCGCGCCCACGGCGGGCCCGGCCACCGCCGGCCGCCGGCCTCGTCGTCCCGTCCCCACCAGGGGGGTCCTCCGCGTCGCATGGCTGAAACGCTAACGGGCGGCGGCGCCCCCGGGCGTCAGCCGTACGCGGACACCCTGCGTACTCCCGGTGGAGTACCTGCTCAGCGGGGGGTGGGGCCGGAGGTCGCGGGCGAACCGGCGGGCGGTAAGGGCGCGCTCAGCGGGTCCGCCTCACCGAGACCCGCTGAGCGCGCCCTTCCGGTCCAGCAGCGACAGCGCCCGGTGCGCCACCGGGTGGGTGCGGACGATCTCGCCGAGCGTCGTCGACCCCTGCGTGATCTTCGTGAACATGTGCCACGCCGGCCGGAACCCGGTCAGCGCCGCGTGGAACAACGCGGGGTGCCGCTCGAAGGCCGCCAGCATCCGCCGCCCGACCGCCATCTCCACGCCGAGGCCGGCCTTGACGGCGAAGGCGTAGTTGAGCGCCTGGCGCCGCGCGTCCACCGCGTCCTGCGCCTCCGCGATGCGCACCGCCCACTCCCCCGCCAGCCGGCCGGAGCGCAGCGCGTACGAGATCCCCTCGCGGGTCCACGGCTCCAGCAGCCCGGCGGCGTCGCCGCAGACCACGACCCGGCCGCGGGACAGCGGCGAGTTGTGGGCGCGGCAGCGGGTGAGGTGACCGGACGACAGGCTCGGCTCGAAGCCCGCCAGACCCAGCTGGGCGGTGAAGTCCTGCAGATACCGCTTCGTGGCGGCACCGTCGCCGCGGGCGGAGATCACACCGACGGTCAGGGTGTCGCCCTTGGGGAAGACCCACCCGTAACTCCCCGGCAGCGGGCCCCAGTCGATCAGCACCCGGCCGCGCCAGTCGTCGGCGACCTCCGGCGGCACCGGGATCTCCGCCTCCAGCCCCAGGTCCACCTGCTCCAGCTCCACGCCGACGTGGCTGCTGGTCCGCCCCGCGCTGCCGTCCGCGCCGACCACCGCGCGGGCGAGCACCTTCTCGCCGTCCGCCAGGTGCACCGCGACGGTGCGCCGGTCGGGCACGTCGGGCCCGTGCTGCTCGACGCGGGCGACGGTGACGCCGGTGCGCAGCCGCGCGCCGGCGCGCTGGGCCGCCTCGGCCAGCCGGGCGTCCAGCTCGGCGCGGTTGACGAGACCGAACAGCGTGCGGCGGGAGCGGCGGGTGCGGCCGAGCCGGCCGCGCATGGTGAACGTCACGGCGTTCACCCGGTCGCGCAGCGGCAGTTCGACCCCGTCCGGGAGCGCCTCGCGGGACAGGCCGATGATGCCGCCGCCGCAGGTCTTGTAGCGGGGCAGTTCGGAGCGTTCCAGGAGCAGTACGCGGCGCCCCTGGCCGGCGGCGGCGTACGCCGCGGCGGTCCCGGCCGGGCCGGCGCCGATGACGACGACGTCCCAGACGCCCGGGGTGCCGCCGGCCTCGTCACCGGGCCTGTCGGCCGGTGACCTGTCGGCCGCCGGCTTCGGCGTCTCATCGGGCAGCTCTCGAGGGTTCTCGCTGGTCACGTTGGCTCTCTGCTCCTGTTCCCGGCCACCCCCACCCGGGGGCGCCCACCTGCCGCATCCTAGAACGACGCACCGCTGTGCGATGATCGTCACCGCTCGCCCCGATTCCGGGACCCGACACCGCAGGACATAACGCAGTTCGCCCGAGGAGCGTTCCCATGGACACCGAACGGCTCGCCCGCACCGTCGCCGGGCTGCTGCCGCGCGCCCGTACCGAGCTGGCCGAGCTGGTCTCCTTCCGCTCGGTCGCGCTCATCGACCCGGAGCGCTTCCCGGCGTCGGAGTCGGACGCCGCCGCCCGCTGGGTCGCGGACGCGCTGACCGCCGAGGGCTTCACGGACGTGCAGTTGCTCGACACCCCGGACGGGACCCGTTCGGTGTACGGGTCCCTGCCGGGTCCGGCGGGCGCGCCCACGGTGCTGCTCTACGCCCACTACGACGTACAGCCGCCGCTCGACGAATCGGCGTGGCTCAGCCCGCCGTTCGCGCTGACCGAGCGCGACGGCCGCTGGTACGGGCGGGGCGCCGCGGACTGCAAGGGCGGCGTCCTCATGCACCTGACCGCCCTGCGCGCGCTGCGCGAGCACGGCGGCGTGCCGGTCTCGGTCAAGGTCATCGTGGAGGGCTCGGAGGAGCAGGGCACCGGTGGGCTGCAGCGGTACGCCGAGCGGCACCCGGAGCTGCTGACGGCCGACGCGATCGTCATCGGCGACGCGGGCAACTTCCGCGCCGGGCTGCCCACGGTCACGGCCACGCTGCGCGGCATGACGATGCTGCGGGTGCAGGTGGACACGCTGGCGGGGAATCTGCACTCGGGCCAGTTCGGCGGCGCCGCCCCCGACGCCCTCGGCGCGCTCATCCGGATTCTCGACTCGCTGCGCGACCCCGACGGCTCGACCACGGTGGACGGCCTGGCGGCCGGCACCCGGTGGGACGGCCTGGCGTACCCGGACGAGGACTTCCGCCGGGACGCCAAGGTGCTGGACGGCGTGGAGCTGATCGGCTCGGGCAGCGTCGCGGACCGCCTCTGGGCCCGGCCGGCGGTGACGGTGATCGGCATGGACGTCCCGTCGGTGGCCGAGGCCACGCCGTCGGTGCAGGCCACCGCCGCGGCGCTGGTGAGCCTGCGGCTGCCGCCGGGCCACGACGCGGCCGAGGCGACGGAGCGGCTGAGGGCGCACTTCGAGGCGCAGGCGCCGTGGGGCGCGCGGGTGACCACCGAGCCGTACGGCGACGGCCAGCCGTTCCGCGCCGACGTCACCAGCCCCGCGTACCGCGCGATGGCGGAGGCGATGCGCGCGGCGTACCCGGGCGAGGAGATGCAGGTGGCGGGGCAGGGCGGCACGATCCCGCTGTGCAACACCCTCGCCGAGCTGTACCCGCAGGCCGAGATCCTGCTGATCGGGCTCTCCGAGCCGGCGGCCCAGATCCACGCGGTGAACGAGAGCGTGTCACCGGAGGAGTTGGAGCGGCTGTCGTTGGCGGAGGCGCTGTTCCTGCGCGGGTACGCGGAGGGGCGCGCGAGCTGAGGCCGCGGGCCGGCGCCGGCGGACCGGTGCTGGCGGGCCGGATCGGGCGGCCGGGTCTGGGTGCCCGTCAGCCGACGTCCGTGAGCCGGGCGAAGACGACGACGTTGCCCTCGTAGCCGGGGTTGCTCACGTCGTCGCGGTAGTCGCCGCCGCAGGTGAGCACGCGCAGCTCGGCGCGGTCGGTGTCGCCGTAGACGCGCCGGCTGGGGAAGTCCTCGGCGTCGAAGACCTCGACGGCGTAGACGGTGAACACCGCCGTACGGCCGTCCTTCCGGTCCACCTTGATCACCTCGCCGCGCTCCAGGCCGCCGAGGCGGTAGAAGACCGCGGGCCCGGCAGCGTCGTCGACGTGCCCGGTGACCACGGCGGTGCCCGCGGCACCGGGGGTCGCGGCGTCCCGGTACCAGCCCGCGAGGTTGCGCACGCCCGCCGGCGGCGCCGCCAGCCAGCCGTCCGGGTCCAGCCCGACGTCGGTCAGCGGGGCGTCGACGCCGATGGCGGGGATGCGGATCCCGGCGGGCGGCGACGTCGGCAGCGGCGGGTGCGCGGGCGGCCCGCCGTCGTCGAGCCCGTTCTCCGCCGCGGGCTGCGGCGGGCCGAAGCCCCCGGTGAGGGCGGTGTGGATCATGCCGATGCCCAGGAGCATCACGCAGATGACGACACCGGCGGCGAACCGGTTGCGCAGCGCCGCCCCGGCGACGCTCCCGCCGCCGTCGCGGTCGTCTCCGGGGTCGGAGAGCGGGCCGCCGGGCGCGGTGCCGTTGGGGGCGGCCTCGTACCCGGTCGTGTCGTGGGGCAGCGTGCCGTGCGGGGTCATGCCGTAGGGCATCGTGGCGTACGGGTCGACGGTGCGGTGCTCGTGCATGGTGCGGACCGTTTCTGCGCGAGGAGCCGCGCGGGGAACTGGGCGGGGAGTCGGGTACGGCCTGCGACGTGCGCCCCGCGGCCGGGGCCGCGGGGCGCCGCGCGCGACGCGGACCGGTGCCCTGCGCCGCGGGTCAGCCGCGCCCGGGCGCCTGCCGGCGCCGCAGGAGCAGGACCCCGCCGAAGGCACCGGCGGCCGTGAGCCCGGCGCCGCCGGAGAGCATCGCGGTGTCGCCGTCCTGGGAGCCGCCCAGCCCGCCGCGGGCCGGCTGGGTGGGCTTCACCGGCTGTGCCGGATCGGCGGGTTGCGCCGGCTGGACGGCTTCCTTGCCCGGCCTCCCCGGCTGGGCGGGCTGTGCCGGCTGGGCCGGCTCGGCGGTTTCCTTTGCCTCCCCCGCCTCCTTGCCGGGCTGGGCCGGCGTGGCCTGCCGGGTCGCCGCCTCGCCCGGCTGCTGCCGCGGCCGGGACGTGGCTCCCACCTCCGACTCGCCGTCGCCGCCGGCGCCGGCGCCGGCGCCGGCGCCGGCGATGGTCAGGGGTGCGGTGCCGGACTCGTCGCCGCAGGTGAAGGTCACGTCGTACGCGGCGCCCGGCTTGGCGTCCCAGTCGATCTTCACCTGTGCGCTCTGGGTGCCGCCGCCCATGCCGAGGGTCGTCTTGTCGAAGACCGCCGACGAGGCCGTGGCTTCCTTGTCGCACTCCGTCACGGTCAGATCGACCTTGCCGCCCGGTTCGACGGTCGTGGGCGTGACGGTGAATCCGAACGAGGTGATGTTGCTGTCGTTGTTCTGCGCCGTCGCCACCGTGGCCGTGAGGCCGGCGGCGAGGGCGCCTACGGCCGCGGCGGCCAGCGCCGTGGATATGATCCGCATCGGTCGTTAACTCCTGAAGTGGGGGGACGCGACGACGTCGGCCGCCGCTAGCGGAGACGCTATGCAGCCCTCGGCGGTGACACACACTCATAAACTGCTGAATGGGGCAATAACAGGGCCAATAGGGTTGCCGCAGCCAAACCAGGCGACATCCCCGCGGCCCTCGCGCCCGTGCACCTCCACCGCCCGTACGCCCCTTGCGCCCCGCGCCGCTACGTCCCGCGCGGCCCCACCCGCGCTACGCCCCGTCCGCGACCGGGGCGCCGCCCTCCAGGTAGACCGCGGCGCCCCGGCGGCGGGCCCGCAGCGCCCAGCGCAGCCTGCTGAACCGCACCGACGGCAGCAGCCCGCCCGCCTCGTCCTCCGTGACGAACCGCCAGGCGCGCAGCTCGGGTCCGGGCAGCAGCACGCCGGCCGCCTCGGCGGGGCGCAGCCGGCCGCCGTCGTAGAGCAGCCGCAGCCCGCCGTACTCGGGCGGCCGGGGCGGCTCCCAGTCCACCACCAGCAGCCGGGGCGACCGGCGCAGGCTCAGCCCCAGCTCCTCCGCCACCTCCCGGACGCCGCCGCGGGCGGGGGCCTCGCCGGGCTCGACGACGCCGCCGGGGAACTCCCAGCCCGGCTTGTACGTAGGGTCGACGAGGAGGACCCGGTCCTCCTCGTCGAAGAGCAGCACACCGGCGGCGAGCGTCTCGCGGGTGGGCTCGGAGTTCTGCACGATGTCGCAGTGGCCGGCTCCGCCGCGCAGGCAGGCCGCGACCTCCTCGGCGGCCCGGCGGGGGGTGAGGCCCGCGGCGTCGACGAGGTGGGCGTCGCCGGTGAGCCAGTGCGGGAAGGAGCCGGCGTGCAGGATCGTTTCGTCAAACGAGACCAGCAAATGCCGCACGTCGAAGCGGCGGGAGGCCAGCCGTCCGAAGATCTCGTCGCGGTACTCCTGCCGCCACAGCACCGCCGGCACCACCAGCGGACCGTCCGCCTCCGCGAGCAGCGCCGCCGCCGTCTCCACCACCAGCCGCCGCCACGACGGCAGCTCCTGCTCGTCGTCGACCTCCTCCAGGCGCTTCTGCGGCAGCAGCCGCCGCAGCTGTCCGCCCGTCAGGTCCGGGTCGTAGAGAATGCTCCCCGGCGTCAGCTCCACCAGCTCGTGCGCGACGCGGCGCAGGCCCGTATCCCATGCGCCGTTCAGCCAGACGATCACATGTTCCCCCTCTCAGCCGCCCCCAGAGAGTTGCCCGCTACCCGCTCCCGGGGAAACTCCGTGCGAAGAGTTTGGCCGCCCGGCTACGCCACACCGCCGCGACCCGGCGCGATTGCGCCGGGTCGCGGACCGATTCGAGCCGTTGACGGGCCCGTACGCCGTCGTGCTCGGACCAACCGGGCCGTCCGGGGCCCGACGAGGGACCGTTCGGCCCCTCCACCGCGCACCGCCGACCGGGCAGGCTGGCGCCTGCTGCCCGACTCGCGCGGGCGGGGTTCGGCGGCCCGGTCCGGTGATCAGAAGGGCTGATCGACGGCTCCCCCCCCGGGCCGCCGCCACCTGCTCCGGCGGGCCGCTCCCGGCTCTCCCGACGCCTCACCCCTTCGTGGAGCCGAGCGTCAGCCCGGCGATGAAGTGGCGCTGCAGCAGCAGGAAGACGATGATCGTCGGCAGCGCGACCAGCACGGATCCCGCGGCGAGCAGGTTGTAGTCGGTGAAGAACTGCCCGCGCAGGTTGTTCAGCGCCGAGGTGATCGGGAGCTTGTCGCCGTCGGAGATGAAGACCAGCGCCCACAGGAAGTCGTTGTACATCCAGGTGAACTGCAGCGTCCCCAGCGCCGCCAGCGCCGGGCGGCACAGGGGCAGCGTGATCCGCCAGTACTGCGTCCACACCCCGGCGCCGTCGACGACCGCGGCCTCCAGGATCTCGGTGGGCAGCGCGCGCATGAAGTTCGCCAACACGAAGACGCAGAAGCCCAGCTGGAAGCCGACGTTGACGGAGATGACGGCCCAGTACGAGTCGTACATCGTCATTGACTCGGACATCCAGTACGGCAGCTCGATGCGGTTGAACATCACGTACAGCGGCGTGACGATGACCTGCTGGGGCAGCAGGTTGCCCGCGGTGAAGAGGATGAGCAGGAACAACCCGCCGCGGATGCGCAGCCTGGCCAGTACGAAGGCGGCGAACGACGCCAGGAACAGCACGATCAGCACGCCGGGCACGGCGATGATGAGCGAGTTGATGAAGTACTTGCTCATCTCCGAGTCGGAGAACGCCTGGCGGTAGTAGTCGAAGGACAGTTTGCGGGGGAAGGAGAAGTAGCCGTGCTCGGCGGTCTCCTCGTACGGGCGCAGCGAAGCGTAGACGGCGAGCAGCAGCGGGGCCAGGAAGGCGAGCGAGACCCCGCTGAGGAAGATGTGCACGCCGAAGCGGCCCCGCCGGGGCCGCTTCGCTGCCGACAGGTGCGGCGTCTCGGGCGGCGCGGCGGCGCCGGGGCGCGGCCCGGCCGTGGTGGGCACGTCGGCGGTCATCGGCGCTCCTCCCCACGCATCTCCTGCACCAGGTACGTCACGATGAACCCCAGGGACACGGTGAGCAGCACCACGGCGATGGCGGAGCCGAAGCCGATGCGGCTGGCCTCGCCGATGATGTTGTCGGTGACGAGTACGGACAGCAGTTCCAGGCCGTTTCTGCCCTTGTTGATGGCGTAGACGATGTCGAAGGCGCGTAGTGCCTCGATGACGGTGATGACGAGGACGACGACGTTGACCGGCCGCATCGTGGGGAAGACCACGCGCAGGAAGGTCTGCCGCTCGTTCGCGCCGTCGATGGCGGCGGCCTCCTTCAGCTCCGGCGCCACGGCCTTCAGACCCGCCAGATAGATGATCATCACGTAGCCGGTGTGCCGCCAGCCGGCGGCCAGCAGCACCATCCAGATGTTCAGGTCCCGGTCGCCGAGCCAGTCGGTGGGATTGTTCTCGTTGCCCAGGATGGCGTTCAGCGCGCCCTGGTCGCGGGAGAAGATCAACTGGGCGATGAAGCCGACGACTGCGAGGGAGAGCACGACCGGCAGGTAGATCGTGGACTGGTAGAAGCGCGAGAAGCGCACGCCGCGGTCGATGACCACCGCCAGCAGGAGCCCGAAGGGCGTGGCGACCAGCCCCAGGAAGGCTATCCACAGCAGGTTGTTGCGCACCGCGGGCCAGAACGGGGGGTAGTCGCCGCCGGCGAGCGTGTCGTAGTTGTCGCCGCCGACCCAGCTCAGGTCGGACAGGCCGTCCCAGGAGGAGAAGGACAGGGTGATGGAGGCGACGGTCGGCCCCCAGATGATGAACAGGTCCAACAGGATGGTGAAGCCCAGCAGCACGCCGATGACGGCGAGGTCGCGGGCGGTGAACCGCCGCGGACCCCGCCGTCGGGTGCGCCGCGCGGTGGTGACGAGCGGCACGGCGGACTACTCCTGGCCTTCGGCGAATATGGTCTTCTTCTGCCCCTCGATGCCCTTGAGCAGGCCGTCGATGTCGTCGGGGTCGTCGATGAAGTCCTGGAACGCCTTGATCATGACCGTCGAGGCGAAGTCGGGGCGGGTGTCCCGGTCGAGGAACTGGGATATCTGCTTGGCGTTCGAGACCAGCTCCACGGCCTTCTTCTGCAGCGCGCCGTAGCCGGAGGTGTCGGCGTCGGAGTGCACGGCGATGTTGTTGGGGTCGGACTTCAGGTACGCCTCTTCGGCGGCCGGGGTGGCGAGGAACTTCAGCAGTTCCTTTGCGCCCTCCTCGTTCTTGGCCTTGGACGACATCAGGAAGCCGTCGATCGGGGCCTCGACCGCGTCCTGCCCGTGCTCGGGGGTGATCTCCGGGAAGGGGAAGAAGTCGAGATCCTCGCGGTCGGCCTCGGAGAACTGCTGGCCGGGCTGCGGCAGGCCGAACACCGCCATGCCGGTCTTCTTTTGCGCCAGCGACTGGGCGGCCTCCTGCCAGGTGCGGCCGTTGGCGCCCTCGTCGTGGTACGGCATGAGGCCACGCCACAGGTCGAAGACCTCGCGCACCTTGGGGTCGGTCCAGGACTCCTCGCCGGCCATCAGCGACTTGTGGAAGTCGTATCCGTTGGCGCGCATGTTGAGGTAGTCGAACGTGCCCATGGCCGGCCAGCCGTCCTTGTCGCCGAGGGCGAAGGGCACCAGGCCGTCCTTCTGCATCTGCTTGGCCAGCGCGGTGTACTGGTCGAAGGTCGTCGGTATCTCGTAGCCGCCCTGCTCGAAGACGCTCTTCCGGTAGAAGACCGCCCACGGGTAGTAGTAGAGCGGCACGAAGTACTGCTTGCCGTCGGCGCCGGTGGACTGGTCCTTCAGCGCGCCGGAGAAGCCGTCGAAGCCCTTCCACAAGTCGCTGATCTCGGTGAGCAGTCCGCGCTCGGCGAAGAACTGCATGCGGTAGCCGGCGAACCACATGAACACGTCGTCGGGCTGGCCCTGCAGATAGCGGTTGATGTTCTCCTGGAATGTGTTGTGGTCGACGGTATTGACCTCGACCTTCTTCTTCGACTTACTCTCAAACGCGTCGAACACGTCCTGGTACGCCTTGCGGGGCACCTCGTCGGAGGCGTTGGACCCCATCGTCACGGTCTTGCCGTCCCCGCCCGGGCCGCTGCCGCAGGCGGCGAGCAGGGCAGGGAGGGTGACGGCGCCGGCGCCCAGGGCGGCTCCTCGCAGCAGACTCCGGCGCGTCATCGGCGGTGCGGTAGTGGGGCGGCCTAGAGTCCTGCCGGCAGAAGATGAGGCGCTCATCGCAACCCTTCCGTGGGGTGTTAACCAAACACAACCGAACGAAGATTGTGGGATCACACCTCCGCTCAGGGGTACTGTCAAGGGTTTTGACCGAGTGTCGGCCAACTGTTATCGCATCTCTTCCGACAGACTCCAACAAGCTCTACCGTAAACGCTCGTGTGACGCGTCCATGATCAACAACATCTTCACAGCACCCCTACGCAGAGGAGTGGATCAGATGCGGAACCTGCCATCCAGACGAAGAGGCGGCCGAACGTTCGCGCGCACGATGATCGGCGCAGCGGGAGCGGTCGCGCTGTGCGCGGCCCTCAACGGACCCGCCGCGGGCGCACCCACGGGAACCCAGGCGCAGGGCGCGACCGCCGCCGCGAAGCCGGCCGCCGAGCCGGACCTCCGGCTGCCCGACGGGCTGGCCAAGACCCCGCCCATGGGCTTCAACAACTGGAACTCCACCCACTGCCGGGCGGAGTTCGACCACGAGATGGTCAAGGGCATCGCCGACATCTTCGTCGAACGGGGCCTGAAGGACGCCGGCTACGAGTACGTGAACCTCGACGACTGCTGGGCCCTGCCCGAACGCGACGCGAACGGCAAGCTGGTCCCCGACCCCGCGCGCTTCCCCGACGGGATCAAGGCGGTGGCCGACTACGTCCACTCCAAGGGGCTGAAGTTCGGCATCTACACCAGCGCCGGCACCAAGACCTGCAACACGGCCGGCTTCCCCGGCGCCCTCGGGCACGAGGAGAGCGACGCGATGCAGTTCGCCGAGTGGGGCGTCGACTACCTCAAATACGACAATTGCAACAACCAGGGCGTCGACGCCGTCGAGCGCTACACCAAGATGCGCGACGCGCTGCAGGCCGCCTCCGAGACCACGGGCCGGCCGATCGTCTACAGCATCTGCGAGTGGGGCCAGAACGAGCCGTGGGAGTGGGCGGCGGACGTCGGCCACCTGTGGCGTACGACCGGTGACATCAGCGACAACTGGTCGAGCATGCTCGGCATCATGAAGCAGAACCTGCCGCTCGCCGAGTACGCGGGTCCGGGGCACTGGAACGACCCGGACATGCTGGAGGTCGGCAACGGCGGCATGACCGACACCGAGTACCGCACGCACTTCTCGATGTGGTCCATCATGGCGGCGCCGCTGCTCATCGGCTCCGACCTGCGCACCGCCGACGAGGCGACGTTCGAGATCCTGGAGAACAGGGACGTCATCGCCGTCGACCAGGACCCGCTGGGCAAGCAGGGCGCCGTGGTGACCTCCGAGGACGGCCGCTGGGTCGTCGCCAAGGAGATGGCGGACGGCAGCCGCGCCGTGGCGCTGTTCAACGAGACCGGCACGCCGCAGCGCATCTCCACCACCGCCGAGGCCGTCGGCCTGCCGGCCGGGGACGGCTACCGGATGCGCGACCTGTGGCAGCACGAGGACTACAACACCGGCGGCGAGATCTCCGCGACGGTGCCCGCGCACGGCACCGCGCTCTACCGCGTCTGGCCCGATGGCGACGCCGGTTCGTACCCGCCGGCCGCCGAGTTCGGCGCGGACTCCGCGCCGTACGTCGAGGCGGGCGGGGCGGCCGAGGTGACGACGACGTTCCGCAACACCGGCGTCAATGCGGCGAAGAACGTCGCCGTCGGGTTCGACGCCCCCGCCGGCTGGCAGGTGGAGGACGGTTCGCCGACCACCGCGAAGCAGGTCGAGCCGGGCGGCACACTGACCACCACCTGGCAGGTCACCGCCCCCGCGGACGCCGCGACCGGCCGGCAGGAGTTTCCGCTGACCGCCGCGTACTCCGCGCCGTCCGGCAAGGGCGTGTCCCTGACCTCGGCGAGCGCGGCGTACGTGGTCGCGAGCCCGCCCGCGGGGACGACGTACGCCAGCGACTGGGAGTGGCTGGAGGCCGGCAACGGCTGGGGTCCGGTGGAGCGGGACACCAGCGTCGGCGAGCAGGAGGCGGGCGACGGCGCGCCGCTGACCATCGGCGGCCAGACGTACGCCAAGGGCCTGGGCGTGCACGCCGTCAGCGACATCGGGTTCTACGCCGGAAAGGAGTGCGAGACCTTCAGCGCCGAGGTCGGGCTGGACGACGAGTCCGGGAGCAACGGCTCGGTGGCCTTCGAGGTATGGGCCGACGGCGCCAAGGCCGCGGAGTCCGGCGTGCTGACGAACGACGAGCCGGCGCAGCCGCTCTCCGCGGACATCGGCGGCGCCGAGTCCGTGCGGCTGGTCGTCACCGACGGCGGCGACGGCATGGACTACGACCACGCCGACTGGGCGAACGCGCGGTTCGGCTGCTGACGCCCCGTAACGCACCGGCGCAGGAAGGCGGGTGCGCCGTCGCGCCTGACGCACGCGGCGCCGCACCCGCCCATGGGGCACCGGCCCGGCAGCACCGCTGCCCTACGCGCCGGGCCGCCGCCCCGCACCGCCCCCGGCCGTCAGCCGGGCGCGGTGAACCTCCGCAGGTCCAGCTTCTGCGCCGCCGCGGCGGCGGCGCCGATCAGACCCGCGTCCGTGCCGAGGTGCGCCGGGACGACCTCCACGTCCGCGGCGTACGACAGCGCGGCGTACGCCTTCAGGTGCTGCCGCACCGGCGCGAACAGCAGCTCGCCGGCCGCCGCCACGCCGCCGCCGACCACCGCGGCCTCGATCTCGACCAGCGTCGCGGTGGCGGCGATGCCCGCGGCGAGCGCCTGCGCGGCCCGGTCGAAGGAGGAGAGCGCCACGGGGTCGCCGGCGCGGGCCGCCGCCGCGACGCCGGCGGCGGTGTCGTCGCCGTCGGGGCCGGGAGTCCAGCCGGCGGCGAGGGCGCGGCGGGCGATGTTGGGGCCCGAGGCGATCCGCTCGACGCAGCCGCGACCGCCGCAGGGGCACGGGTCGCCGTCGAAGTCGACGGCGATGTGGCCTATGTGGCCGGAGTTGCCGGTGGGACCGGGGTACGGCCGGCCGTTCAGGACCAGCCCGCCGCCGACGCCGGTGGAGACGACCATGCACAGCGCCGCGGACCGGCCGCGGGCCGCGCCCTGCCAGTGCTCGGCAGCGGCCATGGCGACGCCGTCGCCGACGAGCACCACCGGCCGGTCGCCGGTGACCTCGCGCACGGCGGCCACCAGCGGGTAGTCGCGCCAGCCGGGGATGTTGACGGGGCTGACGGTGCCCGCCGGGGCGTCCACGGGGCCGGCGCTGCCGATGCCGACGGCGGTCGCACGCGCCCAGCCGGCGGGGTCGGCGGCGGCCAGCTCGCGCAGCACCCCGGCCACGGCGGCCATGACCGCCTCGCCGTCCGCGTCGGCGGGCGTGGGGCGCTGGGCCCGGGCGAGCAGCCGACCGCCGGCGTCGACCAGGGCCGCGGCGGTCTTCGTACCGCCGATGTCGAGCGCGGCGACGAGCTCGGTCGGCTTGGCGGCGACCATCGTGGCGTCTCCTGGAGGTGCGGGTCGGGCGGCGGATGCGGTCCGCGATCAGTCTGCCCGGATCGTGACAACGTTGTCTAGCCCTTATCATCGGGCACGTGCCCGATCACCTCCCCGGCTCGCAGCGGCCCCGCTACGGCAGCCGCCCGACGATGAAGGACGTCGCCGCCCGCGCGGGCGTCGGCCTCAAGACCGTCTCGCGGGTGGTCAACAGCGAGCCCGGCGTCACGCAGGAGACCGAGCGGCGGGTCAGGGACGCCATCGACGCGCTCGGCTTCCGCCGCAACGACAGCGCCCGCATCCTGCGCAAGGGCCGCACCGCCACCGTCGGGCTGGTGCTGGAGGACCTGGCCGACCCGTTCTACGCACCGCTGAGCGGGGCCGTCGAGGACGTCGCCCGCGCGCACGGCTCGCTGCTCATCCACGGCTCCAGCGACGAGGACCCGGGCCGCGAGGAGGAGTTGGTGCTCGCGCTGTGCGCGCGGCGGGTGGACGGGCTGGTGGTCGTGCCGGCCAGCACCGACCACCGCTATCTGGAACCGGAGCTGGCCGCGGGCGTGGCCGCCGTCTTCGTCGACCGGCCGCCGGGGCGGATCAGCGCCGACACCGTGCTGTCCGACAACTACGGCGGCGCCCGCCGCGCGGTCGAGCACCTCGTCGGGCACGGGCACCGCCGTATCGGCTTCATCGGCGACCACCCCCGCATCCACACCGCCGCCGAGCGGCTGCGCGGCTACCGATCGGCGATGGCCGACGCCGGCCTGCCGGTGGCCGGGGCGTGGACCTCGCTGGGCAGTACGGAGCCGGCCCGGGTGGCGGCGGAGTGCCTGCGGATGGCGGCGGGGCCGGATCCGGTCTCCGCCCTGTTCACCGGCAACAACCGGGTCACCGTCACCGCCGTGCGGACGCTCACGGCGGGCGGGCGGCCCGTGGCGCTGGTCGGCTTCGACGACTTCGAGATGGCGGACCTGCTCTCCCCCGGCATCACCGTCGTCGCCCAGGACCCCGCGGAGCTGGGCCGGCGCGCGGCCACCCGGCTCTTCCAGCGGCTCGACGGCGCGGTCGGCGACCCGGAGCGGTTGGTGCTGCCCACGCGGCTGGTCGCCCGCGGCTCCGGCGAGCTGCCACCGGCCGGCTGACGGTCCGGCGGAGCGCCGCCCACGCGAGGCGACGCCTCCCCGGGTCACTCCTCCCGGCCCGGCGCCCGGGGGACGAGCTTGGCGCCCTCGGACCGGACCCGCTCCAGGTGCCGGCGCGCCGCGCGCCGGGCGGCGTCCGGATCGCGGTCCTCGATCGCCTGGAGGATCGCCCCGTGCTCCTTGATAGTCTGGGGCAGGCTGGAGAGATAGGGGAAGGAGTCGCGGTAGGACTCCCGCAGGCAGGCGTTGACGGGGTCCATGAACCAGGAGAAGAACGGGTTCCCGCTGGCCCGGGTGACGGCCTCGTGGAACTGGATGTCGGCCTCCAGGCACGTCTCGTAGTCCCCGGGGCTCTCCTCCGTACGCGCCAGACACGCCCGCAGTTCGGCCAGGTCCGCCTCCCCGCGCCGGTCGGCGGCCAGCGCTGTGACCTCGACCTCGATGGTCAGCCGGGTCTCCATCAGCTGCGGGAAGGTCGCGGCGTTCATGCCCAGCATCAGCGCGTAGTGCCGGGCGACGGCCGAGCCGTCCGGCCGCGCCACGACCATGCCGCGGCCCGGCCGGATATCCACCAGCCCGCGCTGGTCGAGGATCCGCCCGGCCTCCCGGACGACGGTCCGGCTCACCCCGTACCGCTCGACCAGCTGCGGCTCCGTGGGCAGCCGGTCACCGGGCTGCATGCCCCGGGCCAGCAGGTCGTGCTGGATCTGCTCGGCCACGACCGCGGAGAGGCGGGGCGGGCGGGGCGGCACGCGGCCACCGGCCGGCGGCCGGGGCGGCGACCCCGGCGGGATGGATTCCGGGGGTTGCGACTGAGCCATGGCCCCACTATGGTCCGATCATCATACGAAGTCAATATGAGCACCCACCGCGTGCACAGAAAGGCCGGATCCGCATGGCTCTTCGTGAGATCCCCTCCTCCCCCGCGGACGTCCTGCCGGCCGACGCCGACGCCGCCCTGCTGGTCGGCCGCCTGATCGACCCCGCCGACGGCGGCCCGAGCCTGGTCACCGTCCGCGGCGACACCCTCGTCGACGTCACCGCCCTCGGCCCGACCGTCTCCGACCTGCTGGAACACCCCGACGCCGGCGCCCGCGTCCGCGCCGCCGCGGCAGGCCGCCGCTGGCCGCTCGCCGAGGTGCTGGCCGCCACCGCCGCCGGGGACCAGGCCCGGCCGCGGCTGCTAGCGCCGGTGGACCTGCAGGTCCTCAAGGCGGCCGGGGTCACATTCGCGGACAGCATGATGGAGCGGGTCATCGAGGAGCGCGCCGGCGGCGTCGCCGCCGCGGCCGACGACGTCCGCGCGCAGATCGGCGCCCGGCTCGGCACCCGGCTGGAGACGGTACGGGCCGGCAGCCCCGAGGCCGTCGAGCTGCTGGCGTGGCTGCGCGAGCAGGGCCTGTGGTCGCAGTACCTGGAGGTCGGCCTCGGGCCGGACGCGGAGATCTTCACCAAGGGCCCGGTGCTGTCCGCCGTCGGGTACGGGGCCCGGGTCGGCGTGGCCGAGGTCTCCGAGTGGAACAACCCCGAGCCCGAACTGGTCCTCGTCGTCGCCTCCGACGGCCGCATCGCCGGCGTCACCCTCGGCAACGACGTGAACCTCCGCGACGTCGAGGGCCGCAGCGCCCTGCTGCTGCCGCAGGCGAAGGACAACAACGCCTCCACCGCGCTGGGCCCCTTCGTCCGCCTCGTCGGCGACGGCTTCACCGTCGACTCCGTACGCGAGGCGACGATCGGTCTGTCGGTGCAGGGCGAGGACGGCTTCTCGCTGCGCGACTCCTCCGACATGGCGCGCATCAGCCGCCCGCTGGAGACCCTGGTCGCGCAGGCCGTGAACCGCCGCCACCAGTACCCCGACGGCGTGGTGCTCTTCACCGGCACGCTCTTCGCGCCCACCGCCGACCGCGGCGCCCCCGGCAGCGGCTTCACCCACCGCGAGGGCGACCTCGTGGAGATCTCCTCCCCGCTGCTCGGCGCCCTGCGCAACACGGTCACCACCAGCGAGCAGGCGCCGCCCTGGCAGGCGGGCATACGGGAGCTGTACGCCGGATTCGCCCGCCGCGGGCTGCTCCGGGAGGCGGCGTCGTGACCCGCAAGCGCCTGGTCGCCACCGACATGACCGTCCCCGACGACGCCGCCGAGCGACGTGCGGCGGCGGCGGGGACGACACGGGGAGGCTCGATGGCGGGGGCTGGACCCCACGGTGAGAAGCCGACGCGGTCGCTGGCACACGACGCCGCGGCGCCGCCCGCGCTCAGCCCTGCGGTGAACGCCCCGCCAGCGCGTGCAGTTCCGCCCGCGCCAGCCCCGTCCGCTCGGTGACCTCCGTCGCGTCCACCGCCCCGCAGTCCAGGCCCCGCAGCAGGTGGCCGCTGAGCGCCCGCGCCGTCGCCGGCTCGTCCAGTACGTCGCCGGCCCCGCCGCCCGCGCCCGGGCCCCGCCCGCGTTCCGCGTACGCCGCCAGCCGGGCGCACGCCGTGTCCAGCCCTTCCCGGCAGAACGCGTACACCGCCGCGTAGCGCGTCGGCAGCTGCGCCGGATGCATGTCCCACCCCTGGTAGAACGCGCGCGCCAACGACCGCCGCACCAGCCCGTAGTGCAGCCGCCAGGCCGCGTGCACCCGCGCCGTGTCCCCCACCGGCAGCACGTTCGTCGACCCGTCCGACAGCCGTACGCCCGTGCCCGCCGCGGCCACCTGCATCACGGCCTTCGCGTGGTCCGCCACCGGGTGGTCCATCGACTGGTACGCCGCACTCACCCCGCACGCCGCGCTGTAGTCGAACGTGCCGTAGTGCAGCCCCGTCGCCCGCCCCCCGGCCGCGTCGATCATCCGCGCGACCGTGGCGCGGCCGTCGGCGCCGAGGATCGCCTGCGTCGTCTCGATCTGGATCTCGAACCCGAGGCGGCCGGCCGCGAGCCCGTGCACCCGCTCGAACTCCCCCAGCAGCTCGGCCAGCACGCTCACCTGCTCCGGGTACGTGACCTTCGGCAGCGTCAGCACCAGCCCGTCCGGCAGCACGCCGCCGCCGGCCCGCAGCAGCGCGGTGAGGAAGAGGTCGAGTGTGCGGATGCCGCGGTCCCGGACGGCGGCCTCCAGGCACTTGGCGCGGATCCCGACGTACGGGGGCCCGCCGCCACCGGCGACGGCGTCGGCGACCACCCGGGCGGTGGCCACGGCGGCGGCGTCCTCCTCGTCGTCGGGGCGCGGCCCGTAGCCGTCCTCGAAGTCGATGCGCAGGTCCTCGACCGGCTCGCGCACCAGCTTGGCCCGCACCCGGTCGTACACCTCCCCCGCCGCCTGGGCGGGCAGCCCGACCACGGCGGCGAACGCGCCGGCATCGGGCGCGTGCGCGTCCAGCGCGTCGAGCGCCTGCCGGCCCCACTCCCGCACGGTACGGGCGCCGAAGGCGTCGCCGGGGACGTAGACGGTGTGCACAGGCTGGCGGGTGCCGGGGTCGCCGGGATAGCGGCGGGCCAGCTCGGCGTCGACAGGGGCGAGGGCGGTGGCGATCCGCGCCCGCGCGGGGGCGCCGATCGACGTCGCGGCCGAGTCGTCCTGCACCACCGCGCACCCTCCCATTGTTCAACAAAACGTTGAAGCGAACGTATCCGGGCACCCGGGGCGCGTCAACGGACGGCGCGCGATCACACGTGACGGACACCCGGAGCGTCGCGCCGGGTGCCTGGCCACAGCGCGAGCCCCAGGCCGCTGAACCCGGCGCCCAGTGCGCAGACGGCGCCCCATCCGGCCGCCGCGTAGAGGGAGGTCGCGGCGATGGCGCCGGTGGCACTGCCGACCGCGTAGAAGACCATGTAGCCGCCGATGAGGCGGCTGCCCGCGTCGGGGCGGAGTGCGTAGATCAGGGTCTGGTTGGTGACGTGGACCGCCTGCACGGCGAGGTCGAGCAGGATCACCCCGGCGACCAGCGCCCAGAGCGAGCTGCGGGTGAACGCCAGGGGCAACCACGAGACGGCGAGCAGCCCCAGGGCGATGCCCGTGGTCCGTCCGGAGAGCCCCCGGTCGTTCAGCCGGCCCGCCGCGGACGCGGCCAGGGCGCCCGCGGCGCCGACCAGCCCCAGCAGCCCGATGGCGCTGGAGGACAGGTGGTACGGGGCCCCGCTGAGCGGCAGCGCGACGCTGCTCCACAGGGTGCTGAACGCGGCGAAGATCAGCAGACCGAACAGCGCCCGGCGGCGCAGCAGTCGTTCCCGTACGAACAAGGTGACGGTGGAGCGCAGGAGTAGCCCGTAGCGCAGGGGCGCCGGCGGGGCGCCGCCGCGGCGCGGCAGCACGCGGTGCAGGACCAGGGAGAGCAGGGCGGTGAGCGACGCCGAGGCGAGGTAGACGGAGCGCCAGCCGGCGAGATCGGCCACGACGCCGGACACGGTACGGGCGAGCAGGATGCCGATGACCACGCCGCCGGTGACCAGCCCGACGACCCGCCCGCGCGCGGCGGGCGGGGCCAGCGACGCGGCGAACGCCACCAGCGTCTGCGTGACGACCGCGAGCAGCCCCATCACGGCCATGCCCGCGAGGAGCACCGCTGCCGTGGGCGCGGCGGCCACCACGGTCAGCGCCGCCGCCAGCAGCAGCAACTGGGCCACGACGAGCCGTCTGGGGTCGGCCATGTCGCCCAGCGGCACGAGGAGGAAGAGCCCCAACCCGTACCCGACGTGGGTGAGCGTGACGATGCCGCCGACGAGCGCCGGGCTCATGGCCAGGTCGTCGCCCATGGCCACCAGGAGCGGCTGGGAGAAGTAGACGTTGGCCACCGCGGCTCCACAGGCGACGGCGAACAGCATGACGACGCCGCGGGACAGGACCGGTTCCTCCGCACCACGGGCCTCGGCTTGTCGCGTCGCGGCCTCACCCCTGCCGGGCATGAGCACTCCCCTTCGCTTCTGGTTTCATCTTGCTACCAGTCGTGACGGTAACCTTGCTTGGTAGCATGTTGCAACCATCACGAGGGAGGAACGCCATGGTGGCCAGGACGCGCTTCGACGACAGCGAATGCCCCGTCGCCCGGTCGGTGGACGCGATCGGCGACTGGTGGTCGCTGCTGATCGTGCGGGACGCCTTCGACGGCAGCCGGCGTTTCGGCGAGTTCCAGCGCAGCCTCGGCGTGGCGAAGAACATCCTCACCGCGCGGCTGCGCACCCTCGTCGACGGTGGTGTCCTCGCTTCCGTCCCCGCCGCGGACGGTAGCGCCTACCGCGAGTACGTGCTGACGCGGAAGGGCGAGGCGCTCTTCCCCGTCATCGTGGCGCTGCGGCAGTGGGGCGAACAGAACTTCTTCGCCCCCGGAGAACCGCACTCGGAGCTGGTCGACCGGCGCGAGGGGCGGCGCCTGCGCGGGCTGGAGGTGCTGTCGGCGGACGGGCGGCGGCTGAGTCCTGACGACACCGCCGTCCACAAGGTCTCCGCCGGGTGATCCGCGCCGGAAGACCGAGTGCCGGTGCGACCCGCGGGCCCCTCAGGACAAGGCGTCGGCGAACCAGGCGATCCACAGGGCGACGGGCACCGCGAGCGTCGCCAGGCGCAGTGCGCTGTCCGCCGTCGCGGCGGCGGCTTGGTGCGGGGGCCAGGGCAGGTCGCGTACGGGCGGATCCGTGTCCGGCAGGGGAGCGCCGGCGGCAGCGGCGGCCGTCGCCGCGAGCGACCGGGCGGCCCGTCCGGCCGGAGACAGCGGGTCCGGTACGTCACCGGGGCGGCCGGTGCCGTCCGCCGGCGGCACCTCGGCGCCCAACTCCCCGGCCACGTCGGCGAGCAGCCGCCGCTGCCGGGCGCCGACGGTGGCGCCGCGGTCGCGCCCCGCGCCCCGTTCCGCCTTTCGGCCCGGCCCGCCCGCGCCCGGCCCGCCCGCGCCCGGACCGCGGGGGGCGTGAGCCCGTAGCACGAAGGCCGCTTGCTCGTCGCAGACGACGTACGGCGCCCCGCCGTCCTCCTCCCGCCCCGCGCCGACCACCGCCAGCGCCCCCGGGTCCCGCTCCGCCGTGCGCAGCAGCTCCGCCGCCCCGCGCACCGCCGCCGCCGCGTCCGCCCCGCCCAGGACCCGGCCGCCCGCCGCGACCGTCGTACGCACCGCCGCCCCGGCCGCGCCGCCCGGCACCACCAGCGCCGCGGAACCGGCCTCCAGCACCACCCAACTGCCGCCCCGCGGCCGGACGCAGCGCCGACGCAGCCAGTACCCCGCCACGCTCGCGGCCCCCACGACCGCCGCCGCCCCGAGCAGCCACGGCACCGGCACGTCACCGGTGATGCGCAGCAGCACCAGCAGGGCGTACGCCACGGTGAACCGCGGCCAAGTCCCCGGCACGCCGCCGCCCGGCGGGCTCCACTCCCGTGCACCCCGCGGCAGCCAGGCGTACGGGCTCGCGCTACCGCTCCCGCTCATGCGCCGCATCCTCCCACGCACCGTACGGCCCACACCATGACGTCGGGCGGACGACGGCCGCACGCGAAAAGGGCCCGCGGCGCCGCACAAGCGGCACCGCGAGCCCTTCGCGACGTTCGCAACTGCGGGCGGGTAGCCCCGCCGCTCAGCCCTTGCGGGCCTTGACCTCCTCGGTCAGCTGCGGGACCACCGCGAAGAGGTCGCCGACCACGCCGTAGTCCACGAGGTCGAAGATCGGCGCCTCGTTGTCCTTGTTCACGGCCACGATCGTCTTCGACGTCTGCATGCCCGCCCGGTGCTGGATCGCGCCGGAGATGCCGGCGGCGATGTACAGCTGCGGGGAGACCGTCTTGCCGGTCTGGCCGACCTGGTGCGAGTGCGGGTACCAGCCGGCGTCGACCGCCGCCCGGGAGGCGCCGACGGCCGCGCCGAGGGAGTCGGCCAGCGCCTCGATGAGGTGGAAGTTCTCGGCGCCGTTGACGCCCCGGCCGCCGGAGACGACGATCGCGGCCTCGGTCAGCTCGGGGCGGCCCGTCGACTCGCGCGCGGTCCGGCCCACGACCTTCGTACCGGTCGCCGACTCGCCGAAGCCGACCGTGAGCTGCTCCACGGCGCTCTCGACCGGGGCGGCCTCGGGGGCGGCGGAGTTGGGCTTCACGGTGATGACCGGGGTGCCGCGCGAGACGCGCGACCGGGTGGTGAACGCGGCGGCGAACACGGCCTGCGTGGTGACCGGGCCTCCCCCAGAGGCTTCGCCCTGGGCGGTGCCCCCATCGCCGGCCTCGACGTCCACGGCGTCGGTGATGATGCCGGAGCCGATCCGCACGGCGAGGCGGGCGCCGATCTCCTTGCCCTCCACCGACGACGGCAGCAGCACGGCGGCGGGCCGCACGGCGTCGTACGCCGCCTTCAGCGCGTCGACCTTCGGCACGACGAGGTAGTCGGTGAACTCGGCGGCGTCGGCGGTCAGTACGCGCGTCGCGCCGTGTTCCGCGAGCACGGGCGCCGCGGTGTCGACGCCGGGGCCGAAGTGGACGGCGACCGGGTCACCGAGCCGGCGGGCGAGGGTCAGCAGCTCCAGCGTCGGCTTGCGCACGGCGCCGTCGACGTGGTCGACGTAGACGAGGACTTCAGTCATGGATCTCGTTCTCCTGCGGTACGAGGGCGGAAGGCGTAACGGCGAAGGGGGTGCGGGGGCTCAGATGAACTTCTGGCCCGCGAGGAACTCGGCGAGCTGCTTGCCGCCCTCGCCCTCGTCCTTGACGATCGTGCCGGCGGTGCGCGGCGGGCGCTTCGCGGCGTCCTCGACCTTCGTCCAGGCACCCGCCAGGCCGACCTCCTCGGCGTCGATGCCCAGGTCGTCCAGGTCGAGGGTCTCCACCGGCTTCTTCTTCGCCGCCATGATGCCCTTGAACGACGGGTAACGGGCCTCGCCCGACTGGTCGGTCACGGACACCACGGCCGGCAGCGCCGCCTCCAGCTGCTCGCTGGCGGCGTCGCCGTCGCGGCGCCCGGTGACCTTGCCGTCGGCCACGGCGACGGCGGAGAGCTGGGTCACCTGGGGCACGCCGAGGCGCTCGGCCAGGATCGCCGGCAGCACGCCCATGGTGCCGTCGGTGGAGGCCATGCCGCAGACGACGAGGTCGTACCCGACGTGCTCGACGGCCTTGGCCAGAACCAGCGAGGTGCCCATCACATCGGTGCCGTGCAGGTCGTCGTCCTCGACGTGCACGGCCTTGTCCGCGCCCATGGACAGGCCCTTGCGCAGCGCGTCGCGCGCGTCCTCGGGACCGACGGTCAGCACCGTGATCTCCGCATCGTCCGCGGCCTCGGAGATCTGCAGGGCCTGTTCGACCGCGTACTCGTCCAGCTCGGACAGCAGGCCGTCGACGGCCTCGCGGTCGGTGGTCAGGTCATCGGAGAAGTGCCGGTCGCCGGTGGCGTCGGGCACGTACTTCACACAGACAATGATCCTCAAGCTCACGCCGGCTCTCCTACCGCTTCGTATCGAGACACTGCCGTGCTGGCAGCATAGGCGCCATCCACGGCTGCCACCGGGCGTATCCGGTGGTCGCCGTCCAGTTTATTACTCGCCAGTACACCGGTGCGTTCACCCATCGTTCAAGGCCGCTCGGCTGTGACATTTCCTACTGAGGCGGATGCGGGGCCGGATGCTGAGGCGGGTGCGGGGGCGGGCGCCGTCGGCTCCCCGGACACCGCCGCCCCCAGCGCGGCGATGACGTCCGCCTTGCGCGGCGGGCCCGTGCCCCGGCGCACCACCCGGCCGTCCGCGTCCAGCACCAGCACGGTCGGCGTCCGCTCCACGGCCAGCCTGCGTACGAGGCCGAGGTGGCTCTCGGCGTCCACGTCCACGTACGCCACGCCCGCGACCATGTCCGCCACGTCCGCGAGGATGCGCCGCGTGGCCGCGCACGGGCGGCAGAAGGCGCTGGAGAACTGCACGAGGGTGGCCCGCCCCCCCAGCCCCCGCGCGCCCAGGTCCACCGCCGTCAGTCGCTCCGCCCCGCCGTCCGCCATGCACTCCAGCATGCAGCACCGCCGCGGGCGGGATGGCAAGATCCCGTCACGCCGCAGGGGTGGGTCTGGCGCGGAACGCGCGCGTCGTGCACGATTCGGGAGTACGTACCTACGCACGCGTAATTTCCGCCGGGAGCACCTGACCCTCCGGGCCGGAGAAGGGATCGGCCCCGGCATGGCAGACCTCGTCTACCCGCCCGTCGTCGGCCTGTGCAGAACCGCCTTCAAGGCGATGGACCTGCGCATCGACCTCAAGGGCGAGGAGCACGTCCCGCGCCGCGGCGGCGCCGTCCTGGTGAGCAACCACATCAGCTACCTGGACTTCGTCTTCTGCGGCTACGCGGCCCGGCCGGCGAAGCGGCTCGTGCGCTTCATGACGAAGGAGTCGGTCTTCCGCCACCGCGTCTCCGGTCCGCTGCTGCGCGCGATGAAGCACATCCCGGTCGACCGCGCGCAGGGCGCGCAGGCGTTCTCGCACGCGCTGCGGGCGCTGCGCTCGGGCGAGGTCGTCGGGGTCTTCCCGGAGGCGACGATCTCGCAGTCGTTCACGCTGAAGTCGTTCAAGTCGGGCGCCGCACGGCTGGCGCAACAGGCGGGGGTGCCGCTGCTGCCGATGGCGGTGTGGGGGACGCAGCGGATCTGGACCAAGGGGCGCCCGCGCGACTTCGGGCGGAACCACCTGCCGGTCACGCTGCGGCTGGGTGCGCCGGTGCCGACCGGGGACGGGGTCGCGGAGGCGCCTGTGGGACACGAGGACGGCGGCCACGAGGACGCGGAGAAACTCACGGAGCGGCTGAAGTTGCGGATCCAGGAGCTGCTGGAGACGGCGCAGGGCGCCTACCCGGACCGGCCGCGGGGCCACGGGGACGGCTGGTGGCAGCCGGCGCACCTGGGCGGCAGCGCGCCGGCGCCGGGGACTTGAGCCGCGGCGGGGCGCGGGACGTAGACGCAGCTCGGCCGCGGTTTCGGCCGGTGCGCCTCTGCACTCACCCTGAACCCCTCACCCGCGACTGAGGGAGCGTGAAGTTCAGGGTGGAAGGGGCGCTTCAGGCCGGGTCGCGGATCTCGATCGTCGCCCCGGGCGAGCTTTTCTGCAGTGCCTCGGCCAGCTCCTCGGCCGCCGCGGTCAGCTCCTCGTACGTCATGGGCTCCTGCCGCTCCAGCAGGAAGAGCGCGTTCGCCGACTCCTCGGTGAGCCGGGTGCGCACACCCTGGCGCCAGTTCCAGCGGCGGCAGGTCACGCCCTCGTCGTCGCGCCAGGCGACCTCGCCGGGCTCGGGGTGCTCGTCGTCGAAGCGCTCCTCGCCGGTGGCGCGGATGAGCCGCATGTCGCCGTCGATGCGGTCGGTGTCCTCGCCGCCCACGGGCACGAGGTGGGCGACGCTGACGGCGTTGTAGATGTCGACCAGGCGGTTGATGCGCGGCAGGCCGGCGTCGCCGAGGGCGCGGCGGGCCAGCGCCTCGGCGGAGTTGCGGAACTTGGACGGCTTGGCCCCGAAGGCGGCGTACGCGGCCCGCCACGCCTGCATGTGCGGGTCCTGCTGCGGCGGGGTGCCGCCGAGGCGCTCGGTGAGCCGGCGGGCGGCGTCGTCGAGGAGCGCGGCGCCGGCGGCGTCGCTGGGGCCGCCGACGAGACCGCGGGCGACGACGGCGACGTGGGCGAAGCCGGGGGCGAGGGTGCGTACCTCGTCGGAGACGTGGGTGCGGAGGGTCATGCGTTCCTTCTGCGGTTCGGGGCCGGAGGGCGGGGATCGGGGGCGGGATCCGGGGGCGGGGGTCGGGCTTCGGGATGGCGTTCGGGGGCCGGGGAGGCGGCTCACGGGCGGTTCGCCGGACGGCTGTTCGTCAGTGGCGCGGCCTACCCTTGGGTGGGTGTGCGGGGGACGTGGACATGGTGGACGTAGGGACGGGGGTGGCGGCGGGGACGGGGGGCCGGCCGGTCACAGGGCGGTGGGCAGGATGCGGTCCAGGTGGCGGCGGTCGGCGGCCGTGCGGAGCGCTTCGAGCGTAGCCGGGTGGGGCACCGCGCGGACCAGCGGGTCGTCGTACTCGCCGGCGTCCGGGTCGGAGGCGAAGGCCAGCTGCTCGCCGGCGAGGCGGAACTGCGCGTCCACGCCCGGCTTGTTGCCCCGCGGGTCCTGCCGGATCCAGTCGCGTCCGGGCAGCCGCAGCGCGACCAGGCCGTGCAGCACGCCGAGGTGCTGGTAGCAGAAGCCGGCCGGGATGTCCTGGGCGCGCAGCAGGGCGACGAGGGCGTGGGCCTTGGCGTAGCAGATCCCGGTGCGGGCCTTCAGCACGTCCGAGGCGCGGCAGGTGACGCGCAGGTCCCCGGCGTCGTTGGAGTGCGGGATCGTGTCGCGTACGAACTCGTAGGCGCCCTTGGCGTACGCCACCGGCTCCTCCGCGACCTCGCGCAGCCGGTACGCGGTCTCGACCACGAGCGGGTGCCCGTGGTCGACGACCGCGTCGGCGGCGAGGTAGTCGGACAGGTCGGCTCGCTCCTGATGGAGTTCCATGCGGAGGAGCGTATAGGCATACGGCGGCTACGTCCTCCGCATTTCCTCCGCGACGGCGGCGGCGAAGGTGTCGACGTCCTCCTCCGTGGTGTCGAAGGAGCACATCCAGCGCACCACGCCGTCCGCCTCGTCCCAGAAGTAGAAGCGGAAGTCCTTCTGCAGCGCCAGGGACACGTCGTGCGGCAGCCGGGCGAAGACGCCGTTGGCCTGCACGGGGTGCAGCACGTCCACGCCGTCGACGTCGCGTACCCCGTCGGCGAGGCGGCGGGCCATGGCGTTGGCGTGGCGGGCGTTGCGCAGCCACAGGTCCTTGGCGAGGAGCGCCTCGAACTGGGCCGAGACGAAGCGCATCTTGGAGGCCAGCTGCATCGACAGCTTGCGCAGGTGCTTCATCGCGCGCACGGCGTCCGGGTCGAGCACGACGACGGCCTCGCCGAGGAGCATGCCGTTCTTGGTGCCTCCGAAGGAGAGGATGTCGACGCCGACGACGTTGGTGAACGCGCGCATCGGCACGTCGAGCGACGCCGCCGCGTTGGCTATCCGGGCCCCGTCGAGGTGGACGCGCATGCCGCGGCGGTGCGCGTGCTCGCAGATCGCGCGGATCTCGTCCGGGGTGTAGACCGTGCCGTACTCGGTGGCCTGGGTGATCGAGACGACCTGCGGCATGGCGCGGTGCTCGTCGTCCCAGCCGCGTGCCTCGCGGTCGATCAGCTCGGGGGTGAGCTTGCCGTCCGGCGTCGGCACGGTCAGCAGCTTCAGCCCGCCGACGCGCTCGGGGGCGCCGCACTCGTCGACGTGGACGTGGGCGGTGTCCGCGCAGATCACCGCGCCCCAGCGGTCGGTCACGGCCTGCAGCGCGACGACGTTGGCCCCGGTGCCGTTGAAGACCGGGTAGACCTCGGCGTCCATGCCGAAGTGGCCGCGGAAGACGTGCTGGAGGTGGGCGGTGTAGTCGTCCTCGCCGTAGCTGACCTGGTGGCCGCCGTTGGCGAGGGCGAGGGCGGCGAGGATCGCCGGGTGCGCGCCGGCGTAGTTGTCGCTGGCGAAGCCGCGCGCCGCCGGGTCGTGGCGGCGCTTGGCGTCGGTGTGCCGCGGGTGTCCCCCGGCCGTCGTGGTCGTCGCGGTCATGGCTGGGGTGTGAGCCACAGGCGGGTCCCGTTCAGTTCCTTGGCGGGCCTGTCCCAGGCTCCCGCGATCTCTCCGGCAAGGTCGTCCACGTCGGTGAAGCCCGCGAACTTCGCGTCCGGCTTGGCCTGCCGCATCGCGTCGTTCACCAGCGCCTTGACCACCAGGATGACGGCCGCCGCGGCAGGGGTGTCCGGGTCGTCGGCCCGGCCGGCCTTGCGGAAGCCGTCGGCCATGGCCAGCGTCCACGCCTCGGCACCGGCCTTGGCGGCGGCGTACGCGGCGTTGCCGGCGGTCGGCCGGCTGGCGCCGGCGGCGCTGACGAGGACGTAGCGGCCGCGGTCGCTGCGTCGCAGGGGTTCGTCGAAGGCGAGGGAGGTGTGCTGGACGGTGCGCAGGAGCAGGTCGTGCAGCACGGTCCAGTCGCCGAGGTCGGTGGCGGCGAAGGACCGCGAGCCGCGCCAGCCGCCGACGAGGTGGACCAGGCCGTCGACGCGGCCGTGGTCCTTCTCGATGCGCTCGGCCCAGGCCCGCGCGGCGGCCGGGTCGAGCAGGTCGACGGTGTCGCCGGTGACGGTCACGCCGCCGCCCGCGTCCCGTGCCTCGGCGACGGCCTCGGCCAGCCGCTCGGCGTCCGCGTCGCAGCCGACGACGGCGGCGCCGGCCGCCGCCAGCCGCCGCAGTGTGGCCCGGCCCGCCGGCCCGGCCGCTCCTGCCACGGCGACGACCGCTCCGTCCAGCGCGCCGCCGCCTCCGTTCCTGCCGTGTGCCCCGGGGCTCATGACGATCTCCTCCTCGGCTGCCCTACCGACGGCGGGGTCCGTCACGCGGCCTGCGCCCGGTCGGCGGTCTCGGCCGTGATGCCCCGTGTCGACTCGATCACCTTGCGCAGCTTCTTGGCAAGGGCCTCATAGAACATGCTGAGGGGAAACTCGTCGGGGAGCACGTCGTCCACGAGTTTCCGCGGCGGCTTGTCCAGGTCGAGTGCGTCGGGGCCCTTGGCCCAGGTGGAGCCGGGGTGCGGGGCGAGGTAGGTGGAGACCAGGTCGTACGCCTTGAACCAGTGCACCAGCTTCGGGCGGTCGATGCCCTCGCGGTACAGCGTCTCGATCTCGTTGCGCAGCCGGCCGGTGACCTCACGGGCCCGGTCCCAGTCGACGGACAGCCGGTTGTCGGTCCAGCGCAGCGCGTCGTGCTTGTGCAGGTAGGCGAAGAGGAGCTGGCCGCCGAGGCCGTCGTAGTTCCGGTTGCGCTCGCCGGTGACGGG
Source organism: Streptomyces sp. CNX435 (assembly GCF_059570575.1). Classification (NCBI taxonomy): domain Bacteria; kingdom Bacillati; phylum Actinomycetota; class Actinomycetes; order Kitasatosporales; family Streptomycetaceae; genus Streptomyces; species Streptomyces sp. CNX435. The sequence continues at coordinate 435,949 of NZ_JCANTA010000002.1, read as the reverse complement.
GAAGCGGAACAGTCGGTCCATCAGCACCGTGTACTGCACGTCACGGCCCTGTGGGAAGCCGTCGGCGGCGAGCTTGCCGGCCTCGTGGAAGGCGGTGAGGTCGCAGCGCAGCTCCTCTATGCCGTACATCCAGAACGGCTGCCGCTGCTTGATCATGAACGGGTCGAACGGCAGGTCGCCGTGGCTGTGCGTGCGGTCGTGGACCATGTCCCACAGCACGAAGGTCTGCTGGGCGCGCTCCTGGTCGGTGAGCAGCCCGAGAGCCTCCTCGGGCAGCCGGAGGCCGGTGGCCTCGATCGCCGCGGTGCCGACCCGGCGGAAGCGGGCGGCCTCGCGGTCGCAGAAGATGGCGCCCCAGGTGAAGCGCGGCGGGACCTCGCGCATGGCGATGGTCTCGGGGAAGAGCACGGCGGAGTTCGTGTCGTACCCGGAGGTGAAGTCCTCGAAGGTGATGCCGAGGAACATGGGGTTGTCGTAGCGGGTGCGCTCCAGTTCGGCGAGCCAGCCGGGCCAGACGACGCGGATGACGACGGCCTCGACGTTGCGGTCCGGGTTGCCGTTCTGGGTGTACATGGGAAAGACGACGAGGTGCTGCAGCCCGTCGGCGCGGTGGTCGGTGGGGCGGAAGGCGAGCACCGAGTCCAGGAAGTCGGGCACGCCGAAGCCGTCCGCGGCCCACTTGTGCAGGTCGGCGACGACCGCGTCGTGGTAGGCGGCGTCGTGCGGCACCAGCGGGGACAGCTCCCGGACCGCGGCGGCGACCCGCTCGACGGCGTCCTCGGCGGCGGGGCGCGCGGGGGCGCCCTCGGCCTCGAAATCGATGGAACCGTCCTTCGACTGCCAGGGGCGGATCTCCTCGACGGCGGTCTTCAGCCGTGTCCAGGCGGGGTGCTCGACTACGCGTGGGGCGTCCGCGGCGGACAGAACGTCACCTTCCGCGGTTGCGGAAGCAAGAATTTCCGTCATGGACCACTCCTACGTTAAGAACTTCCTGTCACCCCACCGTATCGCTGCAGGACGATCTCCCTCAAGCGGGCCTCCGGGAAACCTTGCGAGCCCCACGGCTACGGAACGTAAATCTTCCGGCGAACAGAGGTTTACCCCCTGGTCCTTCCCGTCATCTGTCGCATACGAGGGTCAGCGCAGCCGCCCGGGCGGACACGCCCACCTCCGGGTGACCCCGCTCCCGGCATGGCCCTGACCCGCGGTCGGGACGCCGCACGACCGGTGTCGATCTCCCCGAATTGGCCTAGGCTTTGCGCCAGTCTGTGACGGGCCGCCGACGGAGGGCGAAAGCGCTGTGTCATTTCTGACCATCGGTCACCGCGGGTTGATGGGTGTCGAGCCGGAGAACACCCTCCGCTCCTTCATCCGCGCGGATCGCGAAGGCATGGACGCCATCGAGCTCGACCTGCACCTGAGCAAGGACGGACACCTGGTCGTCATGCACGACCCCGACGTGGACCGCACGACGGACGGCAAGGGCGCGGTCGCCGACTTCACACTCGCCGAGCTGCGCGAGCTGGACGCGGGCGAGGGCGAGCGCATCCCCACCTTCGACGAGGTCGTCGAGGCGGTGAAGGGCCCGCTGCAGGTCGAGATCAAGGACGTCGCCGCGGCCCAGGCCCTCGCCGACGCCATGACCGCGCACGAGCTCACCGGCCGCGTCGAGGTGCTGTCGTTCCACGACGAGGCACTGGCCGAGATGCGGGAGCTGCTGCCCGACGTGCCGCGGGTGCTCGTCGCCAGCCACTACGGGCTCGGGGTGGTCGAGCGCGCCCGCGAGGTCGGCGCGGGGATGCTGTCGCTGAACATCCGGCGGCTGACGCTGGAGCTGGCCGACCTCGCGCACGCGGCGGGGCTGAAGGTCATCGCCTGGACCGTCAACACCCCCGAGGAGCTGAAGCTCGCCCGCGGCCTGGGGCTCCAGGGCGTCGTGACGGACCTCCCCGGGATGAAGCACTCAGTGCGCTTCACCGCCTGAGCCGCCGCCGCGCGCTCCCCTGCGCCCGCTCTTGCGCCCGTGCGCTCGCGTGCGGGCGTACGGGCGTGGGCAGCCTTCCGCCGGAAAGCGCCCTGCGACCCGGGCCGGCGCCGGCCGGTCCCCGCCGTCGTGCCGCGGGGCCGACGCCGTCGTCGTCCGAGGGGGCCCGCGGATGCACGGACCGCCGCTAGCCGGCCTGCTGCTGACCGCGCTGTGCGCGGCCGTCGGCGGGCTCTGTCTGCTGCGGATGCGGGCCGTCGCCGCCGAGGAGCGGCGCGGCGCCGCCGGGGACGCGCTGATGGGGCTGGGGATGGCGGCGATGGCGCTGCCCGCGGGACTGCCGGGGACCTGGACGGCGGGGACGTGGACGGCAGGGACGTGGACGGCGGGGACGTTCGCGGCGGTGTTCGGCGCCGCGTTCGTACGGGCCCTGCTGCCGCTGCGCACCGCGGGGCACCACCTGCACCACGCGATCGGCGCGTTGGCGATGGTGTACATGGCGGTGGCCATGGGCGCGGCGGACCACGGCGGACACGGCGCCGCCGGGCTGCCGCTCGTCACCGCGACGCTGCTGGCGTACTACGTGCCATACGTGCTCTACGGGGGGCTGCGGCCGATCGCCGCGGTCGCCGGAGGGACGGCGGCCGGGGGCGCCGGCTGGGCGGCGCGACCGGAGCTGACCGGCGCCTGCCGGGTCTGCATGGGTGCGGGCATGGTCGCGATGCTCCTGACCCTCTGACTCCCCGGTGTCGTCCGTCACTTCACGGGCACACACATACCGGCCGGCGGCACCGCTCCGTACGCTGATCACATGGTGATCCCGCTCACGCTGCTGGCCTTCGCCGCCCTCACCGCCACGGTCGCGCCCCGGCTGCTGACCCGCGCCGCGTGGGCGGACCGCGAGCCGGTGCTCGCGCTGTGGGTGTGGCAGTGCGTCGTCGCCGCCGTGCTGCTGTGCTGCGGGCTCGCCATGTCCTTGAGCGCCGCCGTGGCCTGGGCGCAGGTGCACAGCGGGGTCTTCGCCCCGGCGCCGGCCGCGGTGCGGGACGCGTACGGCGGCACCACCGGCGCCCCGTGGGCCGCCGTGCTCGCCGTGGCGCTGGCGGCGGGCGGGCTGTGGACGGCCGCGATGTTCGTACGAGAGGTCCGTACCGCCCGGGCGCAACGCCGCCGGCGCCGCGAGGAGCTGCGCCGGCGCGCCCCGCTGCTGCCCGGCGAGGACGCCGGCGCCGAGCGGCTGGTGGTGCTGGAGGGCGAGCGGCCGGACGCCTGGTGGCTGCCCGGCGGACAGGCCCAGCTCGTCATCACCACGGCCGCACTGCGCCGGCTGAAGCGGCGCCAGCTCGACGCCGTGCTCGCGCACGAGCAGGGGCACAGCCGGGCCCGCCACCACTGGCTACGGCATTGCGCGGGGGCGCTCGCGGGCGTGCCGCGCGTCCCGGTCTTCACGGCGTTCCGCGACGAGGTGCACCGGCTGTGCGAGCTGGCCGCCGACGACGTCGCCTCGCGCCGCTTCGGCCGGATGACGTTCGCCACCGCGCTGGTCGAACTCAACGAGGAGCGCGGCGTGTTCGGGCCCGGGCCCGGCCACGGCCACCACGCCCACCTCCCGCAGCGCGTGGACCGGCTGCTGGCGGCGGCGCCGCGGTTCACCCCGGCCCGCCGGCTGCGGCTGACCGTCGCGGCGCTGCTGGCGCCCGCGGTGCCGCTGCTCGTCGCTTTCGGCCCCGGGCTCAGCGCGCTCGCGTAGGGTCGGCCGCGTGACAGCCGCCGCACCGCGCCACCCCTCCCCCGCCCTCCGCACCACCGCCGTCGCCCTCACGCTCGCGAGCGTCCTGCTGACGGTGCTGGTGGCCGCGACCTGGCAGCCGCTGACGGACCTCGACGGGCGGATCGCCCGGCGGCTGCACTCCGCCGCCGTCTCCGAGCCCGGCTGGACCCGGGCCAACCGCGTGCTGACCGACTGGATCTGGGACACGGTGACGATGCGGCTGCTCATGCTGGCCGTGATCCTCTGGCTCCTCTGGCGCGGCGCGCGGCTGCTGCCGCTCTGGCTGGCCGGCGCGGTGGCCGTGGGCTGGGTGCTGCAGTACGGCCTGAAGGCGGCGGTCGGCCGCGACCGGCCGAAGTGGCCGGACCCGGTGGACTCCGCCTCGCACGGCGCCTTCCCCTCCGGGCACGCCATGACCGTCGCGCTGGCCTGCGGGCTGCTGCTGTGGGTGCTGAGCCGCGCGGACGGCGTGCCCGCGGGCCTCAGGTACGCCGCGTGGACGGCGGCGGCCGTGTCGGTGGCCGGCGTGGGCTTCACGCGGATGTGGCTCGGGGTGCACTGGACGAGCGACGTCGTGGGCGGCGCCCTGATGGGCGCGGCGGTCGCGGCGCTCGCGGCGGCGGCGTACGGCACGGTGGCCCCGGCCGTGCGCGAGGACCGGGTGGTGGTGCGGGGATGAGCCCCAAGGCCGTGCTCTTCGACTTCTCCGGGACACTGTTCCGGATCGAGCCGGCGGAGCGCTGGCTGCGCGCCGTGCTCGACGCCGCGGGCGTGCCCGCCGACGACGCCGAGTGCGCGCGCTACGCCGCCGCGCTGGAGCGCGCGGGCGGGCTGCCCGGCGGCGGGTTCCCCGAGCGCGTACCGGAGTCGCTGGCGGCGCTGTGGCGGACCCGGGACCAGAGCGCGGAGGGGCACCGGGCCGCGTACACGGGCCTGGCCCGGCTGGTTCGGCTGCCGTGGCCCGACGGGCTCTACGACGCGCTGTACGAGCGGCACATGACGCCCCCGGCCTGGCAGCCGTACCCCGACGCGCGGGACGTCCTCACCGGGCTGCGGGAGCGCGACGTGGCGGTGGGGGTCGTCAGCAACATCGGCTGGGACCTGCGGCCGGTGTTCCGGGCGCACGGCCTCGACGCCTTCGTGGACGCGTACACGCTGTCGTACGAGCACGGGGTGCAGAAGCCGGACGCCCGGCTGTTCCGGGCCGCGTGCGAGGCGCTGGGGCGGGCGCCGCAGGACGTGCTGATGGTCGGCGACGACCGGCGCGCCGACGGCGGCGCCGCGGCGCTGGGGTGCGGCTACTTCCCGGTGGACCACCTCCCGGCCGGCGAGCGGCCGGACGGGCTGCGGCCGGTGCTGGGGCTCGTCGGCTGACCCCTCGCTGACAGCTGTGGGAGCACCGGGACCCCCCGCGCCGGCTCAACCAGCGATCACCGGCATTTGCGCGGCGGGGTGGATGGCCAGCTTGAACTGGGCGTGTGTGATCCGCGCACTCGCGCTGCCGTTGTGGCGGACGAGCAACGCCAGCGGGGTGCTCGGCCGGACGAAGATCTCGTGGTGCTTGTTGCGGTACTCGCCGCCGGGGGTGCCGGCGTGGTCCTCGGTCGCGGTGGAGTCGGCGCCGCCGGCCAGGTTCAGCGGGTCGCGGACGAACCGGTCCCGTACCTCGGTGAAGTCGCCGCTCTCCCAGTACATCAGCGCCGTCAGCGACCCCCAGCCCTCCTGGCTGGGCCAGATCAGCCCGGAGCGGGGGTCGGGGTAGGAGGATTGCCCGCCGTCGGGCTGGGCCGACTGGTGCATGCCGTGGGCATCGAACGACTCGCTCCCACCGTAGGGGAAGCGGACTATCTGGTACTCGTCGCCGGCGGGTATGACCTGCGGTTCGTCGACGAGGAGCGAGCAGACGTAGACGGCCATGTGACTCCCGTTCTGGGCCGGGGGGTTGGGACGGAACCCTGGACTCCGGCATCCTTGCGTGTCAAGTGGTCCAGGTCAGGGGGTGGCGCCGGGCTCCGCGAGCGTGACCGGGATGCGAGAGCGGACGTATGCCCGCGCCAGCGCGGCCCGGCGCAGCCGCCAGTGCGGCGCGGTACGGGCGGGGTGCTCGGCGTAGCGCCGTTCGCGGATGTCGGCGACGAGGCGCGCGGGGGCACCGCTCGCGGCGAGCACGTCGAGGGCTTCGCCCTTGGTGATCAGCCGGCCCTCGCGCAGGGTGACGCCGGCGCGGGCGACGGTGATCGGGCCGAGGTCGACCCATACGTCCCGCAGCCACAGCCGCCGCTTGGCCGTCGCCCGCAGCCAGTACTCACCGAGGTCCTTGCGGATGTACGCCGTCAGCTCCTCGTCCGGCAGCGGCGGCAGCAGCCCGTCGGGCGGGGGGCCGTGCAGCACCAGCGCGCCGCTGTGCAGCTCCCTGCGGGTGACCGGGCTGACGGGGCGGCTGTACAGCTCGGCGTGGGCCCAGGTGAGGTGGTCGAGGGCGGCGCCGGCGAGCCGGTCGGCGGCCATGTACGAGCAGTGCAGCTTCGCGGCGAGCGGCACCTCGCGGTGCAGCTTCTTGTGCAGCGCCTGCAGCCGCCGGCGGGCGGCGGGGTCGGCGCCCGGGTCCTCGCGGACGACGGCGATGAGGTCGAGGTCGCTGCGGTACGGGCGGTAGTCGCCGAGGGCGAGCGAGCCATGGGCCCACAGCGCCGTCAGCGGCACGGCGTCGCGCAGGGCGGCGCGGAAGCGGTCGAGCAGCGGCCGGGCGACGTCGCTGCCGGCCACGTCAGGCGGCCAGCAGCTCGTCGAGGCCGGCGCGGGCCAGCGTCTCCAGCTCGTCGAGCGCGGCGCGGGCGCGGGCGGCGGTCCCGGGGTCCCGCTCGGGCAGGCCGCTGGCGACGAACTCGTCCTCGTCGAGCCGGAGGAGGGTCTGCCGGTCGCCGGAGAGCCAGAGGTCGAGGTCCAGGTCGTGCACGGTGACGCGGTCGTCGTCGACGCGGGCGGGGCGGGCTACGTCGCAGTACCAGCCCTTGAGGTGGCCGTCGGCGTCGTGGATCTCCTTGACCGAGTACCACCGGTCGCGCCAGAAGTGCTCGGTCCACACGTCGCCCCGCTCGAACCGCACGTAGCCGGCGTCGCGCTCCGTCGGGCCCGCCCAGGGGGCGCGCACGACGGCGTGGGTTCCGTCGTCGCGGAGGACGACCGCCGGGTAACTCAGGCCCGGTCGCAGCTGCTTGACCAGCGTGACCTCGACCTCGCTGCCCGGTGTCAGCATGTCCTTCCTCCCGTACGCGACCCCCGGCATGGCAATTGGTGAGGCCCCGCGACGGGGGAGCGCGGGGCCTCACACCGTCGAACGGCCGGCGTGGACCCGGGGTTCCCGGGGGTCGCGGACAATTCTCCGCACCGAGGCATGGTGGGCTCGGGCGATCCCCCGCATCGCCCGAGCCCACCGCTCCCCCGGCACCCGAGGCGCTGACCTCGGTGCCGGAAGCCTCGCTGAGTATACTGGCTGACAGCCAGTGAAGGCAGGAGTTACAGGATGTCCCCCCGCAGGCCCGCAGTCAATGAAGAACTCCGACGCCGTTCCCGGGAGCGTCTGCTGCAGGCCACGGTGGAGCTGGTCGACGAACGGGGCTTCGAGGGCACGACCTTGGGGGACATCGCGGAACGCGCCGGTTCCGCACGCGGTCTCGTCTCGTACTACTTTCCCGGGAAACGCCAGTTGGTGCAGTCGGCCGTGCACCGGCTGATGCATCTTACGCTCGGCTCCGCCCTGGAGCGGCCCCCGCACACGGAGGACGGCCAGGAGCGGATGGCCCGCGCCATCGACGCGATTCTCAGCCTCTCACAGGACCACCCGGTGCTCATGCGTCACCATATGGCCGGAATCCTGCAGGCGGACGGCTTCATCCAGTGCGCGGAGCAGCAGCGGCTGGCGTACCTGCTGCGCGACACCGTGGCGCGCTGGGGCTCACCCGCCCCGGACACGGAGTATCCGATGCTGCGCGCGCAGCTCATGGGCGCGGTCTTCGCGCTGCTGCTGCCGGGGGTGCCGATGCCGCTCGACCGGCTGCGCGGCGAGCTGTTCCGGCGCTACGGGCTGGACTGGCACCTCGGCGTCCCGCCGAAGGGCGTGCTGCCCTCCGACGGGATGCCGGTGCGGGCCGCGCACCAGCGGTAGCCGCGGGTGGCGGCCACCGCCGGTGCACCGACCGAGCGGTACGCGGACCAACGGTGCGTACGGCTCGGCGGTGCATGCGGCCGGGCGGTGCGTGCGGATCAGCGGCGCGTACCGATCAGCGGTAGTCGGGCTGCGTCTGCGTGTTCAGCTCACTCAGCCGCACCCAGCGCGCGCTGTCGGTGCGCGGGTCGTCGATCCTCAGGACGTCGAGGCCCTTGGCCATGTCGTTGGAGTAGACATAGCCGTTGTAGTAATACGCGGACCAGGAGCCGGCGGTGATGAGGTCCGTGTCGGACAGCGGGCCGCGTTCGAAGTAGGCGATCTCCTTCGGCCGGCGGGAGTCGGTGAACTCCCAGACCGAGACGCCGCCCTGGTACCAGGCCTGCACCATGATGTCGCGCTCGCCGGCCACGGGGACCAGCGAGCCGTTGTGCGCGACGCAGTTCTCGGTGTCCGCCTGGTGTCGCGGGATCTTGTAGTAGCTGCGGAAGACCAGATCGGCGTTCTCGCCGCGGCCTCTCAGGTCGTAGATCCCGTTGGCGCCCTGCTTCGGGCCGATCTCCTCGTTGCAGGTCGCGCCGACGCCGCCGCCGAGTTCGTCGGTGAAGACGACCTTCTCGCCGTCCTTGCTGAACGTCGCCGAGTGCCAGAAGGCGAAGTTCTCGGAGTCGCGCACCTGGTCGATGACCTCCGGCTCCTCCGGGTCGGAGATGTCCATCAGGATGCCGTCGCCCATGCAGGCGCCGGCCGCGATGTCCAGCCTGGGGAAGGCGGTGATGTCGTGGCAGCCGGTCGTGGCCGACTTGCCGGTGCTCCCCGGGTTGCCGCCGTCGGGGAACAGCACTGGGAAGTCGATGACCTCCGAGCGCTCCGGCGCGGACCGCGGCACCTTGATGATCGAGATGCCGTCGTGCGGCGGCTGGCAGTCGGGGAAGGTGTCGCTGGGCGAGTACGAGGAGACGTAGACGTAGACGTTCCTGCGCTCGGGCACCAGCGTGTGGGTGTGCGACCCGCAGGCGGTCTCGACCGCGGCGACGTACTCGGGGTTGCGCTTGTCGCTGATGTCGAAGACCTTCATGCCCTCCCAGGAGTCCTTCTCCGTGGCGGGCTGGGTGGTGCTGCTGCACGACTCGTCGCTGCGCGACGAGTCCGTGGACAGGAACAGCAGGTCGCCGGAGACCGACACGTCGTTCTGCGAGCCGGGGCAGAGCACCTCGCTCACGATCTCCGGGCTCTTGGGGTCGGCGATGTCGTAGACGACGAAGCCGTCGTAGTTGCCCGCGAAGGCGTAGCGGCCCTGGAAGGCGATGTCGGAGTTGGTGCCCGTGATGGCCCGCTTGTCCACGTGGGCGACGTGGTCGATGTTGTCGCTCTTGTCGATCTCGTCCACGCCCGGCACGTCACCGCGCTCGATGGCGGCCTGTGCCTGCGACCGTTCGCTGCTGCTCAGCTTCTTGGGGCCCTGCGGCTCGTCGCCGGGGTCCGGGATGGCCGCGGCAGAACCCGCGGTCAGCAGCGAGCCCACGAGCCCGATCAGGGCTGCGGCCGCGGCCAGACCTCTGCGCCGTGCGCGTGATCTGTGCAACGACGTCACGTGATTCCCTCCTGTGGTGGCGCCTGGCAGTTGAAATCAAGGCAGTATCCCGCCAAGCATGTACAGATCAACAGACGGAAACACAGCCGTAATGGAAAGTTTTGGTCCTGTCAGCGCACGCTCGTGCTAGGACATACCTGGCACCTCGCCGGCACCACCTGTACGGAGGTCACTTTGCGGCACCGTCGAGTACTCGCCTCAGTCGTTCCGCTCACCGCCGTGCTGCTGCTCGCCGGCTGCACCGGAGACGACTCCTCCGACGACGCGAAGGGCGGCGCCGAGGCGTCCGTCATCGCGCCCGGGAAGCCGGGCGAGGAGGCCGCCACGATCCCCGCGGACGAGGTCGACGAGGCGCGCGGCGAGGACCGGCCCAACTCGGCGGACGTGACGTACATGCGCGACATGGTCGAGCACCACGGGCAGGCGATCGTGATGACCGACCTCGCGGAGAAGCACGCGGGCGCCAAGGACGTGCGCAGGATCGCCGAGCGGATCGCGGCCGGGCAGCAGCCGGAGATCGCGGCGATGGAGGCGTGGCTGGAGGAGAACCCGGGCGACGGCGGCGGCTCTCACGCGGGCGGCCACGAGGCGATGCCGGGGATGGCGAGCGAGGCGGACCTCGACCGGCTGCGGGCGGCGCGCGGCGAGGACTTCGACGAGCTGTTCCTCAAGCTGATGATCGCCCACCACGGGGGCGCGGTGACGATGGCCGAGGAGGTACTCGGCAAGGGGAACAACGAGTACGTCGAGCAGCTGGCGACCGGGGTGATCGCACAGCAGGTGAGCGAGATCGGGCGCATGGAGAAGCTGGCATAGCGCCGGCCTGCGGTTTTGCGCGTCCTGTGGGTGGTGTCAGTGGTCGGGTGCAGACTGTCCCGTAGCCGACGACGAGGTCGGCGCACGGAGGTGGATCCCATGCAGGACGTACTGCTCGCGGTCGGCACGCGCAAGGGGCTGTTCCTGGGGCGGCGCCGGAGCGGCGCGTGGGAGCTGGACGGGCCGCACTTCAAGGCCCAGGCCGTCTACTCGGTGGGCATCGACACGCGCGGCCCGCTGCCGCGGGTGCTCGCCGGCGGCGACAGCGCGCACTGGGGCCCGTCGGTCTTCCACTCCGACGACCTCGGCGCCACGTGGGAGGAGCCCCGGCGGCAGCCGGTGAAGTACCCGAAGGACACCGGCACGTCGCTGGAGCGGGTGTGGCAGCTCAAGCCCGCCGGGGCCGAGGCCCCCGGTGTGGTGTACGCGGGCACGGAGCCCGGTGGCCTGTTCCGGTCCGAGGACGGCGGCGAGACGTTCGAGCTGGTGCGGTCGCTGTGGGACCACCCCACGCGGGAGAAGTGGGAGCCGGGCGGCGGCGGGCTCGCGGTGCACACGGTGGTCACCGACCCGCGGGACGCCGAGTCCGTGACGGTCGCCGTCTCCGCCGGCGGCGTCTACCGCACCGAGGACGGCGGCGCGAGCTGGGCCCCGTCGAACTCCGGGGTACAGGTGGTCTTCCAGCCGGACAGATACCCGGAGTTCGGCCAGTGCGTCCACAAGGTCGCCCGGGACGCGGTCGACCCGGACCGGCTCTACCTGCAGAACCACTGGGGCGTGTACCGCAGCGACGACGCCGGGGCCACCTGGACCGACATCGGCGCCGGCCTGCCGTCGGACTTCGGCTTCGCCGTCGCCACGCACCCTTCGCGCGGCGGCACCGCGTACCTCTTCCCCATCACCGCCGACGTCGACCGGGTGCCCGCGGAGAACCGCTGCCGGGTCTACCGCACGTCGGACGCGGGCGCGACGTGGGAGCCGCTGTCGGCGGGACTGCCGGCGGCGGACCACTACGGCACGGTGCTGCGGGACGCACTGTGGACCGACGACGCGGACCCCGCCGGGGTGTACTTCGGCAACCGCAACGGGGAGGTCTTCGCCAGCGCCGACGAGGGGGAGAGCTGGACGCAGCTCGCCGCGCACCTGCCGGACGTGCTGTGCGTGCGGGCGGCGGCGGTCTGAGGCGCGGCGGGCCGTACGGGAGACGGCCGGCGGACAGGAGCAGGCCGGCGGACGGCGGGCGTCCGGGACGTGGCGGGCGGGGGTCCGCGGAGCCAGTAGAGTGACCGGCCATGGCTGGACGTCCTCTCCACGACATCGTCGAAGCCGGCTGGGCCAAGGCCCTGGAACCGGTCGCCCAACAGATCGCCGCCATGGGCGACTTCCTGCGCGCGGAGATCGCGGCGGGGCGGACATACCTGCCCGCCGGGCCGAACGTGCTACGGGCGTTCCAGCAGCCCTTCGACGACGTGCGGGTGCTCGTCGTCGGCCAGGACCCGTACCCCACCCCGGGCCACGCCGTCGGCCTCAGCTTCTCCGTCGCCCCCGACGTGCGCCCGCTGCCCGGCAGCCTGGAGAACATCTTCCGCGAGCTGCACAGCGACCTCGGCCACCGCCGCCCCGCCAACGGCGACCTCACCCCCTGGACGACGCAGGGCGTGCTCCTGCTCAACAGGGCGCTGACCACCGCGCCGAGGCGCCCCGCCGCGCACCGCGGCAAGGGCTGGGAGCAGGTCACCGAGCAGGCCATCCGGGCGCTCGCCGCGCGCGGCCGGCCGCTGGTGGCGGTCCTCTGGGGCCGCGACGCGCGCAATCTGCGCCCCCTGCTCAGCGACTACCCCGCCATCGAGTCCGCCCACCCCTCCCCCATGTCCGCCGACCGCGGCTTCTTCGGCTCCCGCCCCTTCAGCCGGGCCAACGAGCTGCTGCGGGAGCAGGGCGCGGAGCCGGTGGACTGGACGCTGCCGACGAACGGATAGCCGCCATGACCAGCGACACGGCCCGATGGGTGCTCGGCATCGACTCCGGCGGCTCGGGGCTGCGCATCGCCGTGGCGGCCGTCCCGCGAGAGGGTGGCGAGCCGGCGGCGGACGAGACCGCCGTCGCGACCGCGGGGCCGGTCGGCACCGGGGAGAACGGGCTCGACGCCGACGACCTCCTCGGCAAGGTGCTCCCCGCCGCGCACACGCTGCTGCGCGACACCGGCGCGGAGTCCTTCGACGCCGTGTGCGTCGGCGCCGCCGGCATGGCCTCCCTCGGCGCCGATCTCCGCGCCCGGCTGCCCCACGCCCTGGCGGACGCCCTCGGCGTACGGCGCCTGGCGCTCGCCGCCGACGGCGTCACCGCGTACGCGGGGGCGGTCGGGCAGCACCCCGGCGCCGTCGTCGCGGCCGGCACCGGCGTGATCGCCGTGGGCACCGGGCTCGACGCGGCCGGGTGGCGGCGGGCCGACGGCTGGGGGCACCTGCTCGGCGACTGCGGGGGCGGCGCGTGGATCGGGCGGGCGGGGCTGGAGGCGGCGATGCGGGCGTTCGACGGCCGCCGCGGCGGCTCGGCGGCGCTGCTGGCCCGGATGGAGGCGGTGTTCGGCACCGGTACGGAGATGCCGGGCCTGCTGTACCCGCGGCCGGACCGTCCGGCGGTGCTGGCGCGGTTCGCCCCGGAGGTCGCCCGGTGCGCCCCGCACGACCCGGTGTCGGCCGCGATCCTCGGCGAAGCGGGCGGGCACATCGCCGCCGCGGCCGTCGCGGTCTGCCCCGCCGACCCGGGCAGCACGGTCGTGCTCACGGGCGGTCTCTTCGGCATCGGCGAGCCGCTGCTGGCGCCGCTGCGCGCGGAGCTGGCGGAGCGGCTGCCGCGCGCCCGGGTGGCGGCAGCGGCGGGGGCGCCGCTGGCGGGATCGCCGCTGGCGGGGGCGCTGCGGATCGCCGCCGCGCTGGCTGCGGAGGAGCTGGTGCTGCCGCTGGAGCACGGCATGCTCGACGTCTGGTAGCTGCCGGAGCCGGGCGTGGCGGCCGGCGACCGAACCACGCCGCCGGACGACGCCGCCGGACGGGCGCGGCGACCGCGCGTAGCGGAGCGGAGACGGTACGTAGGAGATCCGTCACCCCCTGTCGGCCCGCGTGCTCCGGTGGTCACGCCCGCGGGCGAATGCCCACCCCGGGCATGTGTCGGGCGGCGGTGACGCGTTAACATGCGGCGCCATGAGCTCTGCCGATGGACACGCAGCCGGTCTGCCCGTACGTATGCCCCGCCGACAGCCGGGGCGGCACCGCAAGCCGGAGCGGCCGAGCGCGCCCGAGGGCGCGCCGGCGCTGGTCCTGGCCGTGCCGGGGGCGCCCGAGGCGTCGATCCGCAGCATGGCCGAGGAGGTGCTGAGCATCGCCCGCTCCGACCTGCCGGGGCTCGACGGCCGGGTCGCCTACGTCGAGGGCGAGAGCGATGAGTTCCCGCCGCTGACGACGGTGCTGGCGCAGGCCGCGGCGCAGCGCGCCGCGCTCGCCGAGGCCGGGACGCTGCAGGTGGCCCAGGACGTGCCGGTGGCCGTCGTGGTGCCGCTGCTCGCGGGTCCCGACCCCGTGCTGCTCGACCGGGTGCGCGACTCCATCGCGACGTGCGGGGCGGCGGTCGAGCTCACCGACGTACTCGGGCCGCACCCGCTGCTCGCCGAGGCACTGCACGTGCGGCTGTCGGAGGCGGGGCTCGCCCGTGCGGACCGCGCGCGGCTGTTCACCGTCGCGACCGCGGCGGACGGCATTATCCTCGGCGCCGTGGGCGGCGAGGAGGCCGTACAGGCGGCGGGTGTGACGGGCATGCTGCTCTCGGCGCGGCTGGCGGTGCCGGTGCTGGCGGCGCCGCTGGACCGGGCGGGCGCGGTGGCCAAGGTCGCGGAGTCGCTGCGGACTTCGGGCTCGGCGCGGCTCGCGCTCGCGCCGTACGCGCTGGGGCCCGAGCTGCCGGCGGAGATGCTGGCCACCGCGGCGCGGGAGGCGGCGTGCGAGGCGGCGGAGCCGCTGGGACCGTACCCGTCGGTCGGGCAGCTGGCGCTGACGCAGTACACGACGACGCTGGGCATCGCGCCGCAGCCCGCCGGGTCGCCGATGCGCTGACGTGGACGTACGGGCGGGGCGCACGCCCCGTGCAGGACATCGCAGATATCGCGGACATCGGGAGCGGTCGGCGCGCGCCGGCGGCTCCGCGACGTGACGGAACTGCGCTACGGGCCGCAGTCATGGGCCGGCGGGTGGGACCGGCTCAGGCGAACACCACGCACGACGCTCCCGGCACCGCCGCCGAGCCGGTACGCCGCGGGGTGCCGCTCTCCGCGTCGATCTCGAACCAGGTGACGTCGCCGGAGTGCTCGTTGGCCGCGTAGAGGTGGCGGCCGGTCGGGTCGATCGCGAGGTCCCGCGGCCAGGCGCCACCGCAGGGGACGTGGGAGACCGTTTCGCGGACGCCGCCGTCCTCGTCGAGCGCCAGGGTGGCGATGACGTCGGGGCCGCGGACGGCGGTCCAGCAGAAGCGGCCGTCCGGGGAGACCACGATGCCTGACGCGTACGGGGTCTCGGCCGGCTCGGCGGTCAGCATGGGGGCCTCGGCGAGCGGTTCGAGGGTGCCGGTCGCGGCGTCCCAGGAACAGACGGTGACGACGGGCTCCAGCTCGCAGGCGACGTAGACCCGGTGGCCGTCGGGGTGGAAGGCCAGGTGGCGCGGGCCGGTGCCGGGGCGGAGCGGGACCTCGTGGTTCAGCCGCAGCGCGCCGCGGTCGGCGTCGAGGGCACAGACGAGCACGGAGTCGGTGCCGAGGTCGACGCCGAGGACCCAGCGGCCGGTCGGGTCGGGCACCACCTGGTGGGCGTGCGGGCCCTCCTGGCGCTCGGCGACCGGCCCGCCGCCCTCGTGCTGCAGCAGGGCGGCGGGGCCGGCGAGGCTGCCGTCGGGGGTGATGGGCACGGTGCTGAAGCTGCCGGAGGTGTAGTTGGCGGTGATGACGTGGCCGCCGGCGAGGGCGAGGTGGGCGGGGTGGTCGCCGCTGACGGGCACGGGGGCGCCTACGGGCTCGGGCTTGTCGTCGGCGAGCCGGAACGCCGCGACGCTGCCGCCCTCGGTCTGGCTCACGGCGTACAGCAGCCCGCCGCCGTCGGCGACGGCGAGGAACGAGGGGTCGGGGACGGCGTCCGTCGAGTGCCGCGGGGTGAGGGCGCCGGTGTCCGGGTCCACGGCGGCGACGGTGATCCCGGCGCCGCCACGGCTGGAGTACGAGCCGACACAGGCCCGCAGAACCGATTCACCCATGTGCTTTCCCCTTCCAGCAGGCCCGGAGCCGGTCCGGGCGACCCTACCCGACGATCTCCCGCCCGTCCGGCCATCTCCCGCACGACGCCGGCGAGACGTTCCCGGGTCGCCGGCCGGCCCGCCCCGACCGCCGGGCCCGGGCGGCTCGCGGCGTACCGGCCTTGGCATGCTGGCCGCATGAGCGCCACCGGACCCACCGCCGTCGTCTTCGACCTCGACGGCACCCTCGTCGACAGCGAACCGAACTACTACGAGGCCGGGCGCCGCGTCCTCGGGCGGCACGGCGTCCCGGACTTCACCTGGGAGGACCACGCCGGGTTCCTCGGGGTGGGCACCCGGGAGACGCTGCGCACGCTGCGCGAGCGGTACGGGCTGGCGGCGCCGGTGGAGGAGTTGCTGGCGGAGAAGAACGCGGAGTACGTGCGGCTGGCGCGAGCGGCGACGGAACCGTATCCGCAGATGCGGAAGTTCGCCGAGATGCTGTACGCGGCCGGGTGCCCGACGGCCGTCGCGTCCGGCTCCTCGCGCGTCGCCATCGAGGCGGTGCTGCCGGCGGCGGGGCTGGCCGGACTGTTCACCGTGCTGGTCGCGGCGGAGGAGGTCGCGCGGGGCAAGCCGGAGCCGGACGTGTTCCTGGAGGCGGCCCGGCGGCTGGGCGTACGGCCGGAGGACTGCGCGGTGGTGGAGGACGCGCCGCCGGGGTGGGAGGCGGCGCGGCGGGCGGGGATGCGGTGCGTGGCGGTGCCGTATCTGCCGGAGCAGGCGGACGAGGCGGTCGCCGCGGGGGCGGGGCTGGTGTTCCGGGGCGGGCAGGGGGAGTTCTCGGCCGAGCGGGCGTTCGCGTGGGTGACGGGCGGGGCGTGACGGGGCGGCGGAAAGGGCAGTCCGCAGGCGTCGCCGCCGGGGCGCCGCCGGATGCTCCCTCCGTCCTGTTCGTGCCCCCTGCCGCAACCGCCCGGGTTCAGCCGAGGAACGACAGCCGCACGCTGCGCCGCGGGTTGTCGCGGTTGGTGTCGACCAGCACCACCGACTGCCAGGTGCCCAGCTCCAGCCGGCCGCCGAGCACCGGCAGCGTGGCGTGCGGCGGCACCAGCGCGGGCAGCACGTGGTCGCGCCCGTGGCCGGGGCTGCCGTGCCGGTGGTTCCAGCGGTCGTCGGCGGGCAGCAGGTCGTGCAGCGCGGCGAGGAGGTCGTCGTCGCTGCCGGCGCCCGTCTCGATGATCGCGATGCCCGCGGTGGCATGCGGCACGAACACGTTGAGCAGCCCGTCGCGGCCGTCGGCCGCCTCGCGCAGGAACGCGTCACAGTCGGCGGTGAGGTCGTGCACCGTTTCTCCGGCGCCGGTGGTGATCTGGAGCGAGTGGGTCGTGAAGACGTCGGTCATGGGGCCAGCATCGCGCATGGGGAAGACCCACGCCGCCCCGGGCGTTGGCGCACACATGAGCGGCATCGCGAGGACGCAGGTGGTGGTGGTCGGCTCCGGCCAGGCGGGGCTGTCGGCGGCGTACTTCCTGCGCCGCGCCGGCCTGGACTTCGTCGTCCTGGACCACTCCCCCGGCCCGGGCGGCGCGTGGCAGTTCCGCTGGCCCACGCTGACGTACGGCAAGGCGCACCGCGTGCACGACCTGCCGGGCATGCCGCTGGCCGCCGCGGCGGCGGACGGCACCCGGCCGGCCGCTGAGGTCGTCGCCGGGTACTTCGCCGGGTACGAGCGCGCCTTCGAGCTTCCGGTGCTGCGGCCGGTGAACGTGGCCGAGGTACGCGAGGGCGACGGGGAGGAGGCCGGGCGGCTGCTGGTCGTCTCAGACGCGGGCACCTGGTCGGCGCGCGCGCTGGTCAACGCCACGGGCACCTGGGACCGGCCGTTCTGGCCGCGCTACCCGGGCCAGGGGAGGTTCCGCGGTCGCCAGCTGCACACGGCGCAGTACCGCGGTCCGGACGAGTTCGCCGGGCAGCGGGTGGTGGTCGTCGGCGGCGGCGCCTCCGGCACGCAGCACCTGCTGGAGCTGGCGGGTACGGCGGCGGAGACCGCCTGGGTGACGCGCCGCCCGCCGGTGTGGCGCGAGGGGCCGTTCAACGAGGACTGGGGCCGCGCCGTGGTGGCCAGGGTCGAGGCGCGGGTACGGGCCGGGCTGCCGCCGTCGAGCGTGGTCGGCGAGACGGGGCTGCCGCTGACGGACGAGATGCGCGCGGCACGGGACGCGGGCGTGCTGGCGCGGCGGCCGATGTTCGAGCGGATCACGCCGGAGGGCGTGGCCTGGGCGGACGGAACGGTCTTCCACGCGGACGCCATCCTGTGGGCGACGGGCTTCCGCGCGGCCGTCGACCACCTGGCGCCCCTGAAGCTCCGCGAACCGGGCGGCGGCATCCGCCTGGACGGCACCCGCGCGGCCCGCGACGCGCGGATCCACCTGGTCGGCTACGGCCCGTCGGCGAGCACCATCGGCGCCAACCGCGCCGGCCGCACGGCGGTGAGGGAACTGACCCGTCTGCTCACCGCCACCCCGGATCCCGAGGCCGTGCCCGCGGACACCGACCACGCCGGCACCGACCGGACCGGCACCAGCAGCGCCGGCACCGGCAGCGCCGACGGCGACCGCGGCGGCGGCGCCGGTCGCGCGGCCCTCAGCGCTGCCGGCTGAGGCTGGAGCTGCGTACCACCAACTCCGGCTGCAGCACGATCCGCTGGTGTGCGTGCTCCTCCACGCCCTCCCCCGTCTCCTCGATGAGCAGCTCCGCCGCCTCCCGGCCCATCCGGTGCGCCGGCTGGCGCACCGACGTCAATGGCACCGCCGCCGCCGCCGCGAACTCGATGTCGTCGTAGCCGACGAGCGCGATGTCTCCCGGGACGGAGACGCCCGCCGCGAAGAGCGTCTGGAGTACGCCGAGGGCCAGCAGGTCGTTGGCGCAGAACACCGCCGACGGGCGCGGCGACATGCCCAGCAGCCGGGCGCCGGCGTCGCGGCCCGCGGCGACGTCCATCTGCCCGGTCTCCACGTGCAGCAGCGCCTCGGGGCCGAGGCCCTCCTCGGCGAGGGCGGCCAGCGCGCCGGTGTGGCGGTCCTGGCACTGCGGCAGCTGCATGGGGCCGCTGACGTAGACCAGGGAGCCGTGGCCGGCGCCGATGAGGTGGCGGGCGGCGAGCATGCCGCCCTGGATGTCGTCGAGGGAGACCGAGCATGCGTCGGCGCTGGCGACGGTGCGGTCGACGAAGACGTACGGGATGCCGTGCCGGCCGAAGGACTCCAGGGTGCGCCCGCTGGTGTCGGCGGGGGTGACGAGCACGCCGCGGACCCGCTGCTCGGCGAAGAGGCCCAGGTACTCGGCCTCCTCCGCGGGGCTCTGGGCGCTGTTGCAGAGCATCACGCCGAGCCCGGCGTCCCGCGCCGCGCGCTCCGCGCCGGTGGCGACGTCGACGAAGAACGGGTTCGTCATGTCCAGTACGAGCAGCGCGATGATGCGGCTGCGTCCGGCGCGCAGCTGCCGCGCCGACTCGCTGCGTACGTAGCCGAGCCGGTCGATCGCCGCCTGCACCCGCTCACGGGTGGCGGTGGCCACGCTGTCGGGCCGGTTGATGACGTTCGACACGGTGCCGACGGAGACGCCCGCGTGCCGCGCGACGTCCTTGATGCCCACCATGCGCCCCACGCGCGTTCCCCTTCAGCCGTCCAGCCGGTCGTACGCGGCGCGCCCCGGCCGCGGCCCGTCGCTCATGCTACGCATGGCCACCGCCGGTCCCCGCCACCTCCACCAGGTCCAGCCCGGCGAGGTCCGCGAGCGCGCGCAGCTCGGGCAGGAGGTGGCCGGTGGCCAGCGCCCAGTGGTGACCGACGCCGCTGGCGCTCCACTCGTCGCACCACTCGCCCGGGTCGCGGCCGAAGTCGACGCGGGAGGTGGTGTTGCCGATGGCCAGCAGCGGGCCGGCGTTGACGGTGCCGGCGGAGGCGATGAGCCGGTAGCGGCCGTCGCGACTCTGGCCGAGGCCGACCGCGGTGACGGGCCCGTGCCGTACGTCGAACTCCACGGACACGCCCCAGCCGCGCTTGCCGTGGTAGACGCCGAGGCCGCGCAGCAGCGGCCGGCCCTCGCTGATCGCCGGGTGCCCGGGGCCGTCGTGGCCCATCTCGACCACGCCGTCGCGGAAGTTGAGCGCCTGCATCTCGGTGAAGGAGCCGCCGGCCCCGAACCGGTCGGCGACGAGCATGGCGAGCGAGGTGCGCAGCTCGTACTCGCCGGCGGCGGGGATGCCGCGGGCGGTGAGCAGGGAGGCGCCGAGGATCATGCCGGCGCCAAGCCGCTCGTGGGTCTCGCCGTCGAGCCCGCGGTGGTAGTACGCGAGGGAGTCGAGGTCGAAGTCGGCGGCGAGCCGGTCCAGGCCCACCGACACCCGCGCCGCCCACGCGAGGTCGTCGGGGTCCACGGTGTCGTCGAGGTCGAAGACCTCGCGGGTCTCGGCGAGCTTGGCCGCCACCTCGTCGTCGCCGGCCTTCTCGGCCCGTACCCGCAGGTCGTCGAACTCCAGCACCTCGACGTGACCGCCGAGGTTCGCGGTGACCATGGTGAGGTCGGTGGAGACGTCGTACATGCCCGGGTAGAGGTGGCCCATCAGCCCGTGCCGGCCGTGGCGCAGCACGGCGCGCACCCCCGCCGCGCGGATCCAGCGGCCGATGCGCGCCCACGCCCGCTCGTCCTGAAGGTGCCCGGAGACGGAGCGGAAGTCGACGCCGCAGCGCTCGAAGGCGTTGGCCATCTCGGGCAGCGGGCAGGCGCCGCAGTAGGCGAGCCACTGGCCGGTGTCGAAGCTCGCGTGGTCCATCGCCTCGGTGGGCTGGAGGTTGATCAGCAGCACGGGCGCGTCGCTGCGCTGGGCGACGGGGACGAGCATGGTCGCGGTCATGTACGTGGTGAGGAAGCCGACGATCAGGTCGCAGTCGGCGGCGCGCAGCTTCTCCGCCGCGGCGGCGCCCTCGGGGGCGTCGGAGATGAAGCCGGCGTCGACGACCTCGGCGTCGAAGCCCGCCATCCGCTCGGCGACGCGGGCGGCGGAGCGCTTGAGCTGCGGCAGCAGGTCGGGGAACTGCGGCCAGTACGCGCCGAGTCCGCCCGCGACCAGGCCGATCCTGGGTTTGCGTGCGGTGGCGGGGGTGCGTGCGGTCGTCATGGGTGGCTCCTAGCGGGTGCGCCTAGCCGGGCAGGGCGAAGTCCACGGTGCGCAGCGGCGAGGGCGTCGTGCCGGTGGACTTCTGCTGGTACATGAAGGACAGGACGCCGTCCTGGGCGAGCCGGGTCTCGTCGAGGATCACCTCGCCGAAGGCGTCGAGGCCCGCGCCGTCGAAGAGGACCTGCCAGTCGGTCCAGCCGGAGGCGGCGGAGGCGGCGACGACGCGGCCGTAGGGCAGGACGGCGTAGGCGTTGTCGTGGCGGTCGAAGGCGAGTTTGGAGCGCTGGGTGGAGTCCAGCGGCACGTCGATCTCGGTCTTGTGCCATTGCCCGGCGTCGTCGCGGTGGACGTGGAAGGCGCGGGCGTTCGCCTTGCGGTCGGCGACGTAGTCGGTGGCGCACTGGCCGAAGCGGCCGGGGACGTAGCTGATGAGCGCGTGCGGGCGGCCGGCGGAGTCGGTGGCCTGGTGCTCCTGGTTCATCAGCGCGTGGTCGGCGTTCAGCGGGTCGGCGACGGTGCCGGGATCGTCGAAGGCGACGAGGTCGGAGCCGCCGGTGGTGCCGACCACCTGGCCGGCGGCGTTGGTCCAGGTGCGGCCGTCGTCGGTGGAGCGGACGTAGCCGGTGTCGTGGTTGCTGAGGCCGCCGGGGGCGCACATGACGGCGGTGTTCTGCTCGCGCCAGGTGTAGAAGGCGTGCAGGGTGCCGTCCGGCCCGTAGTCGATGCCGTGCAGGTACATGTTGCGGGCGGAGCTGCTGCCGTGGGCGGTGGTGTACGTGCCGGTGGAGCCGGACCACTGGCCGAGCGCCCGCCAGCGGGTGCCGTCGTAGGCGGCCAGCGCGTTGCGGCCGTTGCCGGAGACGCCGTCGCGGTAGCTGAGCAGCAGCCCGCCGGCGGGGGTGGCGACGAACTGGGGATAGGTGAAGCGGTCGGTGAGCGCCAGCCCGTCCAGCGAGGTCTGGACGGCCCCGAAGTTCCCCGCCGTCCAGTCGTGCTTCCCGGGCTCGCTCATCAGGCCGGGCGCGGACTTGACGTAGAAGAAGCCGTCGGAGTGCGAGTCCATGTTGACGTGCAGCCGGCCGTCGGCGGCGGAGACGCCGAGCGAGATGACGTTGTGGGAGTCGTCGGCCTTGAGCCTGTGGTCCAGGGTGACGGTCTCCCAGCGCTGCTCGCCGAGCGCGCGGCGGGCCACGACGGCGCTGCGGTCGGCGGTGTACCACGCCGCGTACTGGTGGCCCGCGTGGGTCAGGATGCCGTTCTTCGTGAAGGAGCTGTTGTTGACCAGGCCGTCGTACGAGACGAAGTAGATCGCCTCCGGGTCGAGTTCGGTGTCGGCGATCCGGGTCAGCGAGGGACCCGGCGCCGCGGCGGGGCCGGGGCCCGCCGCGGCCGACGGGAGCGCGACCGCGGTCAGCAACAGGGCGGCGGCCACGAGCGCGGGCTTCACGAGGGAGAGGGAGAACGGTGTCATGGGGGGTCCTCAGTCGAGGTGGAAGACCTCTGTCAGGGGGCGTACGGCCGCGTCCGGCGCGGCGCCGTCGAGCGCCTCGAAGAACGGGGCCATCTCGGCCTGCCAGCGCGCGTTCACGTCGCTCGCGGCCATCGCGGCCTGCGCGGCGGCGAAGTCGTCGGTCTCCAGGTAGCCGACCAGGAGGCCGTCGTCGCGCAGGAAGAGCGAGTAGTTGCGCCAGCCGGCGGCGGAGAGCGCGGCGAGCATGTCCGGCCACACGGCCGCATGCCGCTCGCGGTACTCCGCCAGCCGGCCGGCGCGTACCTTCAGCAGGAAGCAGACGCGGGGCATCGCGCCGGGCCCCTCAGAAGTCGTACTCGTCGATGTTCTTCTCGTCGAACACGGTCGGCGGGCCGAGGATGACCTCGCCGTCCTTGCCGACGGTGTACTCGCCGAGCTTGCCGGCCTCGAACTTCTCGCCCTCCTTGCCGGTGATCTGGCCGGAGGCCAGCGCGGCGGCGGCGTAGGCGCCGAGGTAGCCGAGGTCCTTGGGGTCCCAGAGGGAGAACTCCTCGACGGTGCCGTCCTTGATGAACTTGCGCATCTGGTTCGGCGTGCCGAGGCCGTTGAGCACGACCTCGCCCTTGTAGTCGGAGGAGCTGATGTAGCGGGCGGCGGCGGCGATGCCGACGGTGGTGGGCGAGATGATGCCCTTCAGGTCGGGGTACGCCTTGAGCAGCCCTTGCGTCTCCTGGAAGGACATCTGGTCGTCGTCGTCGCCGTAGGCGACCTTGACCAGCTTCATGTCCTTGTACTCCGGCTTCTTCAGCTCGTCCTTCATGTATTTGATCCAGGTGTTCTGGTTCGTGGCGTTCTGCGTCGCGGACAGGATCGCGATCTCGCCCTTGTGGCCGAGTTGCTCGGCGATGCGCTGCACCTGGCTGCGGCCGATCTCCTCGGAGCTGGCCTGGTTGATGAAGAGCTGGCGGCAGTCCTTGGCGGTGTCCGAGTCGTAGGCGACGATCTTGATGTCCTGCTGCATGGCCGTCTTCAGCGGGCCGCAGACCGCGTTGGGGTCGTTGGCGGCGATGAGGATGGCGTCCTGCCGCTGCTGGACGAGGGTGTTGATGTACGAGACCTGCGAGGACGCCTTGGCGTCGGAGGGGCCGACCTCCTTGGCCTCGGCGTCGAACTCCGCGCTCGCCTCGATGCCGGCCTCGTCGACGATCTGCTCGTACGGGTTGTTGATCTGCTTGGGCAGGAACGCGATCTTCAGGCCCTTCTTCAGCGGCGCGTCCGGGTTCGCGGTGGCGTCCGACGCCTGCTCCTTGGCGTCGCTCTCCGCGTCGTCCTTGGTGGTGCCCGAGCAGGCGCCGGCCGCCAGGGTGAGGGCGCACAGCGCGGCTGTCGCGGCGAGGGTGCGGCTCTTGTTACGCATGCGGGTGAACCTTTCGCGTTCGCGTCCGCGCGTCGCGGAGGCGGAGTCGGACGAGGGTCGGCGGGTCATGGGGCCGCGGCGAGGCGGCGGTTGCGGCGCTCCGCGAGCGCGGAGACGGCGCGCGGGGCGAGTACGGAGGCGATGAGCAGCAGCCCGGTGACGATCACGCGGATCTCGTTGGCCACGTCGTTGAGGGTGAGCAGGTTGTTGAGCAGGCCGATGAGGAGCACGCCGGCGACGGCGCCGCCGAGGGT
This sequence comes from Streptomyces sp. CNX435, assembly GCF_059570575.1. Taxonomy (NCBI): domain Bacteria; kingdom Bacillati; phylum Actinomycetota; class Actinomycetes; order Kitasatosporales; family Streptomycetaceae; genus Streptomyces; species Streptomyces sp. CNX435. The sequence goes on along the minus strand of NZ_JCANTA010000002.1, from coordinate 412,021 downwards.
CCCCCTGCCGCCGTTGAAGTCGACGCCGCCGAGGAGCACGGAGGCGATGACGACAAGTTCCAGGCCGAGGCCGTTGTCGGCGCGGGCGCTGCCGTAGCGCAGGGTGTAGACGATGCCCGCGAAGGACGCCATCAGGCCGGAGACGACGAACAGCGCGAGCTTGATGCGCTTGACGCGGATGCCGGCGAACCAGGCGGCGTCCTCCTGGGCGCCGATGGCGTACAGCGAGCGGCCGAAGCCGGTCATGTGCAGCAGCACGGCGGCGAGCACGGCGAGCACCGCGAAGAGCGCGATGGGGTACGGCACGAAGGTGCCCGGCACGGTCTCCGTGGAGGAGGCCCACTTCGCGTACGTGTCGGGGAAGCCGGCGACGGCCTTGTCGCCGAGGACCACCGAGGCCAGGCCCCGGTAGAGGGTGAGGGTGCCGATGGTGACGGCCAGCGGGGGCAGCCCGACGCGGGTGACGAGCCAGCCGTTGAGCAGCCCGCCGGCCGCGCCGGCGAGCAGGCAGAGCGGCACGATCAGCTCGAAGGTATAGCCGGCGTCCCACAGCGAGCCGGCGAGCGCGCTGGACAGGCCGAGCATGGAGGCGACGGACAGGTCGACCTGGCCGGCGACGACGAGCAGCGTCATCGGCAGCGCGATGAGGGCGATCTCGGCGGTGTCGTTGAGCGCGGCGGACATGTTGCCGGTGGCGGCGAAGCCCTCGGTGGACGAGGTGCCGGCCAGGAACACCGCGATCAGCAGGATGCCGACGGCGGTGTCCCACCGCAGGTAGGTGCCGAGCGACTTCACGGCCGCCTCCTCTTCCGCAGCGCGCTGGTGGTGCGCCGCTGCACGATGCGGTCGGTGGTGATGGCGGCGAGCAGCAGCACGCCGGTGATGGCCTGCTGCCAGAAGGAGCTGACCTTGAGCACGACCAGCGCGCTGCCGATGGTGGTGAGCAGCGCGGCGCCGAGCGCGGCGCCCCACACCGAGCCGACGCCGCCGGTGATGGCGACGCCGCCGACGACGACCGCGCTGACGACGGTCAGCTCCCAGCCGTTCGCGGCGTCCGCGACGACGGTGCCGAAGCGGGCGAGCCACAGCGCGCCGGCGAAGCCGGCGATCGCGCCGGAGAAGGCGTACGCGCCGAGCACGCGGCGGCGGATGGGGATGCCGGCGAGCCGGGCGGCCTCGGGGTTGGAGCCGATGGCGTACAGCTCGCGACCGCCCGTATAGGAGCGCAGGTAGTACGCGGTGCCGGCGAGGACGACGGCGGTGATCAGCGGCAGGTACGGGATGCCGAGGATGCTGCCGGTGCCGAGGGAGAGGACGTCGTCGGGGAGGTTGGCGGCGTTGATCTGCTCGCCGCCCGCCCACCAGTAGTCCAGGCCCTGGATGACGTAGAGCATGCCGAGGGTGACGACCAGTGCGGGGACCTTGCCGAAGCTCACCAGCAGCCCGCTGACCAGGCCGCAGGCGGTGCCGAGCGCGATGCCGAGGAGGACGACGACGAACGCGCTGTGGTCGGTGCCGGAGACGAAGTCGCCGCAGGCGAAGGCGGTCAGGCCGACGACGGAGCCGACGGACAGGTCGATGTTGCGGGTGATGACGACGACGGACTGGCCGACGGCGAGCAGCACCAGGATGGAGGAGTTGAGCAGCAGGTCCTCGACGCCCTGGTCGTCCAGGAAGCTCGGGTTGGCGATCCAGGTGCAGAGGATCAGCAGGACGAGGGCGCCGCCGATGGACAGTTCGCGGGCGCGGAAGATCACGTCGGTCAGCGAGCGCGCGGAGCGCTCGTCGCCGCCCGCGGGGGCGGGCTCGGTCTTCTGTACGGTCGCGCTCATGCGGCCGCCTCCCTGGCGCCGCGGCCGGTCGCGGCGGTCATCACGGACTCCTCGGTGGCCTCGGCCCTCGGGATCTCGGCGACGAGGCGGCCCTCGTGCATGACGAGCACGCGGTCGGCCATGCCGAGGACCTCGGGCAGGTCGGAGGAGACCATCAGCACGGCGAGGCCGCCGGCCGCCAGTTCGGAGAGCAGCCGGTGCACCTCGGCCTTGGTGCCCACGTCGATGCCGCGTGTCGGCTCGTCGACGATGAGCACCGACGGCTCGGTGGCCAGCCACTTGGCGAGCACGACCTTCTGCTGGTTGCCGCCGGAGAGCACGCCGACGTCGTCGGTGAGCCGCCCGTACTTCAGCCGCAGCCGCGCCGCCCAGTCGGCGGCCCGGGCGCGCTCCAGCGCGCGCTTGACGAGGCCGGCGGAGCCGAGTCGGCCGAGCCCGGTGAGGCCGATGTTGCGCTCGATGGACATCTCCATGACCAGTCCGCGCTGCCGCCGGTCCTCGGGGACCAGGGCGACGCCCGCGTCCATGGCGGCGGTGGGTGAGCCGCGGCGCAGCGGGCGGCCGGCCACGTGCACCTCGCCGGCGTCGGGGGTGTCGACGCCGAACGCGGCCTGGACGACCTCGCTGCGGCCGGCGCCGACGAGCCCGGCGAGCGCGACGATCTCGCCGCTGCGGACGTCGAAGGAGACGTCGTGGAAGACGCCTTCGCGGGTGAGCCGGCGCACGGACAGCGCGGTCTCGCCCAGTTCGGCGTCCTGCTTGGGGTACAGCTCGTCGAGGTCGCGGCCGACCATGCGGCGTACGAGGTCGTCCTCGGTGAGCGCGGCGACCTCGTCGGTGGCGATCCACCGGCCGTCGCGCAGCGTGGTGACGCGCCGGCAGAGCCGGAAGATCTCCTCCAGCCGGTGGGAGATGAAGAGCACGGCGGCGCCCTCGCCGCGCAGCGCCTCGACGACGGCGAAGAGACGGGCGGTCTCGCTGCCGGTGAGGGCGGCGGTGGGCTCGTCCATGATCAGGACGCGGGCGTCGAACGACAGCGCCTTGGCGATCTCCACGATCTGCTGGTCGGCGATGGACAGCCCGCGCGCCGGGCGGTCGGGGTCGAGGTCGACGCCGAGGCGGCGTATGAGCGCGGCGGTGGCGTCGTGCACCGACGTGCGGTCGATGCGGCGCAGCGTCCGGCGGGGCTGGCGGCCCATGAAGATGTTCTCGGCGATGGACAGGTCGGGGAAGAGCGTGGGTTCCTGGTAGATCACGGCGATGCCCGCGTCGCGGGCGTCGGCCGGGCCGTGGAAGGCCACCGGGGCGTCGTCGAGGAGCAGGTGGCCGGCGTCGGGGCGGTGGACTCCGGCGAGCGTCTTGATGAGGGTGGACTTCCCCGCGCCGTTCTCCCCGGCGAGGGCGTGCGCCTCGCCGGCGTGCAGCGTGAGGGAGACGTCCTCCAGGGCGCGTACGGCCCCGAAGGACTTGCTCAGGCCGCGCGCGGCCAGGACGGGCACTTCTGTCATGGTCAGCACCGTTGCGGTCGGCAGCTCGTGAAAGGTTTCAATCAGTTTTCACGGAAGCTAGACCTCCCCCAACAGGCCCGTCAATGGGTCAGACGTGGAAACTTTCCGGGCAACGCCAAGTCGTCCGCGACCTCTTGACACTCCCTCCCCGCCTGCCTAACTTCGTAATCTGAAACGATTCATGCACGTTGTCCCCCGGAGGGCCCCGTGATCAGCAGGCGTCGACTGCTCGGCACCGCCACCGCCATCGGTACCGCCGCCACCGGCGCCGCGCCCGCCGCCCGCGCTGCCGGGAGCGATGCGGTCCGGGAGACGCGGGTGACCCGGCCGACCGTGGAGTACGTCAGCCGCCCGCTGGGCCTCGACGTCGACCGCCCCCGGCTCAGCTGGCCCGTGGAGTCCGGTACGCCCGGCGGGGCGCAGCGCGCGTACCAGGTCCGGGTGGCCACCGACCCGGGCCGGCTCGCCGACCCTGACGTGTGGGACAGCGGCAGGGTCGAGTCCGCCGACTCCGTCCTCGTGCCGTACGGCGGGCCGGAGTTGCGGCCGCGTACCCGCTACCACTGGACCGTGCGCGTCTGGGACCGGGAGGGCACGGCGTCCGACTGGAGCGAGCCCACCTGGTGGGAGACGGGGCTGCGCGGCGAGGAGTGGGCCGCGACGTGGATCTCCGCGCCCGACCCGCCGACCGACGCGCCCGACATCACCGGCGCCTCGTGGATCTGGTTCCCCGAGGGCGACCCGGCGTCCAGCGCCCCCGCCGAGACCCGCTGGTTCCGCGCCCGGCTCGACATACCCGCGGGTGTCACCCGGGCCCGGCTGGTCATCGCCGCCGACGACCGCCACACCACGTACGTCGACGGCACCGAGGTCGCCGCCGGCACCGCCTGGAACCGCCCCGACGTCGTGGACGTCACCGGGCTGCTCACCGCCGGCGCCGCTGCCGTCGTCGTGGCCGTCGCCGCCGCCAACGGCTCCGAAGGCCCCGCCGGACTGCTCGGCGTCCTCGAACTCACCACCGCCGACGGCGTCACGACCCGCGTCACCGACGCCGGCTGGAAGTCCGCCGACGCCGAGCCCGCCGACGGCTGGACCGCCCCCGACTTCGACGACTCCGACTGGGCCGCCGTCCAGGTCCTCGCCCCCTGGGGCGCCGGCCCGTGGGGCGAGGTCACCGTGCCCGTCTCGCTGCCCGCCGCGCAGCTGCGGCACGAGTTCCGGCTGCCGGTGCGGCGCATCGCCCGCGCGCGGCTGTACGCCACGGCCCTCGGGCTGTACGAGGCCCACCTCAACGGCCGCCGCGTCGGCGAGGACGTGCTCGCCCCCGGCTGGACCGACTACCACGAGCGGGTGCAATACCAGACGTACGACGTCACCGGCCTGCTGCGCCCCGGCGCCAACGCCGTCGGCGTCGACCTGGCCGCCGGCTGGTACGCGGGCAACCTCGGCTGGTTCGGGCCGCACCACTACGGCGAACGCCCCGCGCTGCTGGCACAGCTGGAGGTGACGTACGCCGACGGCAGCGTCGAGCGGATCCTGTCGGACACCGGCTGGCGCGCCACCGGCGGCCCCGTCACCGCCGCGGACCTGATGGCCGGCGAGGACCACGACGCCCGCCTGGAGACCCCCGGCTGGACCGCGCCCGGGTTCGACGACTCCGGCTGGCGCCCGGCCGAGGCCGCGGACGCCGGCGGCACCGCGGTCGTCGCCCAGGTCGACGGGCCGACCCGGGTGCAGACCGAACTGCCCGCGCGGAAGGTCACCGAGCCCGCGCCCGGGGTGTTCGTCTTCGACCTCGGCCAGAACATGGTCGGCGCCGTCCGGCTGCGGGTGACGGGCGCGGCCGGCACCGTCGTCACGCTGCGCCACGCCGAGGTGCTGAACCCCGACGGCACCCTCTACACCGCCAACCTGCGCACCGCCCGCGCGACCGATACGTACACCCTGCGCGGCGACGCGGAAGGGGAGGTCTACGAGCCGAGGTTCACCTTCCACGGCTTCCGCTACGTCGAGGTCACCGGCTACCCGGGCACGCCGCCGACGAGCGCGGTCACCGGCCGCGTGATGCACACCGCCGCGCCGTTCACGATGGACTTCGAGACGAACGTGCCGACGCTCAACCAGCTGCACGCCAACATCACCTGGGGCCAGCGCGGCAACTTCCTGTCCGTGCCCACCGACACCCCGGCCCGCGACGAACGCCTGGGCTGGACCGGCGACATCAACGTCTTCGCGCCCACCGCGGCGTACACGATGGAGTCCGCCCGCTTCCTCACCAAGTGGCTGTACGACCTGCGCGACGACCAGGCCGACGACGGCGCCTACCCCGACGTCGCCCCCTGGGTCGGCCCGGTCGGCAAGGGCGTCGCCGGCTGGGGCGACGCCGGCACCACCGTGCCGTGGGCGCTGTACCAGGCGTACGGCGACACCCGCGTACTGGAGCAGTCGTGGGACTCGATGCTGGCGTGGCTCGGCTACCTGGAGCGCAACAGCACCGGCTACCTGCGCCCCGCCGAGGGCTACGGCGACTGGCTCAACACCGAGGACGAGACGCCGAAGGACGTCATCGGCACCGCGTACTTCGCGCACAGCGCCGACCTCGTCGCCCGCGTCGCCCGCGTCCTCGGCCGCGACCCGGCCCCGTACGACACGCTCTCCGGCGCCGTACGCGAGGCGTTCACCGCCGCCTACGTGTCCGAGGGCGGGGCCAGGATCAAGGGCGACACGCAGACCGCGTACGTGCTGGCGCTCTCCATGGACCTGTTGCCCGAGGACGCCCGCGGGCCGGCCGCCGACCGTCTCGTCGCGCTCGTCGAGGCCCGCGACTGGCACCTGTCCACCGGCTTCCTCGGCACCCCCCGGCTGCTGCCCGTACTGACCGCCACCGGCCACACCGACGTCGCGTACCGGCTGCTGCACCAGGACACGTTCCCGGGCTGGGGCTACCAGATCGCCAACGGCGCCACCACCATGTGGGAGCGCTGGGACTCCATCAGGCCCGACGGCTCCTTCCAGGACGCCGGCATGAACTCCTTCAACCACTACGCCTACGGCTGCGTCGGGGAGTGGATGTACCGCCACATCACCGGCATCGCCCCTGCCGAGCCGGGCTTCCGCAAGCTGCTGGTCCGCCCCCGCCCCGGCGGCCGGGTCGACCGGGCCGCCGGCCGGCTCACGACCCTCTACGGCCCCGTCAGCACGGACTGGGAACAGCGCGACGGCCGGCTGCGGCTGGACGTGACGCTCCCCTTCAACACCACCGCCGAGGTCTGGGTCCCGGCCCGGTCCGCGGCGGACGTCTCCCACGGCAGCGCCCGCTTCCTGCGGATGGCGGACGGCTGCGCCGTCTTCGCCGCGGACGCGGGCACGCACCGCTTCGCCAACTGAACACACCCCACACGACAGCGACACCCCCGCGCGGAAAGGCCTCGCGATGACCGTGAAAGCGGCACTCAAGTCCCAGGCAATCGAGACACCGTCCTGGGCGTACGGCAACTCAGGCACACGCTTCAAGGTCTTCGCGCAGCCGGGGGTGCCGCGCACGCCCCAGGAGAAGCTGGACGACGCCGCCCGGGTCCACGAGCACACCGGTGTGGCGCCGTCCGTCGCGCTGCACATCCCCTGGGACCGGGTGGCGGGCGCCGACGGCTACGCGGCGCTCGCGGCGTACGCGAAGGAGCGGGGGCTCCGGCTCGGCGCGATCAACGCCAACGTCTTCCAGGACGACGACTACAAGCTGGGCTCGGTCACCCACCCGGACCCGGCGGTGCGGCGCAAGGCGCTGGCGCACCTGATGGAGTGCGTCGACATCATGGACGCCACCGGCTCGCGGGACCTGAAGCTCTGGTTCTCCGACGGCACCAACTACCCCGGCCAGGACGACGTGCGCGAGCGCCAGGACCGGCTGGCCGAGGCGCTGGACGCGGTGTACGGGCGGCTCGGCGAGGGGCAGCGGATGCTGCTGGAGTACAAGCTCTTCGAGCCGGCCTTCTACCACATGGACGTGCCGGACTGGGGCACGGCGTACGCACACTGCCTGCGCCTGGGCGACCGGGCTCAGGTGGTGGTGGACACCGGGCACCACGCGCCGGGCACCAACATCGAGTTCATCGTCGCGGTGCTGCTGCGGGAGGGGAAGCTCGGCGGCTTCGACTTCAACTCCCGCTTCTACGCGGACGACGACCTGATGGTCGGCGCGGCCGACCCGTTCCAGCTGTTCCGCCTCATGTACGAGGTCGTGCGGGGCGGCGGGTTCGGCCCCGACGTGGCGTTCATGCTCGACCAGTGCCACAACATCGAGCCGAAGATCCCCGCGATCATCCGCTCGGTGATGAACGTCCAGGAGGCCACGGCCAAGGCGCTGCTCGTCGACCGCGAGGCGCTGGCCGCCGCGCAGCGCGAGGGCGACGTGCTGGGCGCCAACGCCGTGCTGATGGACGCCTACAACACCGACGTACGGCCGCTGCTGGCCGAGGTGCGCGAGGAGCTGGGGCTCGACCCGGACCCGGTGGCCGCGTACCGGCGCTCGGGGTGGGCCGAGCGGATAGCCGCGGAGCGGGTCGGCGGCACGCAGGCCGGGTGGGGCGCGTGAGCGGGGCGCCGCGGCCGGAGGGCGCGTACGACCCGGTGGCCGACCTGCTGGAGCGGGCGCACCGGCTGGGGGCGGACCCGCGCAACACCAACTACGCGGGCGGCAACGCCTCCGCGAAGGGCACCGCGACCGACCCGGTGACCGGGGGCGACGTGGAGCTGATGTGGGTCAAGGGCTCCGGCGGCGACCTCGGCACGCTGACGGCCGCGGGGCTCGCGGTGCTGCGTCTGGACCGGCTGCGGGCGCTGGCGGGCACGTACCCGGGAGTGGACCGCGAGGACGAGATGGTGGGCGCGTTCGACTACTGCCTGCACGGCCGCGGATGGCTCCCGGGGGGAGAAGGAACAGCACCCTCGATCGACACCGCCATGCACGGCCTGGTCGGCGCCCCGCACGTCGACCACCTCCACCCCGACTCCGGCATCGCGCTCGCCTGCGCCGCGGACGGCGAGGAACTGACCCGGCGGTGCTTCGGCGAGCGCGTGGTGTGGGTGCCGTGGCGGCGGCCCGGCTTCCAGCTGGGCCTGGACATCGCGGCCGTGCACGAGGCGCACCCCGGGGCGATCGGCGTGGTCCTCGGCGGCCACGGCATCACGGCGTGGGGCGCGGACTCCGCGGAGTGCGAGCGCAACTCGCTGGAGATCATCCGCACCGCCGAGCGGTTCCTCGCCGCGCAGGGGCGGCCCGACCCGTTCGGCCCGCTCCTGGAGGGCTACGGGCCGCTGCCCGCCGGCGAACGCCGGGAGCGGGCCGCCGCGCTGGCGCCGGTGATCCGCGGGCTGGCGTCCACAGACCGGCACCAGGTCGGCCACTTCACCGACGGCGACGCCGTGCTGGACTTCCTGGCGCGCGAGGCGCATCCGCGGCTGGCCGCACTCGGCACGTCCTGCCCCGACCACTTCCTGCGCACCAAGGTCCGCCCGCTGGTCCTGGACCTGCCGCCCGGCGCGCCGGTGGCAGACGCCGTCGCGCGGCTGCGGGAGCTGCACGTCGCGTACCGCGAGGACTACCGCGCCTACTACGAGCGCCACGCCGAGCCCGGCTCGCCGGCCATGCGCGGCGCCGACCCGGCGATCGTCCTCGTGCCCGGCGTCGGGATGTTCAGCTTCGGCAAGGACAAGCAGACCGCCCGGGTGGCCGGCGAGTTCTACGTCAACGCGATCAACGTGATGCGCGGCGCCGAGGCCGTGTCCGCGTACGCCCCCATCGCCGAGGCGGAGAAGTTCCGCATCGAGTACTGGGAGCTGGAGGAGGCCAAGCTGCGCCGGATGCCGCCGCCGAAGCCGCTCGCGACCCGGGTGGCGCTGGTCACCGGCGCCGGCTCGGGCATCGGCCGGGCCATCGCGCGGCGGCTGGTCGCGGAGGGCGCGTGCGTCGTCGTCGCCGACCGGGACGCGGGCGGCGCCGAGGCGGTCGCCGCCGAGCTGGGCGGTCCTGACAAGGCCGTCGCCGTCGAGGTGGACGTCACCGCGGAGGAGCAGATCGCGGCGGCGTTCCGGACCGCGGTGCTCGCGTTCGGCGGCGTGGACCTCGTCGTCAACAACGCCGGGATCTCGGTCTCCAAGCCGCTGGCGGAGACGACGGCGGCGGACTGGGACCGCCAGCACGCGATCATGGCGCGCGGCTCGTTCCTCGTCTCCCGCGCGGCGGCGGAGGTGCTGGCCGCCCAGGAGATGGGCGGCGACATCGTCTACATCGCCTCCAAGAACGGCGTGTTCGCCGGGCCGAACAACATCGCGTACGGGGCCGCCAAGGCCGACCAGGCACACCAGGTGCGGCTGCTCGCCGCCGAGCTGGGCGAGCTGGGCGTACGCGTCAACGGCGTCAACCCCGACGGCGTCGTGCGCGGCTCCGGCATCTTCGCCGGCGGCTGGGGCGCCAAGCGGGCGGCGGTCTACGGGGTGCCGGAGGAGAAGCTCGGCGAGTTCTACGCCCAGCGCACGCTGCTGAAGCGGGAGGTGCTGCCGGAGCACGTGGCGAACGCGGTGTTCGCGCTGACGGCCGGCGAGCTGAGCCACACGACCGGGCTGCACATCCCCGTGGACGCGGGCGTGGCCGCGGCGTTCCTGCGGTGAGCGGCGCGTACGGGCCTGGCGGCGACCCGCCGCCGTTCGCGGCCGTCGACCTCGGCGCCGCCAGCGGGCGCGTGATACTCGGCCGCGCCGGCGGCGGCGAACTGCACGTCGAGGAGGTGCACCGGTTCCCCAACCGCCCCGTACGACTGGCCGGCACACTCCACTGGGACGTGCTCGCGCTCTACGCCGGCGTGCTCGACGGGCTGCGTGCGGCGGGCCGGCGCGCCGGCGGCCGGCTCGCCGGCGTCGGCATCGACTCCTGGGCCGTCGACTACGGGCTGCTCGACGCCTCCGGCGCGCTCATCGGCAACCCGGTGCACTACCGCGACGCGCGCACCGAGGGCATGGCGGCGAAGCTGGCCGCCGTGCTGCCGGCGGCGGAGCTGTACCGGGCGACGGGCCTCGCGCCCCAGCCGTTCAACACCGTCCACCAGCTCCTCGCCGCCCGCGGCACCCCGGCGCTGGCCGCGGCCCGGCAACTGCTCCTCGTCCCCGACCTCATGGCGTACTGGCTGACCGGCGAGGCCGGCACCGAGCTGACCAACGCCTCCACCACCGCGCTCGTCGACCCGCGTACGGGCACGTTCTCCCGCCGCGTCGCCGAGGCCGCCGGCGTCGACCTCGGGCTCTTCCCGCCGCTGCGCCACCCCGGCGATCCCGCGGGTGAACTGCTGCCCGCGGTGCTGGAGGAGACGGGGCTCACCGGGCCGGTGCCGGTGACCGCGGTCGGCTCGCACGACACCGCCTCGGCCGTGGCCGCCGTCCCCGCCCGGGACGCGGACTTCGCGTACATCGCCACCGGTACCTGGTCGCTGGCCGGCGTCGAGCTGGCCGCCCCGGTGCTCACCGAGGAGAGCCGCCTTGCCGGCTTCACCAACGAGCTGGGGGTGGACGGCACCGTGCGCTACCTCCGCAACATCATGGGCCTGTGGCTGCTCCAGGAGTGCCTGCGCACCTGGGACGCCGAGGGGCGCGCGTACGAGCTGGACGCGCTGCTCGCCGAGGCCGCCGCGGTGCCGCGGCTGCGCTCGTACGTGGACGCCGGCGACCCGGGGTTCCTCGCCCCGGGCCGGATGCCGGAGCGGATCGCCGCGGCGTGCCGGCGGGCGGGCCGGCCGGCGCCGCGGACGGCGGCGGAGACCGTGCGCTGCGTGCTGGACTCGCTCGCCCTGGCGCACCGCCGCGCCGTGGCCGACGCGCAGCGGCTTTCGGGCCGTACGGTGCGTGTGGTGCACGTCGTCGGCGGCGGCGCGCGCAACGAGCTGCTGTGCCGGCTGACGGCGGACGCCTGCGGGCTGCCGGTGGTGGCGGGACCGGTGGAGGCGGCGGCGCTCGGCAACGTCCTCGTCCAGGCGCGGGCGGCCGGCGCGATCGACGGCACCCTTTCAGACCTCCGATCTCTGCTTCACAGAACGCAGTCGCTGAGGGAGTATGAACCCGGCGGCCGGTCGGCCGGGGAGGAAGCGGCGTGGGAGGAAGCGGAATGCGCGTTGCGCTCTTCGTGACGTGTGTCAACGACACGCTCTACCCGCACACCGGGCGGGCGGTGGTGACCCTCCTGGAGCGGCTGGGCGTCGCGGTCGACTTCCCGCCGGCCCAGTCGTGCTGCGGCCAGGCCCAGTTCAACACGGGTTACCGGCGCGAAACTCGGCCGCTTGCCCGCCACTACGCGCACGTCTTCGAGGGCTACGACTACGTCGTGGCGCCGTCCGGCTCGTGCGCGGCGATGGTCCGCGACAACTACCCCCGGCTCGACGACCCCGCGGCGGCGGCCGTCGCGCCGCGCACGTACGAGCTGACCGAGTTCCTCACCGACGTGCTGAAGGTGACCGACGTCGGCGCGTACTACCCGCACACGGTCACCTATCATCCGACCTGTCACGGGCTGCGGGTGCTGGGGCTCGGTGACCGGCCGCGGCGGCTGCTGGAGCGGGTGCAGGGGCTCACGCTGCGCGAGCTGGACGGCGCGGAGGAGTGCTGCGGGTTCGGCGGTACGTTCGCGCTGAAGAACCCGGCGGTCTCGGCGGCGATGGGCGCCGACAAGGCGCGGCACGTGGAGGAGTCGGGAGCGCAGGCGGTGTGCGCGGCGGACAACTCCTGCCTGATGCACATCGGCGGCACGCTGGCGCGCCGCGGCTCGCCCGTCCGGCCGGTGCACATCGCGGAGATCCTGGCGAGCACGTCAGGGGAGGTCTGGTGACCGACGCCCGTCGGGCCGGTGACGCCCGTACGTTCCTCGGCATGCCGCGTACGCGCCCCGCGGCCTTCCCGCAGTCCGCCGCCGCGGCCACCGCCGACGCCACGCTGCGCGGCAACCTCACGCACGCGACGCACACCATCCGCGCCAAGCGCGCGGCGGCCGTCGCCGAGCTGTCCGACTGGGACCGGCTGCGCGCCGCGGGCGCCGCCGTCAAGGACGACACGCTGCGCCACCTGGACCGCTATCTGGAGCAGTTGGAGGCGGCGGTGACCGCCGCGGGCGGGCACGTGCACTGGGCCGCGGACGCCGCGGAGGCGAACGCGATCGTCACCCGGCTGGTCCGGGACACCGGTGCCGACGAGGTCGTCAAGGTCAAGTCGATGGCCACGCAGGAGATCGGGCTGAACGAGGCCCTGGCGGCGGCCGGCATCCGCGCGTACGAGACGGACCTCGCCGAGCTGATCGTGCAGCTCGGCGACGACCTGCCGTCGCACATCCTGGTCCCCGCCATCCACAAGAACCGCGGCGAGATCCGCGACATCTTCCGCGACCGCATGGGCGACTGGGGCCGCCCCGCGCCCGCCGGGCTCGGCGACCGGCCCGCCGAACTGGCCGAGGCGGCACGGCTGCACCTGCGGGAGAAGTTCCTCGGCGCCCGGGTCGGCGTCTCCGGGGCGAACTTCATGGTCGCCGAGACGGGCACGCTGGTGGTGCTGGAGTCCGAGGGCAACGGCCGGATGTGCCTGACGCTGCCGGAGACGCTGATCTCCGTCGTCGGCATCGAGAAGGTGGTGCCGACCTGGCGGGACCTGGAGGTCTTCCTCCAACTGCTGCCGCGCTCCTCGACCGCCGAGCGGATGAACCCGTACACCAGCACCTGGACCGGTACTTCGGACGGCGACGGGCCGCGGGACTTCCACCTCGTGCTGCTGGACAACGGACGCACCGACACGCTGTCCGACCAGGTCGGACGCCAGGCGCTCCGGTGCATCAGATGCTCGGCGTGTCTCAACGTCTGCCCGGTGTACGAGCGCGCCGGCGGGCACGCGTACGGCTCCGCCTACCCGGGCCCGATCGGCGCGATCCTCACCCCGCAGCTGCGCGGCACGGCGAGCACGCTGGACGCCTCCCTGCCGTACGCCTCGACACTGTGCGGCGCGTGCTACGAGGTGTGCCCGGTCGCCATCGACATCCCCGAGGTGCTGGTGCACCTGCGCACCCGGGTCGCGGAGGGCGGCACGTACACGGTGCGCGGCACGAAGACGGTCGTCAAGCCGGCGAAGGGACACGCCGCGGAGCGGGCGGCTATGCGGGCGGCGCGCTGGACGATGGCGCACCCGCGCGCCTACGGCGCCGCGCTGCGCGCCACGACCGGCACCCGGCGGCTGCACCCGCGCCGGCTGCCGGGGCCGGGCCGGGCGTGGTCGGCGACCCGGGATCTGCCGCCGGTGCCGAAGGAGTCGTTCCGCGCGTGGTGGAAGCGCACCCGCGGAGCCGGATCGTGAGAGGTACGACGTGAGCAGCCGGGAGACGATCCTCGCCCGGGTACGGGCCGCCACCCGCGACGCCGCGGGTACGCCGGAGCCGGCAGTACCGCGCGACTACCTGCACGTGCACGGCGACCGCTCCCCCGCCGAGTCCGCGGACCTGCTCGCGGAGAACCTCGCCGACTACCGCGCCCGCGTGCACCGTACGGACGCCGGCGGGCTGCCGGAGCTGCTGGGACGGCTGTTCGCCGAGCGCGGCACGCGCACGCTGCTCGTACCGGACGGGCTGCCGCCCGCGTGGACCGCCGCGGTCGCGGCCACCCGCGTCCCGGACCGGGCCGCGAGCACGGCCCGGGACCTGGACGCCGTCGACGGCGTGCTGACGGGCTGCGCGCTGGCCGTGGCGGAGACCGGCACGATCGTGCTGGACGCCGGGCCCGGGCAGGGCCGGCGGCGGATCACGCTGATCCCGGACCACCACGTGTGCGTGGTGCGGGTGCCGGAGCAGGTGGTGGACTCGCTGCCGCAGGCGATGGCGCGGCTGGACCCGGCCCGCCCGCTGACGTGGATCTCGGGGCCCTCGGCGACCAGCGACATCGAGCTGGACCGGGTGGAGGGCGTCCACGGCCCGCGGACGCTGGAGGTCGTGCTCGCCGCCGCCTGACACCCCCTCGGTCGCCTCCCGCCACCAGAGTTGTACACCACTGGCAACCGGCCCCGACCCTGTTCCCCTCCCCCGCGGTCGGTTAGCTTCTCCGCCATGCCGAGACCTTCCGCACCGTCCCGCCGCACGCTCCTGACCGGCGCCGCCGCGGGCACGGCCGTCCCCCTGCTCGCCGGCGCGGCACCGGGCCGGGCCGCCCCCGCGCCCGCGCCCGCCCGCGGCGGCGGGCGGCCCGACGAGGTGCTGACCGGCGCCGACGCCGCCGCCGCGCAGGGCTGGTCCATGCTGCGCGACCGCCGGCTGGGCATCGTCAGCAACCCGACCGGGGTCCTGCGCGACACCCGCCACGTCGTCGACTCCATGCACGCCTCCGGCGACCTCGACATCGCCGGCGTCTTCGGCCCCGAGCACGGCTTCCGCGGCAGCGCGCAGGCCGGGGAGGCGGAGCCGGAGACCATCGACCCGCGGACGGGCCTGACGGTCTACGACGCGTACGGCGCGGACGCCGCGACGATGGCCGAGCTGTTCACCAAGGCCGGCGCGGACACGATCGTCTTCGACATCCAGGACGTGGGCGCGCGCTTCTACACCTACATCTGGACGATGTACAACGCGATGGTCGCGGCCCGCGAGACCGGCGCCGCCTTCGTCGTGCTCGACCGCCCCAACCCGATCGGCCGGCGCGCCGACGGCGCCATGATGACCCCGGAGTTCACCTCCGGCGTGGGGCTCAAGCCGATCGTGCAGCAGCACGGCATGACGGTCGGCGAGCTGGCCCGCTACTTCAACGGCGAGCTGCTGCCCGACGAGGGCGCGGGCGGCCCGGTGGAGCTGGAGGTCGTACGGGTGCAGGGCTGGGACCCCGAGTCGTACGCCCAGGACGGCAGCCTGCCCTGGGTGCCGCCGTCGCCGAACATGCCGACGGCCGACACGGCGCTGGCGTACGCGGGCACCTGCTTCTTCGAGGGCACCAACCTCTCCGAGGGGCGCGGCACCACGCGCCCGTTCGAGTGGATCGGCGCGCCGTACCTCGACTACCACTACAGCGACCGGCTGAACGCCCGCGGGCTGCCGGGGGTGGAGTTCCGCGAGGCGTACTTCGTGCCGACGTTCGGCAAGCACGAGGGCGAGACGTGCGCGGGCGTGCAGGTCCACGTCGCCGACCGGCGGCGCTACGAGCCGGTGACGACGGCGGTGGCGATGCTCGTCGAGGCCCGGCGCTACCCGGAGTTCGCCTGGCGGCAGGACAGCTGGGACGCGCAGCGGCCGTTCTGGATCGACAAGCTGTCGGGCTCGCCGCGGATGCGCACGATGATCGACGAGGGCGTGGACGTGGCCGGGGTCGTGGGCGCCTGGCGGGACGAGCTGGCGGACTTCACCCGCCGCCGCCGGCGCTACCTGCTCTACCGCTGAGCACTCGCGGGCGACCGGGCGGTCAGCAGGCGCCGGGGCGCGCATAGAGGGTGACCCGGGCGCCGTGGACGCGGGTGGTGGCGCAGCGTTCGAAGTCGGTGCGGAGGGTGGCCCGTTTGATGCGCTCCGCCCGGCTCTTGTCGAGGGGCCGCCCCGACGGGTCGTGGAGGACGATGATGCGCCGGGCACCGAGCATGCGCGCGCGGACGGTGGCCGGTGGCAGTTCGGTGCCGTACAGGGTGTGGGAGGCACGCGGGTCCGAACGCAGGGCCAGGTCGGTCAGGCCGCGGTAGGCGGGGTCGTCGGACAGCGTCCAGACCCGGCGGCGGGCCGGAGAGAAGAGCAGCCCGTCGCCCGGACCCGACTGCGCCCGCACGGCGCCGGCGACGGCGGCCAGGTCGTCCGGCCGGCTCTCGGGCGATCGCAGGTGCTGACCGACCGGAACCACCAGGGTCGCCGCCGCCACCGCCGCGACGGCCGCCGCCCCCGCGCGCAGCGGGCCCCCGCGGCGCCACGCGGCGTGCAGCGCGGCACCCGTCAGCAGCGCCAGTCCGGCGTCGGAGTAGACGACGTAGCGATCCACGAACAAGAACGTGACAGGCGACACCAGCAGGAGAGCCGCGGTCGGGACGAGCGCCAGCGGCAGGGCCACCGCCGCCACCGGCCCGCCGACCGCCGCCGCACCGGCCAGGGCCACCGCCACCACCGCGACGATGCCCAGCCAGGTGAGCGCGTCGGGCGGGGCGATCCACGCCACCTGTTCGGTCTGTCCGGCGCTGATCACCGCCAGCGGCGCGAGCCCCACGGCCACGCCGCCCGCCGCCGTGCCCCAGGCGCGCGGCAGGCCGCCCGGTGCCCGGGCCGCGAGTATCGCCACCCCGTGGGCGAGCACCGCCAGGACGGCGAACTCGTGCAGCAGGCACGCCGCCAGCGACAGCGCGGCGTAGCCGGCCCACAGGCCGGTGCGCCGATCGTGCGCGGCGCGTACGAACAGCACGGTCGACCACACCACGGCGGCGCACACCAGCGCGTACGAGCGTCCCTCCTGCGCGTACCGCTGGACGTCGGGCAGCAGCGCGAAGACCGCGCCCGCGGCGAGTCCGGTGCCCGGGCCGGCCAGCATGCGGCCGAGCACGGCCACGCCGGCCGCGGCGGCCGCCATGGCCAGCGCCGACGGCAGCCGCAGCGAGACGAGACCGTCGCCGCACACCGCGAACACCCCCTGCATCAGCAGGTAGTACAGGCCGTGCACGATGTCGTGGTCGCCCAGGACGCGCAGCGGCCCGGCGGGGCCGCGCTGAGCCATGTCGTACGTGACGGCCTCGTCGCGCCACATCGTGCCCTGCCGGCGCAGCCCCCACAGCCCGAGAACCAGGGACAGCGCGACGGGAATCAGGACGCCGGCCGTCCCGCGCGGGCGTGCGGACGCCGGGCCGCCCTCGCGGGCCGGTGGCACGAGCAACGGCGCGGGCGTACGCGGACGGTGGTCGACGGCCATGACGGCCTCCTCGCTCAGGGCATGGGAGTCGGCGGGCACCACGCGGCCGTCGGCCCGGGGCGCGTGCCCGGGGTGGCCCTCGTGCCGTTTTCGGCATCGCGAAGGCAGGGAAGCGGCCGGTGGCCGGGGTGAAGGGGTGAAGGCGAAGGTGAAGGTGACGGGGTGAAGAGGAGGGTGCGGCCGGTCAGCGCACGGTGGGCGTCAGGGCGACGGCGTCACCAGCCGGGCCTCGTACGCGTACACCGCCGCCTGGGTGCGGTCGCGCAGGCCGAGCTTCTCCAGGATGCGCCCGACGTGGGTCTTGACGGTCGACTCGGCGACGACCAGCCGGGCGGCGATCTCCGCGTTGGACAGGCCGCGGGCGATGTGGGTGAGCACCTCCGTCTCGCGTTCGGTCAGATCGCCGATCCGGGTGCGCGGCGCCGGGACCGCGCCGGCGACGGCGGTGCCGGCGAAGGTGCCGATCAGGCGTTTGGTGACGGTGGGCGCGAGCAGCGCTTCGCCCGCGGCGACGATCCGTACCGCGTCGGCCAGCTGGCCGGCGGAGGCGTCCTTGAGCAGGAACCCGCTCGCCCCGGCGCGGAGCGCCTGGTAGACGTACTCGTCCTGGTCGAAGGTGGTCAGCACCAGGACCTTGGCGTCGGCGTCGGCGGCGACGATCCGCCGGGTGGCCTCAAGGCCGTTGACGTTCGGCATCCGAACGTCCATGAGCACGACGTCCGGCTGCAGTTCCGCGACCTTCGCGACGGCCTCCTGCCCGTCGCCGGCCTCGCCGGCGACCTCGATGTCCCGCTGGGCGCCGAGCAGAACGGAGAAGCCTTCGCGGACCATTTCCTGGTCGTCGACGATGAGCACCCGGATGGTCACGCGTCCTCCTCCCCCGCGGCCGGCGGCTCCACGAGGGCGGGAGCGGGCAGGAAGACGACGACCTCGTAGCCCTCGTCGGGCATCGGACCGGCCGTCATCTCCCCGTCCAGCACGGCGACGCGCTCACGCATCCCGGTGATCCCGTGCCCCGATCCACTCCCGGCGGGCACGGCCGCGGTCCCGGACGCCTCGTCGGCGACCGCGGGCCCGTTGACCACGCGCAGCCCCAGGCCGCCCAGGACATAGGCGAGTTCGACGCGGGTGTCGGCGCCCGGCGAGTGCCGGAGCGCGTTGCTGAGCGCCTCCTGGATGATGCGGAACGCGGACAGCTCGACGCCCGGCGGCAGATCCCGCCGGGCGCCGGTGACCACCTTCTCCACCGGGAGCCCCGCCTCGCGGACGTTGTCCAGCAGGGCGTCGAGGGCGTCCAGGGTGGGCTGAGGGGCCTCCGGCGCGTCGTAGCTCTCGAAGTCGGCAACGCGGATCACGCCGAGCACGCGGCGCAGCTCCGCGAGCGCGGCGACCGCGTTCTCGCGGATGGTGCCGAAGGAGGCGGCCAGCTCGGGCGGGATGCTCTCCACCCGGTACGGCGCCGCCTCCGCCTGGATGGCGATGACGGACATGTGGTGCGCGACCACGTCGTGCAGCTCGCGCGCGATGGTGGTGCGCTCCTCCAGCACGGTGCGCTTCGATCTCTCCGCCACGGTGGCGTCGTCGCTGGCGGCCGCCCTGCTGCGGGCCTCCAGAAAGGCCCGCAACAGCAACGCCAGGCCGAGCGCGACGGCCGACCACACGGCGAACACGGTGACGTTGTCGTCCGACCAGGACCCCCGGGGGCCGAAGGTCGCCAGCAGGACGCCCACGGCGACGGTGCCGGCCCAGACCGCGGCCGACACCACCGGCCGGCTGCGCAGCGCCACCAGCACCATCACCGCCAGGTGCGAGGGGAACGTCGGCTCCGCGAACGGCCACGGGTCGATGTCCAGCCCGGCCACCCCCACCACGCACACGCCCACGAGGGACAGCCACCAGGCGGCGATCGGCTGGATCAGCGCCAGCAGCAGCGGGGCGGCCGCCGTCAGGCCCAGCAGCAGGCTCAGCTCCGCGGTCCAGTAGGGGCCGTCGTAGCGGTACTGACCCTCGTACAGCGCGTAGCTCAGCCAGAGCATGGCGACGGCGAAGGCGACGACCACGATGTGCACCAGCCAGCCCAGGGCCCGCCGCACCTCGGCGGGGAACACGTCCCAGCCGGGACCGTCGGTGGACAGCGGGGGCAGCGGACGGGCCCCGACTGCGCCGGTTATCAGCTCGTGCCGCAGTGCGGT
Organism: Streptomyces sp. CNX435; assembly: GCF_059570575.1. Taxonomy (NCBI): domain Bacteria; kingdom Bacillati; phylum Actinomycetota; class Actinomycetes; order Kitasatosporales; family Streptomycetaceae; genus Streptomyces; species Streptomyces sp. CNX435. The sequence continues at coordinate 392,561 of NZ_JCANTA010000002.1, read as the reverse complement.
CAGGCCGCCCTGGATCGTCTTGGGGAAGGTCTCGGTCACGCCGAAACCGTATGCGGGCGGACCGGGCCCCCGCGTCCGCCTGCATACGGATATCCCGGCCTCCGCCTTAGGGACTACACGGAGGATTCCCGGCTCCCGGGTGGGGGCGGCACGGCGTTTCACGGGCCGGGGGTACGCGGCCCGGCGGGGTTAAGATCGCCCGTATGTCCGCACGCTTCAAGGATCTAGCGCTGGACGCCCGGGACCACCAGGCGCTCGCCGACTGGTGGTGCACCGCCCTGGGCTATGCCCGCAGGACGTATCACGACGAGCCGCGGCCGGCCGAGTGGCCGGTGCCCATCCACGACGCGGCCGGGCACGGGCCGGTCATCTGGATCAACCCCGTCCCGGAGCCGAAGACGGTCAAGAACCGGATACACCTCGACGTCTGGGGCGACACGGCGGAGCTGCTGGCGCTGGGCGCGGCGCTGGTCCGCCGGCACGACGACGAGATCGACTGGGACATCATGGCCGACCCCGAGGGCAACGAGTTCTGCGTCTTCCGACCGGAAAAGTGATAGCCGGGCTGCGCGCACGGTACGCCGCGTACGACTGGCGGCCGGTGCACGACGGCATGTCGGGCGCGGGGGTGTGGCGGCTCAGCGGGCCCGGCGAGCTGTACGTGAAGACCGCCGGGCCGGGCGGGCACCGCGAGCCCGGGGCTGATCTGCGGCACGAGGCGGCGTGCACGCGCTGGCTGCGCGCCCAGGACCTGCCCGCCCCCGAGGTGGTCGACGCCGGGGCGGCGGACGGGGTGTCATGGCTGGTGACCGAGGCGCGGCCGGGGCGCTCGCTCGCCGAGCCGTGGCCCGGGCGGCTGCGGGACGGGGCCGTCGCGGCAATGGCGCGCTTCGCGCGCAGGCTGCACGAACTGCCCGTCGACGGCTGTCCGTTCGTCCGGGACCTGTCGGTGACGGTGCCGCTGGCGGGTACGGCGGTCGCCGCCGGGTGCGTCGACGAGGAGGACTTCGACGACCACCGGCTCGGCCGGAGCGCCACCGACCTCCTCGCGGAGCTGGTACGCACCCGTCCCGCGGCGGAGGACCTGGTCGTCTGCCACGGCGACCTGTGCGCGCCGAACGTGCTGGTCGACCCGGAGACGCTGGAGGTCTCCGGCGTCGTCGACCTCGGCCGCCTCGGCGTCGCCGACCGGCACCTGGACCTCGCCCTGGCCTGCCGCAGCCTCGGCGACGACGAGCTGAACCCGCAGTACGGCCCGGGAGCCCCGGAGCGCTTCCTGCGCGCGTATGCCGCGGGCGGCACAGGAGGCGCAGGAGGTACTGCCGGCGCGGGCGGCGCCGGCGGCTTCCGCATCGACCCGGCGCGGATGGAGTTCTACACCCTGCTGGACGAGTTCCTCTGACGGGCCGTCACGACCTGGGCGTCGCCGCGGGGGGCCCTGGCGGGTCCGGTGCCGCGCCCTGCAGCTCGACGTCGTGCGGCGCCCGCTCCCGCGGCACCGCGAACACGGCGAGCGCGTCCCAGGGCTCCGCGCACTTCCGGTACGACGTGGTGTCGACGGGTACCGCGAAGAGCCCCTGTTCGGCGGAGCGGCGCAGGTCGGCGGAGTCCGCGGTCGCGCACCCGGTGCTCCAGGCGAAGGCGACCAGCACCTCGGCGCCGAAGTCCCGCCCGGTCAGCCCGGCCGCCGCCCGGCCGCCCAGCGCCGCCGCCGGGAACCGCTCCGCGAAGGCGGTGACGTCCGTGCGGGAGCGCAGCACCGTGCGCACCGGCTCGTAGCCGTGGCCGGACGCGAAGTGCACCAGGTCGGCGTCCGGCACCCGCTCCCCCGAGGTCCGTCCCGAGTCCCCCAGCACCGCCCACACCCCGCTCACCAGCAGCACACCGGCGACCGTGGCGCCGGCCGCTATGACCCGCGCCCCCCGCGGCATCCGCCCGCGCAAGGTCCGCCCGCGCGCGTGGGTATCGGCCCGTCGTCGCCGAAGGTGGAGAACCACAGCCCCGTCAGCTCCTCGATCGCGGTTCGCGTGTCACCCATACCGACCAGTGTGCCGGGCACCGCCGACAACGGCCCCGGGGCGGGCCTCCGGCCCCCGTTCTTGCCGCCGGGAGCGGGGACGGCGCTGGTCAGTAGACTGGCGGGCAGGTGAAGGAGGCGAGCTACGGTGGCCGGTACGCGGGTGGACGGGCGGGTCGAGCGCGGCAACCAGACGCGCCGGCTCGTGCTGCGGCGGACGATGGACATCGCCTCGGTGGAGGGCCTGGAGGGCCTGTCGCTGGGCCGGATCGCGGGCGAGCTGGGGCTGAGCAAGAGCGGGGTCTTCGCGCTCTTCGGGTCCAAGGAGGAGCTGCAGCTTGCGACGGTGCGGGCGGCGGGCGCGGTGTTCGCCAAGACCGTGGTGGTGCCCGTGGCGGAGCTGCCGCCGGGGGTCGGCCGGCTGCAGGGGCTCTGCGCCCGCTGGCTGCGCTACTCGCGCGAGCGCGTCTTCCCCGGCGGCTGCTTCTTCTACAGCGCGGCGGCGGAATTCGCCTCCCGCTCCGGCCCCGTGCACGACGCGGTGGCGGCGGCGCACCGCGACTGGGCGGCGTACGTGGAACGGACGGCCGAGGAGGCCCGTGCCGCCGGCGAGCTGCGGCCGGAGACCGACCCGGCCCGGCTCGCGTTCGAGCTGATCGCGCTGCTGGAACACGCCAACCTGCTGTCGCTGCTGCACGGTGCCCCGAACGCGTACGACCTGGCCGCGACCGCCGTCGTGACCCGGCTGCGCGCTGCGGCCTCGGACCCGGACTCAGTCCCGGACGCGCTCCCCGGCTGACACGAACGCGAGCGCCGTCCGCACCACGTCCGGGTCCGCCAGGATCCGGCGGTGGCCGAGGCCGCTGGTGCGGTGCCGGCGGACGCGGTCACCGTAGGCCGCCGCGGTCTTGTCCGCCTGCCGGGCCGAGACCATGCGGTCGTCCTCGTCGTGGACGAGCAGGATCGGCAGGTCGATCTCGTGCGGCCGGTACGTGACGTCGAAGCGCCGCCACAGGTCGTGTTCGCCGGGGAACATGTCGATCTCGATGCGCCGCCGCAGCGCGGCCTTCACCCGGGGCCCGAGCCCGAGGCCGGCGCAGAACACGTCGACGACGTGGTCGAAGTCGGCGACGCCGGAGACGACCACCAGCCGGTCGGCCGCGGCGGCGCCGCGCAGCGCGAGGAAGGCGGCGGGGCCGCCGAGGGAGTGCGCCACGACGGCGTTGAACCGGCCGTGCTCCGCGTACAGCCGCGCGATGATCTCGCGGTACTCCAGCACGGTCGTGCTGCGCCCCTCGGACGCGCCGTGGGCGGGAGCGTCGAAGGCGACGGGCGTGTAGCCGGCGGCCCGCAGCGCGGTGATGTACGGGGCGAAGTGCGCGGCCCGCGAGCGCCAGCCGTGCACCAGCAGCACCGGCCGCTCGTCGTCGCCCCAGCAGTACGTGACCACGTTCCTGCCGGCCACCGTGATGCTGCCGGTGAACGCGCCGGCGAGCAGCCGGCGTTCGTCGTCCGTGAGGGAGCGGTCGGCGCGCGGATAGCGGTAGAGGACGAGGGCGCCGCGGCCCGCGAGGCCGGGGAGGACGGCGGCGGTGGCGTTGAGGACCTTGCCTATGAGGGCGGTGGCGACTGGTTTCATGGGCAGAAGATAGCACGACCGTTCGCTCTTTTTTTTGATCCTCGGCGAGGCCGGGCCGAGCTGCGCAGAGGTCGGCCCGGCGCCCTGAGTCGAGGGGTGGAACCGCGCCGGCCCCGGCGGTGCGGCCCGGGGCCGGCGCGGCGCCTCAGCCGACGCGGTAGGCGTCGAGGATCGTCTGGTCCACGGCGCGTCCCTCCGCCGCCGTACCGCGTACCCGCACCGAGACCTCCTGGCCCGGGCGCGGCCACAGCCCCGGGACGAGCGCGGTCAGCTCCCCGCCCCGGCCCGGGATCACCAGTGCCTCGTGCCACCGCCGCCCGCGGTCCGTGGAGGCCCAGCAGCGCACGCTGCCGCGCTCCGTCCTGATCGCGTCCTCGGGCCCCGCGGTGGAGGTCAGCCGCAGGCCGACCGTGAGCGGCCGGTACGCGGGGACGTCGCCGTCGCGGCCGGTGCGGGGCGCGTAGTCGACGCCCAGCAGCCGTACCCGCTCCTGCCCCACCACCGGGTCCGCCGGGCCGCGGGCCGGGAACGTCCAGCTCGTGCGCGTCTCGCTGCCGATCGGCAGCGCGTCGCGGTCGGGGCGGGAGGTGTGCTCCAGCCGGTACGTGGCGGGCTCCGGCGTGACGGGGAAGTAGCTGCTGCCGGGGCGGGGCGGGATCTCGGTGCCGTCGCGGAAGAGCCGCAGGCTCTCGTTCCCGGTGACCGGCACATTCCACACCGAGCCCTGGTGCTCGCCGTCGCTCAGCGACACCGGCAGGTCGAGGGAGTCGCCGTAGTGCACGCCGGCGATGACCGCCGGGGCCGGGGCGCCGAACCAGACGGGTGCGGCGCGCTCCCCCGGCTCGTACGGCAACGTGGGCGCGCACAGGCGCGCGAGCGCCACCCCGGGGCCGCGGACGCAAGTCCGCCACGCGACGTCCGGCCGCGCGGTGACCAGCTCGACGCGGCGCTGCGGCACCGCGAGCGGATACTCGAAGACGATGGCGGTCTCGATGCCGGCGCTGCGCGCCTCGCGGGTCTCGGTGTACGTGTCCTCCCGGCCGAGCAGCGAACGGTAGTCGGCCTCGACGCGCGCCAGCTTGCGCGCCTCGGCGCGCGTCACGCGGTAGCGCGGCGGGTCGGGGATGACCTCGCCGCGGCCGAGCACCAGCTCGTACACATCGGCCTGCCGCCCGCGCTCGCGGCCCTCGGTCGCCAGGCGCCAGCGGGTCTCGAACGCCACGCTGCCGTGCCGCACCGGCCCGGTCGGCTGCAGGAAGACCCGGCCCTGCTCGATCTCCTCGCCGGTGGCGTAGATCCCCTCGTTGAAGCCGCCGGTGCCGGCGGCGTCGTGGCGCGCGTAGTGGACGGAGGCGTGCCGCACCTGCGTGTCCGCGCCCTCGACCGTCGCGGGGCGCAGCGGAAGCGCCTTGCGGGCGTCGATGGTGTACGCCATGTCGGCGTCGAGCTGCACCTCCGGTGAGCCGGCGAAGGCGACGGTGGCGGGTTCGCCGTCCGCGGCGGGCGTCTCGACCTTGGCCAGCATCGACAGTGGCCCGGGCAGCATGCGGGCGGTGGCGCGGCCGTTCTCGTCGAGGTGGACGGTGCGGAAGCCGCCGCCGGTCTCCGGGTAGGTCTCCGCCATGTTGAGCAGCCACAGGCTGCCGCCCGCCCAGGGCCGGCCGTGCCGGTCGAGGACGGTGAGGTCCACGTCGTGGCGGGGCGGTTCGCGGTAGAAGCTGAGCGGCAGGGTGACGCTGTCGTGCCCGCTCTCGGTGAGGACGACGGCGCCTGAGTACACGCCGGGCGCGACGTCCGCGGGCGTCAGCGTGACCGTGACCCGCTCCGTGGCACCGGGCGCGACGGTCACCGCGCCGGGGGTCACGGTGACGGCGTCGTCCCCGAGGGGGGCACCGGCGCGCTCGGTGGCGAGGTCGGTGAGGGTGAGGTTGCGGGGCTCGGCGCCGGTGTTGGTCAGGGTCAGCTCCAGCGCCGCGGGACGGTCGCCGTCGGGGTGGCGCAGGTAGCCGAAGTCGACGTTCCCGCGGTTGAGTTGCAGCGTCTCGTCCGCGGCGCCGGGCAGGTCGAGGACGCCGGCGCCGGCGACGTGCGGGCGGGGCGCGGCGGGGTCGCCGTCCGCGGTGGTCGTGAGGGCGGTCTTCAGCCGCCGCCAGTCCCAGCCGGGGTGCTTCTGCAGCAGCAGCGCGGCGGCGCCGGCGACATGCGGGGTGGCCTGCGAGGTGCCGCTCATCCGCGTGTACGGGTCGGCCTCGCCGCCGCCGGCGCGGGCGCCGGTGATGTCGACTCCGGGGGCGGTCAGGTCGGGCTTGGCGAGGAACGCGCCGGTCGTCGGCCCGACGCTGGAGAACCGAGGGGTGCTGCCGTCGGCGCCCGCGGCCCCGACGGTCAGCGCGCTCTCCGCGACGCCGGGGGTGCCGATGGTGCCGGAGTACGGGCCGGAGTTGCCCGCGGCGACGACGAAGAGGGTGCCGGTCTCGGCCGCCAGGCCGTCGAGCGCTCTGGCGACGGGGTCGTTCTCCGGGCGCTCGGGCGCGGTGCCGCCGAGGCTGAGGTTGACGACGTCGGCGCCCTGCTCGGTGGCCCACTGCATCCCGGCGATCACCCAGGAAGCTCTGCCCTGGCCCTCCCCGTCCAGGACCCGGCCGGACAGCAGCCGGGCGTCGTACGCCACGCCCCTGCGGGCGCCGCCGGACGCCGCGCCGCTGCCCGCGACGAGCGAGGCGACGTGGGTGCCGTGGCCGTTGCGGTCCTCGGTCGTGCCCTCGCCGGTGAAGTCGGCGGCGCCCGCGACCTGGCCGCGTAGGTCGGGATGGTCGGCGTCGACACCGGAGTCGAGTACGGCCACGTCCACGCCGGCCCCGCTCAGCCCCGACTCCCACACCTCGGGGGCGCCGATCTGGCCGAGGTTGCCGTCGAGTTCGGCGGCCTCCAGCCGGCGGTCCAGCCACACCCGGCGCACCCCGGCCGCCGCGGGGCCGGCCGGGCGGGCGAGCGTCGCGGCGAAGCCCTCGGCGTCCTGCTTGGGCAGGTCCACGGCGACGGCGTCGATGCTCGGCAGCCGCAGTGCGTCCGCGCGGGTCGCCTCGCCGGTCGCGGCCAGCGGGCGGGGGCCCTGCACGATCAGCGGCAGCGCGCCGGTGGCGGCGTCGTCGTAGCCCATCTCGACGAGGGCGGTGATGTTGAACAGTTCGAGGTCGAGCACCTCGGGCACGAGGGCGGCGGCGTCGTCCGGGACGACGTAGACGTCCGCGCCGTCGCGCAGGGTGGTGAAGGAGCGGCTCTCTTCGGAGCCGGACCGCGGGGTGACGGAGACGGCGGGCGGTCCGTCCGCCGGGGCCGCGGCCGGGGCGGCGAGGGTGACCTCGTCGCCGGTGACGAGGGTGACCGTGGCGGAGGCGGAGGCGGAAGTGGGGGCCGCCGCCCCGTCCGCGGGCGGGGCGGCGAGGGGCGGAGGGCCGGCCACGGCCGGCGCGGCCGACAGGGCCGGAAGGATCAGCCCGCCGAGGAGGAGGGCGGTCACGGCAGCGCGGAGGTGCTGGGGGAGCCGTCGGGAGGACATGATCCCGGTCTTACCGCGGGCGGCCCGCGCTGCGGAACGAATCTTCATGGCGTCTTGTGGCCACGTCTACAAGTGGCCACGATGGCCTGATGCTTGAGGCCCTGGGGATACCGCCGTACGCAGAGTCCGTCTACCGCGCGCTGCTGGCGGCGCCCGGCAGGACCGTCGCCCAGCTCGCCGGGGAGCTGGGCCGCCCCGAGCGCGCCACGCGCCGCGGCGTGACGGAGCTGGAGGAGCTGGGCCTGGTCAGCCGGCTGCCCGGGCGCCCGGTGCGGCTGCTGGCCACCCGCCCGGACACCGCCGTCGACCTGCTCGTCGCCCGGCGCCGCCGGGAGCTGGGCGAACTGCAGCGCAACGCCCGGGCGCTGGCGGCGACGCTGAGCACGGGCCGGCAGCCCGACGAGCTGCTGGAGATCCTCACCGGCCGGCAGGCCATCGCGGAGCGCTTCGCCCAGCTCGTCCGCGGCTGCGAGCGGGAGCTGCTGGTCTTCGACCGGCCGCCCTACGCGGCCGACGCGACCGGTTCGGAAGAGGGCGTGACGGCGCGGCTGCACGAGGACGTGGTGGTACGCGGCATCTACGCCCCGGAGTCGCTGGAGTACCCCGGCGCCCTGGCGGCGGCGCGGCGGGCGGCGGCCAACGGCGAGCGGTCGCGCGTCCATCCGCAGGTGCCGATGAAGCTGGCGGTCGCCGACCGGTCGGTGGCGCTGCTGCCGATCGCGCTCGACGACCAGGTGGACAGCGCGCTGGTGATCCGCCCGTGCGCACTGCTGGACGCGCTCGTGGGTCTCTTCGAGCTGCTGTGGCAGCAGGCCGCGCCGCTGCTGCCGCAGCCCGCGCCGGATCGGCCGTCGTGTTCGGACCTGGGGCTGCTGACCCTGCTCGCGGCGGGGGTGAAGGACGAGGCGATCGCCCGGCAGCTGGGCGTGAGCCCGCGCACCGTCACCCGGCGGGTGGCGGAGCTGCTGGACGAGCTGGGTGCCCGCACCCGCTTCCAGGCGGGAATTCTGGCGCAGCGCCGCGGCTGGCTTCCGGACCCGGCTCCGCACACCGGCGGCGTCCGCTAACCCGCCGCCCCGCCCGCACGCACAGCGCACCCGGCACCCGCCGGCCTCGCAGCCGCTGACCCGCCACCCGCCACCGCACACCCGCGCCCCCGCGCGACGGTCCGCTCCCGTCGCCCGGGGGCGCCGCCCGTTCACCGGCGCGACAGATCCCGGTCGTCGAACTGTCGTGCATCATGAGCGATTGACGTGGGCATGTCTACACGCGTCGACGGTCGCGCGGCGCCCCGAACCCGCGTCGTCCGCGGGGCGGTTCGCACACGGCCCGTCGGTGCTCTCGCTCATCACTGGTGCTCGTCCTCACTTCCTCGGAGGCCACGTTGCTCAGATCGTCAGCGATATCCCCCCGCGGCTGGACGGCCGTGCTCGCCCTCCTGGCGCTCGTCCTCGGCGTCGCGCTCGGCGCGGCGCCGCCGGCGTCGGCGTTCCCGCCCGACGTGCCGCCCAAGGCACAGGTGCAGTCCGAGCTCAACAGCCTGACCGTGGCCGCGGAAGGCTCGATGACCGGCTACTCGCGCGACGAGTTCCCGCACTGGACCACCGTCTCCGGCAACTGCAACACCCGCGAGACGGTCCTCCGCCGCGACGGCGACAACGTGACCACCGGCGCGGACTGCTACCCCACCTCCGGCAGCTGGTACAGCTACTTCGACGGCGTCACCCGCACCTCCCCGTCGCAGATCTCCATCGACCACATCGTGGCCCTGGCCGAAGCCTGGCGCTCCGGCGCCAGTTCCTGGACCACCGCCCGCCGCCAGTCGTTCGCCAACGACCTGACCGGCCCCCAGCTGATCGCGGTGACCACTGAGGTCAACAGCTCCAAGGGCGACCGCGACCCGGCCGACTGGAAGCCGCCGCGCACCGCCTCCTGGTGCGGATACGCGAAGTTCTGGATCCACACCAAGTACCGCTGGAACCTGAAGATCGACTCGGCCGAGAAGTCCGCGGCGCAGAGCATGCTCGACCGCTGTTCCTACTGAACCGCCGCGACGCCGGGGCGCCCCGCGGGCCGGGGCGCCCCGTGCGCTACGGCGTGGGGATGCCCGCGGGACGGACCGGGCGGCCGAGGCGTACCGGGACGCCCGGCGAGTACAGGACGCTGACCGGGGCCTCGACGGGCGCGGGCAGGCCCGCCGCGGCGATCAGGTTCTCCTCGCACTCGATCAGCTCGGCGCGGTGCAGCGGCCAGCGCGGATGGTCGTTGGGCAGGTATCCCGTGCTGCGGAAGAACACGTTGTGCAGGCCCCAGCGCGCGGTGAGGAAGTGCTCCAGCTCGGTCGCCTCCCCGATGCGCTCACCCCGGCGTATGGTGAGGCGGCTGTACGGGCCACGCGGCCCCGGCCAGCGGCGGGAGCTGATGTAGCGGACGGTGTCGCCGTCCCTGCGGACGGCCATCCGCGACCACAGGTACGGCAGCCCGAAGCCGACCCGGCCCATCACCACGGGGATCAGCCGCGCGGCGTCCATCGACCGGAACACGACACCGCGCCGCCCGTGCGCGTCGACCGAGTACAGGCGCACGTTGGTCTCCGGGAAGGTGCCGAGGTACGGCACCCCGGGCAGCCGGAGCCACCCGACGCGGTGCATCCGGAACGCGACGAGCCCGACGTACGTGGCCCCCTCGTGGGTGTCGGGCACCGTCCCGCCGGGCAGCAGCCGCGCCACGGCGCCCGGTTCGACGGCCCAGTGGACGAAGGCGAGGTCCAGCCACTGCTGGGTCAGCAGCGGAAACCGTACGGCGTGCGGGGCGACGGGCGTCACGGACGCGGGTTTCTGCACGACGCCAGGATGGCAGCGTCCGCCCCGGCGCGGACGACCGGGCCCCCGGCGCCGAACCGCCGTCGACGGGTGGTCAGGAGAGCCAGTCGCGGTAGCGGGTGGAGGCGATGCGGGCGTCGGGCTCGGCGATGAGGACGTCGCCGGGGACGGCGGCGAACATGCCGGCGGTGGCGTCGGTGACCACGGTGCGGCCGTCGGAGTGGGCGGCCAGGGTGATCCGGCCGACTTCGTCGAGGGAGAAGACCTCGGGTCCGGCGACGTCGAGGATGCCGTTCAGCGGGCTGCCGGCGGCGACCTCCGCGACGGTGTCGGCGACCTCCTGGGCGGCGATCGGCTGGATCGGGGTGGGGGGCAGGCGGACGGTGTCGCCTTCGGTGGTCCAGGACATGGTCGCGTCCATGAACTCCATGAACTGGGTGGCGCGGACGATCGAGTACGGGATCGGTCCGGCTTCGAGGATGTCTTCCTGGAGGGCCTTGGCCCGGTAGTAGGCGAGGTCGGGCACCTTGTCCACGCCGACGATGGAAAGGATGACGGCGTGCCGCACCCCGCCCTTCCGCGCGGCGGCCAGCAGGTTGTCCATAGACGTCCGGAAGAAGTCCACGGAGGCGTCGTCGAACGTCGGCGAATTCGTCAGGTTGACGACGACGTCGGCGCCGGACACCGCCTCCTCCAGGCCCTGGCCGGTGATCACGTCCACGCCCGATTCGAGCGAGTGCGGCACCGCCTCGTGTCCGCCGGCGTTCAGTTTCTCCACCACCTTGGAACCGATCAGACCGGTGCCGCCGATGACTGCGAACTTCATGGGTCGCCTTTCGTCGGGGATGCGAGATCACCCTGGGGGGACGAGGACGAGTCTCTACAAAACCGGCATTCCCGGCAATTCGGCGCATGGCTCGTTCAGGCGGCGTTTCCCCGGTTCGGCCGGGAGTCCGGGCGTTCCGTCATCGCGGCCCCGGCGTATCGAGGTCGCCCGCCTGGCCCAGCCGGCGGCGGTCCGCGCGCACCTGCCGTCGATCGCCCCGTCTCCGTCGGACTCCTCCAGCCCCACGTCGTGGGACTGCGGCCCGTGGGCGCTGAGCAGGCCGGCCAGCCGGCCGGCGGAGCCGGTCGCGCCGACCTGGTCGGCGGTGCGGCGCACCAGGACGGACGGTTCGTCCCGTGCCGTCAGCCGTGCCGTCAGCCGAGCCGCCGGGCGAACGCCTCGTACGCCCGGTCGTCGAAGAGGACGAACCGCACCTCGTCGAAGTCCCACTTGTCGACCGCCTCCTGGACCGCGGCCACCGCGATCCGGGCCCCGTCGTCCAGCGGCCAGCCGTACGCCCCCGTGGACACCGCGGGGAACGCGACCGTACGGGCGCCGAGTTCGCGGGCGACGGCCAGCGACTCGCGGTAGCAGGAGGCCAGCTGCGCCGAGCGGTCCTCGGCCGGCGACCACACCGGGCCGACCGTGTGAATCACCCAGCGGGCCGGCAGCAACCCGGCGGCGGTGGCCACCGCACGGCCGGCGGGCAGGCCGTCGGGGTAGGCGGAGGCGCGCAGCTCCCGGCACTCCCGCAGGATGCTCTTGCCGCCCCTGCGGTGGATGGCGCCGTCGACGCCCGCGCCGCCCAGCAGCGAGGAGTTGGCGGCGTTGACCACCGCGTCGACCTGCTGCTCGGTGATGTCGCCGCGGACGGCCGTGAGCACTCCCATGCCACCACCGTAGTACGGGCCGGTGCCCGGCGCCGGGCTCCGGCCCGTACGGCGGCTCAGACCGCCGCCGACGCGCCCTGGGTGACCGCGACGGCGTCGGGTCCGGCACCGGCATCGGTGCCGGCGGTCACGTCCGCGTCGCGCCGTACCAGCGCCGCGTACCGCCCTCCGGCCGCGATCAGCTCCTCGTGCGTGCCCAGTTCGGCGATCCGGCCGTCGTCCAGGACCGCGATCTGGTCGGCGTCGCGGATCGTGGAGAGCCGGTGCGCGATGGTGATCGTCGTGCGGCCCTCGGCGAGCGCGTCGACCGCCTCCTGCACCGCGCGCTCGGTGCGGGTGTCCAGCGCGCTGGTGGCCTCGTCGAGGATGAGCACCGGCGGGTCGCGCAGGATCGTCCGGGCGAGGGCCAGGCGCTGCTTCTCGCCGCCGGAGAAGCGGTAGCCGCGCTCGCCGACGAGGGTGTCGTAGCCGTCGGGCAGGGCGGCGATGTGGTCGTGGATCTGCGCGGCGCGGGCGGCGGCCTCGATCTCGGCGTCGGTGGCGTCCGGTCGGGCGAAGCGCAGGTTGTCGGCGACGGAGGCGTGGAAGAGGTACGTCTCCTGGGCGACGACGCCGACCGCGCGGGCCAGCGAGTCGAAGTCGAGGTCGCGCACGTCGGTGCCGTCGATGGTGACCCGGCCGCCGGTGACGTCGTACAGCCGCGGCACCAGGTAGCCCAGGGTGGACTTGCCGGCGCCGGTGGGGCCGACGACCGCGAGGCTGCTGCCGGCCGGCACGGAGAGGGCGACACCGCGCAGCGTCGGCTGCCCCGGCTCGTACGCGAAGTCGACGTTCTCGAAGCGCACGTCCCCGCGAGGCTTCGCCAGCCGTACCGGGCGCTCGGGCTCGGCGATGTCGACGGGCAGGTCGAGGTACTCGAAGATGCGCTGGAAGAGGGCGAGCGAGGTCTGCATCTGCACACCGGTGGACAGCAGGCCGACGGTGGGCCGGAAGAGCCCCTGCTGCAGCGAGACGAAGGCGACGACGGTACCGATGGACACGCCCTGCCCGGCGGTGGTGGAGGCCAGGCCGGCGGTCCAGTAGATGACGGCCGGCATGGCGGCCATGACGACGCCTATGACGGCCATCCGCCAGCGGCCCGCCATGTTGGCCCGTACCTCCAGGTCCACCAGGCCCTCGGACTCCTCGGCGAAGCCGCGGGTGAGGCTGTCGGAGCGGCCCATGGTGCGGCCGAGCATGATGCCGCTGACCGACAGCGACTCCGTCACGCCGGCGGCCATGGCGGCCATCTGCTTCTGCCGCTGCGAGGTGATCTTCTTACGCTCGCGGCCGACGCGCCGGGCGATCCAGACGAAGAGCGGCAGGAGGAGCAGCGAGACGACGGTGAGCCGCCAGTCGAGCGCGAGCATGGCGACGACGGTGGCCACGACGCTGGTGAGGTTGGAGACCAGCGAGGTGGCGGTGGTGGTGACGGTGGCCTGCATGCCGCCGATGTCGCTGGCGATGCGGGACTGCACCTCGCCGGTGCGGGTGCGGGTGAAGAACGCCAGCGGCATGCGCTGGAGCTGGGCGTAGACGGCGGTGCGCAGGTCGTGCATGACGCGCTGGCCGACGGTGGTGGAGATGAGGGTCTGGAGCACGCCGAAGACGCCGCCGAGCACGGCGACGCCGACCATGCCGAGCGCGAGCAGGCTCAGCAGGCCGGTGCGGCCCTGCGGCAGCGCGGTGTCGACGACCTCGCGGAGCAGGAACGGCGAGGCGACCGACACCAGCGAGGACGCGGCCACCAGCAGCCCGACCACGGCGAGCCGGCCACGGTACGGGCGGAAGAGCGCGACGATCCGGCGCACCTGGGCGGGCTGCTCCGGATCGGAGGGTGGGGGTGTCCACCCGTCGAGGGGATCGTGCGGCATGGGCCTCCTAAGGAGTACGACAACTTAAGAGAGCGTAGCTCACTGTTACCTATATTCATAATGAATATTCTCCTGTTACCCTCGGAGCGTGTCCCAGTCGCCCCCGCCCCCCGCAGACGTGACCGGCCAGCTGGCCGAGCAGCTCCTGCTGCTCACCCGCCGGATCCACTACGCCCAGAAGCGCTACTTCAAGCCCCTGGGCATCACGCCGGCCCAGTCCCGGCTGCTGCGCACCCTGGAGCACCACGAGGAGCCGCCGCGGATGGCCGACCTCGCCGAGCACCTCGGCGTCGTACCCCGCGCGGTCACCACCCACGTGGACGCGCTGGAGGCGATCGGCCTGGTCCGGCGCGTGCAGAACCCGGCGAACCGGCGGGTGATCCGCATCGAGACCACCGAGGCCGGCCGCACGGCCCTCGCCGAGCTGCACCGGGCACGGCTCGCCGCCGCCGCGGACGTGCTGAAGCCGCTGACCGAACAGCAGCGTGAAAAACTGCTGGGGCTCATCGCCCCCCTGGTCGACACCCACGGCCACGCCTGCTGAGGAGTCCGTACGCATGCCGCTGCTCCAGCCCAAGCCCTCGGCCCTGCGCCCCGACCGCGGGGCGGCGCCCGCGCCGGACCGGGTCGCGAACGACCTCGCCGGGGGCACGCCGGAGCCGCTGCGCGGCGAGCTGACGGCGCTGCTGGGCGCGGAGAAGGTGCTGACGGGCGCCGCCGACCTGGTGCGGTACGCCTCGGACGCCAGCCCGTACCGGTTCGTGCCCCGGGCCGTGGCCGTCGCCGAGACGGTGGCGGATATCGCCGCCCTCTTCCGCTTCGCCCACGAGCGCGGCCGGAAGCTCGTCTTCCGGGCGGCGGGCACGTCGCTGAACGGCCAGGCGCAGGGCGAGGACATCCTCGTCGACGTGCGCAGGCACTGGGCGGGCGTCGAGGTGCTCGACGACGCCGCCACGCGCGCCCGCGTCGGCCCCGGCACCACGGTCGTACGGGCCAACGCCACCCTCGCCCGGCACGGCCGCGTACTCGGCCCCGACCCGGCCAGCGCCCTGGCCTGCACTCTCGGCGGCGTCGTCGCCAACAACGCGTCGGGCATGACGGCCGGCACCACCCGCAACTCGTACCGCACCCTCGCCTCCCTGACCTTCGTGCTGCCCTCCGGCACCGTCGTGGACACCGCCGCCCCCGACGCCGACGAGCGGCTGTGCGCGGCCGAGCCGGAGCTGTGCCGCGGACTGCTCGCGCTCAAGGCGGAGATCGAGGCGGACGGGGAGCTGACGGCCCGTATCCGCGCGAAGTACGAGATCAAGAACACCAACGGCTACCGGCTGGACGCCTTCCTCGACGGCGGCACCCCCGTGGAGATCCTGCGCGGGCTGATGGTCGGCTCCGAGGGCACGCTCGGCTTCATCGCCGACACCGTCTTCGACACCCTGCCGCTGGCCCGGCACACCTCCACCGCGCTGCTGTTCTTCCCCACCCTGCAGGCCGCGGCGGCCGCGGTGCCGGCGTTCACCGCGGCCGGGGCGCTGGCCGTGGAGCTAATGGACGGCAACACGCTGCGCGCCTCGGTGCGCGTCGCCGGCGTGCCCGCCGACTGGGCGGAGCTGCCGAAGGAGACGGCGGCGCTGCTGGTGGAGTTCCGGGCGCCGGACGCGGCGGCGCGGGAGGCGTACGAGGAGGCGGCGGCCGGGGTACTGGCGGGGCTCGACCTCGTGGCGCCGGTCGGGTCCGTCGCCGACGGCGGCAACGCCTTCACCCGCGACCCCGCCCGGATCGCCGGCTACTGGAAGGCCCGTAAGGCGTTCGTCACCGCCGTCGGCGGCTCCCGCCCGGCCGGTACGACACTCATCACCGAGGACTTCGCCGTGCCGCCGGCCCGGCTCGCCGAAGCCTGCGAGGCGCTGCTCGAACTCCAGGCGGGGCACGGCTTCGACGCCGCCGTCGCCGGCCACGCCGCCCACGGCAACCTGCACTTCCTGCTCGCCTTCGACGCCGCCGAGCCCGCCGACGTCGAGCGCTACGCGGCCTTCATGGACGACTTCTCCCGGCTGACCGTCGAGCGCTTCGACGGCTCGCTGAAGGCGGAGCACGCCACCGGCCGCAACATCGCCCCGTTCCTGGCGCTGGAGTGGGGCGAGCGGGCCACGGAGCTGATGTGGCGGATCAAGGAGCTGATCGACCCGCGCGGCATCCTCGCCCCGCGGGTGCTCCTCGACCGCGACCCGAAGGCGCACCTGCGCGGGCTGAAGACCATCCCGCGGATCGAGGACATCGCCGACCCGTGCATCGAGTGCGGCTTCTGCGAACCCACCTGCCCCAGCCGCGACCTGACGACCACCCCGCGGCAACGCATCGTGCTGCGCCGGGAGATGCTGCGCCAGCCGCCGGGCGCGCCGATCACCGGCAGCCTGCTGGAGGCGTACGGGTACGACGCCGTCGACACCTGCGCGGGTGACTCGACGTGCGGCCTGGACTGCCCCGTCGGCATCGACACCGGGCAGCTGATGAAGGACTTCCGGCACGCGCGGCACTCCGCCCGCGAGGAGCGCGCCGCCGCCGCCGGCGCCCGCCGCTTCCGCCAGGTCGAGCGCGCCGCCCGGCTGGCCGTCGCGGTGGCCCACCGGCTCGGCGACCGGGTGCCGGGCGCCGCGACCCGGCTGGCACGCCGCGCGGTACGCCCCGATCTCGTACCCGAGTGGCTGCCGGAGATCCCCGGTCCCGCCGCGCGCCGGCCGCCCCGCACCCGCCGCGAGGGCGCCGCCGCCGTCTACTTCCCGGCGTGCGTCAACCGCATCTTCGGCGGCCCCGACGACGCGCGGGGACCGAACCTGGCGGAGGCCGTCGTCGCCGTCTCGGCCCGCGCCGAGCAGCCGGTGTGGATCCCGGACGACGTCACCGGCACCTGCTGCGCCACCATCTGGCACTCCAAGGGCTACGGCGACGGCACCCGGCTGATGGCCAACCGCGTCGTCGAGGCCGCCTGGCGGTGGACGGACGGCGCCCGGCTGCCGGTCGTCGTCGACGCCTCGTCCTGCACCCTGGGCCTCGCCCGCGAGGTCGTGCCGTATCTGACGGAGGCGAGCCGCAAGCTGCACGCGCGGCTGACCGTCCTGGACTCCCTCGACTGGGCCGCCGACGAGCTGCTGCCCCGGCTGACGATCGAGCGCCGGACGTCCTCCGCCGTGGTCCACCCGACCTGCTCGATGCGCCACCTGGGCAACACCGGCCGGCTCACCGCGCTGGCCGGTGCGGTCGCGGAGGAGGTCGTGGTGCCGGACGACGCCGCCTGCTGCGCCTTCGCCGGCGACCGCGGCATGCTGCACAAGGAGCTGACCGCGTCCGCCACCGCGCGCGAGGCCGCCGAGGTCACCGCCCGCGACTACGACGTCCACCTGTCGGCGAACCGGATGTGCGAGATCGGCATGGACCGCGCGACGGGCCGCTCGTACCGCTCCGTACTGCTGGAGCTGGAGCGCGCCACCCGGCCGGCGGGTGTCCGGGGGCGCCGTGGATAAGTCCATCCGGTCCCGGCGGTAAGTCCAACGCCTCAATGGTGCAGACCTCTTGTGGGCGCGCCGGGGTCCCGCAAGGGTGGCGGCGAGGCGATCGCACACCATCCGGAGGACACATGCGCGAGGAGAACGCCACCCAGAGACCCGGCGAATCCGACGACGGCTACTCCCGCCGTTCGGTCCTGCGCTCGGCGGGCATCGCCGGGGCAGGGCTCGGCCTGGGCGCCTTCGGCGCCTCCCAGGCCCACGCGGCGGAGGGCGGGGCCGCGGAGTCCGCGGCGGCGGCCGAAGCCGCCGCCCCGGCCGCACCGCCGCGGCCCGGCACGACGATGATCGGCGTGCCGTTCGAGAGCCACGGCACCGTACGGGTCGGGATCGTCGGCCTCGGCAACCGCGGCGGCGGCATGATCGACCTGTTCCTCGCCCAGCAGGGCGTGCAGGTGACCGCGCTGTGCGACCCGGTCGTGGACAAGGTGGAGTCGGCCGCCAAGAAGGTCGTCGCGGCCGGCCAGCCGGCGCCCGCCACGTACACCAACGGCGACCACGACTTCGAGCAGCTCTGCGCCCGCACCGACATCGACTTCGTCTACGTCGCCACCCCCTGGGACTGGCACTTCGAGATGGCCAAGTCGGCGATGAACAACGGCAAGCACGTCGGCGTGGAGTGCCCCATCGCGATGCGCCTGGACGAGCTGTGGGAGCTGGTCGACCTCTCCGAGCGCACCCGCAGGCACTGCATGCAGTTGGAGAACTGCGTGTACGGCAGGAACGAGATGCGGGTGCTGCGCATGGCGCACGCCGGGCTCTTCGGCGACCTGCTGCACGCCGCCGGCGCGTACAACCACGACCTGCGCGGGCTGATGTTCGACCCCGACTACTACGAAGGACCCTGGCGCCGGCTGTGGCACACCCGGCTGCTCGGCGACCTCTACCCCAACCACGGCTTCGGCCCGGCGGCCAACTACATGGACGTCAACCGCGGCGACCGCGTCACGCACATCGCCAGCTTCGGCACCCCCGCGCTGGGCCTGGCCGCGTACCGCGAGGAGCACATGCCGCCCGGCGATCCGAGCTGGAAGGAGACGTACATCGAGAGCGATCGCACCATCAGCCTGGTGCAAACCGCCAAGGGCCGGGTGATCCGGCTGGAGCACGACGTCTCGACCCCGCACCCGTACAGCAGGATCAACTCCCTCGGCGGCACCAAGGGCGTCTTCGAGGACTACGAGCCGCGCATCTACCTGGAACCGACGCACACGGACGACCTGTGGCACGACTTCGCGGAGTTCGCGGACTACGACCACTGGCTGTGGAAGGAGCACTCCAACCCGCCCGGCGGGCACGGCGGCATGGACTACATCATGGTCTTCCGGCTGATGCAGTGCATGCGGCTCGGCCTGGTCCCGGACTTCGACGTCTACGACGCCGCGGTGTGGACCGCGCCCGTGCCGCTCAGCCACCTGTCGATCAAGGCGGGCGGCCGGCCGCAGCAGATCCCGGACTTCACCCGCGGCGGGTGGACGGACAAGCGCTCCGGCGTCGACTCGGAGAAGCCCGACGAGGCGTGAGGTGGACGACGTGACCGCCGGCTGACCGGCGTACGGCGCCGCTAGCCGGCGAGGGAGGCCCGGTCGCCCATCACGGCGACCGGGTCCTTCGTCGGGTCCAGCGTCGTCAGCAGCTCCGTCATCCCGGACTTGGAGATGCTGACGCAGCCGGACGTGCCGCTGCCGTGGTCCATGTGGAACCAGATCGAGCCGCCCTTCTCCTGCCCGCGCGGGCGGGTGGGATCGAGCGGCGAGGTGCCCCGGACGCGGTTGTAGTCGATGGCGATGACGAGGTCGAAGTCGTTCCAGTACGACTTCGGCCAGTAGTGGGGCGCGGCGAAGGCCGGGGAGTGGGTGTACGGCAGCTTCGCGCCCGGGTCGGGGAGCACGCCGCCGGCGTCGGAGATCGTGAACACCCCGACGGGGCTGCGCTTGTCGCCCTCGCGGTGGTCGGGGGTCCAGCCCTTCTTGCCGTTGTGCCCCGGCCAGCTCCCCCGCCGCTGCCAGTTCCCGCCGTGCTTCTCGTAGAGCACGACGGTGGCGTCCGCGGAGTCCGGGCCCTTGCCGTAGACGGCGACGGCCTGGCGGGAGTCCGCGGGCACCTTGTCGTTCAACCGGGCGCCGACGCCGGGGAGGTCGCCGGGCGGGACGCTCGGCGACGCGCTCGCGCCGCCGGTACCGCCGGTGCCGCCGCCGGTACCCGCGCTGTCCGTATCGCCGCTGCCGCCACCCGAACCGCCGCAGCCGGCCAGCAGGAGCAGCCCGACGGCCGCGGCGGCCGTCCGGCGCGGCAGCTGCCCCCTCGTCCCGTACGCACGCATACGCCCATCGTCACACGCCGCACCGCACGGCGGGGCGGGCGGTCCGGCCGGGCGGCCCCGCGGGCCGTGGCCGCAATGTCGTGTCACCGGAGAAAACGGGTTGAAAACCCACCGTGAAACCGACAACCTTGCACGGCTCACCCACGCCCGAGACGACCTTTTGGGATGCCATGCAGCTGCGCGACCTGCCGCACACCGACCCCGGTGAACCCGATGTCCGGTCCGGCCGCCACTTCCTCGTCTGGCTCGGCCGCATGCAGCTCGGCGGTCAACTCGCCGCGCTGCTGTGGGGGCTGGTCTGGATGCTGCCCATCGGCGCGATGCCGCTGGCCGTGGGCATGGCGGTGCAGGCGGTCGTGGACCGCGACGGCGGGCGGCTGGCGGTCGCCGGCACGCTGCTGATCGTCTTCGGCGCGCTCATCGCGCTCGGCGACAGCATGCTGCACCGCGCGGCCGTCACCAACTGGATCACCGCCGCCTCGCGGGTGCAGCAGCTGCTGGCGCGCAAGGCGGCCGAGCTGGGCTCGGTGCTGACCCGGCGGGTGGCGGCCGGCGAGGTGGTCGCGGTGAGCACGGGCGACGTGGAGAAGATCGGCTGGTTCGTCGAGTCGTTCTCGCGGTTCACCGCCGCGCTGGTCACCGCGTTCGCCGCCGCCGCGGGCCTGGTCGTCTACGCGCCCGAGCTGGGCGTCGTCGTCGCGATCGCGCTGCCGGTCCTGGCGCTGGCGCCGCTGCCGCTGCTGCCGTACGCCACCCGCCGCGCCGACGACCAGCGGGCCAAGGCCGGCCGGGCGACCGAGCTGGCCGCGGACACCGTGGCGGGGCTGCGGGTGCTGCGCGGCATCGGCGGCGAGGAGCTGTTCCTGGACCGCTACCGGGCGGCGTCGCAGGAGGTGCGCACCGCGGCGGTGCGCAGCGCGCGGATGTGGGCGCTGATCCACGCCGTGCAGGTGGCGCTGCCGGGGGTGTTGCTGGTGGTCGTCGTCGGACACGGGGTGGGGCTGGCGCGGAACGGGACGATCACGGTCGGCGAGCTGGTCACCGTGTACGGCGCCGTGACATTCCTGCTCTTCCCGATGCACCACTTCGCCGAGCTGGCGATGGCGTACTCGTTCTCCCGGCCGTCGGCCAAGCGCGCCGCGCGCGTGCTCGGGCTGGCCCGTGCCGCCGGTGTCGACGCGGGCGCGGGCACCGGCGCCGGCGCCGGTGCCGGTGCCGGTGCCGGACACGGGGTGCTCGGCGGGGAGCTGCACGACCCCGGGACCGGGTTGCGCGCCGGGGCCGGGCGGCTGACCGCCGTGGTCTGCGGCGACCCCGACGCCGCGGGCCGGCTCGCCGACCGGCTCGGCGGGCACCCGGCGGAACCGGGCGAGCTGCCGTCGGTCCGGCTCGGCGGCGTAGCGCTGGACGAGGTGCCGCTGGCCGGGGCGCGGGCGGCGGTGCTGGTGCAGGACAAGGACCCGATGCTGCTGTCCGGGACGCTGGCCGACCTGCTGGACGTACCGGCGTCCGGCTCCGTCACGCCCGCCGCGGCGCTGGCCGCCGCCCAGTGCGGCGACGTGCTGACCGCGCTGGCGCAGGCGGCGGCCGGGGTGCCGGACGCCGACGGCGAACCGATGGGCGCGCCGATCACCGAGCGCGGCCGGTCGCTCTCCGGCGGCCAGCGCCAGCGTCTCGCGCTGGCCCGGTCGCTGGTGGCCGACCCGGAGGTGCTGGTCCTCGACGAGCCGACCTCGGCCGTCGACTCGCACACCGAGGCGCGTATCGCCGAGAGCCTGCGGGAGATCCGCACGGGCCGTACGACGGTGGTGTTCACGTCCAGCCCGCTGCTGCTGGACCGGGCCGACACGGTGGCGTTCGTACAGGACGGCGCGGTGGTGGCCGAGGGCTCGCACCGCGAGCTGCTGCACGGCGACGTCACGTACCGCGCCGTGGTCACCAGGGAGACGGACGACGAGAAGCACGCGGCCACGGCGGCCGACGGCGTACGGGACGGAGCCGACGGCACCCGTGCCGTACGCGACGAGGGCGGCGTGCCGCGGATGATGGAGGAGACCGCATGATCGGCGTGCGACCGCCGGAGTACGACCCGGCCGCACCGCGCACCGCGACCACCCTGCCGGTGGGCGCGCCCGCGACCGTGCGCGGCTACGTGGGCGAGCTGCTGCGCCGGCACCGCACGGCGTTCCTGCTGCTGATCGCCGTGAACGCGGTGGCCGTCCTCGCCTCGATGGCCGGCCCGTACCTCCTCGGCGGCCTGGTCGAGGACCTGTCCGCGGGAGCCCGGGACCTCCATCTGACGCGCGCGGTGGTGCTGTTCTCGGTCGCGCTGGCGCTGCAGGCGGTCTTCGTCGGGCTGGTGCGGCTGCGCGGCGCGATGCTGGGGGAGCGGATGCTCGCGGACCTGCGCGAGGACTTCCTCGTACGGTCCGTGGGCCTGCCCCCGGGCGTGCTGGAGCGGGCCGGGACCGGCGACCTGCTGTCCCGTATCACCACCGACATCGACCGGCTGGCGAACGCGATGCGCGAGGCCGTGCCGCAGCTGACGATCGCGGTGGTGTGGGTCGGGCTGGTGCTGGGCGGCATGGTGGTGATGGCGCCGCCGCTGGCGGTGGCGGTGCTGCTGGCCGCGCCGGTGCTGCTCGTGGGCGGCCGCTGGTACTTCAAGCGGGCGCCCAGCGCGTACCGCTCGGAGGCCGCGGGGTACGCCGCCGTGGCCGCGGCGCTCACCGAGACGGTGGACGCCGGGCGGACGGTGGAGGCGCACCGGCTGGGCGCGCGCCGGGTCGCGCTGTCCGACCGGCGGGTCAAGGAGTGGGTGGCGTGGGAGCGTTACACCCTCTACCTGCGCTGCATGTTCTTCCCCGTCTTCAACGCCACCCACATCGTCGTCCTCGGCTCGGTGCTGCTGATCGGCGGCGCCTTCGTCTTCCAGGACTGGATGAGCGTCGGCGAGCTGACCACGGGCGCGCTGCTGGCCCAGATGCTCACCGAGCCGGTGGGCATGATCCTGCGCTGGTACGACGAACTGCAGGTGGCGCAGGTGTCGCTGGCCCGGCTCGTGGGCGTGCGGGACATCGAGGAGGAGCCCGGCGACGCGGCGGTGCGGCCGGGTGGCCGGGACGTACACGCCGACGAGGTCCGCTTCGGCTACCGCGCCGGGGCCGACGTGCTGCACGGCGTCTCGCTGCGGGTCCGGCCGGGCAGCCGGCTGGCGCTGGTCGGTCCTTCGGGCGCGGGGAAGTCGACGCTGGGGCGGCTGCTGGCCGGGATCTACTCGCCGCGGCGCGGCGAGATCCGGCTCGGCGGCGCGGAGCTGGCGCGGATGCCGGCGGAGCGGGTGCGCGAGCACGTGGCGCTGGTCAACCAGGAGCACCACGTGTTCGTCGGCTCGCTGCGGGACAACCTGCGCCTTGCACGTACCGGGGCGGACGACGCGGAGCTGTGGGCGGCGCTGGGCGCGGTCGACGCGGGCGAGTGGGCGCGGGCGCTGGACGACGGCCTCGACACGGAGGTCGGCTCGGGCGGCGAGGCGCTCACGCCGGCGCAGGCGCAGCAGATCGCGCTGGCCCGGCTGGTGCTGGCCGACCCGCACACGCTGGTGCTGGACGAGGCGACGTCGCTGCTCGACCCGCGGGCGGCGCGGCACCTGGAGCGCTCGCTGGCGAAGGTGCTCGACGGCCGGACGGTCGTGGCCATCGCCCACCGGCTGCACACGGCGCACGACGCGGACGTGATCGCGGTGGTCGAGGACGGCCGCATCAGCGAGCTGGGCAGCCACGACGAACTGGTGGCGGCGGACGGGGCGTACGCCGCGCTGTGGCGCTCCTGGCACGGCTGACGGGACCGCCCGGTCGGGGCGGTCGGGGCCGGTCGTCCGGGCCCCGCCGGCCGGCCGGGCCCGCGTCCGTTGGTACGTGCCGCCGCCCCTCAGCGCGCCCCGGCCGGGAACCCTTCCGTGTCCCCCGGCCGGGGCGTCGTCAGCCGATGACGCCCATGGCGGTGAGTCCGCCGGCGGTGCCGGCCAGCATGAAGACCGGCATCAGTATCTTCAGCTCGATCCAGCTGCCGGCGCGGAAGCGCATGAAGCGCGGCGGGCCGAGTGGGTACCAGCGCTTGCCGCCCACCGGGATCGGCCACAGGATCGGGCAGCCGGAGACGGTGAGCGAGTCGCCGATGTCGTGCACGAGCGCGCCGAGCACGATCGGCAGGCCCAGCCACAGGTACTCCTGGCCGGGCTCGGTGAAGAGCCAGCCGGAGCCGTTGCCCGGCTCGTCGATGACGTCGGCGAGGATCCACGCGCTGGTGGCGCCGAGCAGCCACACGAGTACGTCGCTGGAGACGCGGGCGGCCCGCCACAGCAGTCCCTCGACGGCGAGCACCATGTGCACGAAGAGGATGCCGAGGACCGCCCACCGGCCGCCGAGCACCGCGAGCGCGGAGAAGCCGGCGCCGATCAGCACCGCCCAGAGCCAGGTGTGCGTCAGGGTCCGGTGGCCGCCGGAGCGGCGCGGGTCCGCGCGCTTCTTCGTCGCCTTGTAGGCGGCGTACGAGAGCTTGTCGATGACCTCGCAGAGGATGCGGGACAGCGGGCCGAAGGCGCGGGAGATGGTGGCGGACTTGTGGTCGAGGTCGGGCGCGAGGGCCGCGCCGGCGCAGATGAGGGCGCCGACGACGAGCACGGGCCAGGGCATCCCGTGGCCCGCCGCGGTGGCCGCCGCGCCCACCCCCAGCCACGCCGCCGCCCCCGAAAGCGAGTGCGCTGGACCCATCATGAAAGCTCCCCCACCCCTCGTACGCCCCTGCCGTGAACGGCCGTTGGCCCCACGCACACCACCCGTCGGCGGCACAGCCTAGCGCGATTGATCTTCGGACATACGAGCGGTTCACACTTCGGGGGCGGCGGAAGGCAGTATGGACGGGTGACCCTTATCGATCAGCTGCCGCCCGCCGCCGACCCCGACGACCTCTTCGAGGCGTTCTCCTCCTGGACCGAGGAGCGGGGCATCTCCCTCTATCCGGCGCAGGAAGAGGCTCTGATCGAGGTCGTCTCCGGCTCGAACGTGATCCTGTCCACCCCCACCGGCTCCGGGAAGTCCCTGGTCGCGGCCGGTGCGCACTTCGCGGCCCTGGCCCGGGACGAGGTCTCGTTCTACACCGCGCCGATCAAGGCGCTGGTGTCGGAGAAGTTCTTCGACCTGTGCAAGATCTTCGGCACGGAGAACGTCGGCATGCTCACCGGCGACGCCTCCGTCAACGCCGACGCGCCCGTCATCTGCTGCACCGCCGAGGTGCTGGCGTCCATCGCGCTGCGCGACGGCAAGGACGCCGACATCGGCCAGGTGGTGATGGACGAGTTCCACTTCTACGCCGAGCCGGACCGGGGCTGGGCCTGGCAGATCCCGCTGCTGGAGCTGCCGCAGGCGCAGTTCGTGCTGATGTCGGCCACGCTCGGCGACGTCTCCCGCTTCGAGGAGGACCTGGCCCGGCGCACCGGCCGGTCCACGGCGGTGGTCCGCTCGGCGACCCGGCCGGTCCCGCTGTCCTACGAGTACCGGACCACCTCGCTCACGGAGACGCTGACGGAGCTGCTGGAGAACCGGCAGGCACCGGTGTACATCGTGCACTTCACCCAGGCGCAGGCGGTGGAGCGGGCGCAGGCGCTGATGAGCATCAACATGTGCAGCCGCGCCGAGAAGGACGAGATCGCCGCCCTCATCGGCAACTTCCGCTTCACCACCCGGTTCGGCAAGCAGCTGTCCCGCTACGTTCGGCACGGCATCGGCGTCCACCACGCCGGCATGCTGCCGAAGTACCGGCGGCTGGTGGAGAAGCTGGCGCAGGCCGGGCTGCTGAAGGTCATCTGCGGCACCGACACCCTCGGCGTCGGCGTCAACGTGCCCATCCGCACGGTGCTGTTCACCGCCCTGACCAAGTACGACGGCAGCCGGGTGCGCACCCTGCGGGCGCGCGAGTTCCACCAGATCGCCGGGCGCGCCGGCCGGGCCGGCTTCGACACCTCCGGGCTGGTGGTGGCGCAGGCGCCGGAGCACGTAGTGGAGAACGAGAAGGCGCTCGCCAAGGCCGGCGACGATCCGAAGAAGCGCCGCAAGGTGGTGCGCAAGAAGCCGCCGGAGGGCTTCGTCAACTGGTCCCAGAACACCTTCGAGAAGCTCATCGCCGCCGATCCCGAACCCCTCACCTCCCGCTTCCGCGTCACCCACGCCATGCTGCTGTCGGTCATCGCCCGCCCGGGCAACGCCTTCTCCGCCATGCGCCGGCTGCTGGAGGACAACCACGAGCCGCGCAAGAAGCAGCTGCGGCACATCCGCCGCGCCATCGCGATCTACCGCTCCCTCCTCGACGGCGGCGTGGTGGAGCAGCTCGACGAGCCGGACGCGCAGGGCCGCATCGTGCGCCTGACCGTCGACCTGCAGCAGGACTTCGCCCTCCAGCAGCCGCTGTCCACCTTCGCGCTGGCGGCCTTCGACCTCCTCGGCCCCGAGTCGCCCTCCTACGCCCTCGACATGGTCTCCGTGGTGGAGTCCACCCTCGACGACCCCCGGCAGATCCTCGCCGCCCAGCAGAACAAGGCGCGCGGCGAGGCGGTCGCGGAGATGAAGGCGGACGGCGTCGAGTACGAGGAGCGGATGGAGCGGCTGATGGACATCGGCTACCCCAAGCCGCTGGACGAGCTGCTCTCCCACGCCTACGGCCTGTACCGCAAGAGCCATCCCTGGGTCGGCGACCACCCCCTTTCCCCGAAGTCGGTCATCCGTGACATGTACGAGCGGGCCATGACCTTCGGCGAGTTCGTCTCCTTCTACGAACTGGCCCGCACCGAGGGCATCGTGCTGCGCTACCTGGCGAGCGCGTACAAGGCGCTGGACCACACGGTGCCGGACGAGCGGAAGTCCGAGGACTTCGAGGACATCGTCGCCTGGCTCGGCGAGATGGTCCGCCAGGTCGACTCCAGCCTGCTGGACGAGTGGGAGCAGCTGGCCAACCCGGCGGAGGAGACCGCCGAGGAGGCCCTGGAGCACGCCGATCAGGTACGGCCGGTGACGGCCAACGCGCGCGCCTTCCGGGTCCTCGTACGCAACGCGCTGTTCCGCCGGGTGGAGCTGGCGGCGCTCGACGATGCGGACGAGCTGGGCGCGCTGGACGAGGAGTCCGGCTGGGACGCGGGGCGCTGGGGCGAGGCGCTGGACGCGTACTGGGAGGAGTACGAGGACATCGGCACCGGGCCGGACGCCCGCGGGTCGCGGCTGCTGCGGATCGAGGAGGAGCCGCAGGACGCCCTCTGGCGCGTCCGCCAGACCTTCGCCGACCCGGAGGGCGACCACGACTGGGGCATCTCCGCGGAGGTGGACCTGACCGCCTCCGACGCCGAGGGCCGCGCCGTCGTCCGCGTCACCGACGTCGGCCCCCTGAGCCGGCCGACGGGCTGACCCGGACCGCACACCGCCCGGCCGCGCAGCCGCCGCGCCACCCGCCCGCCCGCCTCAGCGCGGCAGGCCCGTGCGGCGTCTGCGGCCGCGCCGGAGCCAGTTGAGGCTGCCGCGCCGTGGTCGCGTCGCTCCCGCCGGCCGCGCCGGTGGCGCGCCTGAAGGTGGCGCGCCGCCCGGGGGCGCCGCCGGGATCGGGACCGCGGGCGGCGCCGCGCGCTCGGCCCGTGCGGCCTGCAGCTCCACCGCCAGACCCAGCCGGAAGCCGAGCGCCTCGTCGTCGGTCTCCGCGAGCAGCACGCCCTCCACCACCCGGCGGGCCGTCTCGCTCCCCCCGCGCACCGGGGCGACCAGCTCCGCCCGCCGCTCGACGACGCGCGCCCGCTCCCCGGCGTCAGGCACCTCCTCCGCCAGCTCCGCGTCGCCCAGCACCGCCGCATACGCGCCCGCCCGCTCCCACGGGTCGACCCGCTCCGCGAGCAGCTGCTCCACCCGCCGCTGCCGCCACCCGCGGGCCCGGCCGTCCGCGCCGTCGGCCAGCTCCACCCGCATCGCCGGCGGCAGCGGTCCCCGCAGCAGCCCCGGCTCCCGCTCCCCGAACTCCTCCACCTCCGCCGCGAGATACAGCCAGACGACGAGGCGATACCGGTTCACGTAGAACCGCGCCGGCGTGAAGCACCCCGCCCGCGCCAGCCGGGTGAACCGGGCGGGCGAGACGCCCAGCTCCTCCGCCCCCGACACCGTCCCCACCAGCCGCAGCCGCGCGCGCAGCGCCACCGCCGCCGCCCGGGAGCCACCGGCGCCCTCCGCCGCCCGCAGCCGCGCCACCTCGGCCCGCGCCACCCGGCGCCGCCCGCCGGCCCGCTGCGGCGGCTCCGTCAGCACCAGCCCCAGCTGCACCGCCAGCTCCAACTCCCGCGGCAGCAGCCCCAGCTCCGTCGCCGCGCGCCCGAAAGGCAGCAGCTCCGCCCGCTCCCCCGGGCCGCCCCACGCACCCGCGCCGCCGGCCGGCCGCGCCCCCGGCCCCGCGCTCGCACTCGCACCCGCACTCACATCGGTCCGTACCACCATGGTCGTCTCCCCCGTCGCGCCCGAAAGCCCCTTCTCGATTACTCTGAGTGACGACTCTAGCGCGCCGCTTCCCCTCCCGCCTCCCCCTGTGGATAACGTGCTCCCATGGGCGAGAAGATGACCGACGAAGAGTGGCGCACCTTCGTCTCCGCAGGCACCCGCACCGGCAAGCTGGCCACCGTCCGCGCCGACGGCAGCCCCCACGTGGCCCCGATCTGGTTCGTGCTCGACGGCGACGACATCGTCTTCAACACCGGCGCGAACACCGTCAAGGGCCGCAACCTCGCGCGCGACGGCCGCGCCACCCTCTGCGTCGACGACGAACACCCGCCGTTCTCGTACGCCGTCCTCTCCGGCCGCGCCCGGATCACCGAGGACCTCGACGAGATGCGCCGCTGGGCCACGGCCATCGCCGCCCGCTACATGGGCGACGACCAGGCCGAGAGCTACGGCGCGCGCAACGCCGTTCCCGGGGAACTCCTCGTCCGCGTCGGTATCGACACGGTGATCTCCGAAGCCCGCGTCGCCGACTGAGTCACGCCGCGGCGGCCACCGGCACGCCCGGCCCGCTCACCCCAGCGGCTCCGTGCCGACCGTGTCGAGCAGCCGGGCGGTGTGCACCCGCCCGGCGTACTCGACCAGCCTGATCAGCACCTCCTTGCCGGAGTCCCGGTCGCGGGCGTCGCACAGCACGACGGGGGTGCCCTGGTCGAGGTCGAGGGCACGGGCGACCTCGTGGGCGCCGTAGCTGCGCGACTCGGGAAAGCAGTTCACCGCGACGATGAACGGGATGCTGCGGTGCTCGAAGTAGTCCACCGCCGGGAAGCAGTCCTGCAGCCGGCGGGTGTCCGCCAGTACCACCGCACCCAACGCGCCGGTGGCCAGCTCGTCCCAGAGGAACCAGAAGCGGTCCTGGCCGGGCGTGCCGAACAGGTAGACCGCGAGCCCGGAGCGGATCGTGATCCGGCCGAAGTCCATCGCCACGGTGGTCGTGGTCTTCTCGTCCACGCCGCCCGTGTCGTCGACAGCCGTGCCGACCTCGCTCAACTGCTCCTCGGTGCGCAGCGGACGGATCTCGCTGACGGAGCCGACGAGGGTGGTCTTGCCCACCCCGAAGCCACCGGCGATGAGGATCTTCAGCGCCAGCGCGTCGTCGACCCTGCGGTCAGAGGGCGCGGAGTCCATCGATCACTTCTCTCAGGATCTTCTCGTCGGGAAGCTGCGCGGGCGGTACCGGCCTGCTCACCCGTACGCAGCCGAGTTCGACCAGGTCGCCGAGGAGCACCCGCACCACACCCACCGGCAGGTCGGTCTCCGCCGCCAGTTCGGCGACGGACTGGGTCTCGATCCGGCAGAGGCCGACGAGCGCGCGATGCTCGGGACCGAGCGTCTCGACCTCCTTCCCCGCCGCCTCAAGCGCCTCTTCCTCCAGGTCGATGAGCGCGATGAGGTCGAACCGCACCGTGGTCGTCACCGGCCGGGTCCGGCCGCCGGTCATCGCGTACGGGCGGACCAGCGGGCCGGCCTCGGCGTCGTACCAGTGACTGCCGTGGTGCGGAGGGGTGCCACTCATATCTTCAGTCATAACGTGTCACCGCCGTGCTCAGCCCGGATTCCGCGGCTTCGCTGCGGCCGTTCGCGGCGGGGTGTATAGATGCTCGCCCACGCGGGTGACCAGCCGGGCCATCTCGTACGCGACGAGGCCCATGTCCGCGGTGGCGGAGCTGAGCACAGCGAGGCAGGAGCCGTCGCCGGCCGCGGCCACGAAGAGGTAGCCGTCGTCCATCTCGACCATCGTCTGCCGCACGCCGCCGGCCCGGAAGTGCCGGCCGGCGCCCTTGGCGAGGCTGTGGAAGCCGGACGCGACCGCCGCCAGGTGCTCGGCGTCCTCGCGGGAGAGGGTTCCGGAGTTGCCGACGGCGAGGCCGTCGCCGGAGAGCACCACCGCGTGGTGCACGTGGGCGACGCGCTTCACGAGGTCGTCCAGCAGCCAGTCGAGTCCCCCGGATCTGTGCGTGTTCACGGTGTCCGGCTCGATCATGGGCGATCTCCTTCCCTCGACGTGTGCGCGATCTCGTCCGACTCCCGGCGCTCACGGCCCGGTTCGCCGTCGTACGGGCGGCCCGCGGGGCGGCCGCCGCCGCGTAACCAGCCGCTGCGGTAGGCGGCCATGCGTGCGCGCGCCTCTTCCGGCGTGCGCTCCCGCGGTGCGGGCGTGCCGGCGGCGCCGGGCCCCCCGCGCGGTCCGGCGTCTCGGCCGCCGGCATCCGCAATGCCGTCCGCGCCGCCCGCGCCGCCCCCGGTGTCCGCGTCGCCGTCGGGGTCCGGCTCCAGGCGCAGCTGCGGCGCCATGCTCGCCTGCCGTACGCGGTGGGGCAGTTCCGTGACGTCCCCGGGCGACTGGACGGCGGCGGCCTCCTGCCCGGCCCGCCCGGCGTACGTCTCGTACGCGCCGGCGCCCGCCCTCTCCGCCGCCTCGCCCGGGAGCGTCCCCGCGCCGGCCCCGGGCGCCGCGCCGCCCCCCGTACGATCCGCCCCGCCGGCACCCGGCCCGTCCCCCGAACCGTCCGCCGCGACGTCCGCCGGATCCACACCGAGCCGGGCCCGCAGCAGCACCACGTCCTCCCGTGACGCCAGCGCCGCCGGCTCACCCGCTCGACCCACGGCCAG
Organism: Streptomyces sp. CNX435; assembly: GCF_059570575.1. NCBI lineage: Bacteria > Bacillati > Actinomycetota > Actinomycetes > Kitasatosporales > Streptomycetaceae > Streptomyces > Streptomyces sp. CNX435. The sequence continues at coordinate 361,823 of NZ_JCANTA010000002.1, read as the reverse complement.
CCCGCGGGGCACAGGGGTCGCGATCCTCGGCCCCGGCAGCGCCCGGCCGGACCGCCGCTCCGGCAGCCCGTTCTTCGTGACGCCGGCGCCGCCGCCCCCGTCCGCCCCGTTCCGCGCCGGTCCTCCGGGCACCCCGGACACCCTGGGTACCCCAGGCAACCCAGGCACCCCAGGCACCCCAGGCACCCTGGACAACTCAGCCGGCCCGGGCGCGACCGGCCCGCCCGGCAGCCCCGTCGCCCCCGGCGCCGGCGGGAACGGCCGCGCCGGCGTCCCGCCCGGCGTCCCCGGCGCCGGCTCCGCCGGCTCCTCGACCGCCGCCTGCAGCAGCGCGGTCGGCAGCAGCACGACGACGGTCGTGCCGCCGTACGCCGACTCCCGCAGGCTGACCTGGATGCCGTGCCGCGCCGCGAGCCGGCTGACGACGAATAGCCCCAGCCGGTCGCTGTCGAAGAGGTCCAGCGCCTCCGACTGCCGGATCCGCCGGTTCGCGGCGGCCAGCGCCTCCTTGCCCATGCCCAGCCCGCGGTCCTCGACCTCGATCGCGTACCCGTTGCCGACCTGCTCGCCGTAGACCCGCACCCTGGTATGCGGGGGCGAGAACTGCGTGGCGTTCTCCACCAGTTCCGCCAGCAGATGCGTCAGGTCGGCCACGGCCGCGCCCACCACGGCCGCGTCGGACAGCGCCCGCACCTCGACCCGCGCGTAGTCCTCCACCTCCGAGACCGCGGCGCGCACCACGCTCTGCAGCGGCACGGGCATCCGCCAGGCCCGACCCGGGGCGGCGCCGGAGAGGATGATCAGGCTCTCGGCGTGCCGCCGCATGCGGGTCGTGAGGTGGTCGAGCCGGAAGAGGTCGTCCAGCTCCTCGGGGTCCTGGGCGCGCCGCTCCATGCTGTCCAGCAGGGCGAGTTGGCGGTGGACGAGCACCTGGCTGCGGCGGGCGAGGTTGACGAACACCCCGGAGATCCCGTTCGCCAGCTCGGCGCGCTCGACGGCGGCGCGCAGCGCCGCGCGGTGCACGGTGGTCAGCGCCTCGCGGACGTGCGCCATCTCGTCGTCTCCCGGGTCGCCCCGGGGCGCCTCGCCAGCGATGTCGATCTCCTGCCCGGCGCGCAGCCTGCGCATCGCGTACGGCAGCTTGCGGCGGGCGAGTTCGAGCGCGGAGTTGCGCAGGTCCACGAGTTCGACGATCAGCCCCCGGCCTATCCGTACCGAGATGACGAGCGCGGCGGCCACGGCGACGAGGCCGAGGACCGCGGCGGCGCCCGAGGGGGTGAGCACGCCGTCGGCGAAGGGGTCGGTGCCGCCGGCGTCCGCGGCGGTCTCCCGCTCCACGTCGCGGAAGGCGCCGGCCACCTCCTGGTACGGGCCCTCCCACGCGCTCGCCGGGGCCGCAGCGACGGCGGCGCCGCCGGAGTCCGCGGCGGCCACCGCCTCCTCCAGCTCGCGGAGGACGTGGTACGCGTCGCTCTCCCGGGCCGTACGCCAGACCGCCGCCTGGCCGCCGTCGAGGTCGGCGGCCGAGCCCTGCTCCAGGGCGGCGCGCGCGGCCACGGCGTCGGCGAAGGCGCGGTGGTGCGCGGCGCTGAGCGAACCGCGCAGCTGCCCGGCGGCCAGCAGCGCGTCCTCGCGGGCGAGCATCTCGCCGGCCCGGCCGAACTCCAGCAGCACGCGGGCCCCGGACGCCGGCTCACCGCCCTGGACGCCGGTCAGCGCGCCGGCGACGCCGAAGGCGTGGTCGACGACCCCGGTGTACCGCGCGTACGTCCGCGGCCAGCCTGTCGTACGCGCCTCGACCTCCGTGCGCAGCCGGGCCAGCGACTCCGCGCCCGAGACGAAGTCGCCGAGCCGGCGGCCGACGTCCCGGGCCAGGTCCGCGCCGTCCGCGACGGTGTGGCCGTCGCCGAGCCGCAGCCGGCCGACGGCCTCGTCGGTGCGGGTGGCCGCCTCCCGGTACGCGTCGCGGTGGTCGTCGCCGGGGCGGGCGAGGTAGCTCGCGGCGGCGCGCCGTTCGTCCTGCAGCGCCGCGACGGCGGCGGCGAGCGGCTCCCGAACCCGGGTCTCGGCCTGTTCGAGCTGGCGCAGCCGGGAGACGTCCTGGGCGGTGCCGACGGTGGCGTGGCCCCAGAGCGCGATCAGCGAGACGACGGGCACGGTCAGCAGGCAGATGACCCGTGCCCGTACGGTACGGGGCCCGAGTCGCCGGCGCCGCCCGCGGTGCCCGGGCGCGGGGGCCGTAGGGGCACCCGGTCCCCCGGCATCCGCGGCGCCCGACCCGTCGGACCCGTGTGACGCGCCCGCCCGCTGCGGTGAAGCCGACGTGTCCGGCCCGTCCGGCCCGTACCGCTCGTCCGGCCCGTCCGGCAGATACGCCCGCTCCCAGGCGCTCGGCCCCGGCGGCTCGGGCTCGTCGGCAGGCGGCCCCGCGTGCGCCCGCCGGCCGCGCGCCGGTGCCGGCACCGGCGGCGCGGCCCCGCCCGCGGGGCGCCCGGCGGGCCGCTCGGGCGGGGAACCGGACGGGCCGCTCGGCGGGTTGCTGTCCGGTGTTCGCATGGCCACCTCTTGTCGGGGTTTGCGGGACCGGTCCGACCCGCGGGGTCCGTTCCGGCGTTGCGGACGCGGCGCGGCCTGCTAGACCGCGCCGGGCGCTCGGGTCAGGCGCTGGGCGGAGACGGTGGCGGCGCGTTCCGCGGCGGTCGGCGTGAGCGCGACGAACGCCGAGGTGAGGAAGAGGTACGAGCCGAGGCCGACGGTCAGCGGGAAGACGAACTGCGTGGCGGTCGCCCCGGTCAGGGCCCCTGTCGAGGGGGCGACGACCACGGACACGGCGGCCATCCCGGTGTAGTGCATGCTGGTGACCGCCGCCCCCATGACCAGAGAGGCGAGCCCCACGGCGAGCGGCGAGCGGATGTTGAGCGCGGCCCACAGCGCGGCGGTGGCAGCGGCGACCGCGATCAGGACGGAGAGGGCCACGGCCGGGAGGTCGTAGCCGATCGAGCCGTGCAGGCGCACGGCGGACATCCCGATGTAGTGCATGGCGGCCACGCCGAGGCCGGTGGCGAGGCCGGCGACCAGCAGGGCGGGGCCGCGGGCGCGGCCGTGGCCGAGCGCGAAGGCCCCGGCGCCGGCGACTGCCATGGCGACGACGAGGCTGAGGACGGTACGGGGGATGTCGTACCGGATCTCGGTGCCGCTGACGGTGAAGCCCAGCATGGCGATGAAGTGCATCGTCCATATGCCGGTGCCGATGGCGGACGCGGCGGTCAGCAGCCAGTTGCGCCGGGAGCGGGCGGTGGGGGCCGCCAGCGCCTGGACGGTGCAGCGCAGCCCGAGCGCGGCGCCGATGCACGCCATCACGTACGAGAGGACGGGTGTCAGCCACCCGTAGGCTGCGTGGTCGAGGTGTCCCATGTCTCAGGGACGCTAGTCCGGTTGGGGGCGCACGACCGGGGCGCATGCCAAACCTGACTGAATTTGACAGGGTCATGCCCTCGACCGATCAGGACCGGCCTAAAGAGGCACACCCCTGGCGGGTTTCTCATGGCCCCCCTTGTGCACGCCCCACCGTGTGCACGCCCCTCCTTGTGCACGCACCGTCGGCGCGGTCACGTGCCTCCAGCGGAGGGGCGCACGCTCAGCGACCCAGCTCCTTGCGGGTCACCCTCCTGAGCCGGCGGCGCTGTTTGGGGTCCAGCGTCAGGTAGGCGGCCACCGGCACACCGACGATCACCAGCACGGCGATCCAGAAGGAGGTCAGCCACCACAGCAGCAAGCCGACCGCCACCCCGCCGGCCGCGACTTTCCCTCGATTCGACATCTTCCTGCCTCCTACAGCGGCGGCACACCGCCCTCGACTGGGGAACGGCCACGCCGCTCCCCCGGTTCCTTTATCCCATGACCGGAGCCGGAGGGCGTCATACATGTGGATGAGGGACCCATTACGGGACGGGAGGGGTGCGCAGCGGCTCGCCGACCTCGTGCATGTGCTCCAGCGCCAGCCGGTACGACTCCACGGCGCTGGTCTGCGCGTACGGCAGTCCGAGCGCGGCGCAGTGGGCGCGCACCAGCGGCTGGACGCGGCGCAGGTGGGGGCGGGGCATGTTGGGGAAGAGGTGGTGCTCGATCTGGTAGTTCAGGCCGCCCATGAGCCAGTCGGTGAGGGCGCCGCCGCGCACGTTGCGGGAGGTGAGCACCTGGCGGCGCAGGTGGCCCCAGTCGTCGTCGCCGGCCTCGGGCATCTCCATGCCCTTGTGGTTGGGCGCGAAGCACATCCCGAGGTGCAGGCCGAAGACCGCGTGCTGCACCAGCGCGAAAACGACCGCCTTGCCGGGCGACATGGCGGTCAGCAGCAGGGCGGCGTAGCCGATCACGTGGGCGCTGAGGAGCACCGCTTCGACGCGGCGCTCGCGCGGGTCCTGCTGGCGCAGGTCCTGCCAGCTGGAGACCTTCAGCGCGATGCCCTCCAGGAGCAGCATCGGGAAGAACAGGGCCGCCTGGTGGCGGGTGAGCCAGCAGGCGAAGCCCTCGCGCTGCGCGGCCTGGCGCTGGGTCCAGACCAGCGCGCCGACGCCGACGTCCGGGTCCTTGTCGACGTGGTTGGGGTTGGCGTGGTGGCGGTTGTGCTTGTCCGTCCACCAGTGGTAGCTCATGCCGATCAGCAGGTTGCCGTGGAAGAGCCCGAGAGCCCGGTTGGCCCGGCGGGTGCCGGCGATCTGCGCGTGGCCGGAGTCGTGGCCGATGAAGGCGGTCCGGGTGGTGAAGACGGCGGCGGGGACCGCGAGGAAGAGCGTCCACCAGGTGTTGCCGAGGAGGTGGATGCCGACGCCGGTGGCGGCGAGCGACAGCAGCGTGATCGCGATGCTGCCCCCGTACCAGCCGCGGCGCCGCCGCAGCAGCCCGGCGGCCTTCACCTCCCGCAGCAGCGGGGTGAACTCCGAACTCCTGGCGTTCGGTGCCCCCTTGGCGGACGGTGTGGCAGTGGCCTGCTGCATGGCGCCTCCGGTCTCTCGGTTCGAGGACCTCGACGCTACGGAACCGGACAGCGCGGCGCGATGACGTCAGCACCCGGAACGCCCGGGTGCAATCCACCCGGCACAAGGTAGTGCCAGATACACCCCCCACAAGACCGCCCACGGAAAAGTGAAGTTGATCACGCTGCGACGGCGTCCGGGAACGCGACGCCTGGAGTACTCTCGACCGCCCGGTAGTCAAACTTGAGGAGTGCGTCCGTACGTGACCGCCCTTCCCCCGCTCTCCCAATGCGCCGCCGTCTTCCTGCCCGCCGACCCCGCCCGTACCGGCCGGATGGCCTTCTGGCTCCCGGCCCCCGCGGACTCCGCCGGGGACGGCGGCCCCGCCGCCGGCCCGCCCGGCCACGCCCGCGGCACCCGCGCCGGGCTGAGAGTCGCCGTCCCGGGCGGCGGCACCCGCGAGGTGCCGGCGCTGCTGCTGCCCGCCGCGGACGCGGTGCCCGTGCTCACCCGCGCCCGGGCGGCGCACGCCGCCGGCGCGGACGGCGTGCATCCGGCCGCGGTGTTCTGGGGCACCGCCGCGCTGCTGGCGCTGCGGCTCGCCGCCCGCGGCAAGCTGCTGCCGGGGCTGAGCGAGGGCGCGTACGACGCCTGGCGCTGCGGGCCCCTGGGCGAGGACGACGTACGGCAGCTGCGGGAGCTGGCGGCGGCGATGCCGCCGGAGGCGCACGCGGCGCCGCTGCCGGCCGGCGGGGCGCCCGGCCCGTACGGTCCGGGGGACGGGCCCGGTCCGTACGCCCCGGAAGGGCTCCCGGGCACGTACGACCCGGAAGGCGTGCCGGGCTCGTACGACCCGCACGCGGCCGGCCCCGGCGGCGAGGAAGGCGCGCACGGCGCGGGCCCCGGCGCCGCAGGCCCTGTCCTCCTCCCGGCACCCGAGCCGCTGCTGACCGCCTTCCTCGACGCCGTCGCCGACGGCCTCCCCCGCTCCCCCGCCGCCGTCCTCGCCGCCGGCGGCCGGGCCTTCGCCGCGCCCGAGCCGCGGCACGTCCCCGAGCGGCGCGCCTGGGCGGACGACGTCGCCGCCGGGCACGACGCGGGCATACGGGTCTCGCTGCGCGTCGAGATGGACACCACCGGTGCCCGGCCCGCCTTCCGCGCCGTCGTCCAACTGCACGGCACCGCCGACCCCACGCTCCTCGCCGACGCCGCCGACGTGTGGGCCGGCACGGCCGCGCACTTCGGCCCCGGCGCCCGCATGCAGGCCCTCCTCACCCTGCGCCGTGCCGCCCACGCCTGGGACGCACTCGCCCCGCTGCTCTCGGCCGCCGTACCGGACGCCGTCGACCTCGGCGACGACGACCTCGCCGCCCTCCTCGGCCCGGGCGCCCGCGACCTGGCCGCCGCCGGCATCGAGATCCACTGGCCCCGCGACCTGACCCGCCACCTCACCGCCCGCGCCGTCGTCGGCCCCGCCGACGACCCGGCCGGCCGGCGCGCCGGGCCCTCCTACCTGTCGGCCGACGCCCTCGTCGCGTTCGGCTGGCGCTACGCGGTCGGCGACGTGGAGCTGACCCGCGCCGAGCTGGACCGGCTCGCCGAAGCCGCCCGCCCGGTGGTGCGGCTGCGCGACCGCTGGGTGCTCGTCGACCCCGAGTCGGTACGCCGCGCGCTCGACCGCAAGGGCGCCGACCTGACCCCCGTCGACGCCCTCGGCGCCGCGCTCACCGGCGAGATCGACGACCCGGCCGTGCCCGGCGGGCGCGTCGAGGTCGCCGCGAGCGGCTGGCTGGACGCGCTGCGCGAACGCATCGCCGACCCGGAGCGGGACAGTGAGCCGGCCGCCCCGCCCGCGGCCCTCGCCGCCACGCTGCGCGACTACCAGCTGCGCGGCCTCGGCTGGCTGCGCCGCATGACCTCCCTCGGCCTCGGCGGCTGCCTCGCCGACGACATGGGCCTGGGCAAGACCATCACGCTCATCTCCCTGCACCTGGACCGCCAGGAGCGGGACGAGACGGCGGGCCCGACGCTGGTGGTCTGCCCGGCCTCGCTCCTCGGCAACTGGCAGCGGGAGATCGAGCGCTTCGCGCCCGGGACGCCGGTGCGCCGCTTCCACGGCGCCGGCCGGTCGCTGGCGGCGCTCGCGGACGGCGAGTTCGTGCTCACGACGTACGGGACGATGCGGCTCGACGCCGAGCGGCTGGCGGCGGCGGGCTGGTCGCTCGTCGTCGCCGATGAGGCGCAGCACGTCAAGAACCCCTTCTCCGCGACCGCGAAGGCGCTGCGCACCATCCCGTCCCGGGCGCGGGTGGCGCTGACCGGCACGCCGGTGGAGAACAACCTCTCCGAGCTGTGGGCGATCCTCGACTGGACCACCCCGGGGCTGCTCGGCCCGCTGCGGAGGTTCCGTACCCGCTACGCCGACGCGGCCGAGTCGAGCGCGGGGTGGACGGGCGGGGGCGAAGGCGCCGCCGACGCCGCCGAGCGGCTGGCCCGGCTCGTACGCCCCTTCCTGCTGCGCCGCCGCAAGTCCGACCCGGGCATCGTGCCGGAGCTGCCGCGCAAGACCGAGACCGACCGGGCGGTGGCGCTGACCGCCGAACAGGCCGGGTTGTACGAGGCGGTGGTGCGCGAGACGCTGGCCGCGATCTCCGGCGCGGACGACATGGCCAGACGCGGGCTGATCATGAAGTTGATGACCGCGCTGAAGCAGATATGCAACCACCCCGCGCAATATCTCAAAGAGGACGACCCGCGCATCCCCGGGCGCTCGGGGAAGCTCGAACTCCTCGACGAGCTGCTGGACGTGATCCTCGCCGAAGGCGGCGGCGCGCTGGTCTTCACCCAGTACGTGCAGATGGCCCGGCTGCTCCAGACCCACCTCACGGCCCGCGGCGTCCCCACCCAACTGCTGCACGGCGGCACGCCGGTGGCGGAGCGCGAGGAGATGGTGCGGCGCTTCCAGGACTGTCCCCCGGACGAGGCACCGCCGGTCTTCCTGCTCTCGCTGAAGGCCGCCGGCACCGGCCTCAACCTCACCCGCGCCGGACACGTCGTGCACTACGACCGCTGGTGGAACCCCGCCGTCGAGGCGCAGGCCACCGACCGCGCGTACCGCATCGGGCAGACGCAGCCCGTGCAGGTCCACCGGCTCGTCGCCGAGGGCACGATCGAGGACCGCATCGCGCAGATGCTGCAACGCAAGCAGGGCCTGGCTGACGCCGTCCTCGGCGGCGGCGGCGAGGCCGCGATCACCGAACTGTCCGACGAGCAGCTGGCGGAGCTGGTCCGGCTGGCCGGGCCGCGAGGGGGCGAGTGATGACGGAGCCGGAGGAGCGGGCCTTCGGGGAGCGGGCCGTCGAGGAGCTGACTTTCGACGCGCTGCCGCCGAGCCAGGGGCGCGGGTTCGCCCAGACGTGGTGGGGGCGGGCGTGGCTGAAGGCGCTGGAGGACACGGTGCTGGACGGCACGCTGCTGCGGCGCGGGCGCAAGCACGCGCGGGCGGGCGCGGTGGGCGCCGTGGCGGTGCGGCCGGGGCGGATCACGGCGCGGGTGCTGGGCGCGGACCGTACGCCATACCGCACGGACGTGCTCGTCCAGCAGCTCGACGACGCCGACTGGGAGCGGCTGCTGGACACCATCGCGGACCGCGCCGGCCACATCGCGGCGCTGCTGGACCGGGACATGCCGCCGGAGCTGGACGAGGACGCGGCGGCGGCCGGGGTGGCCCTGCTGCCGGGGATCGGGGACCTGCAGCCGGAGTGCGGCTGCGAGGAGTGGGACCACTGCGAGCACACGGCGGCGCTGAGCTACCACCTGGCGCGGCTGCTGGACGCGGACCCGTTCGTGCTGCTGCTGATGCGGGGGCGGGGCGAGGCGCGACTGCTGGCCGACCTGCAGGAGCGGAGCGCGGCGCGGGGTTCCGCGGCGGACGCGGATTCCGCGGGGGCGCCGGGCATACGTGCCGACGAGGCGTACGCGGCGGCGGGGTCGCTGCCGCCGCTGCCGCCTCCGCCCGGGCCCGTCGCGGAGCCGGGTGCACCCCCGGTGCTCACCGGCGGCGCGGAGCCGACGCCGGGGCTGGACGTGGCGGCGCTGGAGTTCCTGGTCGCGGACACGGCGGTACGGGCCCGCCGGCTGCTCGCCGACGCGCTGGCGCCGGGCCATGCGCGGGCGCCGCTGCCGCGGGAGCTGACGGTGCCGGAGGATGCGGTCCGGATGGCCGCGGCGGCCAGGCCCGCGGCCGACGAGGCGGTACGGGCGAAGACGGGCGGACCGGGCGGCGATTCGGCCCGGGCGGGCGGCGGCCCGGAGGGAGAGGGCGCGGCGGCCGGGGCGGGAGCGCAGTCGGCGGACGGCGCGGGACAGCGGGCCGAGCGGTCCGCGGCGGGCGGCGCGGCGGCTCGTGTCGCGGTCCGGCTGGCCCGCGGCAGCGGGCGCGACCGGGGTGCGATGGAGCGCGCGGTACGGGCCTGGCGGCAGGGCGGCGCCGCGGGGCTCGCGGTGCTGGAGGACGACTGGACGCCGGACCCGGCGGCGCTGGCCCGCGCCACGGACCAACTGGCCGCCGCCTGGGAGCCGGGCGCCCGCCCCCGCCTCCGCGCCGCGGGCGGCCGCTGGACGGCGGTGGGCACGGGCGCCCAGCTCCGCTACGGCCGCGACGGCCGCTGGTGGCCGTACCGCAAGGAGGGCACCGCCTGGACCCCGGCAGGCCCGCCGACCCCGGATCCGGCGGTGGCGCTGGCAACGGTGTTGGGGGACTCCTAGCCGCGGTCCGACCGTGACCGGCCACGCCGCAGGCGGGCCACGCCGCCGCCTGCGGCGTGCGGCGTGGCCGTGAGGCGCGGGGCCCGCAGGGCCGTCGTCCCGTGCCCCGCGCCGCGGCTCAGCTCTCCGGCCGCGTTCCGCCCGCCACCGCGGTCAGTACCTCCAGAGCCGCCGCGCGGGCCGGATTGGGGTGGGTGTGCGGCCAGGCGGCCACCAGGTCCACCTGCGGGGCGGACGCCAGCGGGCGGAACGCCACCCCCGGCCGGGCAAGGGCTCGTTGAGAGGCGGGGACCAGGGAGACGCCCGTGCCCGCCGCCACCAGCGCCGTGATCGTCTGCATCATCACCGCCTCCTGCGCCACCTCCGGCGGCGGGCCGCCGTCGCCGCGGCAGTAATCCGTAATGAGGTCGTACATCCACGCACCCTTCTCCCGCGGGAAGCGGACGAAGGGCTCGCCGCGCAGGTCCGCGGACGTGAGGCGGGGCAGCCGGGCCAGACGGTGGTCCGCGGGGAGCGCGGCGACCAGCGGCTCCCGCGTGATCAACCGGGTGCGCAGACCCGCCGGGAGGGGTGACGGCGGGCGGAGGAGGCCGAGGTCCAGCTCGCCGCGGGCGAAGCCGGCCAGTTGCTCGGAGCTGGTCAGCTCGCGCAGCGCGACGTCCAGGTCGGGGTACCGCGCCCGCATCACCGGCATCACGCGGGGCAGCAGCTCGTCCGTCACCGAGCCGACGAACCCCAGCGCAAGCCGCCCCAGTTCACCGGCCGCCGTGCGCTGCGCCACGCGCGCCGCGTGCGCGGCGCGGGCGACCGTCTCCCGCGCCTCCGGCAGGAACGCCGCCCCCGCCGGGCTGAGCGCGACCCGCCGCCGGTTACGGGTCAGCAGCTCCACGCCGAGGTCGGTCTCCAGCCGCCGGATCTGCTGGGAGAGCGCGGGCTGGGCGATGCCCAGCCGGCCCGCGGCCCGGCCGAAGTGCAGCTCCTCAGCGACGGCGACGAAGTATCGCAACTGGCGCAGCTCCATGAGGTCAGGTTATAAGCAATATCGATCAGTTGATGCACAGAGATAGCTTGTTCGTCTCACCGACCGCGCCTACGGTCTCCGGCATGCGGAGACGACACTTCCTGGGCGCCGCCGCCGGCGCCGGCGGCCTCGCCGCCACGGCGACCCCCTACGCGGCCGCCGCTTCCCGCCGTACGACCGCCGCGGAGCAGAGCGCGGCCGTGCCCGGATACGACGACGGCCTGGTACGCCGGGACTTCACGACCCGCGGCGCCGACGGCGTCCGGATCTTCGTCCGCGAGGTCACCGACCCCCGCCGGACCCACCGCGGAGCGCCCCTGCTCCTCGTGCACGGCGCCCGGCCGGACGGCACCTCCGCGTTCGACCTCCCCGTGCCCGGCGGCTCGCTCGCCGCCGACCTCGTACGGGCCACCGACCGCCCCGTCTACGTCATGGACCTGCGCGGCTTCGGCGGCTCCGACCTCCCGCCCGGCATGCGCGCCCCCGCCGACGACACCGAGCCGCAGGTCCGCTCCGACGAGGCCGTCGCCGACATCGGCACCGCCGTCGCCTTCCTCCGCCGCCGCCACCGCGCCACCCGGCTCGCCGCGCTCGGCTGGGCGACCGGCGGGCACTGGCTGGGGATGTACGCCGCGCTGCACACCGACCGGATCACCGACCTCGTCGTGCTCAACACCCTCTACTCGGGCGCGAGCGACTGGCCCCTGCAGGGCGAGCTGGCGGACCCCGACCGCCCCGGCGAGCCGCTGCCCCAGCCCGGCTGGCGCGCGGTCACGGCCGACTCGCTGACCGCCCGCTGGGACGCCGGGCTGCCCGCCGGCCAGGACCCCGACGCGCGCCGCGACCCGGCGGTACGGGCCGCGTACCGCGAGGCCGCGCTGCGCCACGGCCCGCCGGCCGACCCGTCCGTACCGCCGAGCTTCCGCAACCCGACCGGGCCGCTGGTCGACGCCTTCTACCTCGCGCAGGGGCGACAGTTCTACGACGCCGGCCTCATCAGCGCCCGGACCCTCGTGCTCCGCGGCGCGGAGGACTTCTGGTCCCGGCCCGAGGACGCCGAGCTGCTCGGGCGGCACCTCTCCCGCGCCGCGGAGGCCCGGGTGCGCACCCTGCCCGGCGCGTCGCACTACCTCCACCTGGAGCGCCCGGCCTTCGGCCGCGACCGGCTGCTGGCCGAGGTACGGGACTTCCTCGCCGGCTGACACCCTCGCCGGCCCGCGGTCCCCCCGGACCCGGCCCGGTCCCGGCCGGGGCCGGGCGGGGTCCGGGCCGGAGGGCCGGGGCGTTCCCGCCCCTCAGGACGCCGACGGGATCGGCTGCGGCGGGGGCGGGCCGACGTACCGGGCCGCGGGGCGGATGATCTTGCTGTCCTCCGCCTGCTCCAGCACGTTCGCGCTCCAGCCCACCACCCGCGCCGACGCGAACGTCGGCGTGAACATCTCCCGCGGCAGCCCGCACTGCTCCATCACCACGCCCGCGTAGAACTCCACGTTCGCGTGCAGCTCCCGCCCCGGCTTCAGCTCCGCGAGTATCTCCACCACCCGCCGCTCGACCTGCACCGCGAACTCCACCAGCGGCCCGCCGAACGACTCCGCGAACCCGCGCAGCAGCCGCGAGCGCGGGTCCTCCGTGCGGTAGACCGCGTGCCCGAAGCCCATGATCCGCTCCCCCGCCAGCACCCGGTCGCGGATCCACGGGTCGATGCGGTCCGGCGTGCCGATCGCGTCGAGCGTGTCCAGCGCCCGGCTCGGCGCGCCGCCGTGCAGCGGACCGGACAGTGCGCCGACCGCGCCGACGAGGCAGGCGGCCAGGTCCGCGCCGGTGGAGGCGATGGTGCGGGCGGTGAAGGTCGAGGCGTTGAAGCCGTGGTCGACGGTGGAGATCAGGTACGCCTCGATCGCCCGCGCGCGGGCGGGGTCGGGCTCCTCGCCGGTGAGCATGTACAGGTAGTTGGCGGCGTACGGCAGGTCGTCGCGCGGCTCGACGGGTTCCTGGCCCTGGCCGATGCGGTGCAGCGCGGTCAGCAGCGTGGGCACCATCGCGCACGCCGCGAGCGCGTTCTCGCGGCGCCGCTCCGGCGTGAGGTCGTACAGCGGCCGGAAGCCGGCCGCCGCGCCGGCCTGGGAGAGCGCGGTACGGAGCCCGGCGAGCGGGCCCGCGAGCACGCCGGAGCGGGCGATGCCCGGCAGCGCGTCGCGCAGGTCGTCCGGCAGGTGACGCAGCGCGGTGGTGCGCGCGGTGAACTCGGCGCGCTGCGCGGCGTCGGGCAGTTCGCCCTCGAACATCAGGTGCCAGACGTCCTCGAAGGTCCGCTCGCGGGCCAGGTCCACCGCGGAGTACTGGCGGTAGTGGTAGAAGCCCTCGCGGCCGCGTACGTCGCCCAGCCGGGTCTCGGTGACGACGACGCCGCTGAGCCCCCGCGGGGCGGGGGCAGGGGTGTCAGCCCGGGGTGTGGCCATGCCGGTCTCCCTCTCTCATTTATTGATTAGACTGTCCACCCTTGATTCAATAGGTGTCAATCTTGATCGGATCAATACGAAGAGGGGGAGGTGACGAGCCGATGGACGAGCTGAGCACGCGCGAGGCCGCGGAGCGGCTGGGCGTGAAGCCCGAGACCGTCTACGCCTACGTCAGCCGGGGCCTGCTGAGCAGCCGCAAGGCGCCCGGAGGCCGCGGCAGCCGGTTCGACGCCCGGGAGGTCGACGCGCTCGCCCGCCGCCACCGCCGCCCGCACGCCGCCACCGCCGCCGCCGCGGAGGACGGCGGGGCCCAGGCCGGCACCCCGGTCCGTACGGGCATCACGCTCATCGAGCGCGACCGGTACTACTTCCGCGGCGTGGACGCCACCGCGCTGGCCGCCGCGTACGGCTACGAGGAGGTCGCCGACTGGCTGTGGACCGGCCGCCTCACCCCCGGCGTCCGCTTCACCGCCCCGCCCGAGCTGCTGGCCGCCGCCGTCGCCGCCGTCGCCGCCCTGCCCGCCCACGCCGGCCCCGTGGACCGGCTACGCGCCGCCGCGGTCGCCGCCGCCGCGGCCGACCCGCTGCGCTTCGACCTCGCCGACGAGGCCGTCCGCGCCACCGCCCGCGGCCTGGTCGCCACCATGGCCGCCGCGCTCCCCCTCGCCGGCCCCGCGCACGAGCCGTCCGCCCCCGTGGCCCGCCGGCTGTGGGCGCGGCTGACGGCGCTGCCGCCCGACCCCGGCTTCGTACGCTGCCTGGACACCGCGCTCACCCTGCTCATCGACCACGACCTGGCGGCCTCCACCCTCGCCACCCGCGTCGCCGCCTCCGCCCGCGCGCACCCGTACGCCGTCGTCTCCACCGGCCTCGGCGCCCTCGACGGCCCGCTGCACGGCGCCGCGAGCGGGCTCGCGCACAGGATGCTCGCCGAGGCGCTGGCGCGCGGCAGCGCCGCCGCCGTGGTCTCCGACCACCTGCGCGCCGGGCGCCGCGTCCCGGGCCTGGGCCACCGGCTGTACCCGGGGGCGGACCCGCGCGCCGAGGTGCTGTTCACGCTGCTGGACGGGATCCCGCGGGCCGCCGCGGCGCTGGCCGCCGCCCGCGAGGTCGCCGAGATCACCGCGCGGCACGTGTCCGTACGGCCGAACGTCGACCTCGCGCTCGCCGTGCTGACGGTGTCGGCGGACATGCCGCCGGAGGCGGGCGAGACGGTGTTCGCGGTGGCACGCACGGCCGGCTGGGTCGCGCACGCGCTGGAGGAGTACGCCGAGCGCCCCCTGCGCATGCGTCCGAGCGGGCGTTACACCGGTCCGCCCCCCGCACAACCCCTCCCATAGGGAGCGTTAAGGATCATGTGAGCGGCTCCGTTACATGCTCGCAATGACCGGGGCGGAGACACGCGCGTAGACCGGTGGCAGGATGCGCATTCCAGCAGCGCACCACCAGCGCCGACCTGCCCAGGAGGCATCGTGTCGTACCGCCCCCCGCTGCCGCTCATAGCCATTGGCGCGGCGGCCGTGCTCCTCGCCGGGTGCAGCAGCACCGAGAAGTCCGGGCAGAGCGGCGACGTGTCGCTCGTCGAGGACGGGAAGCTCCTCAACTGCACCGGACTGCCGTACGAGCCCTTCGAGTACAAGGACAAGGAGAGCGGTGACATCGTCGGCTTCGACATCGAGCTGATGGATCTCGTCGCCGAGGAGCTGGACGTCGAGCAGGAAGTCATCGACACGCCCTTCGAGGGCATCGAGTCCGGCGCGGTGTTCGCGTCCAACAAGTGCGACCTGTCCGCCGCCGGCATGACCATCACCGAGGAGCGGCAGAAGAAGTTCGCCTTCTCGGACCCGTACTTCGAGGCCACCCAGGCGCTGGCGACGAAGAAGGGCTCCGGCTTCGACTCGCTGGAGTCGCTGAAGGGCGAGCGCCTCGGCGTGCAGATGGACACCACGGGCCAGGAGTACGCGCAGGACAACGCGGACGGCGTCGAGGTCAAGGACTACGAGGACCTCGGGCTGCAGCTGCAGGCGCTGGAGGGCGGGCAGATCCCGGCGGCGATCAACGACAACGGCGTGCTCTACGACTGGGTCAAGGACCGGCCGGAGTTCGAGGTCTCCGCCGAGTTCGACACCGGCGAGCAGTACGGCATCGGCGTCGGCAAGGACAACAAGGAACTGCTCAAGGTGATCAACGACGTCCTCGCGAAGGCGCAGGACGACGGCACCTACGACAAGATCTACAAGAAGTGGTTCGGCGAGGCGCCCCAGTGAAGGAGCCCGGCACCAAGCGCGGCGGCAGGTCCCTGACCCGGCGGCAGCGGGTGAAGCTGGCCCGCGGCGCGCAGTACGGGGTGCTGGTCGCGGCTGCCGCCGCCGTCGGCCTGCTCGCCGACTGGGGCGAGGTCAAGGACGCGTTCTTCAACGTCGACGTCGCGCGGGACCAGTTCCCCGACGTCATCACCACCGCGCTCGTCAACACGGTCACGTACACCGCCCTCGGCTTCGCCTTCGGGCTGGCGCTCGGGCTGCTGCTGGCGCTGATGAAGCTGTCGTCCGTGCCGCCGAACCGGTGGCTGGCGACCGTGTACATCGAGTTCTTCCGCGGCGTGCCCGCGCTGCTGGTGTTCATCGCCCTCGGTTACGGCGTGCCGCTGGCCTTCCAGGTGAACATCAACCTGCTCTTCACCACGATGCTCGCACTCGGCCTGGTCGGGGCCGCGTACATGGCGGAGACGATCCGCGCGGGCATCCAGGCGGTGCCGAAGGGGCAGTTGGAGGCGGCCAGGTCGCTGGGCATGTCGCAGACGCGGGCGATGGTCACGATCGTGATCCCGCAGGCGTTCCGGATCGTGCTGCCGCCGCTGACGAACGAGCTGATCCTCCTCACCAAGGACTCGTCGCTCGTCTACGTCCTGGGGCTGGCGGTGGACGAGCAGGAGCTGACGAAGTTCGGGCGCGACGCGCTGAACGACAACCTGAGCCTGACGCCGATCCTCGTCGCGGGGCTGTGCTACCTCATCATCACCATCCCCCTCGGACATCTCGTCCGGCGGCTAGAGGCGAAGGCGGCGAAGGCCAAGTGACCTCGTTGGACAAGGCCGCGGAGAAGGCCGCGCCGAGCGCCCCGGCCATCAGCATCGAGGGGCTGCGGAAGTCCTTCGGCGACCTGGAGGTGCTCGGCGGCATCGACCTGACCGTCGCGAGCGGCGAGGTCGTCTGCGTGATCGGCCCCTCGGGCTCCGGAAAGTCGACGCTGCTGCGCTGCGTGAACATGCTGGAGGAGCCGAGCGCGGGGCGGATCTCCGTGGCCGGCGCCGAGGTCACCCATCCGGACGTCGACATCGACCGGGTGCGGCGCCGGATCGGCATGGTCTTCCAGTCGTTCAACCTCTTCCCGCACCTGACGGCGCTGGACAACCTGACCATCGCCCAGCGGCGGGTACTCGGCCGCGGCCGGCCGGAGGCGGAGGAGGTCGCGCGGGCCAACCTCGTGCGGGTGGGGCTCACGGACAAGGAGAAGTCCTATCCGGCGCAGCTGTCCGGCGGGCAGCAGCAGCGGGTGGCGATCGCGCGGGCGCTGTCGATGGAGCCGGAGCTGATGCTCTTCGACGAGCCCACCTCGGCGCTCGACCCGGAGCTGGTCGGCGACGTGCTGGCGGTGATGCGGCACCTCGCGGACGAGGGCATGACGATGCTGGTGGTCACGCACGAGATGAGCTTCGCGCGGGAGGTGGCGGACCGGGTGGTGTTCATGGACGAGGGCGCCATCGTGGAGCAGGGGGTGCCGGAGCAGGTGATCGGCAACCCGCAGCACCAGCGGACGCGGACGTTCCTGGCGCGGGTGCTGGACCCGGCGGCGGCGGAGGTCGGCGAGCTGTAGGGGCGTTACGGATCCGGGACCGGGTCGGCCCGGAGGGCGCCCGGAGCCGGCTCGCCGCCGGGGGCGTGCGAGAACTCGGCGAAGAAGCGGCGCACGGCCGCCGACGCGTCGTACGCGTCACTGCCCGAGGCGCTGAGGTGCCCGCCGAGCAGCGGGTCGGGCGTGCCCGGCCAGGCGTGGCCCAGCGGGGCGACGGCGACGAGACGCACGGGCTCGCGCCCGGCGGCGTCGCGGTGGCGGAACTCGGTGACGCCCGCGGCGGGTTCGGCCCGTACGGGATCGGCCGTGCAGCCCGCGGCGGCGGCCCAGCGGGCGACGGCCTCCGGCACCGGCTCGTCCCAGCGGGGGCCGGCGCCGCCGTGGTACGGGTTGGTGTCGTCGCGCAGCCCGTGGACGGCGAGCAAGGGCGGGGCGGGGTCGTCGGGGCCGCCGGGCCGGCGGACGCCGCCGACGCAGGCCACCGACGCGAGGCGGTGGCCGAAGCGGGCGGCGGCGTGGCTTGCGAGCCGGGCGCCGCCGGAGAAGCCGGCCAGGTGGCGGCGGGCGGGGTCGAGGGGGAGCAGGTCGTCGAGCGCGTCGAGCAGTGCGCCGAGGAAGGCCACGTCGTCGACGTCGGCGGCCTCGTCCCGTATCCGCTCCTCCCCCGCCAGCGGCACGCCGGGCAGCGACCAGGCCCAGCCGCCCAGGTACGGCAGCGCCCCCTGGGGCGCCGCCACCGCGTACCCCTGCGCGGCCAACTCCCCGAGTCCGCTGCCGCGCAGCTGCGCGGCGGGGCCGAGGGCGCTGGGGTGCAGGTCGACGACGAGCGGCGCGGGCCAGGTGGCGGTGCCGGTGCCCGTACCAGTGCCGGTGCCGGGCTCCGGGCGCAGCAGCAGGAAGCGGCGGCGGCGCCCGGCGAACGTCAACTCGTGCCGCTCGGCACGCCGTACGGTCTCCGCCCGGGTCGTCATGGTGATCGATCCTACGGCGGGGCGGCCCGTCCGCGACGGCCGACGGCATAGGAGGGTCTAGGAGGCCCCGTCCGGCAGCAGTTCGGTCGGGATGTCCTCGGGGTCGAGACCGCTGGGCAGGTCGTCGAGGTCCATGCCGCTGGGTAGCAGTTCGGTCGGGATGTCCTCGGGGTCGAGACCGCTGGGCAGGTCCTCGGGGTCCATGCCGCTGGGCAGCAGCTCGGTCGGGATGTCCTCGGGGAGCTCGGGGTCGTCCGTCTCGGCGGTCGGGCTCTCCTCGGTCGGCGGCGGCGTGCAGGCGCACGGCTGGTCCTCGTCGTCACCACCGCTGACGACCGCGTACGTCACGCCGACGCCGCCGACCAGCACCACGACCGCGGCGGCCACCACCAGGAGCAGCTTGTTCCGGTTCTGGCGCACGGGCGGCGGCGGGGGCGGCGCGGGCCAGTGCTGGGTGCTGCCGGCCGGCGGGGTGTGGTCCGGCGGCGGGGCGTCTGCGGGCGGCGGGAAGCTCATGGCCCCAGCTTCGCCCGGAGTAGCGGCGGAAGGGACGGCTCCGCCGGGGTCGTGACAGGGTTGCGACACTCCGCCGCCGGTCAGAGCCGGTCGGGGCCGCCACGGCGGCCCCGCGGGGCCGCGCAGGGCCGCGCGGATCCGCGGGCGGCAGCCGCGTACGGCCGGCGGGGTCGCCGGATCCGCTGACGACGGCCTTCCGCGAGGCCGCCGGCTTCGGCCGCGTACGGGTCGCTGGCTTCGGCCGCGTACGGGATCTGGCAACCCCGCACGCGGCCGGTGGCGTCGTGCTGAGCGATCGGTGCCGTTCGGGACCCGGCGTTGTCGGAGGAGGCGCATACCCTTGGGCGGGTGTGCGGGGTTCTTCGCCGGGTCCGTACGGCGGTTCCGTGCGCCGGGGTCCGTGCGCCGCCGGCGCTGCGCGGGCCTCAGACGCCCAGCAGGTGGTCCATCGCCAGCTGGTCCAGGTGCTCGAAGGCCATGCCGCGCTGTGCCGCCGCCTCCGGGTCGAAGTCCTCGTACGCGCCGCGGTCGGCGAGCAGCCCGGCGAGTCCGGAGCCGTCGGCGGTGGGCTGCGCGAGCTGGTCGAGGCGCGAGGCGCGGAGCGCCTCCTGCACGGCCGGGTCGGCGCGGAAGGCGGCGGCCCGCTCCTTGAGGATGAGGTAGTTACGCATGCAGCCCGCGGCCGACGCCCACACGCCCTGCTTGTCCTCCGTGCGCGGCGGCTTGAAGTCGAAAGTCAGCGGGCCTGCGTAGCCGGCCGTCTCCAGCAGGTCCACCAGCCAGAACGCGGCGCGCACGTCGCCCGCGCCGAAGCGCAGGTCCTGGTCGTACTTGATGCCGTTCTGGCCGTTGAGGTCGATGTGGAACAGCTTGCCCGCCCACAGCGCCTGGGCGATGCCGTGCGGGAAGTTGAGCCCGGCCATCTGCTCGTGCCCGACCTCGGGGTTGACGCCGTACAGCTCGGGGCGCTCCAGCCGCTCGATGAAGGCCAGCACGTGGCCGACGGTGGGCAGCAGGATGTCGCCGCGCGGCTCGTTGGGCTTCGGCTCGATGGCGAAGCGCAGGTCGTAGCCCTGCCCGGTGACGTACTCGCCGAGGAGGTCGAACGCCTCCTTCATCCGGTCGAGCGCGACGCGCACGTCCTTGGCGGCGCCGGACTCCGCGCCCTCGCGGCCACCCCAGGCGACGTAGACCTTCGCTCCCAGCTCCACCGCCAGGTCGATGTTGCGGATCGTCTTGCGCAGCGCGTAGCGGCGGACGTCGCGGTCGTTGGCGGTGAAGGCGCCGTCCTTGAAGACGGGGTGGGTGAAGAGGTTCGTGGTGGCCGCGGGGACGGCCATCCCGGTGGCGTCGAGCGCCTGGCGGAAGCGCTTGACGTGCGACTCGCGCTCGGTCGCGGAGGCGCCGAAGGGGATGAGGTCGTCGTCGTGGAAGGTGACGCCGTACGCTCCCAGCTCGGCCAGCCGCTGCACGCTCTCGACCGGGTCGAGGGGGGCGCGGGTAGCCTCTCCGAAGGGGTCGCGGCCCGGCCAGCCGACGGTCCACAGACCGAAGCTGAACCTGTCCGCGGGGGTAGGCGTGTACGACATGGCGGCTCCTTCGACGGATCTATTTCGTAAGGCCGCTTTACAAAATAGGATGCCGACCGGGTCGGAGGGAAGAGCCGGCCCACGAGTCGCGGAGGACACAGCATGGGGCCCCTCGTCATCGGCGTCGACAGTTCGACGCAGTCCACCAAGGCGCTGGTCGTCGACAGCGAGACCGGCCAGGTGGTGGCGCACGGCCAGACCGCACACGCCGTCAGCACCGGCGGCCGGCGGGAGAGCGATCCGAACCAGTGGTGGGAGGCGCTGGGCGCCGCCCTCGCCGCCTGCGGCGACCCGGCGCGCGAGGCGGCGGCCGTCGCCGTCGGCGCGCAGCAGCACGGGCTGGTGACGCTGGACGCCGGCGGGCGTCCGGTACGTCCCGCGCTGCTCTGGAACGACGTGCGCTCCGCGGCCGAGCGCGACCGGCTGGTCGCGGAGCTGGGCGGGCCGAAGGGCTGGGCGGAGCGCACCGGCAGCGTGCCGGCCGCCTCGTTCACCGTCACCAAGTGGGCCTGGCTCGCCGAGCACGAGCCGGACTCCGCCGCCGCCACGGCGGCCGTCCGGCTGCCGCACGACTACCTCACCGAGCGGCTCGCCGGCGAGGCCGTCACCGACCGCGGCGACGCCTCGGGCACCGGCTGGTGGGACGCCGCGACGGAAGGCTACGACAGCGCGACGCTGGAGCACGTCGGCCTCTCCCCCGCCATGCTGCCCCGCGTGCTGCGGCCGGGCGAGGCGGCCGGCTCCGTACGCGGCGACGACCTCCCCGTCCCCCGCGGCGCGCTCGTCGCCGCCGGCACCGGCGACAACATGGCCGCCGCGCTGGGTCTGGGCCTCGAACCCGGGCAGCCGGTGCTCAGCCTCGGCACCTCCGGCACCGTCTACGCGGTCTCCCGGCACCGCCCCGCCGATCCCACCGGGACCGTCTCCGGCTTCGCCGACGCCCGCGGCGACTGGCTGCCGCTCGCCTGCACCCTCAACTGCACGCAGGCCGTGGACCGGATCGCCGCGCTGCTCGGCCGCTACCGCGAGGAGGTACGCCCGGGCGGCTCGGCCGTCGTGCTGCCCTTCCTCGACGGCGAGCGCACCCCCGACCTGCCGCACGCCTCCGGCGTGATCCACGGGCTGCGCCACGACACCACCCCGGGGCAGGTGCTGCAGGCGGCGTACGACGGGGCGGTGCACGCGCTGCTGACGGCGCTGGCGGAGGTCTCCGGGCCGGACGCCGACCCGGACGCGCCGCTGCTGCTCATCGGCGGCGGGGCCCAGGGCGCGGCGTGGCGCGAGACGGTGCGGCGGCTGTCGGGGCGGGCGGTGCAGGTGCCGCGGGCGCAGGAGTTGGTGGCCCTCGGCGCGGCGGCGCAGGCGGCGGGGCTGCTGCTGGGCGAGGACCCGGCGGCGGTGGCGCGGCGCTGGAGCACCGCGGAGGGACGCGGGTACGAACCGGTGGAGCGGGACGACGCGACGCTGGAGCGGATCGGCGCGGTGCTGGCGGACGCGGGCACGCTGCTGCGCCGGGCGGGCTGAGGGCCGTACGACCGCGGCTCAGCCGGCGCGGACGAGGGTCACGCCCGCCGCCGCACAGCGTGCGTCCAGGTCGTCCGGCGCCTCGGCGTCGGTGACCAGCGTCCAGCCCACGGGCAGCCGGGTCCAGGCAGGTGCGTCGCCGACCGCCAGCTTCGTGGCGTCCGCCAGGACCACGACGCGGTGCGCCCGGGCGGCGACGCGCTCCTTGACCGCCGTCTCCTCCAGCGTCGGCTCGCCGACGCCGCGTTCGGGGTCGACCGCGTCCGCGCCGAGGAACGCCACCGAGAACGACAGCCGCTCCAGCGCCAGGTCGGTGAGCGGGCCGACCAGGCCGTGGCTGAGCGGCCGGACGCTGCCGCCGAGCATCACCACGTCGATGTCCGGCGCCCCGGCGAGCAGTTGCGCGGTCTCCAGGCCGCGGGTGACGACGACGCTGCCGCCCGCGGGCGCTTCGGCGTCGAGCAGCTGGCGGGCGAGCGCCGCGCACGTCGTGCCCGCGTCGACGAACACCGCGCCGCTCTCCGGCACCAGCGCGAGCGCCGACTCCGCGATCGCGGCCTTCGCGTGCAGCCGTACCAGCGCGCTCTCCCCGACCGGCCGCTCGGCGAACGCCTCGGGCACCACCGCGCCGCCGTACGTGCGCGTCACCCGGCCGCCCTCGGTGAGCCGGCCCAGGTCGCGCCGCACGGTGGAGGGCGACACGGCGAGCGCCGCGGCCAGCTCCTCCACCTGCGTGGTGCCCTCGCGGAGCAGCCGCAGCAGGGCTTCGTGCCGCTCGCGGGTACCGCGTCGGGCCGTCGGGTGGGCCACACGTGCCTCCGTCTGTCGGGTCCGCCCGCCGCGCGCTGGGTCCGCGGGCGGGGTGGGTCAGCCGTACGTCCGGCGGATCCGCTCCGCGAACGGGCTGTAGTCCACGCCCGCGAGATACGCCGAGAGCATTGTGCCGTGATCGGCCCGGCCGGTGCCCGCGATGTCGAAGGCGGTGCCGTGGTCGACGGACGTGCGCAGGATCGGCAGGCCGACGGTGACGGAGATGGTGCCGTCGAAGTCGTAGGTCTTGGCGGGGATGTGACCCTGGTCGTGGAAGTGGGACAGCACGCCGTCGTAGCGGCCGACCAGGCCCTGGTGGAACACCGAGTCGGCGGGCACGGGGCCGCTGACGTCGAGCCCCTCGGCGCGGGCCGCCTCGCAGGCGGGGCCGATGTGCACGATCTCCTCGTCGCCGAAGGCGCCGTTCTCGCCGCCGTGCGGGTTGATCGCGGCGACGGCCAGGCGGGGCGACTCGGTGCCGAAGACCTGGAGCGCGGTGACGGCCTCACGGATCGAGTTGCCGACGCGTTCCGCGGTGATCTGGTCGAGCGCGGTGCGCAGTGCGACGTGCCGGGTGGTGAAGAAGATGCGCAGGTGGTGGCCCTCGGCCGCGGTGTTGCGCACGACGAACATGGTGTCCTGGCGGGTCACGCCGGTCAGCTCGCCGAGCATCTCGGTGTGGCCGAGGTGCTTCGAGCCGGCCTTCCAGATCGCCTCCTTGTTGATGGGGCCGGTGACGATCCCGGCGACCTTGCGGTCGAGGGCGGCGCGGGTGGCGACCTCGATGGCGGTGACCGCGGCGCGGCCCGCGCGGCCGTCGACCTTGCCCCACTCGGGCACGTCCGCGCCGAGTTCGCCGGTGTCGAGGACGTCGATGACGCCGGGGCCGGCGGGCTCGGCGTCGAAGCCGCGCACCGCGCGCACCTCGACGTCCAGGCCCGCGGCGCGGGCGCCGCGGCGCAGCGCCTCGGCGTCGCCGACGGCGATGCCGTGGTGCCCGGTCTGCCCGGCGACCTCGGCGAGGGTGCGCGCCGTGATCTCCGGGCCGATCCCGACGGGGTCGCCGAGGGTGACGGCGAGGACGGGGCGGACGGGGCGGGTCATCGGTGGTTCCTCCTCATGGTGCGGCGGCGCAGTCTGCGGGCCGTCCGGTGCGGTGCGGGCGGTCCGAACTCCTCGGACCCGTCGGTGTTCGTGGGGTGCTGGGGGTGCGCGGTGTTCGGGGGGTTCACAGGGTTCACGTCGTTCACGGGCTCAACGTCTCCCGGCTGCCGGAACGTGCCGCCGGGCGGCGGCTGCCGCCCGGCGCAGGTGGGCGATGCAGGCGACGGTGGTGTCGGCGTCGCCGATCAGGCCGCCCTTGGTGACGACCGGCAGGCCGGCCCAGTCACCGCCGACGAAGCTGCCGGCGACCGCCAGGGGTTCCAGCTCCTCCTCGACGTCGAGCCCGGCCGCGCCCAGCGCGGCGAAGAGCGCGGCGGACACGTCGCCGCCGGTGGCGAAGAGGCCGTCGACGGGCTGCCGTTCGAGGGCGGTACGGACCGTGCGGGCCAGCTCCGCCGGCAGCCGCGCCGCGTCCGCGGGGTCGAGGCCGACGACGTCCGCCTCGTCCAGCACGGTCGCGAGCAGGACGACTTCGCCGGGGCCCGCGGCGGCCAGCTCCGCCGCCAGCGCCCCGGCGGTGCCGGCGGGCTCGGGGACGGGTGAGCCGGGTGCGGTGACGGGCCGTACGACGCGCACCGGCTCGGCGGACCGCAGCCGGGCCAGCTGGGTGCGGGTGAGCGCGGTGGCGGACCCGGAGACGGCGAGCACCGGGGCGCCGGCGGTGCGGCCGGTGATGCCGAGCGCGCGGGCCAGTGCCACCGAACCGGGCCCGGAGTCGACGCCGGTCCACACGATCCCGTCGCCGCCGACGGCGACGGCCGCGGCGGCGGTGCGCTCCAGGTGCTCGACGGTCAGCGCGTCGGCGACGATCACCTCGGCGCCATCGGCGACCGCCTTGTCGAGACGGGCGAGGAGCGTCCCGCCTTCGGCGGTGACCACCGACAGCGGCACGCGCGCGATCCGCAGGTCCGCCTGCCGGCGCAGCAGCTCCGCGACGTCCGAGGTGGGCACGGGAGAGCGCGGGTCGCGGGCCAGCTCGGTCTCCTCCAGCCGTACACCGTCGAGCAGTTGGGTGCCCTGCACGGTGTGCCGGCCCGCCTCGGGGTGGGCCGGTGCGCACAGGGCCACGGCCCGTCGGCCGGAGGCCGCGCGCACGGCGTGCAGCACGGCCTCGGTGGAGGCCCCGACGTTGCCCCGGAGGGTGGAGTCGACCCGGTGGCTGACCAGCTCGGCGGGCCAGCCGGCGCGGACGGCCGCGGCCACCCGGCGCGCCGCCTCCGCGGGCGGGCAGTGCCGGCTGTCGGTGCTCACCACCACGGCGTCGAACCGCTCCGCGAGGCCGGCGAGGACGTCCGGCCCCTGGTCGGCGCCGGCCGTCACGGCGCGCAGCCCGGCCCGGGCGAAGCCCGCCGCCGTGGCGTTCGCGCCCGTCAGGTCGTCCGCGGCCACCAGCACGGCCGCCCGCCTGCCGCCCGGCCGTACGCTCGCCGGCCCACTCATATGAACGTGCTCGCGATCAGCAGCAGCGGCAGCGAGCCGAGCCACACGGCCGTGGTGATCCCCGACCAGCCGCGGATGGCCGCGATCCCGTCGAGGCCGGTGAAGCGGGTGACGACCCAGAAGTAGGAGTCGTTGAAGTAGCTGAAGACCATCGAGCCGGCACAGCAGGCCAGTGCGGCGAGCAGCGCGGAGATGCCGAGACCGTCGATGAGCGGCGCGGTGACAGACGCGGCGGTGATCATCGCCACCGTGCCGGAGCCCTGCGCGACCCGCACCAGCGAGGCTATGAGGAAGGGCACCAGCACGCCCGGCAGGTTCCAGGACGAGATGGCCTCGGCCAGCTCGTCGCCGACGCCGCTGTCGCGCAGCACCTGGCCCAGCGCACCGCCCGCGCCGGTGATGAGGATGATGAGTCCGGCGGACGCGGCGGCCTCGGAGAGCCAGCCGCTGACCTGGCTGCGGGTCGTCCAGCGGGGCAGCAGCACGTACACCGCGAGCACGATGCCGATCATGAGGGCCACGACGGGGCTGCCGATGAACGCCAGGGCCTTCGGCAGGGCCGAGGGCTCGTAGTCGTCGGAGCCGACCACGCCCTGGCGGTCCTGGTCGATGGCGGCGGCCACCGTGTTGGCCACGATGAGCAGCAGCGGCACCAGCAGCGGCAGGGTGGCGAGGCCGGCGCTCATTCGGTGCGGCTTCGCGCCGGGCGGCGGGGCGCCGAGGGCGGCGGCCGGGTCGCGCTCCGGCTCCAGGTCCTCCGGGACATCGTCGGTCGTGGACAGGCCGGCCGGCGACCCCGCGGACCCGGCGCCGGACCCGGAACCGGACCCGGCGCCGACGCCGGCGGTGACCGCGGCCTTGCCGTAGACGGCCTCGCGGACCTCCTCCGACACCTCGCTCTCCAGCTTCGGCCCCATCCAGCGCGCGTACCCGATCACGACGGGCAGCAGCACGGCGGAGAAGCACAGGCCCGCCAGCACCAGCGCGCCGAGCTCGGCGTCGAGGATGCCGGCCACGCCCAGCGGGCCCGGCGTCGGCGGCACCAGATGGTGGGTGAGGGTCATGCCGCAGCCCAGCGCGAGCGCCAGCGTCACATAGCCGGCGCGCTTGACGCGGGCAATGGAGCGGGCGAGCGGGTTCATGATCACGTAGCCGGAGTCGCAGAACACCGGGATCGAGACGACCGCGCCGGTCGTGCCCATCGCCCACGGCTCCCGGCCCTTGCCGAACGCCCGGACGAACGCCTTGGCCAGCGCGTTCGCGGCGCCGGAGACTTCCAGGATCTTGCCCAGGCCGACGCCGAGGCCGATCACGATGCCGATGGACCCGAGCGTCGAGCCGAAGCCGGCGGTGATCGAATCGAGGATGTCCGTGGCGGGCGCACCCGCGACGAAGCCCGTCACCAGTGAGGCGACGAGCAGGGCGACGAAGGCGTCGAGCCTGGTGCGCAGCACGATGACGATGATCGTGGCGATACCGAGCACGAGCGCCGCCAAGAGCTGAAGATCCACGCCGATCCTCCTCCGACTTCGCTGTGGACGTCCGTTCGGACACGGACATCATGCCTACGCAACCTGCGCGAAACAAGCAGTCCTACCAAGATTTTCTGCGCGTTACGAGCAACTACGGGTGTCGGGGCTGACGGCGGGCTCCGGCCCCGGGCCGCCAGGTCGTAGGGTCGTCGTGCCACGGCCCACCGTGGCCGTCCCCACCGCCATGAAGGAGTCGCCCGTGTCGGCGCCGTCTCCCCGCACGCAGCAGGCCCTGCGGCAGCAGAACCTGTCCCTGGCGCTGCGCGCCGTGGCCGCCGAGGGCCCGCTGTCGCGCGCGGCCGTGGCGGCGCGGATCGGCATGACGCGGGCGGGGGTCGCGGCGGTCGTCGACGAGCTGCTGCGGGCTGGCCTGCTCGTGGAGCTGGGTCCGGGCCGCCCGGGTACGGTGGGCCGGCCCGGCAGCGCGCTCGCGCTCAACGACCGCGGGCCGTGCGGGCTCGGCGCCGAGATCGGCGTGGACCACCTCGCGGTCTGCGCGGTGGACTTGAGCGGCCGGGTACGGGCCCGGGTCGCGGCCGGCGCGGCGAACCGCGACCACCCGCCGGGGCCGGTGCTGGCGCGGCTCACCGGGCTGATCGAGCAGGTGACGGACCAGGTACGGGGCGAGGGCCTGACGCCGACCGGGCTGACGGTGGCGGTCCCGGGCCTGATCGCGCGCGACGAGTCGACGGTCGTACGGGCCCCGAACCTCGGCTGGCAGGGCGTCGACCTCCGCCCGCTGCTGCCGTCCGCCCCGCCGGCCCGCGTGGGCAACGAGGCGAACCTCGGCGCGCTGGCGGAACAGCGCCTGACGCGCGGCGCCGGCGGGGCGGACGGGGAGACCGCCGGCACGGGCACGGACACCGCCGGCCCGGGCACGGCGCGTACGCCGCGTCCGGCGGGTGCCGACACCTCCGGCCCGGGGCGGAACTTTCTGCACGTCTCCGCCGAGATCGGCATCGGGGCCGCCGTCGTCATGGACGGCGAACTGCTGCGCGGGGCGCACGGGTTCGCCGGCGAGCTGGGGCACGTGCCGGTGCGCCCGCAGGGGCGGCCGTGCGCCTGCGGCGGGCGCGGGTGCCTGGAGCAGTACGCCGGCGAGGAGGCCGTCCTGCGGGCCTCCGGTATCGACCCCGAGCGGGCCCGCGCCGAACACCCCGGCCCCCGTGGGCGCATCGCCATGCTGTCCGCCCGCGCCGCCGACGGCGACGCCCGGGTGCGGGCGGCGCTGCACGAGGCGGGCGGCGCACTCGGCATCGCGATCGCCGGCACCGTGAACGTGCTCGACCCGGAGGCCGTCGTGCTGGGCGGCGCGCTCGCCGGCCTGGCGCCGTGGGTGGTGCCCGCGGTCGAACGCGAACTGGGCCGCCGGGTCGCCGACCCGGCCCGTACCGTACGGCTGACCGTCTCCGCCCTCGGCGCCGAGGGGCCGCTGCTGGGTGCGGCGCTGAGCGTGATCGACGCCGTCATGGAGGCGCCGGGCGCCGTCGTCGCCGGCTGACCCCCGCCCGCCGGCGTCAACGCTCCCCGGCCGCCGTCTTTGGTACGCCCATTGGCAAGTCCGGCCATGCCTTGGCAGCGGCGTGACGTGTCTTCATGATGGTTCTGGACTGTCATGTACGCGCAAATGTCCCTCCCTCCGCTATCAGGAGCCCCATGGACTTCGCGAACCTCCCCCGCAGGCGGCTGCTCCAGGGCGCCGCCGCCACCGCCGCGGCGGCCGGCTTCGGCGGCCTCGCCGCCACCCCCGCGCAGGCGGCGCAGTACCCCCCGACGCACTGGATTCCCGCGGACCCGTCCAACTACACCGTCTCCAGCCGCCCGTCCTCGTACCCGGTGGACTTCGTGGTCGTGCACGTGACCCAGGAGTACTTCCAGGACGCCGTGGACATCTTCCAGAACCCCAGCCGCGACGTCTCCTCGCACTACCTCATCGCCTCGGCGGACGGCTACGTCGCCCAGTTCGTCCGCGAGAAGGACATCGCCTGGCACGCCGGCAACTGGAACTACAACACCCGCAGCATCGGCATCGAACACGAGGGCTGGGTGGACCGGCCGGCCTGGTTCACGGACGTGATGTACCGGCGGTCCGCGCAGCTGACCGCGGCGATCTGCGACCGCTACAGAATCCCGCGCACCCGCAGCCACATCATCGGCCACAACGAGGTCCCCGGCGCCACCCACAGCGACCCGGGCCCCCACTGGAACTGGACGAAGTACATGGGGCTGGTACGGAACGCCTGAGGCACGCCGTCGGGGTCCACAAGCACCCGGTGAGCGGCTCAGGGGTGTTGCCGCTCACCGGGGTCCTCTCTCGTAAAGGTCAATGCACTTCTTGCATATTGCTTGCATGATGTGGGAATCTGCCATCGCCTGAGCCGGTTGCCGAAGCAGGATGGTGAGCATGACCCGCATCGCCGATGTCCGCGTCTACGCGCTGAAGCTGCCGCACGGCGAGGCGTATCTCGGGCGGCTCGACGACGGCAGCGATCTCACCGAGGACCGCGGTTACGTGGTGCGCGAGGCCTGGCGCAGCCTGCACTCCGCCCGCTTCGAGACCCTGCTCGTCCGCGTCCTCGCCGACGACGGGACCGAGGGCTGGGGCGAGGCGCTGGCGCCGGTCGGGCCCGAGGTGCCCGGCCAGGCCGACGCGCTCGCCGCCGTCGACATCGCCCTGTGGGACCTCGCCGGCCGCCGCGGTAGAGCAGCTCAAGGACATCTTCCCGTGGATCCAGACCTTCGGCTGCTCGATCATCGAGGACGGCAAGGTCACGATCGGCGACGACGCGTCGGTGGACGCCGTGGAGTGGTTCAAGAAGCTCTACGACGAGAAGCTGCTCGCCAAGGCGGTGGACCGGTTCGACGCCCGCGCGCTGTTCGCGCAGGGCAAGGTGGGCTTCTACGACGACGCGCTGGTCGGCAAGGGCGCGACGTTGGCGGAGGCAGAGGACGAGTCGCTGGCGGAGGCGATGGTCGCGGTGCCGCGGCCGGTGCTGAAGCAGGGGGACGACCCGCAGGCGCTGCTGTGGGGTCACGTCATCGTGGTGACGAAGGGCGACGGTTCGTCGTCGGCGACGGACTTCGCCGTGCACACGACCTCCGACCAGGCCACGGTCGTCGACTACTTCGGGAAGCTGGCGCTGCCGCCGACGACGGCGAAGGGGCTGGCGGCCCCGGAGGTGCGTCGGACACGTTCACGACCGAGTGGACGGAGAAGATCACGGCGACGGCGACGCCCGGCCCGTTCTGGACGTACGCGAACAACGCGCAGATCGAGGAGGCCGTCGCCAAGCAGGTGCAGGCGGTGCTGGTGGGCGACTCCTCGGCGAAGGACGCGATGCGGACGGCCGGTGACGACGTCGCGCGCCTGATCGAGGAGTGAGCGTGCGCGGAGGCGGTACGGCGCGGACGGCGCGCGGCGCGCTGCTGCCGGTGCTGCTGCCGCCGACGCAGGCGGCGCGGAGCGGGGTGCCGGAGTGGCAGGGGTGGCGGGGCCCGGTGACGCGGGACTCCGGGTACGACTACGGTGACGGGAGGCGGAGTTCGAGGATCGTGAACGCGAACGCGGGCTGGCCCGCGAAGTCGCTGAAGGTGCTGGACACGACCGCCGACCGCGCGGTCGGCTTCTCCGTGGACCCCGTCACCGGCGCGGTCGGGTTCCCGCTGCGCGCGGGGCACGACTGCCGGCTGGTGGGCGGGAGGCCGTGCGCGCCTCCCGGTGAAGCGGGCGGTCGTCGCCGTCGAGGGTTCGGCCGACGGCCGCCGGAGCCCGGTCCCGAGGGCCGCACCCCGGGACCGGGCTCACCTGTGTCCCGCGGGGGCGCGCGGCCGGGTCAGAGGGCGGCGGGGCGGGCGTGGGCGAGGAAGCCGAGGCCGGTGGAGATCTGGTCGGCGTACTCGACGGTCCGGGCGGCGAGCGTGTCCTGCCGCGCCCCCAGGTCCATCGCGGACAGCGAGCCGGAGACGGACAGCGCGGCGACGACCGCGCCGGAGCGGTCGCGTACGGGCGCGGCGAGGCAGGCGCGGCCGAACGCCAGCTCCTCGACCTCGGTGGCGTAGCCGCGGTTGCGGGTCTCCTCCAGCGCGTCGAGCAGCCCGGGGAGGTCGGTGATCGTCTTGCGGGTGTACTCGGGGTAGTCGGGGCCCATGACGTCGCGGACCGCGTCCTCGGAGAGCCCGGAGAGCAGCGCCTTGCCCATGGCGGTGGCGTGCAGCGGGGCGGAGCGCCCGGTGAGGGTGAAGGACCGCGGTGCGCGGGGGCCCTCGAAGTGGCAGAGGTAGAACATGCGGTCGCCGTGGCGTTCGGCGACGTTGGCGCCGAGGCCGAGTTCGTGGGCGAGGTTCTGGGCGACCTGGCGGGCGGCGCGGTGGACGGCGGACTGGTTGAGGGCGACGCCGGCGAGTTCGACGACCTTGGGGCCGATGCGGTGCAGTCCGCTGCGCTCGTCGCGTACGAGATAGCCCAGCGACTCCAGGGCGGCGACCAGCCGGGACACCGTGGACTGGCCGAGACCGCTCAGCTCGACAAGCTCGGCGATGCGGCGTTCGGGCTGCTCGTCGGTGAAGTACGACAGCAGTGACAGCGCCCGCTCCACGCTCTGCGTGCCCGACGCGGTGCCTCCCGTTGCCGCCATCGCGACCTCCGTCCCAGTCTCCGGTCCCCGTCCCCCTGGCGGGAAGATGGCTCATCCAGATAGCGGATGTTACATGGACGTCGGCGGACGGGGTGCGCGGAACCCGTTACGGGTCGGGGGTGCCGTAGGCGACCAGGGTGGTCGGGATCACGGTCCGGCGCTCCGGCGCCGCGGGTACCGGGTCCGTGTCCGCGCCCGCGCCCGTGCCGGTGCGGGCGCCGAGGCGGGCGAGCAGCAGACGGCCGGCCTCGCGGCCGAGTTCGTCGGTGTCGTACGCGACGAGGGTGAGCGGCAGTCCGAGCGCGTCGGCCATCTCGAAGTCGTCGAAGCCGGCGAGGGCGGTGGCGGTGCCGGCGGCCCGGATGGCGCGGAAGGCGCCGATGGTGTTGCGGTTGTTGGAGCAGAACAGCGCGGTCGGCGGGTCGGGCAGGGCGAGCAGCCCGGCGGCGGCGAGGGCGGCCTCGGCGGTCTGCCGCTGCCCGCGCCGTACGTACGTGTCGTCGACGGGCAGCCCGGCGGCGGCGAGGGCGGCGGCGTAGCCGCGGAGCCGCTCGGTGCCGGTGTAGACGGCGGGCGGGGAGCCGAGGAAGCCGACGCGGCGGTGCCCGGCGGCGAGCAGCCGCTCGGTCGCCGCGCGGGCCCCGCCGTAGTCGTCGACGAGTACGTGGTCGGCGGCGAACCCGGTGGGCGGGCGGCTGGCCAGCACGACTGGCACCCCTTCGGCCGCGGCGGCGGCCAGGTGCCGCTGGTCGCCGCCGGCGGGGACGGCGACGATGCCGTCGACGCGGCGGGCGACGAGGTCCTCGACGAGGCTGCGTTCGGTGTCGGGGTCCTGGCCGGTGTTGCCGATGACGGCCTTGAGGCCGTGCTCGGCGACGACGGCGTCGACGCCGAGGGCGAGGCGGGAGTAGAAGGGGTTGGCGAGGTTGGTGACGACGAGGCCGACGAGCCCGGTGCCGCGGCCGAGGCGGAGGCTGCGGGCGACCTCGTTGCGCCGGTAGCCGAGTTCGGCGACGGCAGCGCGGACGCGGGCGGCGGTGGCGGGCAGCACCCTGGGGTCGTCGCGCAGGACGCGGGAGACGGTCATGGCGCTGACCGCGGCGCGTTCGGCGACGTCCCGCAGCGTCGGCTGCGCCTGGCGCCCGGCCGGCCCGCCGCCGGCGCCGGGCGTCACCCGGCACCCCCGGAGTCGGCCGCGGCAGGCGCGGCGGCGGCTGTGATGAGCCCGGCATTCGCGCAGAGCAGAGCGCGCACCGACCGGATTGCGCCGGGGAGCGGGCCGCCTTTTTGTACAGGCCGCACAGGGCATACGGCCCGCCTCCCACCCGGCGCCGCGCTCGCCGGGCGTCACCCGGCGCCTCCGGCGGCAGCGGCGGCGCCGATCAGCCCGGCGTCCTCGCCGAGGAGGGCGCGTACCAGCCGCCGGGTGCCCGGTGATGGGCCGGCGGAGTCGGGCGGGTCGCCGGGGCGGGGCCCGTCGGGCGTACGGCGCGTCTCCCACGCCGCGTCGCGCCCGCTGCGAGGCGCCCGGCCGCCGGCCGGGAGGCCGGGGCCCGGCGGGAGGTCGGCGTGCGCCGGGCGGTCGAGTGCCGAGGGCCGGTCGGGGTGCGACGGACAGTCCGGCCGCGAAGGGCGGCCGGGTCCCGGCGGCCGGTCGTGTCGCGCCGGGCCGGGGCCCCCACCCGTGCGCCCGCCGCGCGGCGGCGTGCCGGCCGCGGCACCCACCGCTCCCTCGGCGGCCGGTTGCCAGCCGCCCGCCCCAAGGGCGGCGGCCAGGGGCGGGGCGACCAGGTCCCAGGACTCCGCCATCGAGCCGCCGACGACGAGCGTCGTCGCCCCGAACGCCGCCAGCCGCGGCCCCAGTTCGGCGCCGAGTGCACCGAACGCCGCGTCCAGCACCCGGCGGGCCCGCTCCTCCCCCGCCCGCGCCCGCTCCGCGATCTCCCGCACGTCGACAACCGCGCCGGAGGCCGGAACGGTCACGCCGTTCGGACCCGCCGGGGGCCGCGTCCGCCACGGGGCGCCGGCGGCCCCGCCGCCGTGCGCGCGCGCCGGGTCGCCGTACTCCCCCGCCGACCCGGATCCGTTGCCGGAACCCGCAGCCGTCCCGAAGTCGCCGTCCCCGGAACCCGTCCCCTCCCCGCCGCCGGCGCCCGCGGCGGCCCCGTACCGGGCAAGGATCGCCCGGCGGGAGACCACCTCCTCCAGCGGGCGGCCGTCGATCCGCGCCAGGTCCATCCGGCCCTCCGGCGGCACCCCCGGGCCCGTCGTGCACGGCACGCCGTCCGCGAGGAACGCCGAGCCGACGCCCGTGCCCAGGGTGATGCCCACGGCGCGGGCGTGGCCGCGGGCGGCGCCCGCGGTCCACTCGCCGGTGAGGAAGGCGTGCGCGTCGTTGCGGAAGGCGACGTCCGACGGGTTCCCCGGCAGCCCGTCGAGCAGCGCCGCCCGCACGTCCACCCCGTACAGCGACGCGAACTTCCCGACGCCCGCGAAGAGCGCGACGCCGTTCGCGTAGTCGAACGGCCCGGGCACCGCCACGCCCCACCGCGCCGCCGCGGGCGCCGCGGGCAGGCGGCGCGCGCAGCGCAGGACCGCGCCGAGGATGTCCCCGGCGCGGCCCTGCGCGTCCAGCGGGCGCCGCACGCGGCTGGTCACGGCGGCGGTCCGCGGGGAGACCAGCGCGGCGGTGACGTGCGTGCCGCCGATCTCCAGGACGGGGATCAACGGCCGGCGGCCTTGCTGACGAGGGCCTTCACGACCCGCACCGGCCCGCCGCCCGCGGCGGCCACCAGCCGGTAGCCGCCGACGGCCGCGGGCACCGTCAGCGTCTCGGCGTACGACAGCTCGTGGGTGTGGCCGGCCGCGGTGTGCACGGTCACGCCTTCTCCCTCCGCGACGTTGAGGACGTGGAAGCGGCCCCCGGTGTCGTCGTCTGCCTCGGCTCCCTCGTCCAGGGTGTACCTCCTGACCTCGTAGAACATCTCGTCGAGCGCACCGAGCAGCTCCTCGCGCCAGCCCGGTCCCGCGCGCAGTGCGCGCGGCGGCTGCACCAGCTCCCGGGCTACGGCGTCGCCGCGCCGCGCGGTGTCGAGGTTCGCGAGGCCGTGTTCGTACGGCAGGGGCCGCGGGTTGCCGTCGGCGTCGGGGCGCAGCCAGTCGTAGAAGCGGAGGCTGTAGAGGTACGGGGTGGCGCTGATCTCCAGGACGAGGTTGCCGGCGCCGCTGGCGTGGGGCGTGCCGGCGGGGATCATGAACAACTGCCCGCGCTCGGCCGGGAAGGCCTGGACGTGGTCCTCGGGGTCCATGGGCACCGCGTCGCCGACGGCATTCTCGATCTCCTTGCGGAACTGCCCGACGTCGGCGTCCTCGCGCAGCCCGAGGTACACCTTCGTGCCGGTGCCGCCGAGCGTCATGTAGTACGTCTCGTGCTGGGTGTACGGCCAGCCGAACCGCTCGCGCATGTACGCCTCCCGGGGGTGGCAGTGCAGCGAGAGGTTGCCGCCGTCGACGGTGTCGAGGTAGTCGAAGCGGATGGGGAACGAGGTGCCGAAGCGGGCGTGCACCTCGGCGCCGAGGACGTCCTCGGGGGCGAGGGCGCACATGAGCTGGAACGGCACTTCGGCCTGCGCGTCGGGGCCGGTGCCGACGAGGATGCCGGCTTCGGGCGCGATCAGTTCGTAGCCGAGGGCGGTGTTGCGCGCTCCCGGGTTGAAGCCCAGCTCGCGCTGGGCCCAGTGGCCGCCCCACGGGGTCGAGTTGAAGTACGGCCGGGTGCGTACGGGCCGGCGGGCGAGGGCGGCGAGGGTGCCGCGCAGGCCGTCGCCGTCGAGGTGGGCGGGGTGGTCGGGATCCTGGACATCGAGCCAGCCGTCGATGCGCCGGGCGAGGGCGTCGCGGTGGCGGTCGAGCATGGGCCAGTCGACGTAGAACAGCCGCCGGTGGGCGGGTGCTTCGCCGGGCAGGCCGAGGTTGGCGCCGGTGGTGCCGGCGGTGACGGCGGCCTCGGCGTAGCGCTTGGGCACGTCGGCGTACCAGAGCAGGTCGTGCGGTACGACGGCGGCGCCCGGCCCGTAGACCAGCAGCAGCCCGGTGCCGGGGCGGGTGGCCTCGGGCGGGGTGTCGAAGAGGTCGTCGAGGGGGTTCTCGGCGAGCTTGCAGTAGTACGGGTCGGTGGCGTCCCCGGCCCGCTCGGTGCGGCGCCTGACCTCGTCGGGGCGCGCGTAGTGGCGCCGTACGTCGAGCAGGGTCACCGCCGTGCCGCGGGCGGTCAGCTCGTGCCGGAGCCGGCCGGCGAGGACGTCCCAGTCCGCGGAAGGCGGTCCCTCGACGGCCAGCACCGCCGGGCCGTGCGGGAGTTCCGCCGCCACGGCCCGCCAGCCGGTGGTGAGGACGGCCGGCGGGGCGGGTGCGTAGCGCGGGTCGAGCCGGTACACGCAGTCTCCTTCGGATGTGTTCAGCGGCGCCGGAAGAGCACCGCGGTCGTGCCGAGGGCGGGGAGGTCGACGGTGACCTCTCCGTCCCGTACCGGCAGGTCGTCTCCCGGGCGGCCGAGGTAGTCGGCGAGCCCGGCCCCGGTGACGGGGAAGAGGGCGCGTACGGGGCAGGCGACGGGCTCCTCGGCGAAGGACTGCAGCCGCAGCAGCACGGCGCCGTCGCCGCCCTCCCCGCCGGGGGTGGTGGCGCCGACGAGCCGTACCCGCGGGTCGCCGACCTCGGCGAACGCCACCCCGTCGAGGGCCTCGGGGCCGTCGGCGTGCGGGGCCCGGGCCCGGACGGCGTGCAGCGGGCGGCTGAGGCCGGCGGACGTGCGGGCGCCGAGGGTGCCGGCGGGCGTGGCGTCGGCGGGGCCGCAGGCGAGGCTGTAGCGGAAGGTGAACTCGAAGCCCTGCTCGCTGGGGAAGTTGGTGTCCCACAGGTTGTTGTGGATCCAGGAGAAGACGGTGGCGGGCTCGTCGTGGCCCATCGTCTTGGGGAACGGCGCGTACGGCAGCGCGATGTTCCCGAACTGCACCAGCGGCGCGTCCTGCGTGGCCCAGGCGACGGCGAGGTCGTCGTCGGCGAGCGTCACCCAGCGGCGTACGGCCCGCATGTGCCGCGCGGAGCCGGGGATGACGGACAGGCCGGTGCCGGTGGCGCCGCCGGTGGCCTCCATGCGCACGGTGGGCGACTCGAAGGCGAAGGGGAACGCGAAGTAGGCGCTCTCCTTGCCGAGGGTGGCGTCCTTGTCGACGCGGTTGTCGATGTCGAGGCGCGCGGCGCCGTGCGGCAGCGTCAGCGTGGTACGCACCCGGTTGGCGCCGGCGGGGCGGGTCTCGTAGGTGAGGGTCTCGGCGGTGGCGGTGGACGTGCGGGCGATGAGCGCGGCGGGCGGGGCGACGGAGCGGTTGCCCAGGTGCTCCAGGCGGTCGG
This sequence comes from Streptomyces sp. CNX435, assembly GCF_059570575.1. Lineage (NCBI taxonomy): Bacteria > Bacillati > Actinomycetota > Actinomycetes > Kitasatosporales > Streptomycetaceae > Streptomyces > Streptomyces sp. CNX435. The sequence continues at coordinate 325,156 of NZ_JCANTA010000002.1, read as the reverse complement.
AGGCGGTGGTGCGGCTGGAGTTGTGGTTGAAGCCGCCGGCGGTGGTGTAGCTGTCGTGGATGTAGGCGTTGAAGCCGGCGGCGGCGCCCGCGTCGCCGCCGCGTACGAGTTCGCGGCCGGTGGCCTTGTCGACGACGGAGGCGACGCAGGCGCGGGCGAGGTCGACGCGGACCGCGAGGTGCTCGTTCTCCAGCAGCGTGGGGTCGGCCTGGGCGTGCGCGGCGGCGGCGGTCCCGGCGGGGTCCTCCTGTTCGGTGCCGCCGGTGGGGTTCCAGCCGGTGGCGGCCTTCAGGACGGCGCCCGCGCCGTCGTGCGCACCGTCGTCGGCGCCCTGGGCGACGACGTCGAGGCGTACGGATCCGGCGGGCGGCACGTCGGCGACGCACACCAGCAGGAAGCGGCCCGCGTCCCGGTGGTCGTCGTTGACCTGTGGCTGCTCCTCGTGCCGCAGCCGCTCGCCGGTGCGGGCGTCGCGGACGGCGACGCGCTGTTCCAGCGGCACGCTGCTCTCCGGCAGGAAGATCCGTACGACGTCGGTGCGGGCCCAGGAGCAGGTGTTGACGACGTGGTACGACACGGCGTCGGGCGCGCTCGCGAGCCGCTGGCCGAGGCGGGCGCGGGCCCGGTCGAGCAGGGTGTTGCCGTCGTCGTAGGCGCGCAGCGCCTGCCCGTACTTCCAGTGCCACTGCTCCTCGCCGCTGTGGCCGCCGTGGTCGCCGTGGGTCCAGGGGTCGCCGGCGCCCCAGGTGTGCTCGTCGAAGAGGGACACGGCCTCGTAGACGGGGGCCGCGTCGCGGCTGTCGTCGGCGGCGCCGGCGGCGCCGAGGATGCCGGCGAAGGTGCCGAGGGTCTGGGCGTCGGCGACGGTGGCCTGCGCGGTACGGGCCAGCGACAGCGGGCGGGCGCCGGAGCCGACGCCGTCGACCCACCAGTCGGTCCAGTCGCCCTCGAAGGTGCGGATCTCGTCGCCGAGGCGGGCTTCGGCGTCGGTGAAGAAGTCCTCGTTGCGGGAGAGCCTGAGCTGCGGGTAGGCCCAGGTCTCGTTCCAGCGGCGGACGGTGTCGGCGATGATCCGCCGGGGCGGCGCGTTGTCGCCGAACTTGCCCTGCACGCGCAGGTGCAGGATGTCCCACGGGTACGGCTCGCGCTTGACGTCGGCGTCGTCCATGGCCCAGCCGAAGATGCCGCCGCGGTACGGGTACGGGTTGCTGGCCAGCGAGGTCAGGTACGCGGGCAGCAGGTCGTCGACGCTGGCGTAGTCGGTGTCGAAGCCGAGCAGCGGGCCCTCCATGTAGGCCAGGCCGTGCGGGGTGTCGGTGACCCAGACGAGGATGCTGCTGCCGCTGGGCGCCCGCCAGCGGAACAGCCGGGGCAGCTTCTCGCCGCCGACGAGGTGGGGCACGGACCGGCCGGCCCAGTTGTGCGCCACGGACAGGTACCTGACGCCCGCGGCGGCGAGCGCGTCGACGAGGCCGACGACGGCGCCGGGCACGTCGGTCTGCATCGCGGAGGTGAACTCGACGCCGTGCTCGTCGCGCACCTCGTGGGCGAGCCGCAGCAGTTCGTGCAGCTCGTCGGTGGAGCAGGTCTCGGTGTGGAGGTTGAACGGCATCGCGGTCAGCTCGATGCGGCCTTCGCGTACGCGCCGTACGAACTCCTCGACCTGCTCGGCGGGGCGGGCGTCGGCCCACTGCCGGAAGGACCACAGGGACTCCACGCACCAGCGGAACCGCGATTCGGCGGGCCAGTCGTCGGTGGCGCGGGTCAGCTCCAGGCAGGAGTCGAGGAACGACAGGTGTTCGGCGAGGACGCGGCCCTGGGGGTCGGTGTAGCCGATGTCGAGGTGGGAGTGGTGGACGAGATGGATGGTCCACTGCTGCTGCGGGGTGAGCGTCAGCTCGATACCGGCGTCCGCTTCGGCGCCGGCGCCGTCGGGCAGGCCGACGGTGATGCGCCGGGCGGTGTCGACGGCGGGGAGCAGCAGGCGTACGGAGCCGCCGGGGCCCGGCTCCGAGGTGACGGGGAGCGCGGCGCCGGATTCGGTCCGTACGACGAAGTCGGTGGGGGTGCCGGTGGGAGGGCCGGCGGGGGAGCCGGCGGGGAGGGCGGCGCCGTTGGCCGCCTCGACGCGCAGGCTCTGCCGCAGCCCGCCGCCGTCGGCGTGCTTGAGCAGCGGCTCCTGGGTCAGGCGCAGGGCGGTGCCGGCGAGGGTGCCCTCGGCGGTGACGACGCTGCTGCGCAGGCTGTCGCGGATGCGGTCGTTGTCCCAGTCGGTGGTCTTGACGAGGGCCCGAGTGGTCATGCGGTGGTCTCCGTACTCTCCCGCGGCGGCGCGGGCACTGATGCGGGCGGGGTCGGGGTCAGCGGGCGCTTGCGGTGATGCCGCGCAGGAACAGGCCGCGGAACACCAGGAAGACGAGGAGCGTGGGCAGCGAGACGACGAGCGCGCCGGCCAGGACCACCGGTGGTCCCGCGGTGCTGTACGCCTGGTTGAGCGAGTTGAGGGTGGCCATCACCGGCTGGATCTCCGGGCTCCGGCTGAGCGTGATGCCGAACAGCAGGTCGTTCCAGACGGCGGTGAACTGGAAGATGAACGCGGCGCCGAGCCCGGAGCGCATCAGCGGCACATGGATGCGCCAGAAGATGCGGCGCATCGACGCCCCGTCGATCATCGCCGCCTCGGTGATCTCCGGCGGCACCGTCGTCATCTGGTTGCGGATGAGGAAGAAGGCGAACGGAACGGCCCAGGCGGCGTAGACGAGCATCAGGCCGAGGCGGGAGTCGTAGAGGTTGGCGTCGGCGTACATGCCGAACAGCGGAGCGAGGAAGATCTGCAGCGGGAACAGCGTCCCGGAGAAGATCACCCAGAACCACAGGGCCGGCCGGGGGATCGGCAGCACGATGACCGCGAACGCGGCCATGGCGGCGACCAGCACGGCGACGGCGCCGCACACCACGGCGTACAGCATCGAGCTGCCGAAGCCGTCGCCGATGCCGGCGTCGACCCAGGCGCTCTTGAGGTTGTCGAAGAACGCGAAGCCCTGCGGGGTCCAGTCGACCGAGCCGGTGTACTCGTCCGCCGGGGTCAGGGAGTTGACCACCAGCAGGTAGAGCGGCAGCAGCCAGAGCAGCACGCAGCCGACGACGAAGAGGTTGCGCATGTGGCGTCCCATGTCGGTGTCTCCTCTCAGTCCTTGGCACCGGGCATCTGGCGGCGCAGGTACACCCACGAGGACGCGACGACGATCACGGACAGCACGAGCGCGATGGCCGATCCGTAGCCGACGTGGAAGAGGCGGAACGCCTCGCGGTACATGGTCAGCGCCAGCGTCTCGGAGCTGCGCGAGGGGCCGCCCTGGGTGAGCGCCCAGACCATGTCGAACGCCTTCAGGCTGTTGACGATGGCCATGCCGATGACCACGACCGTCACGGCGCGCAGCTGCGGCAGGGTGATGTGCCGGAACATCCGCCAGCCCCTGGCGCCGTCCAGCTCGGCGGCCTCGACCGTCTCCTTCGGGATGGCGCGCAGGCCGATGGCGAAGAGGACGACGTTCAGGCCGGTGGCCTGCCAGGTGCTGGCGACGATCATCGACAGGGTGTTCTGCGGCCACTCCAGCAGCCAGCCCTGCGCCCAGGAGCCGAGACCGACGCCGCGCAGCACCTCGTTGAGCGCGCCGTCGGTGTTGAGTATGAAGCGCCACAGCGCGGCGGTGGCGACGCCGGAGATCGCGAACGGCAGCACGATGACGAGCTGGGCGAGCCAGCCCAGGCGCATCCGGTGGGTGGCCACGGCGATGGCGAGGCCCGCGACCACGGGCAGCAGCAGGGTGCCCGCGACCCACAGGAGGGTGTTCAGCAGCGACCGGCCGAAGATCGGGTCGTCGGCGAGCCGGGTGTAGTTGTCGAGCCCGGTGAAGCTGCTGGTGAAGCCGTTGTCCTCGAAGAGGCTGCCGTAGATGCTGCGGAAGAACGGGTAGACGAGCAGGACGCCGACGAGGACGAGCGCGGGCAGCGCCCAGGGGACGCCGGCGAGCGGGCCGCCCATGCGGCGCGTGGAGTCGGCCTTCGCGGCCTGGTGCGGGCTGCGGACGGGGATGCGGCGGCGTACGCGTACGGGCCTGGCGGCGCCGGTCGTGCTCACGGTGCCGGTCATGACTTCTCCGCCTCCCGCCACACCTTCCACGCCTCGTCGGCGCGCTCCTGCATGGTCCGCAGCCCGCTGCGGTACGCGTGCGGGTCGATCAGCATGCCGGCCAGGTCGTCCACGGTGGACTCGACGAGCTCGGGCGGGCCCTGCTCCCAGAAGCGGTTGAGCAGCCGGAGGTTGTCGTCCCGCGCCTGCCGGGTGACGCCCTCGATGATCACGTTGGCGGGCTGCACCTGCGGGTTGGGGCTGCCGTCCTGGAGGCCGTGCGCGAAGGCCGTCGCGACCTCGGGGTGCAGCCAGCTGCGCGCGGCCTGCAGCGCCTCCTTCTTGTCCGTGCCCTTGACGGTGGCGACGAACGCGCTGGACTCGAAGATCACGCTGGGCCGGGCGGACGGGTCGGCCATGGGCAGGATGAAGGCGTCGACGCTCTTGCCCGGCTTGCCGCCGGCCGCGGTGAAGACGGAGCCGAGCCAGCTGCCGCATGGCACCATGCCGACCTCGCCGTGCAGGACGGCCGCCGCCGCGTTGTTGTGGTCCACGTCCATGCTCGTGAACCAGTCCTTGTCGAAGAAGCCGGCGATGGTGCGGAGCGCCCGCTCGGCGCGCGGGTCGGTGTAGCGCTCGCGGCCGTTCATCAGGTCGTCGTAGAACCGCGGGTCCTGGCGGCTGAGAACCTCCTGGAACCAGATGAACGCGGGCCAGCGGCCGGCGGTGGTGCCGTGCAGCGGGGTGATGCCGTTGTCCTTCAGCCGGGCGCCGGCGGTGAGGAAGTCGTCCCAGGTCTTCGGCGCCGTGAGGCGGTGCTCGGCGAAGACCTCGGGGTTGTAGAAGAACACCCAGTACGCGAGGTTCATCGGCAGCCCGTAGACGCGGCCGTCGTAGGTGAACGCCTCGCGCAGCGTGGGCTCCACCCAGCCGCGGGACTCGGCGTTCTCCCACTCGTTCGTGAGGTCCTCCAGGCCACCGGTGCGGGCGAGGTCGCGCAGCCGGTACCCGGACCAGTACTTGAGCAGGTCGGGGGTCTTGTTGGTACGGAGCGAGGACTTGACGATCTGCTCGAAGGACTCGAGGGACGGGATGACCTCGGGGACGAGCCGGACGCCGGCGACCGACTTCATCGCCTTGCCGGCGGCGTCGAACGACGCTTCCCAGTTGGCGTTGTCACCGTGGACGGCGACCTTGCCGGGCCCCTGTCCGGCGGCGGTGCCGCAGGCGGCGGCCAGCCCGCCGGTGGCGGTGGCGAATGCCCCGGCGGCGGAGGCGCGGAGCAGGGTGCGGCGGTCGAAGCGGGTGGGGTGGGGGGTGGTCGTGCGGGGGGCGGCGGGTGGTTCGGGGATCGGCGGATGGCGACCTGACATCGGGCGGCTCCCTCGGTCGAGTGTTGTGTTATCGTTAACACACACGGGAGGCAGCTTGACGGCCGAGAACGGTCGACGTCAATGGGCTTACTGTGAAATTTCAGCAGAGGGCCGGACAAGTCGGGCCGCGCTTCTTGGTGCGGTGGAATGCCCGAAATGTATAGTTCTGGCCCGGCGGGGTCGCAGGCCCGTCGCCGCGCCTCTGCGCAAGGACGGCACCCGGCCGCCGGGCCTGCGACCTCCACGCCGGCCGCCACACCTCCCGCGCACGCCACCGACCGCCCGCCGCCGGCGCCACCGGAACCGTGCGGCGACAGCCGACGACAATGGCCCGATGACCCACCCGTACCCCGAGCCCGCGCTCACCGTCGTCGGGCTGCTCAGCGGCACCTCGTACGACGCCGTGGACGCCGCCGTCTGCGACCTGCGCCTGGTCGGCGACGAGCTGCTCCTGCACCCCCGCGGCCTGCACAGCGCCGCGTTCCCCGGCGAGCTGCGCCGCGCCGTCGCCGCCTGCCTGCCCCCGGCGCAGACGACGGTGGCGGAGGTCTGCCGGCTCGACACCGAACTGGGCCGGTTCTTCGGCCGGGTGGCGGCCGAGGCCGTCGACGCGGTGGCCGGCGGGCGCGCCGACCTCGTCGTCTCGCACGGGCAGACCGTCTACCACTGGGTCGAGGGCCGGCGCGCCCGCGGCACCCTCCAGCTCGGCGGCCCCGCCTGGATCGCCGAGGCCACCGGGCTGCCCGTCGTCTCCGACGTACGCACCCGCGACATCGCCCGCGGCGGCCAGGGCGCGCCGCTCGCCTCCACCCTCGACGCGCTGCTGCTGCTCGGCGGCGGGCCCGGCGAGGCCGGCAGGACCGGAGCCGCCGGCGAGCCGCCGCGGCGCGGGGCGCTGAACCTCGGCGGCATCGCCAACATCACGGTCCGCGGCCCGGACGGCGAGGTCGTCGCGTACGACCTGGGGCCGGCCAACGCGCTCATCGACGCGGCGGTGGCCGACGGCACGGGCGGCGCGGAGACGATGGACACCGACGGTGCGCGGGCGCGGCGCGGGACGGTGGACCGGGAGCTGCTGCGGCGGCTCCTGGACGAGCCGTACTACGCGCTGGCCGCGCCCAAGTCGACGGGCAAGGAGCTGTTCCACGGCGCGTATCTGCGCGAGCGGATGGCGGCGGGTGCGGGGGCGCCGCCCGCGCTGGACGATCTGGTCGCGACCGTCACGGAGCTGACCGCGGAGCTGGTGGCGGGCGCGTGCCGGGAGTACGGGCTGGCGGAGCTGGTCGTCTCCGGCGGCGGTGTGCGCAACCCGGCGCTGATGGCGCGGCTGGCGGAGCTGTGCGCGCCGGCGCGGGTGTCGACGATGGCGGACTACGGGCTGTCGTCGCAGGGCAAGGAGGGGTATCTCTTCGCGCTGCTGGGCTTTCTGACGGTGTGCGGGCTGCCGGCGTCGGTGCCGTCGGCGACGGGGGCGCGCGAGGCGGCGCTGCTGGGGTCGATCACGCCGGGCGCTCGGCCGCTGCGGCTGCCGGAGCCGGCGGAGAAGGCGCCGGTGCGGCTGCGGGTGGTCTGAAGGCCCGGCGTCGGGTCCAGGGGACGCCTGCCGTCACCCGCCCGGTGCCCACGGGACCGGTGCGCGCCGCCCGGCGGTCAGCGGCGGGCGGTCAGCGCCGCGGCCAGGGCCGCCGTTGCCGCCGCCGCCAGTGCGGCGCCCGCCAGGGGCAGCAGCGGCAGCGGCACCTCCGCCGCGCGGGAGCCGGTGACCAGGCCGGAGACCGCGGCGTTCGCCGGGGAGCCGGCCGCCACGAGCACCGCCCCCGCGCCGGCGAGCGTCGCCGGCACCGTCCACGCCCGGCTGCGCAGCAGCGGCCGGTTGCCCAGCGCACCCACCGCCGTGCCCAGCAGCGCGCACGTCAGCGTCGCCAGCAGCCCCGCCCCCGTCGCCGCCGCGACCGGGACCGCGGTGTCCGACGCGCCGTCCGAGCCGTGCGCGTCGCTGACGGCCACGACGACGGCGACGCCCGCGACACCCAGCGCGTACGCCGCCGCGAACGCCGCGGCCAGGCTCGCCAGATGGGCCCGCCCCGGACCACCGGCCGCCGCCGTACAGGCCCGCGCGGCGGGCGGCTCCACGCCGGTGCACACCCGCACCAGCCACGCCGCGACCGGCAGCACCGCCGCGGCGGCCACCCCGAGCGAGTCCAGCACCGCCTGCCCCGGCTGGACGCCGACGGCCACGGCCGCCGCGTACACCAGCAGCGGCGGGAGCCAGCGGTGCGATCTGGCGAGCAGGGCGAGTTGGTAGCGCACGAGGGCGGTCATGGCGCGGGGTCCTCCTCCGGTTCGTACGCCAGCTGCTGCACGCCGCGGATGTGCCAGCCGGGGCGGGCGTCGAGCAGCGCCCGCAGCAGGGCGTCGGAGTGCGCGGCGGGCACCGTGAAGCGGCAGCCGCCGCCGGGCAGTTCCTCGCACAGCGGTGCCCCGGGCAGCTCGCCCGCCGGCCCGGGCGAGCCGGGCTGTCCGACCGCCTCGACCACCACCGCGGGCCCGCCGCCCGCCGGCCGGGCGACGACCCGCCCGCCGCCGGCCCGGTAGGCGGCGTACGGCACCCGGGCCAGCCGCCGCGGGTCGTGGTCGACGAACACCACCGCCCCGCCCGCCGCCAGCCGCTCCCCCACCGCCGCGTCCAGCTCCGCCCGCGCCCCCGCGTCCAGCCCGGTCCACGCCTCGTCGAGCACCAGCAACTCCGGCTCCGCGAGCAGCGCCTGCGCCACCGCGACCTTCTGGCTGCCGCCCTTCGACAGCTCGTCCAGCGGCGTACGCGCCGACTCCCCCGCCCCGAACCGCTCCAGCCACTCCCCCGCCCGCCGCCGCGCCCGGTCACCGCGCAGCCCCTGCACCCGGCCCAGGTGCGTCAGATAGCCGAGGGCCGTCAGCGGCAGCGCGGCGGGGAAGCGCTCCGGTACGTACGCCGTGCGCGCGGGCCGGTCGGCGATCCGGCCCGCGCTGGGCAGGTCGATACCGGCCAGCAGCCGCAGCAGCGTCGACTTGCCGCCGCCGTTGGCGCCTTCGACGCGTAGGAGCGCACCCGCCGGCACCCGCAGGTCGACCCCGCGCAGCACCCACGGCCCGCGCCTGCCGTAGCGCCGCCCGACTCCGTCCAGCCTCATGAGCCTGGATGATTCCACGCCGCACGCGGGTACGGCGACCACGCCGCCGTCGCCGGGGTGGCCGGATCGCTTACGGTGCCCGGGTGGTTGGACTACTTTGTGTGGCTTCAGCGCGACGGGCGGGCGGGAGAGTTCTGATGGGGGACACAGAGGGCGGCGGGCGGGCGCCGCTGATCGACGCCACGGTGCCGCAGTCGGCGCGTATCTGGAACTTCTGGCTCGGCGGCAGCGACAACTACCGCGTCGACCGGCTCGCGGGCGAGGCGTACCTGCGGCTCTCGCCCGGCATCGTCGACGTCGCCCGCGCCTCCCGGGGCTTCCTGGTCCGCGCCGTCCGCCACCTCGCGGCCGAGGTCGGCATCCGCCAGTTCATCGACGTCGGCGCCGGGCTGCCGACCACGCTGAACACGCATGAGGTGGCGCAGGCGGTGGACTCGTCGGCGCGGGTCGTCTACGTCGACAACGACGCGATGGTGCTCGCGCACGCGCGCGCTCTGCTGGTCTCCCGGCCCGGCGGGGCCTGCGACTACGTGAGCGCCGACCTGCACGAGCCGCATGCGGTGCTGGCCGGAGCGTCGAAGACGCTGGACTTCGACGAGCCGGTCGGGCTGATCCTCAGCGGGATCGTGGGGCACGTCGCGGACTACGACGAGGCGCGCGCGATCGTGGCCCACCTCGTCCACGCGCTGCCGGCCCGCAGCTGCCTGGCGCTCAGCGACGGGACGGGCGTGGTGCACCGGGAGTCCGGGAGGGCGCAGGACGCGTACAACAGGAGCGGCGCGGTGCCGTACGTGCTGCGCACCCCGGCGGAGATCGAAGGTTTCTTCACGGGGCTGGAGCTGGTGGCGCCCGGCGTCGTGTCGTGCTCCCGGTGGCGACCGGAGGAGGACGGAGAAGAGCCGGAGCCGGTGGACCAGTTCGGCGGCGTGGGACGGAAGGCGGGAAGCCAGTGACGGAGGCGGAGTCCGACGCGGGGGCGGTACGGGCCGTCGCGTTCGACATCTTCGGCACCACTGTGGACTGGCGCACGGGCGTCGCGGAGCAGGTGAGCGAGGTCGCGCGGCGGTGCGGCGCCGAGCTGGACGGCGGCGCCTTCGCGGACGCCTGGCGGAAGATGTACCTGCCGTCGATGGCCCGGGTCAACAGCGGCGAGCGGGCGTGGGCGTACCTCGACGTGCTGCACCGCGAGTCGCTGGACGAGCTGCTCGAACGCCACGGCGTCGGCGCCGCCTTCGACGACGCCGCCCGGGCCGAGCTGGTACGCGCCTGGCACCGGCTGCCGGCGTGGGAGGACGCGGCCCGGGGCCTGGCGCGGCTGCGCGGGCGGTACGTGGTGGCGGCGCTGTCCAACGGCGGCTTCGCGCTGCTGACCCGCCTGGTGAAGGCGGCCGGGCTGCCGTTCGACTGCATCCTCTCCGCCGAGCTGGCGCAGCGCTACAAGCCGGACCCGTCGCCGTATCTGACGGCCGCGCGGCTGCTGGACGTCGAGCCCGGCGAGCTGCTGATGGTGGCCTGCCACGGCTGGGATCTGGCGGGCGCGCGCGGCGCGGGGTTGCGGACGGCGTTCGTGGCGCGCCCGCGGGAGAAGGGCCCGGCGGGCGGGGCGGACCGGGCGGAGGACGTACCGGGCGATCTGGCCGCGGCGGACTTCACGGACCTGGCCGACAGGTTGGGCTGTCCGTAAGGGTGCAGTACGCACGTACTTGCGTACGTACGTAATCAGCCACTCGGCGCGGCCTTCGCCACCGGCGCCAGGTCCTCCCACATGACCGTGCGGTCGCACCAGCGCTCCAGCAGCGTCCGGTCGTGGCCCACGGCGAGCAGCGCGGCGCCGGCGGCGCGGCGGTAGTCCTCGACGGCTGCGACCAGCGCCGCGGTGGTGGAGGCGTCGAGCATCGCCGTCATCTCGTCGCACACCAGGATCCGGGGGCGGAGCGCCAGGGCGCGGGCGAGACAGGCGCGTTGGAGCTGGCCGTCGCTGACCTCGTGGGGGCGGCGGGCGAGCAGGTCGGGGGTGAGCCCCACGAGGGCGGCCAGCTCGTCGGTGCGGGCCGGGGCCTCGGCCCGGCGGCCGGTGGCGCGCAGCGGCTCGGCGATCAGGGCGGCGAGGGTCAGGCGCGGGTCGGCGGCGAGGCGGGGCTGCTGGAAGACGACGCCGAAGGCGGTGCGCTGGTCGCGGGGCGCGCGGTGGCGCCAGCCGCGTACGGGCTCGCCGTCGAGCAGCACCTCGCCGGCGTCCGGGCGGTGCAGCAGCGCGGCGACGCGGGCGAGGGTGGACTTCCCGCAGCCGCTGGGGCCGAGGAGGCCGGCGGCCTCGCCGGGGGCGAGGGTGAGGGACACGTCGCGTACGACGGGGGCGCGGCGGCCGTATCCGGCGGTGACGGCGCGGAGTTGCAGCGGGGACGGGGCTTCAGCGGGCATCGACGGACTCCGGCTGCTGGGGCGGACCGGGTTCGCCGGTCCGCCGCGTCGGCGACTGCCGCGCCCCGGTCCTCCCCGGCTCCGGCCGCGACCCGGGCTCCGGCCGGGGCTGGGACTCGGACTGGGGGCCCGCCTCATCGGCGGCCGGCTCCCGCTTGCGCAGCGGGTCGGCGCCCGGGGCCGGCACGGGGTGGTGGCACGCCGCCCCCGCCGTCAGCGCCGGCACCGCCGCGCAGGCGGCCGTGGCGTACGTGCACCGTGGCGCGAAGGCGCAGCCGGGCGGCAGCGCGCCCAGCTCCGGCGGCAGGCCCGGGACGGGCGTGAAGCCGCGCTCCGGGAGGGCGTCGAGGAGGCCGCGGGCGTACGGGTGACGGGGCCCGGGGGCACCGAAGAAACCGGCGGCGTCGGCGAGTTCGACGATGCGCCCGGCGTACATCACCGCCACCCGGTCCGCGATCCGCTCCGCGGCGGCCAGGTCGTGGGTGATCATCAGGAGCCCGTGCCCGGCGTCGACCTGACGGCGCATCTCGTCCACCGTGCGCTCGACGAGGTCGCGGTCGAGGCCGGTGGTCGGCTCGTCGGCCAGCAGCAGCGGCGGGCCGCCGACGAGGGCGAGGGCGGTGGCGGCACGCTGGGCGAGGCCGCCGGACAGCTCGTGCGGGTAGCGGTCGAGGTGGCCGGCGGGGAACGCGGCCCGCGCCGCGGCCTCCTCGGCGGCGGCCCGCAGCCCGGACTTGCGGGTGTCGGTCAGCTCCCGGACGACCTCCTGGAGCTGGGAGCGCACGGTCCGTACGGGCGTGAGGTGCGCGGCCGGGGACTGCGGGATGAGGCCGACCCGGCGGCCCCGTACCCGGCGGGCCAGCTCCGCCTCGCCGGCGCCGAGCAGTTCCAGCTCGCCGAGGTGCGCGGTGCCCGCGGTCTCGGCGTTCTCCGGCAGCAGCCCGAGGAGCGCCGAGGCGAGCACGGACTTGCCGCAGCCGCTTTCGCCGACGAGCGCCACGCACTCGCCGGGGGCGAGGGAAAGGGAGACGTCGGTGACGGCGGCGACGTACCGGCCGCGGCGCATGCGGAAGCGGACCGACATCCGGTCGAGGGCGAGCAGCGGCGGGGCTGAATCGCCGCCAGGGTAATTCGGCGTCTGGTAGCGTCTGGAAAGCGGGTTGCGAGAGCCAAGCCTCCCGCTCGTGCTGATCGAGAACCAAGACAGCACATGCACCTCCAAGTATTCAGTGCCAAACCGGGCAGGTTCCGTCCCGGCTGGTGTTGAGGGAGTAAGCCCTCTCAGGTCGCTGACCTGCGGGGCTTCCTGAGCCAGGAATCCCCTGCTTCGGCTGGGGGAGGGTTCAAAGCGTCAGCTCCGATCGGCGGCGCGGGTTCAACCGGTCGCGCCAAGCGCCCGCGAGGCCCGCGACGGCGAGGGTCGGAATGATGATGAAAAGGCCGGGGAAGAGCGTCGGCCACCAGTCCCCCGCCAGCAGCGCGCCCCGCGCGCCCTGCACCATCGCGCCCAGGCTCGCCTGGTGCGGTGGCAGCCCGAGGCCGAGGAACGACAGCGCCGACTCGTGCCAGATGGCGTGCGGCACCATCAGCACCGCCGCGAGACCGGCCTGCGGCAGCACCCCGGGCACGAGGTGGCGGACCGCGACCCGGGTGCGCGAGGCGCCGCCGGAGACGGCGGCGTCCACGAACGGCCGGCCGCGCAGCGACAGCACCTCGGCGCGCACGATGCGGCAGGTCGACACCCAGTGCGTCAGGCCCACGGAGGCGACGACCGGCCAGACCCCGGGCCGGAACAGGGCGACGATGAAGATGCCGAGCAGCAGGTGCGGTACGGAGGCGAAGACGTCCACGAGCCGCATCACGGCCCGGTCGACGTGCCCGCCGAGTGCGCCAGCAAGCGCCCCGACGGCGGTGCCGACGACGGTGGCGACGAGCGCGGCGACCACGCCGACGAGCAGCGAGACGCGCAGCCCGTAGACGCAGCGCAGCAGCACGTCGCGGCCGACGTCGTCGGTGCCGAAGGGATGCGCGGGGGACGGCGCGGCGAGCTTGTCGGCGAGGTCGACGGCCTGCTGGTCGAGTTGGACCAGCGGCGGTACGACGAGCACCGCGAGGACGGCGAGCGCGACCACCGCGGCCGAGGTGCGTACGCGCAGCGTGCGCACCGACTTCCGGCCGGTGCCGCGGGTGCGCCAACGGGGCGCGGCCGACGGTCCGTCGGGCCCGGCCGTTTTCACCGCCGCCTCGGGGGTCTCAGCCATCGAACCCCACCCTCGGGTCGGCGAGCCCGTACAGCAGGTCCGACAGCAGGTTGCCGACGAGGACCGCCGCCGTCGCCAGCACGGTGAGCGCGGCGAGCAGCGGGAAGTCCACGGACGTGGCGGCCCCGACGGTGGCCGCGGCGATCCCGGGCCAGCTGAAGACGGTCTCGATGAGCAGCGCGCCGGTGATCAGCTCCGGTACCCGGGTGCCGATCAGCGTGGCCACGGGCAGCAGCCCGGAGCGCAGCGCGTGCCCCAGCAGCACGGTGCGCTCGGCGAGCCCGCGGGAGCGGGCGCCGCGCACGGGGTCCTCGTCCAGCGCGTCGCCGACGCCCTGGCGGACGTAGAGCACGAACCACGGCAGCTGCGAGACGGCGAGCACCGCCGCTGGCAGCGCCACGTGCTCGGCGACCTGCCCGAACGTGACGACGTCCGTGCCGGTGTCGGTGAGCCCGCCGGCCGGCAGCGCGTCGAGCTGGAGCGCGAACAGCCAGACGGCGAGCAGCCCGAGCCAGAACGGCGGCGTCGCCTCCAGCGCGTACGCGACGGAGGTGACGGCCCGGTCCAGCATCCCGCCGCGGCGGCGGGCGGCGAGGACGCCGAGGAGCGTGCCGCCGACGATGGCGGCGGCGAACGCGACCGCGCACAGGAGCACCGTCCAGCCGATGCGCTCGCCGATGACGTCGGCGACGGGCTGGCGCATGCTGGTCGACTCGCCGAGGTCGCCGGTGACCGCGGCGGTGAGCCAGTCCCACCAGCGGGTGACGAACGGCTCGTCGGCGCCGAGGCTGTCGCGGAGCTGGTCCAGCGCCTCCTGGGAGGCGCTGAAGCCGGCGGTGCCCGCGTACGCGTTCACCGGGTCGAACGGCGAGGCGGCGGCGATGGCGAAGACCCCGAAGGTGACGGCCAGCAGGACGGGGACGGCGTACAGCAGCCGCCGCCCGGCCATCCGCGCCATCGGGGCGAGGGGCGGCCCGGTCACGGCGCGGGTTGCCAGCTCTCGGCGTTCCACCACGGGCCGCTGCCGAAGCCGTGCTCGTGCGGCTCGATCTGGGTGGTCAGGCCGCGCCAGGTGTCGGCGATGACGTAGATGTGGTCGATGTGGGTGAGGAAGACGTAGCCCGGGTTCTCCGCGAGTTCCTGCTGGACCTTGTCGTACGCCCGCTTGCGCTCGGCCTTGCCGCCGCTCTCCCGGCCCTCGGCGAGGGCGGCGTCGACGTCCGGGTTCTCGTACGAGGCCATGTTGTTGAAGCCCTGGCCGGCCAGCTCGGAGTGGAGCATCGGGTAGAGGTCGAAGTCGGGGTCGGCGGGGCTGCCGCCGCCGGCGAGCACGGCGTCCTTGCTCATCCGCGGTTCGATGACCTCCCAGGTGCCGCTCTCCACCCTGGCCTCGATGCCGACTTTCTTGGCGTCGCCGGCGAAGGCGAGGGCGAGCTCCTGGCGGAGCTTGTCGCCGGAGGGGTAGTAGAGCGTGAACGAGGCGCGCTGCCCGTCCTTCTCCCGGATGCCGCCGTCGCCGGGGTGCCAGCCGGCGTCGTCGAGGATCTTCTCGGCCTGCTCCGTGTCGTACGGGCGCTCGGTGCCCTTGGCGAACCACTCGCTGTCGGTGGGCACGGGCCCGTACGCGGCCTTGCCCCGGCCCTCCAGCAGCTTGTCGACCATGACGTCGCGGTCGACCGCCACGTCGAGGGCGCGGCGGACGGCGATGTCGCCGGTGACGGGGTCGTCGGTGGGCAGGGTGACGGCGCGGTGGTCGGCGCTGGTGGCGGCGAGGGTCTGCTTGTCGTCGTCCTCGGCGAACGTCGTGGCGAGGTTCGGCGGCAGGATGGCGCCGTCGAGGTCGCCGGAGCGCAGCCGGGTGGCGCGGATGTCGTCGTCGGCGATGATCGCCATGGTCAGCTTCTTCACCTTCGGCCTGCCGCCCCAGTAGCCGGGGTTGGCGGAGAAGGTGAGCTTCTCCCCCTTGCGCCAGCTGTCGAGGACGTACGGGCCGGTGCCGACGGGCTCGGTGTTGAACGCGCCGGTGTTGACGTCGCCCTTACCGGCGACGTGCTCGGGCGCGATGGGCAGCACGGTGCGCTCGGCGAAGGGGGCGTAGGGGTACTTGAGGCGGAAGACGACCGTGTCGTCGCCCTGGGCCTCGACGCTCTCGACGGCTTCCAGGTCGCCCTTGGAGACGTTGTTGGTGGCGGGGTCGAGGATGGTCTCGTAGGTGAAGACGACGTCGGCGGCGGTGAAGGGCTCGCCGTCGCTGAACGTCACGCCGTCGCGCAGCTTGTACGTGTACGTGGTGCCGTCGTCGGTGATCTCGGGCAGCGCGCGGGCGAGGGCGGGGCGCAGCTCCATGTCGCCGTTGCGGGCGAGGAGGCCGTCGAAGAGCTTGGAGTTGCCGTCCTTGCCGTAGCCGAGCAGCGGGCTGAGGGTCTCGGGCTCGTCGGCGACGCCGACGACCACGGCGGCGCCGTCCTCGCCGGCGGCGCCGGAGTCGTCGTCCGCGTCCGGGTTCGAGCAGGCGGCGGCTCCCGCGAGCACCGCCGCTGCCGCCGTGCCCGAGACCGCTGCGCGTATGCCGCGGACTGCCATGCCCACTCCCCTGTTGAATGCCGGATGTAATTGCGAGCCAATTGCAATTACATCCCATGATCGGCGCGCGGCGCAATGAGGAGTCCGCGAGGCGGCTTCGACCGGACGGCCGGATCGCCCCCGGCGACCGCATGGACCGCGACCGACGCTCCCCGGGCACGCGAACGGCGCCGCCGGACATGGACCGGCGGCGCCGCGGCGCGTGGCGGGTCAGTAGACCCGGCGCACGTTCACGTCATCGGCCTTGACGAAGCCGATGCGGTGCCCGATCTGGATGATGTGGTACTTCGTCTCGCCGCGGACCACCGTGCGGTCGCCCGGCGCGGAGCCGTCGAAGGACACGGAGCGGTAGTACTCGCCGGGCACCGTGCCTCCGTAGGAGTACGCCTGGCCCGCCTTGAACTCGTACGGGTGCGCCGAGATCGGCTGGTACGGGATCTCCGGCGGGTACGCCGCCTCCTCCGGGTACGCGCGGCCGTAGACCGGGACCGCGTCCTTGCCCCGCTTCGGCGTGACGATCTTCCCGGCGGTGAACTCGGCGACCCGCTCACCCGCGGGGTTGTGGAACCAGCCCTTCAGGCCGTGGTACCAGATCGCCACCCAGTCGTCCCTGCGCTCGGCGACCGCGTACCGCTGCCCGGCCGAGGCCCGGCTGCCGACGTCGGAGACGTGCATGTCGGACGCCCGGCCGTCGGGGTGCAGACCGATGTCGACCAGCAGCGGGGAGTCCGCGTCGGGCCGCGCGTGCAGGATCACCGACGACGAGGGCGCGAGCGGGCACGGCTCCTTCGGGTCGGAGCCGGACTCGTAGCTGCAGCCGGTGAACCGCGGCCGGTTGTCCGCGAAGTCGGGCTTGATCATCACCAGCGACTCGTCGGCGCCGCCCGGGGTGCGCAGCGGGGCCTTCAGCAGCTCGAAGTAGCGCTCCCAGTCCCAGTAGGGGCCCGGGTCCCAGTGCATGCCGGGGATGTTCGGCGTGGTGGTGCCGGGCACGTTGTCGTGGCCGATGATGTGCGTGCGGTCCAGCGGGATGTCGTACGTCGCCGCCAGGTAGCGCACGAGGGTGGCCGAACTGCGCATCATCGCCTCGGTGTACCAGGTGCCCTGGTCCTTGGCGAAGCCCTCGTGCTCCAGCCCGATGGACTTGGCGTTGATGTTCCAGTTGCCGGCCTGCCAGGCGACGTCCTTGTGCTTGACGTGCTGTGCGACGTGGCCGTCCGAACTGCGCAGCGTGTACTGCCAGCTGGCCGCGCGGGTGGGGTCCTGGACCATGTTGATGACGCCGGGGTAGCGGCCCTCGGTGTCGTGGACGACGATGTACTCGATCTTCTGGTCGCGCGGCCGGTTCGCCTTGTCGTGATTGACGTACGCCTCGATGTCGTCGGGGTTCGTCTGCCGGTACGTCGCCGGGATCCACTCGCAGCCGAGCGTCTCCGGGCACTCCACGTCCTCGTTCGCCAGCCGCGGCAGGCCGAGTTCGCCGAGCCACCGCTTCCGCGGCGCGACGGACGGGTCGGCGGCGAGCCGGACGGCGTGGCCGTCGTCGGTGGTGCGGGCGGCGCCGCTCGCGAGGGTGGCGTACACCTCGTCGGCGAACGTCGCCGCGTCCTGCTCGTACGCGGCGCCCGCGTACGTCGCGACCGCGCCGTACCAGTCGGCGGGGTCGGCCGAGGCCGGCGCGCCGAGGTCCTCCTGGTACGCGGCCAGCAGCGCGGCGCCGCCGGCGATGTTCTCGGCCGGCTTCGCGCGCAGCGTCGCCGCGTCGGTGCCGGTCAGCTCGGCGGCGGCGTACAGCGTGGTGAGCGCCGGGCCGAACCGCTCGTCGCCGACGGGCCGTTCGGTGTCGCCGCGCGGGTCCTCGGCGGTGCCGCCGTGGTGGTCCTCGGCGAGCACGGTGGGCGCGTCGGTCAGGTGCATGGGGCCGAAGCCGCCGTCGGTGCTCGGCTCGCCGGCGTGGGTGTCCCAGCGGGACTCCAGGTACGACACGCCGAGCAGCACGCTCTCCGGCACGCCGTACTCCTCGGCCGCCGCGGCGTACGCCGCCTGCCGCGTCGCGGGCGCCGCCCCGTCGTCGTCGTCGGCGGCGGAGTCGGCGGCCGGGAGGGACGCCGAGGTCAGCGGCAGCAGCAGCGCGGCGGCGACGGCTGCCGTCGGCCAGGGTCGTCTTCGCAGGTTCACCCGCGGACGGGTGGCGGGGATGGCAGGCAACGGTGCTCCTCAGCTGGGTGGAGGACGAGGATATGCGCGTGCGGTGCGTATCAGGCGTACCGACGTGCTCAGGCAGCCGTCAATCCTTCCCAGGGACACGAAAGTTGCACGTCAGCCAGGCTGCCGCGGAACAGCGCGGCGGCAGTGGTCCAGACCGGTGCGGGGGGGGGGTGCGGCCGGCCGCGGCTCGGGACCGCGGCCGGCCGCCGTACGGCCGCCGGGCCAACCCGCCCGGTCGCCCGGCGGCCGGTCAGGGCACCCGGCGGCGCCGGGCGAGCCAGGTCTGCGCGATGACGACGACCACCAGGAAGCCGCCGCTGACGACCTGCTGGTAGGCGGAGTCGAGCGAGCCGATCTGGTTGATGACGTTCTGGATCACCTTCAGCAGCAGCACGCCGACCAGCGAGCCGCCGACGAAGCCCATCCCACCGGAGAGCAGCGTGCCGCCGATGACGACGGCGGCGATCGCCTCCAGCTCCATCCCGTAGCCGAGGATGGTCACGCCGGAGTCGAGCCACGCGGCGTTCAGCGCGCCGGCGAAGCCGGCGAGCAGCCCGTTGAGGGTGTAGACCAGCGTCTTGGTACGGGCCACGGGCGCGCCCATCAGCGCGGCCGCGTCCTCATTGCCGCCGACGGCGTAGACGTGCTGGCCGAAGCGGGTGCGGCGTAGCACGACGCCGCCCGCGACGAACAGCGCCGCGGTGATCCACACGGGTACGCCGATGCCGAGCAGCTTCCCCTGGCCGAGGTCGGCGAAGAACGAGCCCTCGGCGACGAGGAAGGTGTCGGCGCCCTCGTCGGTGATCGCCAGCATCACACCGCGGGCGCCGAGCATGGCGGCGAGCGTGACGATGAACGGCGCGAGCCGCAGCCGGGCGATGAGCAGCCCGTTGACCAGGCCGAAGAGCCCGCAGACAGCGAGTGGCAGGAGCAGTGCCACGACGGTGCCGTGGCGCGAGCCCCAGGCGGCGAGCACGCCGCCGAGCACGAACACCGAGCCGACGGAGAGGTCGATGCCCCCGGTGACGATGACGAAGGTCATGCCGAGGGCGACGATGGCGAGGAAGGCGGAGGAGACCGCCATGTTCTCGATGTTGCCGGTGGTGGCGAAGGAGTCGAACGACAGCGAGGCGACGGCGGCGATGGCGACCAGCGCGACCAGCGCGCCGTGCTGCTGCGCGAGCGCGCTCAGCCGCTCGCCGCGCCCGGAGCCGGCCGGGTCGTCGGCGTCGTACGCGACGAACCGGTCGGCCGCAGTCTCGTCTTTCACAACGGTCACCGCTTGCCCCTCTCCCTAGCGGCGTAGACGGCGAGGATGATCACCACGGCCTGGGCGATCTGTGTCCACGACGGCTCCAGGTCGTGCTTGATCAGGGTGGCCGTCAGCAGCTGGATCAGCACCGCGCCGGCCACCGTGCCGCCGATACGGACCCGGCCGCCGGTCAGCGGTGTGCCGCCGACCACGACGGCGGTGATGGCGGACAGCTCCATCAGGTTGCCCAGCGAGGTGGGGTCGCTGGCCGACAGCCGGGCGGTGGCCAGGAACCCGGCGACGGCGGCGAGCACGCCGGAGACGACGTACACCACGATCAGCACCCGGCGCACCGGCAGCCCCGCGAGCTGGGCCGCGGGGCGGCTGTCGCCGATGGCGAGCAGCTGCCGGCCGAAGGTGGTGCGGCGTACGACGAAGCCGACGACGACCGCGAGCGCCGCCGCGATCAGCACCACGTACGGCACGCCGGCGAACTCGCCGGAGCCG
The DNA here is from genome assembly GCF_059570575.1 of Streptomyces sp. CNX435. Taxonomy (NCBI): domain Bacteria; kingdom Bacillati; phylum Actinomycetota; class Actinomycetes; order Kitasatosporales; family Streptomycetaceae; genus Streptomyces; species Streptomyces sp. CNX435. The sequence continues at coordinate 305,249 of NZ_JCANTA010000002.1, read as the reverse complement.
AGGGTGGCCATGCCCGGGTCGCGGATGTCCTCCAGCTGCGGCAGCAGCACGAGCGCCAGCCCTCGGACGCCGACCATCAGCGCGAGCGTGGCGACGATGGGCTGGACCCCGATGAACGCGATGAGCGAGCCGTTCACCAGGCCCACCGCGGCCCCGCCGACGACGGCGACGATCAGCGCCACCCACGGCCCGTACCCCATGTAGAGCGCGAGCAGCGAGGTGGACAGGGCCATGACCGAGCCGACGGACAGGTCGACGCCCTCGCTGCCGATGGCCAGCGCCATGCCGAGCGCGACGATGACGACGGGGGCGACCTGGACGGCCTGGGTGCGGAAGTTCTCGGCGGACAGGAAGTTGGGGGTGAAGGCGATGTTGACGAGCAGCAGGAGGGCGACGCCGGCGTAGACGCCGTACTCCTGCAGCCAGCGCAGCACCCGCTCGCGGTCGGCGGGCAGCGCGCGCCGCAGCGTGAGGTCAGCCATGGCCGTCCGCCTCCGTACCGGGCCCGCCCGGCGCCGGGTCCGGGTCCGCGCCCGGCTCCGCGGCGGCCGCGATGGCCTCCATCAGCCTGTCCTCGGTGACGTCGTCGCCGGTCAGCTCGCCGACGACGGCGCCGTCCCTGAGCACCACCACGCGGTCGGACCCCTCGATCAGCTCCTCCACGTCGGAGGAGATCAGCAGCACGCCGAGGCCGTCCTCGGCGAGTTCGTCGATGAGCTTCTGCACCTCGGCCTTGGCGCCGACGTCGATGCCGCGCGTCGGCTCGTCCAGCAGCAGCACCTTGGGCTGCATGGCGAGCCAGCGGGCCAGCAGCACCTTCTGCTGGTTGCCGCCGGACAGCTCGCCGACCTTCTGGTGCGGGCTCGCGGCCTTGATGCGCAGCCGGCTGACGAACGTCTCGACGACGGCGTCGATACGGGCCTCGGAGACCAGCCCGTAGCGGGACATGCGCGGCAGCGCGGCCAGCGCGATGTTCTCGCGGACCGAGAGGCCCGGCACGATGCCCTCCGACTTGCGGTCCTCCGGCAGCAGGCTGATGCCCGCGCGGATCGCGGCGGGCGTGGAGCCGGTGCGTACGGGCGCACCCGCGACGGTGACGCGGCCGGCGCCGAGCGGGAGGGCGCCGGCGATGGCCTTGGCGGTCTCGGTACGTCCCGAGCCCAGGAGTCCGCCGAGGCCGACGACCTCGCCGGGGCGTACGTCGAGGGACACGTCGTGCAGTTCGTGCCGGCGCGTCAGGCCCTCGGCGCGCAGCACCGGCTCCGCGGCTGCCGTGCCGTCGTCGTGGCCGCCCGAGAACTTCGTCAGCCCCTCGGCCCGCACCTCGCCCATCTCCCGGCCGAGCATGAGGGAGACCAGCCGGAGCCGGTCGAGGCCGGCGAGCGGGCCGGTGTGCACGACGCGGCCGTCGCGCAGCACGGTGACGGCGTCGCAGACCGCGTACAGCTCGTCGAGGCGGTGGCTGACATAGACCACCGCGACGCCGTCGCCGCGCAGCCGGTCGATGACGCCGAAGAGGGTGTCGACCTCGCGGGGTTCGAGGGAGGAGGTGGGCTCGTCCATGACGACGACGTCGGTGCGGCCGGCCGCGGAGACGGCGCGGGCCAGGGCCACCATCTGCTGGGCGCCGACGCCGAGTTCGGCGAGCGGGCGGCGGACGTCGACGCGGACGCCGTAGTCGAGGAGCATGCGCTCCGACTCGCGGTGCATCCGGCCGAAGTCGATGAGGCCGCCGCGGCGGCGCGGCTCGCGGCCGAGGAGGAGGTTGCGGGCCACGCTCATCAGCGGGATGAGGTTGACCTCCTGGTAGATGGTCGAGATGCCGGCCTGCTGGGCGGCGAGCGGGGTGGCGAAGGACGCCCGCTCGCCGCGGTAGGACAGCTCGCCCTCGTCGGGCTGGTAGACGCCGGTGAGGACCTTGATGAGGGTCGACTTGCCGGCGCCGTTCTCGCCGACGAGGGCGTGCACCTCGCCGGCGCGGGCGGTGAAGTCGACGCCGTCGAGCGCGAGGACGCCGGGGAAGCGCTTGGTCAGGTCGAGTACCGCGAGGACGCCGGGGCCTCCGGGGCCGGCGGGGCGCTCCGCGGCGCCGGCCGGGCCGGTGGCCCCGTCCTCCTTGCGCGGGCCGGCGGGCCGGACGGGCCCGGCGGGTCCGTCCGGCTCGTGCCGCTCGGGCGGCTCGTTCGCTGCGGCCATCGGCGTCAGTACGCCTTGCCGAGGTCGGACTCGGCGTTGTCGGCGGTGTACTCGGTGTCCTCGATGACGATGTCCTGGCCGACCTCCTCGCCCTTGGTGAAGGCGTCGAGGGTCTCGAAGGCCAGCGGGCCGAAGCGCGGGTTGGACTCGATGACGGCGTCGATCCAGCCGTCGACGATGCCCTGGACGGCGTTGCGGGTGCCGTCGATGGTGACGATCTTGACCGCGCCGGGCTCCTTGCCCGCGCCCTTGAGGGCGTTGACGGCGCCGAGGCCCATCTCGTCGTTCTCGGCGTAGATCCCGGTGATCTCCGAGTTGGACTGGATGAGCTGCTCGGTGACCTGCTGGCCCTTCTCGCGGGCGAACTCGCCGGTCTGCTCGAAGACGACCTCCAGGTCCGGGGCCTTCTCGGCGATACGGTCCTTGAAGCCCTTGGTGCGCTCGGTGGTGACGTTGTTGCCCGGCGTGCCCAGAAGGATGGCGATCTCGCCCTTGCCGCCGGTGGCCTCGATCATCTTGTCGGCGGCCCGCTTGCCCTGCTCGGTGAAGTCGGAGCCGATGAAGCTCACGTAGTCCTTGCACGGCTCGGCGTTGATCTTCCGGTCGATGGTGACGATCGGGATCTTCTTGTCCGCCGCGGACTTCAGTACCGGGTCCCAGCCGTCGGAGTTCAGCGGGGCGATGACCAGCAGGTCGGCGCCCTTGGCGATGAGGTCCTGCACGTCGCTGATCTGCTTGGAGAACTGCGACTGGGCGTTGGCGGTGAGCAGTTCGACGCCGCGCTCCTCGGCCTCGGCCTTGATGGAGGCGGTCTCGGCGATGCGGAAGGGGTTGGCCTCCTTCTCGGACTGCGAGAAGCCGACGGTGGCGTCGGCGAGGTCGGTCTTCTCGGCGCCGTAGTCGCCGATCACACAGGTCGGGCCCGAGGCCCCGGCGACCTTCTGCTCGCTCCCCTTGGCCTCTTCGGAGCCGGCGGCGCCGGTGCTCCCCTCGTCGTCGTCCTCGGACTTGGCGCAGCCGGCCGCGAGCGCGAGGCTCGCGCTGAGCGCGACGGCGAGCAGGGTTCTGGCGGCGGTACGGGCGTGCGGCTTCATGGTGATACCCCGATTCTGCGGTGGAGTACGAGGGCCGGGCCGCTGCGCGGGACCGGAAGAATCAGAGGATGTTTTACATCGTTGAAAGGGAGCTGTAAACACCTCCCGCAGCACGGATTCATCCGGCGAAGATCGTCACGCCCCTTGCCCCGTACGGAAGTTGACGTCCCGTCAGCGCGACACGGGGCAGCCCGAGGCACCCGCCCCGCGCTCCGGTCGGGGCGGCGCGTTCCGGCCGGGTCAGGGGCTCCCGCGACCGCGCGTACTCTCCCGCTCCACCAGCGAGAACGCGGGGTTCATCTCCTGCGACTCCGGCACGCCGCCGTCGCCGTGGGCGGCGTCGAGGCGCTTGAACACCGACTCCACCGCGAGCCTGGCGATGGTCTGCTTGTCCGGCGCGATGGTGGTCAGCGTGACGGCGCCGTAGCGGCTCTCGGTGATGTCGTCGAAGCCGACGACCGCCACGTCCTCCGGCACCCGCAGCCCCCGTTCGGACATCACCCGCATCGCGCCGATGGCGATCAGGTCGTTGTAGGCGAAGACCGCGTCCGGCCGCTGCCCGGAGTCCAGCAGCCGCGCCATGGCCACCGCACCGTCCGCCCGCTCCCAGCCCTCGGTGTACGCCACCAGCGCCTCGTCGACCGGCACCCCGCGGTCCGCCAGCTCCGCCCGCCAGCCGAGAAGCCGCAGATGAGCGGGCTGTTGCGCGCGGTCCTCGCGGGCGCCGAGGAACGCGATCCGGCGCCGGCCGAGGTCCAGCAGATGGCCGACCGCCTGCCGGGCGGCGGCGATGTTGTCGATCGCAATGTGGTCGTACGGCAGGTCGTAGCGCCGCTCACCGAGCAGCACCAGCGGGGTCTCCTCGGCCCGGCCGCGCAGGTCCTCGGTCTCCAGTTCCAGCGGGCTGAGGATCAGCCCGTCCATCACCCGGGCGCGGAAGCCCTGGCAGACCAGCAGCTCCAGCTCGCGCCGGCCCTGGGTGTGGTCGAGCAGGACGGTGAAGTCGTGCCGCGCGGCCTCGTCGATGACGTGTCCTGCAAGCTCGGCGAAGTAGGGGTTGCCCAACTCGGGCACGGCGAGCGCGATGATGCCCGTTCGGCCTTTGCGCAGGTGGCGGGCGGTCAGGTTGGGGCGGTAGCCGAGTTCGTCGATGGCCTGCTGCACCCGCGCCCGCATCGTCGGCGTGACGTGCGGATAGTTGTTGACCACGTTCGAGACGGTCTTCACCGACACGCCCGCCCGCTCGGCCACGTCCTTCAGGCTGACTCTCACCGCGTCCTCCTACGCCGTTTGGTCATGCACTGGACACAACGCAGGAGGCGTGCTGTCATGCCAACTGCCCTTGTTTCCAACGTTATACAAGACACCCGGGGGCAAGGGCAGTCCCAGCACCCGCATTCTCCGACTCCGGAGGTATCCGTGCACTCCTCCCTCAGACGCGTACGGCGGCGACTACTCCGCTGGCCAACGCCCATTCTCGCGGCCCTCGCCCTGACCCTGGTGCCCGCCGGCCCGGGCTTCCCGGCCGCCGGCGAGGACCGGCAGGCCGCCGCTGACGCCGCCGACGCCCGCGAAGCCGCCGAGGTCCAAGGTCTCAAAGGCGAGTACTACACCCACAGCGCCCCCGGCGCCTTCGATTTCGACGAGCTGAAGGCCACCGCTTACGACCCGTCGCTCGACTTCAACGACCTGGAGCCGCGCCTCACGGCCCGCACCGGCCAGGCCGACAACGTCAGCGTCCGCTGGACCGGCGGGATCACCCCCGAGGTCTCCGGCGAGCACACCTTCCACGTCAGCGCCGACAACGGCTTCCGCCTCTGGGTGGATGACAAGCTCGTCATCGACCACTGGGTCGACGACTGGGACAACGAGCAGACCTCGCAGCCCGTGGCCCTGGAGGCGGGCCGCACCCACGACCTGAAGGTGGAGTACTTCGAGAACCACGGAGGCTCCAACTTCCACCTGCGCTGGACCGAGCCGGGCGCCGAGAAGGAGGCCGTGCCGCAGTCCGCGCTCTCGCTCCCCGAGGGCTTCGACTACGACGGCCCCACCGACGTCGCCGTGCAGCCCGACGGCCGCACGCTGACCCTGGACTTCGCCCAGCCGCTCGCCGCTCCCCCGGCGGCCTTCGACGAGCACCTGGAGACCGTCATCGGCGGCGCCGAGTGGCCGCGCGCCGCGGCCGCACCCGACCCCGCCGACCCCTCCCGGCTGATCGTCCCGCTCGATGAGCCGGTCGTCGGCCAGGGCGGCTTCGCCGACGTGCGCTACGACGGGCAGGGCGGCCTGACCGGCGCGGACGGCACGGACGTCGGCGAGTTCTGGACCTCGGGGGCCAACAACTCCGAGTACCAGCTGCGCACCAAGTGGGCCGACGACGTCGACCCGGAGGGCCCCCTGCCCGAGTACCCGCGCCCCCAGCTCACCCGCGAGGACTGGCAGAGCCTCAACGGCTCGTGGCAGTTCGCCGGCGCCGAGGAGGGCGAGCGCCCGCCGTTCGGCCGCACACTGGACGAGAAGATCGTCGTGCCGTACCCGGTCGAGTCCGAGCTGTCCGGCGTCCAGCGGCACGAGGAGCGCATGTGGTACAAGCGCACCTTCACCGTGCCGCGGGACTGGCGCGTCGGCCAGGGCGGCGAGCGGCTGCAGCTCAACTTCGACGCGGTCGACTGGAAGGCCGACGTCTGGCTCAACGGCAAGCAGGTCGCGTCCCACAAGGGCGGCTACGACCGGTTCAGCGCCGACGCCACCTCCGCGCTGCGCAGCGGCGGCAAGCAGGAGCTGATCGTCGGGGTCTACGATCCGACCGACTCCGCCGACGGCGAGAACCCGCCGATGGGCAAGCAGCGGCTGTCGCCCAGCGGCATCTGGTACACCTCCTCGTCCGGCATCTGGCAGTCGGTGTGGATGGAGCCGGTGCCCACCGACCGCGCCGAGGACCTGAAGATCACCCCCGACGTGGCCGGGGAGCAGACCGCGGTCGAGGTCGAGGGCGTACGCGACGGGCTGCCGGTCACCGCGACCGCGTACGACGGCGACCGCGAGGTCGGCACCGCCACCGGCCGGACCGGCGAGGCGCTGACCGTGCCCGTGCCCGAGCCCCGGCTCTGGTCGCCGGACGACCCGTTCCTGTACGACCTGAAGGTGACCGTCGGCAGCGGGCCAGCGGCCGACGAGGTGGCCGGCTACTTCGGCATGCGCACCGTGGGCGTCGAGACGGTCGACGGCCAGCGGCGCATGACGCTCAACGGCGACCCGGTGTTCTCCATGGCCACCCTCGACCAGGGCTTCTGGCCCGAGGGCATCCACACCGCGCCCACCGACGAGGCGCTGAAGTACGACCTCGAAGCGCACAAGGAGATGGGCTTCAACTCCGTGCGCAAGCACATCAAGGTCGAGCCGGACCGGTGGTTCTACCACGCCGACAAGCTGGGGCTGCTGGTGTGGCAGGACATGCCGTCGATGTACACCAAGACGCCGTCGGAGAGTTCCCGCACGCAGTTCGAACTCGAGCTGAAGGAGATGATCGAGCAGCACGACAGCCACCCGTCGGTGGTCATGTGGGTGACCTTCAACGAGGGCTGGGGCCAGTACGACCAGGCCCGTATCGCCGACTACGCCAAGGAGCTGGACCCGACCCGGCTGGTCAACAACATGAGCGGCCACAACTGCTGCGGCGCGGTCGACGGCGGCAACGGCGACATCTCCGACGCCCACGGCTATCCCAGCCCGCAGCTCCCCCAGCCCGACGGCAGCCGCGCGCTGGTCAGCGGCGAGTACGGCGGCCTCGGGCTGGCCATCCCGGGCAACGCCTGGCCGGTGCGGCACACCTACGTGGGCGTGGACCGCGAGGCGTACACCGAGGAGTATCTGATCAAGCTGGCCGAGATCGAGCGGTTCGCCGCCTGCAACGGCAGCAGCGGCGCCGTCTACACCCAGATCACGGATGTGGAGGGCGAGCTGAACGGGCTGCTGACGTACGACCGGAAGGTCGTCAAGCCCGATGTGGAACGCATCCGAACCGCCCATGAGGCGCTGATCGAGGGGGCCGCCGACGGCACCCTCACCTGCGACGCCTCCTGACGGACCGCCCGCCCCCGGCTGCCCCCCGGCCGCGGCACCCGCCGCGGCCGGGACCGGGGGCGGGCCCCGGTCGCGGCGCCGGCCTGGCGGCGCGACCGTGGCGTACGTGCCACGCGGCCGGCCGGCTCCGTCAGGCGGATGCCGGCCGCTCGCGCGTAGCGTTACGCGCATGAGCAATCTCGACGTGAGGCCCCCGGTCGCCGCGTGCGGCGGGCGGGCGGACGTGACGGCGGAACCGGTGCGCGAGGTGCTGCAGGCGCGGCACATGCCGCTGGGCGAGAGCACGGTCGTACGGCGGCTGCTGCCGAACCTCGGCCGGCGGATGGTCGGGGCCTGGTGCTTCGTCGACCACTACGGCCCGGACGACATCGCCGGCGAGCCCGGGATGCAGGTGCCGCCGCACCCGCACACCGGGCTGCAGACCGTCAGCTGGCTGCACGACGGGGAGGTCCTGCACCGCGACAGCCTCGGCAGCCTGCAGCCGGTACGGCCGCGGGAGCTGGGGCTGATGACGGCGGGGCGTGCCATCGCGCACTCGGAGGAGTCGCCGCGCGACCACTCGCGGCTGCTGCACGGCGCGCAGTTGTGGGTGGCGCTCCCGGACGCCCACCGGGACACCGCGCCCGCCTTCGAACACCACGCCGAGCTGCCGCGGGTGGCCGGCGGCGGCGGGCTGTCGGCGACCGTCGTCCTCGGCGAGCTGGCGGGGGCGTCGTCCCCGGGGACGACGTACACGCCGATCGTCGGCGCCGACGTCACCCTGGCGGCGGGTACGCGGACGCGGCTGCCGGTGGAGCCGGACTTCGAGTACGCGGCGCTCACGATGTCCGGCGAGGCGGAGGTCGACGGGCTGCGGCTGGCACCGGAGTCGATGGTGTACCTGGGCTGCGGCCGTACGGAGCTGCCGCTGCGCGCGGACGTGGACAGCTCGCTGATGCTGCTGGGCGGGGAGCCGTTCGCGGAGCGGATCGTGATGTGGTGGAACTTCGTCGGCCGCCACCACGACGAGATCGACCGGGCCCGCCGGGACTGGGCGGACGGCACCCGCTTCGGCGAGGTCCACGGCTACGCCGGCCCTCGGCTGGAGGCCCCGCCGCTGCCGCCGACGCCGCTGAAGCCGCGCTGAGGTCCGGTCCGTTCCGGCCCGTCGCGCGTCCTCACGGACGCGCGGCGGCCACGGCATGGGCCCCGCTGCCGGGGGAACAACGGGGCCCGAACAGAAGACTACGCGTCAGTAGCGCCGTTGCGAAGCCATACGCCGCTCCCGGGGCACAATCCAGCCAGCTCTTGCCACGCCTGTTCGGTCATGCCGGGTCCCGTACCCGGGCGGACACGGGCACGGGGCCACATGGCGCGCCCCGGTCCCCGACCGCCCCGCCGCCCGGCCGCCCGGCCGCCCGGCCGCCGAGACCGACGCCGGCTTCGACACCGTCCGCAACAAGCAGGTCCACCTGTGGCTGCCGTACGAGTCGCGGGGCTGAGCCGTCGCCGCCGGGCGGTTGTCGGTGGCGCGTGCCAGACTGCAGCCCACAGATGACGCCCGCGGGGCGTCCGCCGGCGCGAGGGGGCGCGATGGGCCTGGAGATCGAGGGGCGGCCGTCGGACTCGCCGTACGTCTCGTACGTCTGGCGCAGCCGCAGCGAGGACGTCGACCGGATGACGGCGGTCGCGTCGACGGGCTGGGACCTGGTCTTCTGGGAAGCGCGCGACGGGTTCCACGCCGCGGTCGCGGGCCCCGAGTCGCGGGTGAGCACGGCGCCGGTGCCCGCGGAGGCCGCGTTCTTCGGGATCACCTTCTCGCTGGGCACCACGTTGACGCACCTGCCTGCGCCGCGGCTGCTCGACAGCCAGGTGCAGATACCCGACGCCACACGCAGGTCGTTCTGGCTGAAGGGCTCGCACTGGCCGGTGCCGGGCCCCGACGACGCCGAGGCGTTCGCGGACCGGCTGGCGCGGGCCGGCGTGCTGATCCGCGACCCGCTGGTCAGCGAGATGGTGCGCGGTGGCACCCCGGACGTCTCCGCGCGCACCGCGCAGCGGCGCTTCCGGTCCACGACGGGATTCACCCACGGCGCCGCCCGGCAGATCGAACGCGCCCGGCACGCCGCGGTCCTGCTCCGCGACGGCGCCACGACCGGCGACGTCGTCCACCGTCTCGGCTACTACGACGAGCCCCATCTCGCCCGCGCGCTCGCCCCCTTCATAGGGCGGACCGCCGGGCAGCTCCGGGACGACCCGCGGCCCGCGCGGCCGCTGTCGCTTCTGTACAAGACCTGACGCCCGCCCGCGCCTAATGTCTCGACGGAGTGCACCTTCCACAACTCCCGTCTCCTGGAGCACATCATGAGAAAGATCGTCGCCAGCCTGTTCATCTCCGTCGACGGCGTCGTGGAGGCGCCGGAAAAGTGGAACGCCTCCTATTTCGACGCCGAGATGGGCGAGGCGGTCGGTGCGCTGTTGTCCGACACCATGCTCTACGGCCGCAAGACCTACGAGGGCTTCGCGGCGGCGTGGCCGCAGCGGGAGGGGACCGACCACGAGGACGCCGGGTTCGCCAAGATCCTCGGCGACGCCCGCAAGATCGTCGTCTCCCGCGGCGAGGTCGACCTGTCCTGGCGGAACTCCGAGAAGCTGCAGGGCGACCTGGTCGCCGGCGTGACCGCGCTGAAGGAGGAGTCCGGCGGCGACGTCTCCGTCGGCGGCTCGATCTCCGTGATCCGGGATCTGCTGCGGCACGAGCTGCTGGACGAGCTGCACCTGCTGGTCCACCCGATCGCGGTGCGCAAGGGCGAGCGGCTCTTCGACGAGGGCGACTCCAGCATCCCGCTGAAGCTGCTGTCCTCGAAGGCGTTCGGCTCCGGCGTGCTGCACCTGGTCTACGGGCCCGCGGACTAGGGCCTGTCCTAAGGCCGTTCGGGCTTCTCGATGCCGTCGGCGGCCGGTTCCTCGACCAGCGACTGCAGCGGCGGGCCGGCCACCGCGCAGTGCACGTGGCACGGCGGCTCCACCGGTTCCGCCGCGACCCCGGCGCCCGAGCGGATCGTCAGCCAGGACAGCGCGGCCCCCGCGGCGAGCAGGCCGGCGCAGATGAGCAGGGCGATGCGGAAGCCGTCGCCGAACGCCTCGGGGTCGCGGTAGTCGTCGCCGGAGAGCCCGGCGGCGAGCGGCAGCGCGGCCACCGCGAGCAGGCCCGCGGCGCGGGCCACCGCGTTGTTGACGCCGGAGGCGATGCCGGAGTGCCGGTCCAGGGCGGCGCCGAGGACGGTGGCGGTGAGCGGTGCGACGGTCGTCGCCAGGCCGAAGCCGAAGAGCACGACGCCGGGCAGCACGTCCCGCACGTACGACACGTCGTCGCCCGGCCCGCCGACGCGCAGCATCAGCAGCAGCCCGGCGGCGCAGGCCGCCGGGCCGACCGTCATGGGGATGCGCGGCCCGATGCGCTCCGACAGCTTCCCGGACCGCTCCGAGAGCGCCAGCATGATGAGCGTCACCGGCAGCAGCGCGGAGCCCGCCGCCAGCGGCGAGTAGCCCGCGGCGATCTGCAGGTCCAGCACGAGGAAGAAGGTCACCCCGCCGAGGGCGGCGTAGACGACGAAGGTCACCAGGTTCGCCGCGGTGAACTGGCGGGAGCCGAACAGCCCCGGGGCCAGCATCGGATGGCTGCTGCGCCGCTGTACGACCACGAACGCCGCCAGCGCCGCCACCCCCGCCGCGCTGCTCGCGGCCAGCAGAACCGCCGACGCGCCCTCCTCCGGCGCGGCGATCAGGGCGTACGTCACGCCCGCCAGGCCCAGCGCGCCGAGCGCGGCGCCGGCCCAGTCGAAGCGGCCGGTGGCCGACTCGTCGCGGCTCTCGGGTACGTGCCGGGCCGCGACGGCCACGACGACGGCGGCCAGCGGCACGTTGATGGCGAACACCCACCGCCAGCTCGCCGCCTCCACCAGCCAGCCGCCCAGCAGCGGCCCGAGGGCGCCGGCGATGCCGCCGAGGCCCGACCAGACGCCGATCGCGCGCGCCCGGTCCTCGGGAGCGAAGGAGGACTGGATGAGGGCGAGCGAGCCGGGGGTCAGCAGCGCGCCGCCGATGCCCTGCAGGCCGCGGGCGGCGATCAGGATGCCGACGTTCGGCGCCAGCGCGCAGAGCAGGGACGCCAGCGCGAACCACACCGTGCCGACGACGAACAGCCGGCGGCGGCCGTAGCGGTCGCCGAGGGCGCCGCCGAGGAGGATGAGCGCGGCGAGGGTGAGGGTGTAGCCCGTGACGGTCCACTGCAGGCCGCCGAGGGAGGCGTCGAGGTCGTCGCCGATGGTGGGCAGCGCGACGTTGACGACGGTGGCGTCGAGGAAGGTGATGCCGGAGCCGATCACCACCGCGGTCAGCAGCCAGCGGCCCGCCGGCTCCGCCAGCCTGAGGCCCGCGGGGGCGACGGCGGGCGGCTTCGATTCCGTCATACCCGCAGTCAATCGCACGGTCGGGCCACACGCATCGCACCGGGCGGTGCCCGCCGTGCGGCCCGTCGGGTAGCGTCCGGGTTGTGAGCGACGTCAGCCCGGGGGGCAACCTCGAAGACAGGCCCGAAGACGCGGCCGGGGACCGGCCGGACGACCGGCGAGGCGAACGGCCCGGGGATCCGTCCGAGAGCGGCTCGTCCCGCTTCGAGCGCGGCACGGACGGCCCCAAGGTGATCCTCGCGGGCGTGGACGGCTCGGACACCTCCTGGCGCGCCGCCGCCTACGCCGCCGGCCTGGCCCGGCGGCAGGGTTCGCTGCTCGCGCTCGTGTACGTGCAGCCGACGCTGGCCGCCGCGGCGGCTCTCGGCGCGCCGGTCGCGGGCACCACGGAGGAGGTCGCCCAGGAGCTGGTGGCGGAGATCCGGCGGACCGCGGAGCAGCTGCGCGGGATGTTCGACGTCCGCTGGGAGTTCCACACCCGGCACGGCGACGCGTACGCGGGGCTGGTGCAGGCGGCGCAGGACCTGACGGCGGACGCGGTCATCGTGGGCGCGTCGGAGCAGGCGGGCCACCGGTTCGTCGGCTCGGTGGCCGTCCGGCTGGTCAAGGCGGGCCGCTGGCCGGTGACCGTGGTGCCGTAACCTCGCGGGCGGATGCCGGGCGCCCGTCTCGCGGCCCGGGCGGGTCTGCGGCACGGTGGGTTCATGACCAACCACACGTACCGCATCACCGAAATCGTCGGCTCCTCCCCCGACGGCGTCGACGACGCCGTCCGCAACGGAGTCGCCCGCGCCTCCCGGACGCTGCGCAACCTGGACTGGTTCGAGGTCACGCAGGTGCGCGGGCAGCTGGAGGGCGGCGAGGTCGCGCACTGGCAGGTGGGCCTGAAGCTGGGCTTCCGGCTGGAGGAGCCGGGCGACTGACGGGGTCCGCCGCGGCCGGGAACCGCCCCGCGGTCACTTCAGCAGCCGCGACATCCGCCGGTCGGCCAGCGGCTTGCCGCCGGTCTGGCAGGTGGGGCAGTACTGCAGGGCCGAATCGCTGAACGACACCTCGCGGATGGTGTCGCCGCAGACGGGACACTTCTCCCCGGCCCGCCCGTGCACCCGCAGGCCGCTCTTCTTCTCCGCCTTCAGCCGCCCCGCCGCCACGCCGCGCGAGCGCTCGACCGCCCCGCGCAGCGTGTCGCCGATCGCGGCGTAGAGCACGGCGGTCTCCTCGTCGGTGAGGTTCGCGGCGAGCTTGTACGGGGAGAGCTTCGCGACGTGCAGGATCTCGTCCGAGTACGCGTTGCCGATACCCGCGATCGTCGACTGGTCGCGCAGCATGCCCTTGATCTGCCGCCGCTCCCTGGCCAGCAGCGCGGCGAACGCCTCCGGCGTGAACGCCGCGTCCAGCGGGTCGGGCCCCAGCCGGGCGACGCCGGGCACGTCCCGCGGGTCCCGTACGCAGTAGACCGCGAGGCGCTTCTGCGTGCCCGCCTCGGTGAGGTCGAAGCCCGCGCCCTCCGGCTCGGCGAGCCGCACCCGCAGCGCCAGCGGCCCCTTGCCCGGCCGCGGCGGCGCGGCCGGCAGGGTGTCCTTCCACTGCAGCCAGCCGGCCCGGGCCAGATGGATCACCAGGTGCAGCTCGTCGGCGACCGTGAGGTCCAGGAACTTGCCGTGCCGGCCGACGGCGGTGACCTCGGCGCCCTCCAGCGCGGTGACCGGCGGGTCGTACGTCTTGAGCACGCTGATCGCGACCGGCTGCACCCGGGCGATGTGCCGGCCCACGAGGTGCTCGGTCAGGAATCCGCTGAGCGCTTCGACTTCGGGAAGCTCGGGCATGCCCTCCAGTCTGCGGCATCCTGGGGTGATGTACGAGGAGAGGCCCGCGCTGCTCGACGGCGCGGTCGTCTGGCGCCGCCGGGACGTCCGGCCGGGGCCGTACCGGGTGCTGCCGGACGGCGGCACCGACCTGATCCTCGCGCCGGACGGGCTGCTCGTCGCCGGCCCCGACACCCGCGCGCACGTCGGCACCGGCGTCGCCGGCGACTCGTACACCGGCCTGCGCTTCGCCCCCGGGCAGGGCCCGGCGGTGCTGGGCGCGCCCGCGCACGAGCTGCGGAACCTGCGGGTGCCGCTCGCGGACCTGTGGGGCTCGCGGCGGGCGCGGCTGGCGGCGGAGCGGGTGGCGGGCGCGGCGGACCCGGGGGCGGCGCTGGAGGCGCTGGCGCGGGCGCGGCTGGCGGACGCGGCGCCGCCGGAGCCGTACGTGCCCGCGGTGGTCGCGGCGCTGGCCGCGGGCCGGCCGGTGGCCGAGATCGCCGGGGCGGTGGGGCTCGGCGCGCGGCAGCTGCACCGGCGCAGCCTGGCGGTGTTCGGGTACGGGCCGAAGACGCTGGCCCGCGTGCTGCGGATGAACCGCGCGCTGGCGCTGGCCCGGGCGGGTACGCCGCCGGCCGCGGCGGCGGCACTGGCGGGGTACGCGGACCAGGCGCACCTGGCGCGCGAGATGCGGGCGCTGGCCGGGGTGCCGCTGACGGCGCTGCTGTAGGGCAGAGCCGCACCCCGGCCCGGGCGTCCCGCGGGCCGCCCGGCCCTCAGCCGAGCGGCGCGAAGAGGTCCACGCCGTTGCCGTCCGGGTCCTTCACCTGCGCGTAGCGCTGGCCCCACGCCGCGTCCCAGGGCGCGAGGGCGCCCTTGTACCCCGCGTCGGTGAGCATCGCGTACGTCGCGTCCACGTCGGCCGGGCCGTCGCAGCGGAAGGCGAGCCCGATCCGTCCCTCCCCGGTCGGCGGCTCGAAGTCGGGCGCGAAGGACTTGACGGTCTCCTCCGAGTCCCACAGCAGCCGCATCCCGCCGGGCAGGGATGCCTCGACGTGCGGCTCCCCGTCGGCGTCGGCGGGGATGTCAAGCCCGAGCAGGCGGTAGAAGGCGAGGGTGGCGGCCATGTCGGCGGTCACCATTCCGATGGCGTCGAATCGTGCGGTCATGTCCCCGACCCTAGGAGCCGGCGCCCGGCCCGTCTTGAAGGAATCGGACATCCTGCCCGGACGTCCTACCCGGCCGGCGGCGCGGGTGCGGGCACCGGTCCCGCAAACGGGTTCGGCAGCCCGTACTCCTCGCTCAGCAGTTCCTGGTCGAGCGCGACAACTGCGCGAGCTGTTCGCCAAGCACGGCCGTGACCGGCACGCGCTGCGGGAGAGGGGTGGCTTCCTCGGAGCGGAACCGCGAAGTGGCGGCGGGCTCTTCGTGGTGCCTGAACGGCAAGTTGACCACGCGTGATCCGCCCTATTAACGTGTCCTGCGTGAAGATTGTCGCGCAGGTGAAGCTTGCGCCCATGTCCGCTCATGATGCAGATGCGCTGGCGGCGACCCTGCGTGCCTGCAACCGGGCCGCGAATGCCGCGTCCGAGGTGGCTCACGCCACGGGCAAGGTGCGGCGCAACACGTTGCAGGACGCCGTCTACCACCGGATCAAGGCCGATTTCGACCTCGGCGCCCAAGCGGCCGTGCGCACCGTGAAGAAGGTGTGCGACGCCTACGCCACCCTCAAGAGCAACCTGAAGGCCGGGAACTACGGCCCCGCAGGCTCCAAACGGCGCACGGCCGTCGAGTCGAAGCCGGTCGCCTTCCGTGAGGACGCTGCCCAGCCGTTCGACGACCGCATCCTGGCGTGGAATCTCGACGCCCGGACCGTCTCCATCTGGACTGTGGCCGGACGCATCAAGGGCATCCCGTTTGTGTGCTCGGACGAGGCCATGCGGCTGCTGGCGTCCCGCAAGGGCGAATCCGACCTGGTGATGCGCGACGGGATGTTCTTCCTCGTCGCCACCATCGACGTTCCCGAACCGCCGGTGTTCGAGCCTGACGGCTTCCTCGGGGTGGATCTCGGCATCGTCAGCATCGCCACCACCTCCGACGGACGGATCATGTCCGGGCGCCACGTCAACCGCTACCGGCAGCGGCAACGCGACCTGCGCACCAAGCTCCAGAAGAAGCGCACCAAGTCCGCGAAGCGCCGGCTGAAGAACATCCGGCGCCGCGAGTCCCGGTACGCCACCCAGCGCAACCACATCATCGCCAAGAAGCTCGTGACCACCGCTGAACGCACCTCCCGGGGCATCGGATTGGAAGACCTGTCCGGCATCCGGCAGAGGGTTACGGCCAGGAAAGACCAGCGGGCACGACTGCACTCCTGGGCCTTCGCCCAACTCGGCGCCTTCGTCGAGTACAAAGCACGACGGGCAGGTGTGCCCGTGGTCCACGTGGACCCGCGCAACACCTCCCGCCAGTGCTCCGAGTGCTGGCACACCCACCGCACCAACCGGGTGACACAGGCACGGTTCGAGTGCCGGTCCTGCGGGACCGTCCTGCACGCGGACCACAACGGCTCCCGCAACATCGCCCACCGGGCCGATGCCGCGTGGAAGCGGGGCGCAGTCAACCGCCCCAGAACCGGCACACGCTGATTCCGGACGCAGGGGACCACGCGACAGCCAGCCGCGCTCCACCTGCAATCACGTCCTGCGGAGACCGGGTGACAAGCCCGGTCCTCCAGGCCGGGATGTTGACCCGCTGCCCCAACTCTGGTGCACAGGCTCGCGGACGGTGAGAGTCTGGACCGTCTCCCCATCACCACCGGCACATCCGCCACATCGGGCCCGTCCGTACCGGGCGGTCCCCACAAGACGGTTTCCGATAGCCTTCGCCGTCCGCCACTGCACCGCAGCACGCACCACGCAGCACCCTCACCGCACCGCAACCGCCCACTGCCCGAGGTGTCCCCGCCGCGCACCGCGGGCAGCACCCTGATGGTCGTCGCAATTCGCCCAAGAGGGAGCGAGAAGCATGGGAGCCCAAGCCGTCACCGCGGGGGTCCTGCGGGAGCGCGCGCCCGACGAGCGTCGCGTCGCCCTCACCCCCGAAGTCGTCACCCGCGTGCGCCGGTCGGGTGTCGACGTCCTCGTCGAGACCGGCGCGGGCGCGAGCGCCTGGTTCACCGACGCCGACTACACGGCCGTCGAGGCCGAGGTGGTCGGCGTCGACGAACTGATCCGCCGCGCCGACGTCGTGCTCTGCGTCGCGCCGCCGGACCGCGAGACCGCCGCCGCGCTGCGCTCCGGCCAGACGCTCGTCGGCATGCTCGACCCGCTCCGCCAGGCCCCTCTGATCGGCGAGCTGGCCGCCCGGGGGGTGACCGTCGTCAGCCTCGACCTGCTGCCCCGTACGCTCAGCCGGGCCCAGACGATGGACGCACTGACCTCCCAGGCCAATGTCGCGGGATACAAGGCGGTGCTGCTCGCCGCCGACGCCTACGACCGGTACTTCCCGATGCTGACGACGGCGGCGGGCACCTCGAAGCCCGCCGCCGTTCTCGTGCTCGGCGCGGGCGTCGCCGGGCTGCAGGCCATCGCCACCGCCCGCCGGCTGGGCGCGGTCGTCACCGCGTACGACGTACGGCCCGCGGCCCAGGGCGAGATCGAGTCGCTGGGCGCGAAGTTCCTGGAGCTCCAGGGCGTGGCCTCGGCCGCCGGCGAGGGCGGCTACGCGCGCGTGCTCACCGAGGAGGAGCAGCGCGCACAGCTCGCCGCGCTGACGGCGGCGGTCCCCCGCTTCGACGTGGTGATCACCACCGCCCGGGTGCCGGGGCGCAAGCCGCCGCTGATGGTCACGGCCGAGGCGCTGGAGCAGATGCGCCCCGGCTCGGTGGTGGTGGACATGGCGGCCAGTGAGCTGGGCGGCAACGTGGAGCTGTCCGAGCCGGACAAGACCGCGGTGCTGGCCGGCGGTGTGACGCTGATCGGCGCGGGCAACCTGCCGGCGGTGATGGCGACGGCCGCCTCCGCCGCGTACGCCCGCAACCTCAGCGCGCTGCTGGCGCACCTGGTGGCCGACGAGGCGGTGCGCATCGACCTCGACGACGAGATCCAGGCCGGCGTGGTCGTCGCGCACGGCGGCGAGGTCGTCAGCCCCGCGGTGGCCCCGCAGAACGGAGAGAACCGGTGAACCTCGATCTGCTCACCGCCGTCACGATCTTCGTGCTGAGCGTGCTGGTCGGCTTCGAAGTGATCAGCAAGGTGCCGGCGACGCTGCACACGCCGTTGATGTCCGGCGCCAACTCCATCCACGGGATCGTGCTGATCGGCGCGATGCTGGTGACGTCGCTGGCCGACGAGCCGCTGGAGTACGCGCTGGCCTTCGTGGCCGTCGCGTTCGGCGCGATGAACGTCGTCGGCGGGTACGTCGTCACCGACCGGATGCTGCACATGTTCCGCGCCCGCCCGGCGCCCGGCGGCGCCCGCGGCGAGGCCGCCGCCAAGGGGGGTGCGGCGAAGTGAGCGATCTGGAGACCGCCGTACGGTACGTCCTGCTGGCCGCCGCCGCCTGCTTCGTGCTGGGCCTGCGGCTGATGAACTCCCCCGCCACCGCCCGCCGGGGCAACACCCTCTCGGCCGCCGCCATGGCCGTCGCGATCGCGGCGACCGCGGTGCTGCTGGCGGAGCGCGGCGACATCACCGCCACCGGCTGGCTGGTGCTGCTCTCCGCGACGATCGTCGGCTCCGGCGCCGGGTTGTATCTGGCCCGTACGGTCGAGATGACCGCGATGCCGCAGCTGGTGAGCCTCTTCAACGCGGTCGGCGGCGGGGCCGCCGCGCTGCTGGCCATCGTCGAGCTGCTGCAGCACGCGCACCCGGAGGACCTCGGCGCGCGCACCACCGTGCCGGGCGGCATCGACATCCTCATCGGCGCCATCACCTTCTCCGGCTCGCTTATCGCCGCCGGGAAGCTACAGGGCCTGATCCCCGGCAAGCCGATCGTCCTGCCGGGCACCCGGGCGCTGAACGCCGCGCTCGCGGTCGTCTTCGCCGGTTCGGCGGTCTGGCTGGTCGTGGACCCGGGCAGTGTCCCGGCGCTGACGCTGCTCACCGTCGCGGGGCTCGCGTTCGGCGTCACGATGGTGCTGCCGATCGGCGGCGCGGACATGCCCGTGGTCATCTCGCTGCTCAACGCCTTCACCGGCACGGCGGTCGGCATGGCCGGCTTCGTGCTGAACGAGCCCGCGCTGATCATCGCCGGCGCGCTCGTCGGCGCCTCCGGCACGATCCTCACCAAGCTGATGGCCGACGCCATGAACCGGTCGATTCCGGCCATCATCGTGGGCGGCTTCGGCACCGGCGACGACGCGGCCGTCCAGGGCGCGGACGGGGACGTGCACGTACGCCCGGTCTCCGCCGACGACGTGGCGATCCAGCTCGCGTACGCCGGCAAGGTCGTCATCGTGCCGGGGTACGGGCTGGCCGCCGCGCAGGCGCAGCACGAACTGGGCGAGCTGGCGGATCTGCTGGAGGAGCACGGCGTGGCGGTCACGTACGCGATCCACCCGGTGGCCGGCCGGATGCCGGGGCACATGAACGTGCTGCTGGCAGAGGCCAACGTGCCGTATCCGCAGCTGAAGGAGATGGAGGAGGCGAACCCCGAGTTCCCGCAGGCGGACGTGGCGCTGGTGATCGGCGCCAACGACGTCACCAACCCGGCCGCGCGGCGGCCGGGCAACGCGATCTCGGGCATGCCGATCCTGGACGTGGACCGGGCCAAGAACGTGGTGGTGATCAAGCGGTCGATGGGCCACGGGTATGCGGGCATCGACAACGAGCTGTACACCGCGGAGAACACCGGGATGTTCTTCACCGACGCCAAGAAGGGGCTGGCCGACCTGAAGGCGGCGGTCCGTACGTTCGTCGGCTAGCGGCCGTGGGGGGTGGGCGCCGGGCGCCCGGCCGGGGGGTCAGTCGATGCCGCGCAGGATGTGCAGCTCGGCGGTGTCGGCCGGGTCGTCCTCGTATCCGGCGAGCCGGATGGGGGCCGAGCGCGCCCACACGTCCAGGCTGCGCAGGGAGTCCTCGCCCGCTCCCGGGCGCGGGGGCCGCTGTGGGTCGGGCTGGGCGGGCTGTTCCTCTGCGGCTTCTGTGGTCACCGTGCACTCCTCCGGGTCATGTGAACTGGTCAGCCCTGCCCGGGCGGGCGGGTGTCGGCGGACACCCCGGGCTGTTCGAATGGGCAGTTCGGACGCGGTGGCGCCGGCTGTGCTCGCGGACGGTCCGAGGGTGTCGGTCCTTCCCCGTGGGCGGGGTTGTCCGTTTCCACAGGGTAACGACTCGAAGCCGCGCACGCCTGCCGTTATCCCGTCGCACCCGTCGATCCTAGAATCAGATCACAGCACTTGATAGCGGGCATTTCACCCCCTGGAGGGAGCGCCATGGGCGCCAGCCGCATATCCCGCCTCCTGCGCGCGTCGGCGGTCCTGCCGGCCGCGCTCCTGCTGCTGCCGACCCTGCTCGCGGGCGGGTGCACCGACGGCGCGGAGGACAAGCGGAAACCCGACGAGGGGACCGAGAGGGAGGCGAAGGACCTCTCGCCGTTCACCGGGATGGCGGGGCGGAGCGGACCGGTGCTCGGCGTGAAGATCGACAACGCCGCGCCGGCGCGCCCGCAGACGGGGCTGGAGCGGGCGGACATCGTGTACGTCGAACGGGTGGAGGGCGGGCTCAGCCGGCTGCTCGCGGTGTACGCCACGCACGAGCCGAAGCGGGTCGGCCCGGTGCGCAGCGCGCGGGAGTCGGACCTCGAACTGCTGGAGCAGTTCGGCAGGCCCGCGCTCGCCTTCTCCGGCGCGCAGTCCAAGCTGCTTCCCGTCATCGACGACGCCCCCCTGTTCCCCGTATCGCCGAGCGAGGCGGGCGGGGCGTATCTGCGCGACCCCGCGCGGGCCGCGCCGCACAATCTCTACGTACGGCCGGGGAAGGCGCTGGCCGCGGCACCCGACGCGGACCCCGCACGGGACGTCGGCTTCCGCTTCGGCGCGGCACCGAAGGGGGGCGAGGCAACCCCCGAGCGGACCGTGCGCTACCCGGCCGCGAGCTTCGGCTTCACCTGGGACCCGGACGCGAAGCGCTGGCTGGTCTCGTTCGACGGCAGCCCGGCCGCCACCGCGGCGGGCGGGCGGCTGTCGGCGGCGACCGTCGTCGTCCAGCACGTGAAGATCCGCGACTCCCGCTTCGGCGACCGCTGGGGCAACGCCTCCCCCTTCACCGAGACCGTCGGCGCCGGGAAGGCGGAGGTGCTGCGCGGCGGCAGGTCATATCCGGCGAGGTGGGAGCGCGGATCGGCCGGCGACGGCACGGAGTTCACCGGCGCCGGCGGCGAGCCGGTGCGCTTCGCACCCGGCCCGGTCTGGGTCGTCTTCACGGAGTGACGCAAAGCACACCCCTGTTGGCGTGAACGCGTTCTGACAGCCGCTATCATTTTTGTCGGTGTACGAAACCGTTTCGTTCCGCTGACTGGGGAGGGGGCCCGATGGTCGCGCAGTACGCGAGTACCACCGGGCGCCGGAGCCGGCTGAGCGCCGAGCGCGAGCACGAGCTGTTCGAAGCCGTGCTCGACCATCTGCGCGAGGTCGGCTACGAGGCCCTCACGATGGACGCGGTCGCGGCTCGTACGCGGTCGAGCAAGGCCACCCTCTACCGCCAGTGGCACTCCAAGCCGCACTTGGTCGCCACGGCACTCCGGCACAGCAAGCCGGTGCGGGCGGCCGGGATCGACACCGGCACGCTGCGCGGGGATCTCGTGCAGTTCGCCGAGGGCGTGTGCGAAAGCGCGGAGAAGGACTCGGCCCTCCTTCGCGCGGTGTGCTTCGCCCAGCAGTCGAACGAGGAGCTGCAGCAGGCCATGTGGCAGCTGCTGGTCGAGCCGGAACTGGCGGCCTTCCACGACCTGATCGACCGCGCCGTCGGGCGCGGCGAGCTGGCCGCGGGAGTCCCCGCCTCGGAGTTCGTCCCGCACGTGATGCTGGGTGCCGTGCTGGCCCGGCCGCTCATTGACAACGCCCCGGTCACCAGCGACTACCTCGTCCGATTCGTCGACGCAGTGATTCTCCCCGCGCTGCGTCTGAACTGACCTGTTCCGCCGCTACCACAACCGAAAACAGCTCCACCTGGCGCACGCCGCTCTCGTCGTCGGGCTGGTACCACACAACCCACCGTCGAGATCAGGAGATACCTGCCCGTGGCCACCTTCCTCTACAAACTCGGCCGGCTGTCCTTCCGGCGCCGCCGATATGTCGCCCTGATATGGGTGCTGCTGCTCGGTCTCGCCGGGTTCGCCGCATCCTCCGCAGGTGAACCCCCGGCGGATGAGTTCGCGCTCCCGGGCACCGAGTCCCAGAAGGCCTTCGACCTCCTTGAGGAGCGCTTCCCGGGCTCGGCCGCCGACGGCGCGCAGGCCCGCATCGTCTTCCAGGCACCCGACGGCCAGAAAATCACCGCAACCGACAACCGGGACGCCGTCAACGGTGTCCTCGACGACCTCTCCGGCGGCCAGGCGGAGGCGGTCTCCGACCCGTTCGAGGGCAACGCCGCCGTCAGCAAGGACGGCTCCACCGCATACGCCACCGTGGACTACAAGGTCCCGGCCCCTGAGATCAGCACGGACACCCAGGACGGCATCGAAGAGGCGATGGAAGCCGGCCGCGACGCCGGACTGACCGTCGAGTCCGGCGGCGACGCCACCGTGCCCGAGACCTCACTCGGAAACGGCGAGATCATCGGCGTCGGCATCGCCCTCATCGTGCTCGTCGTCACCTTCGGCTCGATGCTGGCTGCCGGGCTGCCGATCCTCACCGCGCTGATCGGCCTCTTCATCGGCACCTCCGCGATCACGGCGACGGCGGCGACCTTCGGCCTGTCCGAGACCACCACCGTCCTGGCCACCATGATCGGGCTCGCCGTCGGCATCGACTACGCCCTGTTCATCGCCTCCCGCTACCGAGCCGAGCTCAGCGACGGCCACTCGCGGGAGGAGGCGGCCGGTCGTGCCGTCGGCACCGCGGGCTCCGCCGTGGTGTTCGCGGGCCTGACCGTGCTCATCGCGCTGTGCGGGCTCTCGATCGTCAACATCCCGATCCTCACCAAGATGGGCCTCACGGCGGCGCTCACCGTCGCCATCGCCGTGCTCATCGCCCTCACGCTGGTGCCGGCGGCGCTCGGCATGCTCGGCAAGCGCATCTTCGGCCGCCGGGTACGCAAGGCCAACCCGGAGACCGGCGTCCCCTCGACCGCAACGGTCCACGCCAAGCCGAACATGGGCACCCGCTGGTCCCGTCTGATCCTTCGGCGCCCGGTGCTCGTGCTGGTCACCGCCGTGATCGGGCTGGGCGCGGTGGCCGCGCCGGTGGCCAGCATGGAGCTGGGCCTGCCCGACGAGGGCAGCAACGCCCCCGACACCACCCAGCGCAAGGCGTACGACCTGCTGTCCGACGCCTTCGGTGCGGGCTTCAACGGCCCGCTCACCGTCGCCGCCGACCTCACCGGTGCCGACAACCCCGAGCAGGCGGCCGAGTCTCTCCGCGCGGACATCGAGGGGCTGGACGGCATCGTGGCGGTGAGCCCGGCAACGTTCAACGAGGCCGGGGACACCGCGACGATCATGGCGACGCCGAGCACCGGACCGAGCAACACGAAGACCGAGGACGTCGTTCACGAACTGCGCGATCTGGCAGACGCCCAGACCGGCGAGACCGGCGCCGAGGTCCTGGTCACGGGAGGCACCGCGGCGAACATCGACTTCTCGCAGGTGCTGAACGACGCGCTGGTGCCGTATCTGGCGATCGTCGTCGGCCTCGCCTTCCTGCTGCTGATGCTGGTGTTCCGCTCGATTCTGGTACCGCTCAAGGCCGCGCTCGGCTTCCTCTTCTCGGTGCTCGCCGCACTCGGCGCCGTCGTCGCGGTGTTCCAGTGGGGCTGGGCCTCGGGAGTGTTCGGGGTGGAGCAGAGCGGTCCCATCGTGTCGATGATGCCCATCTTCCTGATCGGCGTGATCTTCGGTCTCGCCATGGACTACGAGGTGTTCCTCGTGAGCCGGATGCGGGAGGCGTACGCCCACGGGGAAGACCCCCACAGCGCGGTGGTCAGCGGCTTCCGCTTCAGCGCGCGCGTGGTCACCGCCGCCGCGATCATCATGATCAGCGTCTTCTCCGGCTTCATCGGCGCGGGCGAGGACATCATCAAGACCATGGGTTTCGGCCTGGCGATCGCGGTCCTCTTCGACGCCTTCGTCGTCCGCATGACCATCGTCCCGGCGGTGCTGGCCCTGCTGGGCCACTCCGCCTGGTGGCTGCCGAAGTGGCTGGACCGGATCCTGCCCAACGTCGACATCGAGGGTGAGAAGCTGCACCGGCAGCTCGCCACGACCCCCGTGCCGCCGCCGACGCCCGGCGAGGAGCGGGAGCCGCAGCCCACCGGCGTGCGCTGAGGCACGTCCCGCGGTGCAAGGCACCGCGGGACCGTACGACAACGACCGGGGCCCGGTGGCGTTCGCGCCACCGGGCCCCGGTCGTTGCGCCGGGTCTTGACGTTCATCCGATGAATCTCTACGTTCCTCCCCCAGCAAGCGCTAGATTGCCCCAGAACTCCCAAAGACATCGGATGGATCATCCTAGAGGGAGGCCCGGATGAACGGGTTTGCACGACGGCACGTGCTCGGGATCGGCGTCGGAGCCGCGGCGGGCTCCGCGCTGGGGATCGCGCCCACCGCCGCCGGCGCCGCGCCGCCGGGCCCGGCCGGGGCCGCGGACGACACCGGAACCGCCGACGACTGGGGCCCGGTCCCGGACCCCGTACCGGTGCCGCTGACCGACCTCTTCGACAACGACGGCGTCGACACCGCCGACGCCCGCGGCGGCGACTTCGACGGCAGCGGCCACACCTATCCCAGCGAGGAGCTGCCCGCAGGGCCGATCGAGGTCGATGGCCTCCCCTTCGACTTCCCCGGCGCGGGCGCCGGCGAGCCGAACAACGTCGTCGCCATGGGGCAGCGCGTCGAACTGCCCCCGGGCCACTACCTGAGCGCGCTCTTCCTCGCCTCCTCCTCGTACGGGACCGCCTCCGGCGCGGCCACGGTGCACTACGCCGACGGCAGCACCGGTTCGGCCGGTCTCGCCGCGCCCGACTGGTACTCCGGCGGCGGCTCGCTCAGCGCCCCGTACCGCTACCGCCCGGACGGCACCAAGGACGACCACCAGGTGTTCATCGCCGTCGTGGAACTCGCCCTGGACCCGACGCGCGAGGCGGTCGCGCTCACCCTGCCGGTCACCAACCCGGCCGAGCAGGACAAGACTGCGCTGCACGTCTTCGCGCTCTCGCTGCAGCCCGTCGCCGAGGGGCGCGCGGTCGCGCTGCGCAACGCCCGTTCCACGACCGCCACCCTGGAGGACTCCGGCGCGCAGTCCGTGGAGGCCACGCTGGTCAACGCCGGCGACGTGTGGATCTCCGACGGCGACCAGCTCACCGTCACCGTCGACACCGAGGGCGCCCGTACTGTGGCCCCGGTCGCCGTGCCGCGCCTCGGCCCCGGCGAGCAGGCCCGGGTCGCGGTGGGTATCCGCAACCGCACGGGCGTGCCGCCGGGGACGGTGGAGGAGGGCCGCGTCGTCGCCGCCGGGAGCGACGGCACAGCCGCCGAGATCACTCGCCCGCTGACCCTCGGGGTCCCCGACTACGAGCCGACCGACGCCTCGCTGAGCACCCATCAGGCGCCGTACTGGTTCAACGACGCCAAGTTCGGGATCTTCATCCACTGGGGGGTGTACTCGGTGCCCGCCTGGGCGCCGGTCGGCAAGCAGTACGCGGAGTGGTACTGGGAGCAGATGAACAACCCGGACAACCCGACGCACGCCCACCACCGGGAGGTGTACGGCGAGGACTTCGCGTACGACGACTTCATCCCGATGTTCCGGGCCGAGCGCTTCGACCCGCGCGCCTGGGTCGAGCTGTTCCGGGACGCGGGCGCGCAGTACCACGTGCTGACGTCCAAGCACCACGAGGGCTTCGCGCTGTGGGACACCAAGCTCTCCACCCGCAACTCGGTCGCGATGGGCCCGCGCCGGGACCTGATCCGCGAGCTGTTCGACGCCTCCCGCACGTACACCCCCGACCTGCACTGCGGGCTGTACTTCTCGATGCCGGAGTGGTTCAACCCGGACAACCCGTGGGAGGGACACGCGCCGCGCAACCCGTACACGCTCGAACCCGTGCCGTACACCGGCTATACGGCGGGCAGGGACTACGTCCGCGACTACCAGGCGCCGCAGATGCTGGAGCTGATCCACGACTACGGCCCCGAGATCATGTGGTGCGACATCGGCGGCGTCAACGACAGCCACCGGGTACTCGCCGAGTACTTCAACGACGCCAAGAACCGGCCGCAGCCGATCGAGGTGACGGTCAACAACCGCTCCGGCATCGGCCCGCACGACTTCACCACCCCCGAGTACGCGGTGTACGAGACCACCGTCGTCGCCAAGTGGGAGGCCAGCCGCGGCCTCGACCCGTTCTCCTACGGATACAACGCCGAAACGCCCGATGACGCCTACATGACGACCGAGGAGGTCGTGCACAGCCTCGTCGACATCGTGAGCAAGAACGGCAACTTCCTCCTCGACATCGGGCCGCGCGCCGACGGCACGATCCCGGAGATCATGGAGCGGCGGCTGCGCGAGACCGGCGAGTGGCTGCGCATCAACGGTGAGGCGATCTACGGCACCACCTACTGGTCCCGCATGGCGCAGCTCGGCGAGGACCTGCGGTTCACCACGACCCGCGACGCCTTCTACATCCACTCGCTCGCCGCGCCCTCGTCCCGGCTGATCGTCGAGGCCCCGGTGCCGGTCCGGGCCGACGACCAGATCACGATGCTCGGCCACGACCGGCCGCTGACCTGGAGCGTCGAGGGCGGGGCGCTGGTCATCGAGGTGCCCGCGGCGGCCCGCAGGGCCGGCCAGCACGCCTGGGTTTTCAAGGTGCACACCAGCGGCTCATCCTGACGGGCGCGTCTTCCGTCAGCGTGCTCCACGGTCATCGAACGGCCTCGACGAAGAGGATTACGCGGCAGCCGGCCGCGCTCCACGGTCGGCCTCGGACGGCAAAGGGAGGGCCCGGCCCCGGACAAGCAGGGCCGGGCCGGGCCCACGCGCGGGCGCTGAGACGCGACTGTGACGGCTCGCGGACGGGGGCTCAACTCCGCGGTGTTTTCCTGAACATGGGCGATGAGTTTCCGGCGCCCGCCGGGTCTCCTCTACCAGACGGCACAACACCGCCACCGGCGGCCCCGCAAGGGCCGTCGCCTCCCGACCGAGAGGTGTCCGATGTGCTCCCACCGGCCCGAGTGCCCCGCCGCCGACCGCCCTGACCGCGACGCCGCGCAGACCGTGGCCTTCCACCCCGAGCAGGGCTGGAGCCTGCTGTGCAACGGCACGATCGTCTTCGACGACACCGGCGAACTCCTGCCGACGGGCGCCGTGGTCGCGCCGCGGCGCGAGGTGCACGCCGGCCTGCTGGCCACCGCGGCCTGACGCGCCGTGATGAAGCGCGTCAGCGTACGCACCCGGCCGCCGCGCGGCACCGCGCGCCCCCTGGATCTGCGCACGCCCTCCGGCCGCCCCCTCCCCTACTGACTTCCGTCCGGCGTCCGTCCGCGCGGCGCGCTCGCTCGCTAGCCGCCGCGGACCGCCACCAGCACGCAACTGTCCCCGCACTGCCACACCGTGCCGACCGCCTCGAAGCCCGCCTTCTCCAGCAGGTCCACGTGGCGCGCCAGGCTCAGCCCGTTCTCCCCGCCGGGCGCCGGGCCGCGGCGCCGCCGCTCGGCGAAGAGCCGCGCCAGCTCCGGCGCTTCGGCCGCGGCGTCCCACCACGACGACCAGTCCTCGCCGCCCGGCATCCGCCGCCGCTCGGCCACCCGCCTGCCGACCTCGCCGGCCAGCTCCGCGACGGCCGCGTCCTCCTGGAGCAGCCGGTCGGCGTTGACGAGCAGCCCGCCGGGGCGGAGGAGGGCGTGCAGCCGGCCGTAGACCTCCAGCAGCACCCGCTCGGGCAGGCGGTGCAGCATGGACGCCGACACCGCGGCGTCGAGGGGGCGTTCGAGGCCGAGGTCGTCCGCCCAGCCGAGGCCGCCGATCACCGTGTCGACGAAGCGGACCCGCGTCCCGTGCATCCGGCGGCCGAGGCCGAGCAGTACGGGGTCCGCGTCCACGGCGACGACGTCGAGAGCGGGCATCCGGCGCTGGAGCCGGGCGGCCAGCGAGCCCGTACCGCAGCCGAGGTCGAGGACGACGGCGCGGTCGCGGTCGGTGGTGACCTGCTCCAGCAGGTCGCCGACGATGGTGAAGCGCTCCTCGCGGCCCGTTTCCCGCTGCTCCCGCTGGAGCTCCCAGCGCACCGCCCAGCCCTTGGCCGCCGCCGCGCTCAGGTCCTCGCCCATCCCGTGAGGATACCCGGCTACGAGATCTTGAATTCGCGGCAACGCGTCGGGCGGGGTGGTGCGCCGGGGCGTGAGTTGACGCCCGGCGCACCACCCCGGGCGCCGTCCGCTCCCCTCTCCCGGCCGCCCCGGAAAGCCGGAGACTCCCGGTCCGCGCACGACCGTTGACCGCCCCTTAGTAAGGGCTTACTTTGACAGGGCACACCGTCAGCAAGCGCTTTCTACACGCCTCGCACGAGGGGCTCGCCCTCCGCCGCCGCCCGCGTTCCGTGCACGACTGGGAGCACTATGAGACGCCTAGCCAGACCACCCCTATCACCCATCGCCGTCCTGGCCGCGCTGCTCGCGCTGCTCCTGGGCACTGTCTCGGCCACGGCCGCCCCGCAGGGCGGGGAGGCCGACTTCCGGGTCCTGGTCTTCTCCAAGGTCACGAACTTCTACCACGACTCCATCCCCGCGGGCATCGAGGCCATCGAGAAGCTCGGCGAGGAGCACGGGTTCGAGGTCGACGCGACCGACGACGCCGCCGCGTTCACCACCGAGAACCTCGCGAAGTACGAGGCGATCGTCTTCAACAACACCAACTCCACGCCGGAGAGCGGCGACCTGCTCGACGCGGACCAGCGGGCCGCGCTGCAGTCGTACGTCCAGGCCGGCGGCGGCTGGCTCGGCCTGCACGCCGCCTCCGCCAGCGAGCGCGACTGGGGCTGGTACGAGGGCCTGGTCGGCGCGATCTTCGACCAGCACCCCACGCCGCAGACCGGCCGGATCAAGGTGCTGGACGACGACCACCCCTCCACCAAGGGCCTGCCGCAGCTGTGGGAGCGTCACGAGGAGTGGTACAACTGGCGCATCAACCCGACCGGGAAGGTGCACACCCTCGCGCAGATCAAGGTGCGCGACGGCATCACCGGCCTGGACGAGGGCGTCGACCACCCGTACTCGTGGTGCCAGAAGTACGACGGCGGCCGGTCGTGGTTCACCGCCGGCGGCCACGACCCGTCCTCCTTCCAGGAGCCGCTGTTCCTCAAGCACCTGCTCGGCGGCATCCAGTGGGCCGCGGGCGCGGCGCCGGGCGACTGCTCGCCCACCCAGACCGGCAACTTCCAGCGCACCGCGCTGGTCTCCGCGGACCTGGCCGACCCGTTCGAGCTGGCCGTCGCCCCCGACCGGCGGGTGTTCTACGCCCAGCGCACCGGTGAGCTGAAGGTGGTCGACCAGGAGACGCTGAACGTCACCACCGCTCTGGACTTCGACTACACCCCCGAGATGACCAGTCAGTCGGACGGTCTCCTGGGGCTCGCCCTCGATCCGGGCTTCGCGAAGAACAACTGGGTCTACCTCCTGCACTCCGACAAGGAGGAGAACCACATCAACCTCTCCCGCTTCACCATGGCGGGGAACGTCGCCGACCCGGCGTCGCAGAAGGTGCTGCTGACGGTCCCCACCTGGCGCGGCGAGGGCCGGGCGAACGTGCACATGGCCGGCTCGATCACCTTCGACGCCAAGGGCAACCTGTACGTCGCCACGGGTGACAACACCGACCCGTTCGAGTCCAGCGGCTTCACGCCGATCGACGAGCGGGACGGCCGACGCGCCTGGGACGCCCAGGGCACCTCGGGCAACACCAACGACCTGCGCGGCAAGGTGCTGCGCGTGAAGCCCACGAAGGACGGCGGCTACACCATCCCGAAGGGCAACCTCTTCGCGCAGGGGGAGGCGAAGACCCGTCCGGAGATCTACGCGATGGGCTTCCGCAACCCGTTCCGCATCACCACCGACCCGCTCTCCGGCGCCCTGCTGGTCGCGGACTACGGTCCCGACGCGCGCAGCGCGAACCCGGACCGCGGGCCCGAGGGGACGGTGGAGTACAACCGGATCACGAAGGCGAGCAACCAGGGCTGGCCGTACTGCATCGGCAACAACACGCCGTTCAACGACTACGACTTCGCCGCCGGCACCTCCGGCGAGAAGTTCGACTGCTCGGCTCCCGTGAACGACTCGCCGAACAACACCGGCAAGACCGAGCTGCCGCCCGCGCAGCCCGCCACGGTCTGGTACGCGTACTCGGCCTCGCAGGAGTTCCCCGAGCTGGGTACCGGCGGCGGCGGCCCGATGAGCGGCCCGGTCTACGACTACGACCCGGAGAACGACAGCCCGTACAAGTTCCCCGAGTACTTCGAGGGGAAGTGGATCACCTACGAGCTGACCCGCAAGTGGTTCAAGACCTTCTCCTTCCAGGAGAAGGACCAGCAGTTCGAGGACCCGAGGTTCGCGCCCGCCAAGAAGGGCGACCTGCAGTCGATCAACGGGATCTTCGGCGACATGGAATGGATCCAGCCCTTCGAGGCGCACTTCGGCCCGGACGGCTCGCTCTACGTCATCGACTTCGGCGAGGGCAGCGGCACCGGCCGCGGCGGCAGCAACGAGAACGCGGGCATCTACCGCATCGACTACGTCGCCGACGGCCGGCCGCCCGTGGCGAAGCTGACGGCGTCGGTGGACTCCGGGCCCGCGCCGCTGACCGTGGAGTTCTCCTCGGAGGGCTCGCACTCGCCGGGCGACGACCCGATCACGTACGCCTGGGACTTCGACGGCGACGGCACGACCGACTCCACCGACCCCAACCCGACGCACACCTACACCGAGAAGGGCCAGTTCAACGCCCGGCTGACGGTGGAGGGCCCGCCGGAGCGGACGGGGATGGCGGTGCACGAGGTCACCGTCGGCAACACCCGGCCGGAGGTGACGGTCACCACGCCGGCGAACGGCGGCGCCTTCGACTTCGGCGACACCGTCCCGTACCAGGTGGAGGTCGCCGACGCGGAGGACGGGGAGGTCGACTGCTCGCGCGTGGTGGTACAGACGCAGCTCGGGCACGACGACCACCTGCACCCGCTGGACAACCTGACCGGCTGCGCGGGCGAGTTCAAGACCGACCCGGGTGACAGCCACGGCCCCGGTCAGAACCTCTATTACGGCATCAGCGCGCAGTACGAGGACAAGGGTGCCGACGGCGTGCCGAGCCTGGTCGGCTCCGACTCGCTCAGCCTGCGGCAGAAGTTCCGCGAGGCCGAGCACCACAACGGCACCGGCGGGGCGAACGGCGGTGTCGAGACGCTGGCCCGGGAGGACTCCTCCGGCGGCAAGCGGCTGGGCGAGATCGAGCACGGCGACTGGATCGTGCTGGACCCGGGGAGCGTGAGCGGGATCGACTCGGTCACGGTCGGCGCCTCCTCCGGCGGGCTCGGCGGGGACGTGGAGTTCCGCGCCGGCGCACCCGACGGCGAACTGCTCGGCACGGCGACGATCCCGAACACCGGCGACTTCGCCAACGTGGTCTCGCCGACGGTGCCGCTCGCGGACCCGGGCGGGGTGGAGAAGATCTACGCCGTCTTCACCAACGCGGCGTGGACGCCGTCGAGCCCCGACCTGATGGCGCTGGACTGGCTGCACTTCAACGGCCGGGGCGCGGAGAAGGAGTCGGCGGCGAAGGTGACGGTGACGGCCTCGCCGGAGAGCGCGACGGCGCCGGCCGAGGTCTCCTTCGAGGGCGCGGTGACGCTGCCCGCGGGGCGTACGGCCGAGTCGTACCACTGGACGTTCGGCGACAACGGGACGGCCGAGGGCGCGGCTACGGCGTCGCACACGTACACCAGGAAGGGGACGTACACCGCCCATCTGACCGTCACGGACGACACCGGGGATCTGACGACCGGTGCGGTGCAGGTGACCGTGAACTGAGGTGAAACGACGGTGAGCTGACGCACCGCGCGTCTCGGCGCCGTCGGCGCGTCGCTGACGTACGAGCTGCCCGCGGGCGCGGTCGCCACCTTCACCTGGCCCGGGGCGCCCGCGGCCTGACCTCCGGCTCCCGGTCCCGCCGTCCGCCCCCGGGCGGGTGCGGGGCCGGGTCCGCGTCCTTGGTCGCCGCGTTCTTGGTTGCCGAGTTGTTGGTTGCCGAGTTGTTGGTTGCCGAGTTCTTGGCCGCCGCGTCCTTGGCCGCCACGTCCGCGGCTGCCGCGTCGGCGGCCCGGAGGCCCGGCGCCAGAGCCAGCGTTGCGGCGATCGAGAGGGTCCCCATCGCGGTCATCGCCGTCGCCGGCGAGGTCAGCTCCGCGATCCCGCCGGCGAGGGCGGCGGCCACGCCCTGCATGGTGAGCATGCCGGAGGTGTGCAGCCCGAGGGCCTGACCGCTCAGCTCGTCCGGGGTGTGCGCCATCAGCCGCTCCTGCTGGACGAGGCTGGCGGCGAACCCGGCCGAGGCGACGGTGACGGCGACCGCCGCGACCACGGTCGGCGGGCGCAGCACGAAGACCAGGTACGGGACGGCCAGCAGCAGAAGCAGCGGCACCCCGAGCCGGGCCCGCCACGCCGGCGACAGCACCCGGCCCGCCAGCACGTCGCCGATGAGCATGCCCAGCGCGGCGAGCGCGAGCAGCAGACCGGCGCGGCCGGGGTTGTACGGCACGAACTGCGACTCGGCGCCCACGACGAGGCCGTTGGGCAGCCAGAGCGCGAGGTAGAGGATGCGGCGGTGCCGCGAGGACCACAGCAGCCCGTTGACCCGCCAGGTCTCCGCCACCGAGGGCCGGCCGGCCACCCGCGGTGCCCGGGCCCCGAGCCCGGCCCGGGCGACGGCGGCGCCGACGACGAACGCCCCGGCGGCGACGAGGAGCGTGCCGCGCGGAGACAGCGCGCTCACGAGCACGCCGCCGACGGCGAAGCCGGTGATCTGCATGGCGCCGGAGGACATGTTGACCACCGACCGGCCGAGCAGGTAACCGTCGCGCGGCAGGATCTCGTTGAGCAGCCCGTAGCGCACCCCGCCGCCGACGGTCCATCAGGTCGAGACGTTCGAGCCCGGCCCGTGCGAGGATCATCGCGTCGAGCTTGTGGTCCATCGGCTTGCGGCCGTCGAGCTTGTCGAGGCGCGTGCCGACCAGCCCGCGGACCCGTACGACGTTGAGGTCCGGGCGCACCCGGCTGATCTGCGCCCTGCGTCGCACGGCCGAGGTGGCGACGGAGGCTCCCGGCGGGAGATCCGCGAGCGTCCGGATGCCGGAGCCCTCGGGTACGAGGAGGACGTCGCGTGCGTCGTCGCGCGGGAGGTAGGCGGCGAAGACCAGGCCGCGGGGCATGGGCACGTCGCCTGGGACGTCCTTGATGCAGTGCACGGCCATGTCCACCTGCCCGCGCTGCAACATCTGGTCGATCTCGCGGACGAACAAGCCTTTGCCGCCCAACTGCGCAAGATCGCCCTGCCACTTGTCGGCCTCGGTCGTCACCGGCACGACCTCGACGGACAGGTCGGGCACGATCTTGCGCAGCAGGCCCGACACCTGCTCGACCTGGACCAGTGCCAGCGGCGAGTTGCGCGTGCCGATGCGCAAGGTCCGGTCGGTAGGGAAGACGGTGCTCATGCGGTGGGGGTCCTCTCGGTTCTGGTCTCTGAGTAGAGGGTGCGGACCTGGTGTGTGCCGGGGAGCCGGGCGGCGATCTGCGGGTGCAGCAGCCTACGCACGCCGGCGGCAGGCTCCATGCGCCAGGCCGCCAGCTCCGACCGCTGCAACGTGATCGCGGCGGTGTCGCCCGGGCTGAGCGTCGGAGCGTCGAAGACGAACGCGAGCCGATCGCGTCTGCCAGCACCGCGGGCCTGAACCCAGTCGACGGCGAGCAGCGCGCCGGGCTGGACGTCGAGCCCCAGTTCCTCGCGGACCTCGCGACGCGCTGCCTCGCGCGGCGACTCACCGAACTCGACGATGCCGCCGGGCAGCTGCCAGGTATGCGCCCACCCGATCGGGCGCACAAGCAGCACGCGGCCGTGCCGGTCGGCCAGCAGCACGGCGGCGGTGACCGGATGACACGGGACGGCGGCCGATCCCATGAGGCACGCCCTCCTTAGTGAGCTGGCTGGCCAGGTGCCCCGGCCGCGCCGGGGTGGTCGGGGCCGGGGCGGCAGTCCGCCGCAGTCGGTGGCGGACGCCTGGCTCGCCCGCGGGAGTCCGGCGGGCGACCCGCGCCCGGGGGCTCCATGTCTCCACCCCGCCCCCGGGCGCGGGCGTCAGTGGTCGGGATGCCGACGGATACGCGCGCCTTGATCTCCCTGACCCGGGGCCTGGTCGCCCGCTACGCGGGCGCGACCGAGAGGCTGAAGCTGACCCATGCACCCTTCGCACATGAGATGCAGGTACACGTCTTGCACGCCCTCTTCTTGCTCCGGAGGTCCGGCGTCGGCACATTCGGTCACGTGACGCGCCCTCCCCTCGCAGGAGTGCAAGCCGAGGCGCACACCCAGTAGGCGCGTCCGGCGGGCGGGATGCTGTCGACGAACCTCTGCACGCGCAGCGTGGTGGGGTCTCCGGGCTTCTTGCAGTCCATACAGACCGGGGCCACGACATCGGCGTTGGTGACGGCGACGGCCTGGCCGTTCCGGTCGAGGGCGGTGGGCATCGGGTTCTCTTCCGGGTGGTAGGTGGGTGGCCATGCCAGTCCGGCGCCTCCCGAGGGCGCCGGCGGACCGGGGGAAGTCTGGGCGGCGGGCTCGGCCCGTCCTCGGCAGCTCCCGCAGTACTGCTGGATGCCGTCATCGACCGGCCTCCAGGACGCTGCCGGCTTGCTGCGCGGCAGCGAGAAGCGTCGGCAGCAGCACCCGGCGCAGGGCTGCCGTCTCCGTGCACAGCCGGCCACGGCCAGGGGCGAGGATCCAGTAGGGCCCCGGCGGAGCCTCGCGGTGCGAAGGCGGCAGGACGACGTACGCACCCAGACTGAGCGCCGTAGTGCACGGCACGTCCCATTCCGCGGTGCTCCGCGGTGGCACGAGGAAGTACAGCACCGGCGGAGCCGAGGCCCGGTCGACGGCGACCGCCCCCGGGCGGCCAAGCCGCTGCAGAGCGAACAGCCCCGCGTACCGCGGGACCTTCACCGCGTCCCACTCGAACCCGGCCGCGACGATGCTGGTGCTGCACACACCCGGTGTCACGGCTGCCCTGCGATTGCTGAACATGAGCAGACCGTAGGAGCAGACGGCGGTGTCGACCCGAACCCCTGGTTCGGGTTGCCTGCCAGTTCGGGTCAGGCCAGGAAGCCCAGACGCTCGGCGAGCGCAGTCACCTGGTGCCGATAGGTGGGCCGTACGCGCCGCAGCAGCCCGGTCAGCATGTCGCGGGCGAGCAGGCTGCGCCGCAGGTCCTCCGGCGCCAGCGCCTCCAGGTCGAGGAGATGCACCAGCACGGCGGTGTCCTCGCGGCGCAGGTCATAGCAGCGGGCTGCCTCAAGGCCGAAGGTGAACCGTCTCTCGCGGGACGGCATGAGGGCGGTGTCGACCTGATCGGCGAGCTGCAAGCCCTCAGCAGCTTCGCCGGCCAGCATCTCGATGCTCAGGGCGTGCAGGTTCACGTTGGTGGGGCCGAAGACAGTCCACATCGGATTGCCTTCACCGGCCCGCTCAGCGAGCGGCGCGGCCTTATGCTCAAGGCGGTCCCGGGCATCCCACCACCGCCGTTGCTTCGCATCGGCGACGACGGCGACGAGTTCCAGTGCGCCGCGCATCGCCGCGGCCTCGTCCGTGGCGGGGCTTTGCCGCAGTTCCTCGGCAGCGTGCAGCGCCACATCATGCGCCTCGTCAGCCGAGCCCGGTTGCGAGAGCAGCACGTGTCCGAGGTTCCACTGTGCGGCCGCGATGCGGATGGGGTCGTCGGCGTCCTCTGCAGCGCGGATGGCCCGGTCGGCGACCATCAGGGCCAGGTCGAGCCGGCCCGTGCGGCGGCAGTAGGAGCGCAGCAGCCCGTACAAGTCCGCCGCGATTCGCAGAACCTCGCGACGAGCGGCCGGGTCGTTGCCGACGCGGTGGGCGCGCGCTGCGTGCTCCACGTCCGCGACCAGCTCGGGTAATACCTTGTCCGCCTCGGTGAAGCGTTCACAGCTTTGCTGCCACAACCGCCATGCGTCCTCAACTCGTTCCCGCAGCGCGGCAGGCGCCGCGAGCGGGCTGCTGCGCGGCGGCCCGTATCCCATCAGGGCCGCGGCCACGGACGAGCCGACGGCCACCGGGTTGGTACTTGGCACCGGCTCGCTCTCGCCGAGAAGTGCTGAAACCGGAACACCCAACTCGGCTGCGAGCCGGTTGAGAAGATCCGTGGACGGCGACTTCTTCCCGTTCTCGATCAGCGAGAGGTAGCGCTCGGTGATGCCGCACAGGCCAGCGATCGCCGCCTGCTTGCGGTTGCCGTTCCTGCGCCGGTAGTAGCGGACACGATCACCAATCGCGGGTCCCGGCAGATCCACCGCCCTCACCTCCCACCGCCTGCTTCGCATCCGGGGCAAGTGGATGACGGCGGGTTGATTCCCCCGCACCGTGGCGCCCGAACACTGTGAGATGTTGAGGCAGGCAGGCTACCGCAGTTGGAGGAGGCGCCCATGGCGCGGCTGGTCCTGTGGGACATCGACCACACCCTGATCGACACAGGAGGTGTCGGCCGCGAGCTGTCCGCCGCGGCGTTCCAGGAGGTCACCGGCCAGGCGATGGAGAGGCAGGCGAGGGTCGACGGCATCACCGAGGCGGTCATCTTCCGCGAGACCGCACGCCTGCACGGCCTTACCTCCGATCGAAGCACCTTCGAGCGCTTCGCGCGCGCCCTCACTGAGCAGCACCTGAAGCGGGCTGGCGAACTACGCGAGCGGGGCCACGCGCTCATCGGTGCTGCCACGGCCCTCGATGTCCTCGCCGCGGACCCCGCGATGACGCAGTCAGTCGTCACGGGCAACGTGCGCGCGGTCGCCGAGATCAAGTTGCAGGTCTTCGGCCTGGACCGGCACATCCGTTGGAACTGCGGCGCGTACGGGGAGGAGCACGACGAGCGCGCCGACCTCGTCGGCCTGGCCCTGGAACGCGCCGGCGTGCCGGCCGCGGAGGCGGTGCTTATCGGAGACACGCCCGCCGATGTCGGTGCCGGGAACCGGCAGGGTGTGCGGGTACTCGCGGTGGCATCCGGGCGCAGCGATGAGGACGAGTTGCGCCGGGCTGGGGCCGACGTCGTGCTGTCGAGCCTGGAGGATACGCGCCTGCTTGCGAAGCTGGTTCATGGGCGCGACGACGTGACCTGAACATATGTCGCGAAGCGATTCGCGCATACGTCTGGGACACGGACCTGATGCATGTCTCGACGTGACGACGGCAAGCCTGTGCGACCCCTGAAGCGCGGCGGAACCTCCTCCCGGAAGAAGGGGGTTCTTCGAGGTGCTCAGCCGCCGCCGACGAGCCGGGCGGCAAGCCCGGCGCTCCCGCCGACGACCGCGCCGGCGCCGATGGCCATCCACTCCACGCGCTCCAGCGCGCTGATACCGGTCTCGTACTTGACGTCTGTTCGTCCGTTTCCCGACGTAAGTCGCGTACGTCCCGCTCGGTGCGGGAACTACGCTCGACCAGGCCCTACTCCGTCATGCAGCACCGCGTGCGCGGCTTCGCGTAGCGGGCTGGAGCGGGCTTCACCCGCCGCGTCCTGTGACGACCGTCGCCGCCAAGTCCGCGCACGTCGCCGTGTGCGCCTCCAGGCCGGCGGCGGCGAACGCCGCGCGGGTGCGGGGCTCCTGGCGCTCGCTCGTCTCCACCAGCAGCAGGCCGCCGGGCGCCAGCCACCGCGGGGCGTCCGCGATCACGCGGCGCTGGACGTCGAGGCCGTCGGCGCCGCCGTCGAGCGCGGTGAGCGGCTCGTGGTCGCGGGCCTCGGGCGGCAGGAGCGGGACCTCGGCGGTCGGCACGTACGGGGCGTTGACGACGAGTACGTCGATGCGACCGCGGAGGCCGGCGGGCAGAGCGGCGTACAGGTCGCCCTCGTAGACCGTGCCGCCGGCGGGGCCGACGTTGCGCCGGGCGCAGCGGACCGCCGCGGGGTCGATGTCGGCGGCGTACAGCTCGACGGCGGGCACGGCGGCGGCGACCGCGGCGCCGATGGCGCCGGAGCCGCAGCATAGGTCGAGGACGACGGGGCGGTGGTCGAGGGCGGCTTCGGCGGCGGCCTTCGCCGCCGCGGCGGCCTCGCCGACCAGGAACTCGCTCCGCCTGCGCGGCACGAACACGCCCGGCTCCACCGCGACGTGCAACCCGCGGAACTCGGCCCGGCCGAGCACCTGTTCCAGCGGCCAGCCGGCGGCCCGGCGGCTCACGAGAGCGTCCAGCCCGGCCGGGTCGGGAGCGGCGGCGGCGAGCAGCCGGGCCTCGTCCTCGGCGAAGACGCACCCGGCGGCGCGGAGCCGGGCGACGACGTCGGCGGGCGCCGCTTCCGGGGGCGGAGTGCCGGGCGGTGGGGTGTCCTGGGGTGCGCTGTCCTGCGGTCGGGTCTGGGGCACGTACCCGTTCTACCTTGTGGCGCGTACGCTCCGCCTGCCCTTATTTCGCGTCCGCATAGCACTCCGCCACCGCAGTCGTGAACGAGAACACCACCGGCGTCGCCCCGAACATGACCTCCCCCGCCCGCGCCGACGCCGTCGTCAGCGCCTTCTCCACCGCCGGCGCCTCCTGTGCCGGACAGTGCACGATCACCTCGTCGTGCTGGAAGAACACCAGCTCCGCCCGCAGCCCCGCCAGCTCCTGGCGCAGCGCGGCCAGCAGACACAGCGCCCACTCCGCCGCGCTGGCCTGCACCACGAAGTTGCGCGCGAACCGGCCCCGCGCCCGCGCCGCGGCGCCCCCGCGGGCCTGTGCCCCGCCCCCGTCGTCCTCCTGCGGCAGCCCGGCCTCGCCGTCGTCCGCCGCGTCCGGCGGCGCGCACGTACGGCCCAGGTGGCTGCGTACGAGCCGGCCCTCCTCGCCGGCGCGGGCGGCCTCGTCCACGTACGCCACCGCGGCGGGGAAGCGGCGGCGCAGATCCGCCAGGTACGTCAGCGCGTCGCCGGAGGTCTGGCCGTAGATCGCGCCCAGCAGCGCGAGCTTGGCCTCGGCGCGCCCGCCCGCGAACGCGCGGTCGGCCAGCGCCTCATACAGATCCCGGGTACCGTCGGCCGCCGCCATCAGCCCCGGGTCGCCCGAGACGGCGGCCAGGACCCGCGGCTCCAGCTGGTCGGCGTCGGCGACCACCAGCCGCCAGCCCTCGTCCGCGACCACCGCGCGGCGCACCACGCGCGGGATCTGCAGCGCGCCGCCGCCGTGCGTGGTCCAGCGGCCGGACATGGCACCGCCCGGCAGGTACTCGGGGCGGAACCGGCCGCCGTGCACCCAGGTCTGCAGCCAGGACCAGCCGTGGGCGGTGTGCAGCCGGTACAGCTTCTTGTACTCCAGCAGCGGGGCCACGGCGGGATGGTCGATGTCGCGCAGCTCCCACTTGCGGGTAGACGTGACGCGGACACCGGCCTTGCGGAACGCGCGGACGACCTCGGCGGGCAGATCCGGGCGGACCCGCTCGCCGAACGCGCGGGACACGTCGTCGGCCAGCTCGGCGAGGCGGGGCGGCTCCAGACCACCGGGGTAGCGCCCACCGAGCAACTCGGTGAGCAGGGCGTCGTGGACGTCGGCGCGCCACGGGAGGCCGGCGCGGTGCATCTCGGCGGCGACGAGCATGCCGGCGGACTCGGCGGCGACGAGGAGCCGCATGCGGTGGGGGTGGGCGGTGGCGGCGATACGTGCCTGCTGGGCGGCGTGGACGGCGAGGAGGGCGTCCAGGGGGTCGGCGCCGTGGGGGGCGGCGGGGGTGGCGTCGAAGAGGGTGGGCGCGGGCTCGCCGCCGAACGAGCGGGGTGGGCGGTCCTCGGGGACGGGGTGCCCGCGGAGGCGGGCCCAGGCGGCGGCGAGGGAGCGGGGCAGGCCCCACAGCCCCTCGTGGCCGAGGAGGATGGCCTCGGCGGCTTCGATGTCGTGGCAGCGGGGGACGGTGAGGCCGGCGTCGAGGAGGCGGGGGTAGAACTCGGCGGTGGCGGACCAGATCCAGCGGTCGGCGGTGGGGTGGTGGCGGAGAGCGTCGGCGGGGTGTGGGTAGGTGCGTGCGCTGTCGCCTTCGGCACCGACGGGGCGGACGGTGACGCCGCCGTGCGGTCCGTCGGCCATGGCCCAGTGCATGAGCGCGAGTCTGCCACCCGCCACTGACACCCGGGGCTCGGTGGTGGGGGGTGTTCCCCGACCCCGCCCCTCCCCGAAACCGGGGCTGCGCCCCGGACCCGCTACCGCGCCTGCGGCGCGGGCAAGACCTGGGGGCTCCGCCCCACGCCCCCGCGGGGTTGCGCCCCCCGGCCGCTACCGTCCCTGCGGCGCGGCCAGGACTCCGGGGCTCCGGCCCCACGCCCCGACCGGGGCTCCGTCCCCCGGTCCCGTAACCCGCCGGCTTCGCCGCGGGAACTCCACCGGGGCCACGGTCCAAGCAACATCCGGGGGCCGCGGGCGCCACCCCGTACCGACGGACGGCGTGGAGCCCCGCTCCCTTCTCACTCGTCCCGCCACACCTTCCGGCGCCCGTCCCCCAGCGACGGTCTCGTCGCCTCCCAGACCCGCCGCCACTCCGCCACCGGCTTCCCCTGCTCCACCGGCGTAGCCGTCAGCGGCAGCGCCGACGTGCGGCCCTCCGGCAGCGTCAGGCGGCCCTCCTCCGCCGCGCGGAGCGACTGGTACCAGCCCAGGTCCTCCTCCGCCCACAGGGCGGCGATGTGGCGGAGCATCCGCGCGCGGAAGTCCGTCACCGACTCGCCCTCCTGCGGGTGCAGCGGGCGGCCGAAGCGGACGACCAAGCGCGTGCCCGTACGGGTCGGCAAGGCCTTGCCGCGCGGCATCGCCGCGAACGTGCCGCGGACCGCGACCGGGACGACCGGGATGCCCATGCTCACGCACAGCCGGGAGGCGCCCATCTTGAACGAGCTCATCCAGCCGTCGTGCGACCGCGTCCCCTCCGGGTACAGCAGCAGGCTCCAGCCGTCGTCGATCAGCTCCGCCGGCAGCGACACCCCGCTTCGGCGCGAGCCGTAGCGGTCCACCGGGAAGGCGTTGAACATCAGCGCGGTCGTCACGCTGACCGCCGTGGAGGTGAAGAAGTAGTCCGCCGCCGCGCCGACCGCCGTGCGGTCGGCGATGCGGCGCGGCAGGGAGCCGAGGATCAGCGGGGTGTCGAGGTGGCTGGCGTGGTTGGCGACGAAGATCGCCGGGCCGCGCAGCGACTCCAGCAGGTCCAGGCCCTCGATCTGCGGCCGGGTCTTGGCCCAGGCGTACTGCTTGAGCACCCCGCGCTGCAGCACGTTGCGCACGGCGCGCGCCGCGGGCGTACGCGCCCACGCGGTGGGGAAGGTCTTCTGCTCCACCTTCCCCGCCCCGTACCCCGCCGCGCCGCCGCCCGGTGTGCGGTAGCCGCGAGGGGCCAGCGCGCGCCCGCGCCAGTCGCGCCCCGCCCGCACCATGGCGAGGTCACCGCGCAAGCTGCCCTTGCCGCCCTTGCCCCCCTTCCGGGGGCCCTTCGCGCCGCTCATCGGACGGACGCCAGGGTCAGCGGCGGCATGTGCTGGTACGTGATGGAGGGGCTGGTGCCCACCGTCTGCGACGCCAGCTGCAGCGCGTCGTTCAGCGTCGAGGCGGACTGGACGCCGAGCCGGGCCGCCGCGCCGCGGTCGGCGCCGACGAAGATGACCTGGCCCAGGTGCTGCATGGCGTGCGCTCCCCAATACCACATGTAGAAGGGGTGCACGCCGTGGTAGGCGTAGCTCTTGCGGTAGAGGTGCACGTACCACGGGTCGGTGGCGAACTGCTTCTCGAACTTGGCCTCGATGACCGCCGGGTCGGTGGTCTCGGCCAGCACCTCCTCGTAGAAGTCGATGTAGCTGGGGTGGTGCACGGGGTGGAACTCGTTCGGCATCGGGTGGTAGAAGATCCCGACGCCGCCCTCCCGCACGATCGGCTTGTTCAGATAGAGGTTGAAGAAGTAGCCGAGCCCCAAGCACATCGTCAGGATCGGGTTCATCACCGAGTTGACGTTGTACGGGCAGATGTACGGCAGCCCGTAGACCGCGACGTCGGCCTGCCCCTGCACCTCGGTCAGCTGCTGGCGGTGTACGTTCCGCAGGGTGATCGGGTGCACCTCGCTGGGCGCGCCGGCATTGACACCGGTGACCCCGTACGGCGCCTCCGTCTTGTGCCACAGCCGCCGCCGCATCGACGGCGTCATCAGCGCGTTGCCGCGCCGGGAGGCGAGGTAGGCGGCCTGGTCGCCGTAGTTCCACTCCCACTCGCGCTTGTTGAGGAAGCGGGTCGCGGACGGGAAGGTGTCGTTGTTCAGCGTCGTCTCGACGGTGAACACCTTGACCTGGCCGCCGATCAGGTCCTGCATGCGGTTGTACGAGTGGTGCATGGCCGACTTCGGCGGGTCGTTGAACGACCGGGAGTGCCGCAGCGTGTGCACGTTGTGGTGGTGGCGGATGCTGCGGTAGCTGGCCAGGCCCACCGACACCGACTTGGGCCCGCCGCTCATCGCCGTGGAGGTGATGTTGACGTAGACGACGAGGTCGCTCTCGGCCGCCCGCCGGTTGATCTCGACCTCCTCACCCTCCGCCGTGTCGCCGAGGTGGACGAGGTTGTCGCGGTCCTCGGCGTCGTGGTTGGTCAGGTGCTGCGGGAAGAACGACCGGAACACCCGGTCGCCCACCACGTGCTGCAGCTCCGCCGGGGTCATGCGCCGGTGCAGGGCGTTGGCGGCGATCAGCTCGACGTCGTCCACGCCCTTGGCCGCGGCCATCTCCAGCACCTGCTCGATGATGCGCTGGCGCACGTCGGGCCGGCGCATCGGCGGCAGCGGCAGCGACAGGTCGTCGAAGACGATCGTCAGCCGCATGCCGGGGAACAGCAGCTCGGGCAGCGGGTCGCTGCCGTGCGGTTCGAGCAGCGCGCGGCGGATGACCCCGTCGAGGTCGCGGATGCCGGGCAGCGAGTCGGGCGGGTAGATCACCCGGGTGCCGTGGGGCAGCCGCTCCAGCCGGAAATTCTCGCCCTCGTGCACCAGCAGGGGCGGGGTTCGTTCGTCGACTTCCAGCACGAAGCCTGGTCTGCTCACGCTCTCTCCTCAGTGTGGTCGCCGGCGCCTGCAGCGGGCGGCGGTGCGGGCGGCGGTTGCCCGGCGGCTGCGTAACGGCGGTGGGGGCGGCCGACTCCAATGTCGGCCCCTACCCTGCCATTCGTGCCCGGTCAGCCGTCCAGGGTCGGGTCAAAGGCGATCTTGACGGAGCCCGCCGAGCCGGCCGCGAACGCGTGCTCCAGCGCGGGGCGCCACTGCTGGAGCGCATAGCGTTCGACGTATCCGTCCAGGGGCGCGGTCGCGGCGAGCTGCGCCGCCTTGTCGAAGTCGGTGCCGGCGCGGCCGTCGGGGCCCACGTCCGGACCCTCGTCCGCGGTGGCGTCTTCGCGGCGTCTGGTGGTGTACGCGCCCACCAGACTCAGCTCCCGGTACCACAGCGGGGTCAGGTCGGCACCGCCCGGGATGCCGGAGACCACCACCGTCCCCCCGGCCCGTACCGTACGCAGCGCGGTGTCGAGGCCGGCGCCGCCGCCGGTGCACTCGAAGGCCACGTCCACCCCGCCGAGCAGGAACTCCGAGCCCAGCTCGGGGCGTTGGGCCAGCGCCGAGGTCAGCCGGCGTACGGCGCGCAGCGCGCGGTCCGGCTCCACGGCCTCGTCGGCGCCCAGCGCCAGCGCCCGTTCGCGCTGGTGGGCGTGCTTGGCGACGACGTGGATCGTGCCGGCCTCGGTGAGCTGCCGCAGCGCCAGAACGGTGAACAGGCCCACCGTGCCGGCCCCGAT
Organism: Streptomyces sp. CNX435; assembly: GCF_059570575.1. Classification (NCBI taxonomy): domain Bacteria; kingdom Bacillati; phylum Actinomycetota; class Actinomycetes; order Kitasatosporales; family Streptomycetaceae; genus Streptomyces; species Streptomyces sp. CNX435. The sequence continues at coordinate 261,373 of NZ_JCANTA010000002.1, read as the reverse complement.
GACGAGCACCGAGGCGCCCGGCTCGATCGGCACCCGGCGCACCGAGTGGATCGCGCAGGCCAGCGGCTCGATGAGCACCGCGCGCTCGTCGGGCAGGTCGTCGGGCACACGGCGGAGCTGGTGCTCGTGCGCGACCATGCGCTGGGCCCAGCCGCCGCCGGTGTCGGCGCAGTAGCCGGTCTGCATGCCGGGCGAGAGGTGCCCGGAGGTGATGTGGTCGCAGCGGTTGGTGTGGCCGGCGCGGCAGGCGTCGCACTCGGGCAGGCCGCGTACCGCGCAGGACAGCACCGGGTCGAGCACGACGCGGGTGCCGCGCGGGATGGTCGGCAGGTCGTCGATGGTGGTGCCGACGACCTCGTGGCCGGGCACGAACGGCGTGGACGTCAGCGCCGCCAGGTACGGCGACACCGTCCCGTTGAGCATCCCGAGGTCCGAGCCGCAGATGCCGGACAGACTGGGCGCCAGCCGCGTCCAGCCGTCGCCCTTGGGCAGTTCGCGCCGGTCGCGGCTGAGCCGCAGCGGCGCGAGCGAGCCGGCCAGCGAGCCGGCGGCGCGGCTGCGGGTGCGGCTGAGCCCGCGGGCGGCCAGGAAGCGCGCGGGCGAACGGTGGTACTGCAGCGCCAGGCTCATCGGCCCTCTCCGTCGGATGCGGTGCGGTCGGCCGCGGGCAGGGCCCGTACGGGCCGCGGCCGGGTGTGGCTGATCACGGTGCCCGCGAGCGCGTCCCAGCGGCTCGCGGTGTGCGTCCCCCACCGGGCGATCTGCCAGTGGCGGCGCTTGGCGTGCCGGAACAGCCGGGTGTCGGGGTTGACGGCGTGCGGCTTGCCCACGACCTCCAGCAGCGGCCGGTCCGAGTAGCTGTCGGCGTAGCCGTAGCTGGCGCCGAGGTCCAGCTCCCGCTCGCGGGCGTGGCTCTGCAGCCAGGTCGCCCGGCCCTCGCCGACGATCGGCGGGGTGCGCAGGAAGCCGGTCAGGATGCCGTCGCGCTCGGCGAGGTGGGTCGCCTCGATGTCGTCGAAGAGCGGTCGCAGCGGCTCGACGAGCAGGTCGAGGCTGCCGGTGATGAGGACGGTGCGGTGGCCCGCGGCGCGGTGCGCGCGGATGCGCCGTACCGCCTCCGGCATCACGCGGTGCAGCAGCGCGTCGCCGACCTGCTCGGCGACCAGGGCGCGCAGCTCCTCGACGTGCGCGCCCTCGTAGCGGCGGAAGAAGGAGCGCATGACGTCGCCGCGGTCGCGCCGCTCGGCGAGCAGGTAGCGCGGGGCGTTGCGGGCGAGGTCGAACAGCTCGGGGGCCCAGCGCCCGCGGGGCAGAGACGCCAGCCGGGTCCAGACGTAGGACTCGACGATGTCGGAGGCGATGATCGTGCCGTCCAGGTCGAAGACGGCCGCGGTGCCGCCGGCGGTCCCCCCCGCCGCGCTCCCGCCGGGCGGGAGCGCGGCGGGGTGGGGCTTGCGGGTGCCGCGCCGGCCGCCGGTCCTGGCCCGCAGGGGCGCGGTGACCTTGGGGCAGTGGATCTCTTCGAGGTAGGTGTACCAGTCGATCGCGGCGGGGTCGAAGCCGTGCTCGGCGGCGCGGTCGGCGGGCAGCGCGGCGTTGAGTGCGCGCAGCTCGCGGTCGTCGTAGACGACGGCGGTGCGGGTGTAGATGCCGTACAGGTCGGAGTAGCGGCGGAGCGTCTCCAGGGACCGCTTCTCCTTGTGCAGCCTGCTCGCCCACTCCTGGGTGCGCTCGGTGCCGGGGAGCTGGCCGAGCAGCTTGTCGGCGATGTTCGCGGCCCGCTCGCCGGCGCCGAGCGCGAACTCCACCCGGGCGGCGCCGGGGAAGGTCCACGACGGCGGGCGTACGTGCCCGCGACCGCTGCTCTCCGGCAGCGGGTCGCGGCGGAAGTAGGAGTGCACGTGCTTGTAGAGGTCGCGCAGCGTCAGCGGGTTCGTGGCGCCGGAGCCGACGTGGAAGTAGTGCGGCCCGGCGCCCTCCTCGGGCGGGGCCGCGGCGGCGGCGAGCGTGGCGTTGACGACGAGATCGACGGGGACGACGTCCATGACCGTGTCCGGCTGCCCCGGCATGTCGCGCAGCAGCCCGCTGCCGTACGCGATGATCAGCGGGTCGGCCATCTTGAAGCCGTCGATCCAGCCGGGGAACGGGTGGCGCAGCGCGCTCTCCACGATCGCGGGGCGCACGATCGACAGCGGCCGGTCCGTCCACAGCTCCTCGACGGCGCGCTCGGACATCGCCTTGGTGAAGGTGTAGACGTCGGAGAAGCCGAGGATCTCGGCCCGGGTGGCGCCGTGCTCGACGAGCCGCTCCTCCACCCACGCGCGGCGTGCGTCCTCCGCGTCCTTGGCGGCGATCTGCGGGCCGGCCTTGCCGTGGTCGCGGCCGGCCTTCTCCAGCGCCTTGCGCAGCACCTCGGGGCGGCGGGAGGCGCGCTCGACGTCGTCGCGGGCGGCCAGACCCTGGGCCAGCTCGCGCCGCCAGTCGACGTCGTGGGTGAGCCGGCCCTCGCGCACCAGGCCCTGGCCGCCGCTGGAGACGTACGCGGTGGAGATGTGCACGATGTGCGGCGGGCGCTCCTGCTTCCCCAGCTTCTCGTAGAGCGCGACGGCGCCGGAGACGTTGCTGCTGAACGCCTCGTCGATGGGCGGGTCGAAGGAGACGGACGAGGCGCAGTGGATGGCGACGTCGATGTCGTCCGGGAACTCGACGTCCTCCAGCCGGTCCAGCGCGCCCTCGACGACGGTGACGCGCCGCTCCGCCTCGGCGAACGCGGCCTCGTCGCCGACCTGTTCCCGCCAGGTGCGGAAGACGTCCTTGCGCAGCAGGCGGCGGAAGCGGTCGGCGGCGGCGCCGTTGCCCCGCGGGCGGACGACGATCGACACGCGGGTGCCGGGATGGCCGGACAGCAGCCGCTCCAGCAGCGCCTGCCCGATGAAGCCGGTGGCCCCGGTCAGCAGGACGTGCGCGTCGTCGAGTCGCCCGATGCGGTAAGTCCCCGTCACTCGTGCCCTCCCCTGGTCTGGTCTTGCATGTGCCGGTCTCTGTTTCTGTTGCGGACCGGCGTCAACCGGTGGCGGGCCGAGGCACCGCCAGGTCGCCCCGGTAGCGGACCGCGGCAGCTTCGCACACCGCGCGTACGGGCCAGCCCAGCGCGGCGGCAGCGGCCTCCGCCTCGGCCAGCTCCGGCTGCACGGTGAGCGCGCCGCCGGGGCCGTCCGCCACCTTGACGGTGACCTGCTGCTCGGCTCCTGGCGGGCCCACGGCCACCACGGCGCTTCGCCGGGGCAGCATCAGGCGCCGGTGGGCGGACCAGCGGACGCCGAGCGTGGTGGTGTGCCGGAACAGCGCGTCGGCGACGGCGGGCCGGACGTCCTCCGCGCACAGCGCGGTGACGACGCGGCCGGGCCGGCCGTGCCGGCCGACGGTCCCGGTGGTCCAGCAGTCCCACGCGCCGGCGGCGCGCAGGGCGGCGAGGACCGAGGGCCACAGCCGTGGGTCGAGGTCGTCGACGGTGCTCTCCACGACGGTGACCTCGCCGTCGACGGGGTCACCGCCCCGGAGGGCCGCGGGGGCGGCGAGGGTGCCGACGACGACGCGGGTGATGTTCGGGCGGTCGGGGGTGTCGCGGCTGCCGCCGCCGGTGCCGACGGCCCGTACCGCCATGTCCGGCAGCGGGCCCGGGGCGGCGAGGGCGGCGACGAGCGCGGCGCCGGTGGGGGTGGTGCGCTCGCCGGCGAGCCGGCCGCCGGTCAGCGCGAGGCCGCCGGCGGCGGCGAGGTGCAGCACGGCGGGTACCGGGACGGGCATCCGGCCGTGCGCGCAGTCGACCTCTCCGCTGCCCGCGGCGAGCGGGGAGCAGGTGACGGCGGCGCCCGGGGCGAGCAGGCCGAGGTCGGCGAGCGCGGCGGCGCAGCCGACGACGTCGGCGAGCGCGTCGAAGGCGCCGACCTCGTGGAAGTGGACGTCGTCGGCGCTGGTGCCGTGCGCCTTGCCCTCGGCCTCGGCGAGCAGCCGGAAGACGCGGGCGGCGAACTCCGCGGCGTCCTCGGCGAGTCCGGCGCCGACGGCGCGGCCGATGTCGGCGAGGACGTCGGCGAGGTGGCGGTGGTGGTCGGCGACGGCGGGGCGGTGGACGGTGACGCGGTTGCAGCCGAAGCCGCCGCGGCGGTCGCGCGCCACGGACACCTCCAGCCCGTCGATGCCGAGCGCCGCCACCGCGTCCCGTACGGCATCGAGGCTCGCGCCGGCGTCGAGCAGCGCGCCGAGCAGCATATCGCCGGCCACCCCGGCGGTGCAGTCGAGGTGGGCCGCGGCCGTCTCTTCAGCCACCGTGCGCCACCCCCGACGCGTTCCGTACGAACCGTGCTGCGCGATCACCGGAAGAGCCTTCCCCCGGCCGCTCCCCCGCCACACCGGCCCGGCAGCCGGGCAGGGCGTACGCCCCCAGCGCGGCGGACATCCGTGGGTCACTCACCGACGCGCACCCCCACGATCTTGGCGGCGTGCACGGCGGCGCCGAAGCCGTTGTCGATGTTGACGACCGTGAGACCGGGGGCGCAGGAGGCCAGCATCGCCGCGGCAGCGGCGCGGCCACCGTCGGCGAAGCCGTAGCCGACGCTCGTGGGGACGCCGACGACGGGGGCGGTGAGCAGGCCCGTGACCACGCTCGGGAGGGCGCCGTCCATGCCCGCGACGACGATCGCGCAGTCCGCGGCGCGTACCTCGGTGAGCAGCGAGAGCAGCCGGGACAGGCCCGCGACGCCGACGTCGGCGAAGAGCCGGGAGCCGGTGCCCAGGGCGTCGAGGGTCGCGACGGCCTCGCGGGCGACGGGCAGGTCGCTGGTGCCGGCGGTGAGCACGGCGACCGTGCCGCGCGGGGCGGGCAGCGCGCCCACGGTGACGGTGCGGGCGCGGCTGTCGGCCCGTACCGGCTCGTCCGCGAAGGCGTCGGCCGCCTCCCGCAGCACCTCCTCGGGGCAGCGGGTGGCCAGCGCCGGGGAGTCCGGTGTCCGGCGGCGCAGTTCGGCGAGGAGCTGGAGCGTCTGCTGCGGGGTCTTGCCGTCCGCGTAGACGACCTCGGGGACGCCGGTGCGGCGCCGCCGGCCCACGTCGAGCCGGGCGAAGTCGCCGACCTGCGCGACGCCGCCGTCCAGCAGCGCCGCCTCTCCCGACGGGGTGCCGGTGAGGCCGGTGGCGTCGCGGGCGCTGTCGCTCGGCTCGCTCATCGCGTCGGCGCTCCATCGGGAGAGGCGGTGCGGGAGGCGGCGCGGGCGGTGCTGACGGCCCCGGTGCGGTAGGCGGCGAGGCTGCCCTCGCCGAGCGGGCCGACGGCGGCGACCTCGCGCAGCAGCGTGTCGCCGAGGCCGTGGGCGGCGGCCACCTCGCGGTGCGCGGGCGCGTCCAGCTCGATCCGGAAGCCGCGCTTCAGCAGGCGTACGCGGACGTCGCGGGCGCCCACCCGGTGCTCGTCCAGCGTCTCGCGGACCCGCTCCTCGGCGCGCTCGACCAGGTGCAGCCGGTCCTTGGAGACCGGGATGCCCACCGCGATACGGGACGCCAGGCACGGCATGCCGGGCTTCTCCGCGACCGGCAGCCCCCACGCCCGGGCGACCGCGCGCACCGCGGCCTTGCCGAGACCGGCGGCGGCCAGCGGCTCGGCGGCGTCGAGTTCCTTGGCGGCGCGCAGCCCGGGGCGGTGGGCGGCGCGCCGGTCGTCGAGGTGGGTGCCGGTGGCGACGTGTGCGAAGCCGTGCTCCGCGGCGTAGCCCGCGACCCGGCCGAGGACGGTCTGCTTGCAGAAGTAGCAGCGGTCGCCGGCGTTGGCGCGGTAGCCGGCGACGGACAGCTCGTCGGTGTCCAGGACGACGAGTGGGGCGCCGAGGTCCGCCGCCGTGTCACGGGCGAGGGCCAGCTCGCCGCGGGCCAGGGCGGGCGAGTCGGCGATGACGGCGACGGCCCGGCCGGGGCCGAGGGCGCGTACGGCCGCGGCGAGGACGACCGTGGAATCCACGCCACCGGAGTATGCCACCGCGACGCTCCCGAGTCGTCCGACTTCGTCCAGCAGCGCGGCGGCGGCCGCGGCTGCATCCGTGTCGCCGGTGTCGGGGGCGGCGGGGCCGGCTTCCGTCATGCCTGCGAGCCCGCCGATCGGCGTCGTACGGCGGCGATCCCGGCCGCGCCGGCGACCACCGCGGCGCCGGCCAGCAGCCCGCGCGCGCGGGAGCCGCGGCCGGCGGACGCGACCGCCACCGGCACTCCGGCGCCGAAGTTCGCGACGCCGCGCTGGACCAGGTTGAGCCCGGCCATGCCGGGGAGTTTGTGCACCTTCTCGTCGATCTTGCGCACCGCCTCGGCGCCCGCGTCGTCGCCCAGCAGGTGCCGCAGCACGAAGCGGGTCTCCTCCACCGGCTGGATGGTGGAGCCGACGGGCTGCCAGAAGCGTTCGGTCACCCAGCGGGCCAGCGAGCGGGCGCGCTTGGAGCGCTCCAGGCGCTCCTTGGCCTGGCTGGCGTAGAACGCGAGGTGCCGGGACTCCTGGCGCTGTATGCGGCCGAGCAGCTTGGTCAGCTCCGGGTGCCGCTCCTTCTCGATCAGGCTTCCGTACGCGGCGTGCGCGGACCACTCGTTTATGGCGCCCCACGTCATGTGCACGGCGACGAAGTCGTCGCCGATGGCGTTGGCCGCGACAGACTGGTAGATCGGCGCCAGCCGGTCCTTGAGCCCCTGGGCCTCCCGCACCTCGCGGATGTGGTCGTAGTCGGCCTTCTGCCCGTGGGCGCGCAGCACGGAGTCGATCGCCTCACCGTGCCAGAACTCCTCGAAGGCCCACATCGACATGAACGCCGTCACGTCCGGGTCGCGGTGGGACGGGGTGACCAGCACGTCCCGCAGGTAGCAGATCGTGTGGCTCTCCACGTCCGACATGTAGCGCAGGCAGCGCAGCGCCTCCTCGGACAGCGGGCGCTCCGCGAACGCGTCGAGGTCCAGGTCGTCGACCTGGACGCGTCCGGCCGTGCTGATGTAGCCCGGTATGTCGAAGGCCATTATTCTCCCTCCGGCAGTGCGCCGATTACGCCGAGTCCATCACGGCACGAAGCCCTTTATCAACATCTGTTGAGTTAGCTCGGGATTCTAGATCGCCGCAGCTTCGGGACGCCACCGCCCCCACCCCTGACGCAGGGGCGGCCCGTGAGGTTGACTCGGCGCCGGCCGCCGGGCTAGCCGCCGGTGGACGGCAGCGGGCCGAAGAGATACCCGTCGATGGTGCCGCCCACGATCTCGGCCAGCTCCGGCCGGGGCAGTTCGGCGAGCGGACCGAATCTCACCACGTAGCGCACCAGCGCGGTGCCCACGAGGTGCGAGCCGGCGAGGCCCGCGCGCAGCTCCGCCCGGTCCGGCACGGCGCGGGCGGCGACGCGGGCGACCAGTTCACGGGTGATGAAGTCGCGCAGGACGGCGGCGGCCGGCTGGTACGAGGCGGCGGAGAGCAGGATCGCCTGAAAGGGCCACCTGGTCTCGGCGTCGTCCCACAGATCGAAGTAGTAGCCGGCGAGCCTGCGGCCCAGTCCGTCGGAGGTGTCGCCGACGATCCGGTCGAGTACGTCGTCGGGGCGCATGACGTCGGCGATGGCGGCCAGGTACAGCCCTTCCTTGCTGCCGAAGAACTGGACGAGGAGGGACGGGTCGACACCCGCCTCACGCGCGACGGCGCGCAGGCTGCAGGAGCCGTAGCCGCGGGCGAACATGCGCTTCGCGGCGCGGATGATGTCCGCCCTGGTGTCGGGGCGGCCGGGGCGGGGCCCGAGCGGCCGCACCCGAGGGCTCAGCGTTCTCTTCCCGGTCACGGTGGTCGCTCACGCTCCAACGCAGAGGCGCACTCTGCCGGTTGCGGTCAGGTCGTCGAACGGAACGGGCGGACGGCCGCCCTGATTATCAGCTGATGCCATGGCGAACTCGCACAACAGGGGTTGAACGGCGCATCACAGGCGCGCAGTTGCGCCTTGGCATGGACATGGGTGTCAGAGGGCAGGGTGTGGTTACCACTCGGTAAAACCTCACCCCCAGGGGGTTCCATGAGAACTGCCCGGCCCTTGCGGCTGTTGCTGGGCTTCCTCGTCGCCACCACAGTGGCGCTGCTCGGCACCGCGCCCACCCAAGCCGCCGAGAGCACCCACGCCGGGAGCACCTACGCCGAGAACTACGTAGCGCTCGGCGACTCCTACGCCTCCGGCGTCGGCGCCGGTTCGTACGACTCGGGAAGCGGCGACTGCAAGCGGAGCAACAACGCCTACCCGGTGCTGTGGAAGAACGCCCACGCCCCGGCGTCCTTCTCCTTCACCGCCTGCTCCGGCGCCCGTACCGACGACGTCATCAGCAACCAGCTCGGCCCGCTCGACTCCGCCACCTCCCTCGTCTCCATCAGCATCGGCGGCAACGACGCGGGCTTCGCCGACGCGATGACCACCTGTGTGCTCCAGGGCGAGTCGGCCTGTATCGACCGCATCAACGAGGCGCGCACGTACATCGAGGGCAGCCTGCCCGGGCGGCTGGACGCGGCGTACGACGCGATCCGCGCCCGCGCCCCCAACGCGCAGGTCGTCGTGCTGGGCTACCCGCGGATATACCAGCTGGGCGGCGGCTGCGTCTTCGGCATCAGCGAGGAATCCCGGGCCGCCATCAACGGCGCCGCCGACCTGCTGAGCGACGTGACCGCCAAGCGCGCGGCCGACCACGGCTTCTCGTACGGCGACGTCCGGCCGGCGTTCACCGGGCACGAGATCTGCTCGGACAGCGAATGGCTGCACAGCGTTACCTTCCCCATCGGCGACTCCTACCACCCCACGGCCGCCGGGCAGTCCGGCGGCTACTACCCCGTGTTCAACGCCCTGGGCTGACCGCCCCGGGCAGCGCGGACAACACCTCGCGGGCGGCTGCCACCGCGGCCGCCCGCTCCGCCGCCACCAGCCCCAGGCGGGTGCGCCGGTCCAGCAGGTCGGCCTCGTCGAGGGCGCCCTCGTGGCGTACGGCCCAGGCCAGCTCGGCGCCGGTGACCGGGTATCCGGGGACGACCGGCGCGGCGAGCGCGGGCTCGGCGGCGGCCAGCGCCTGCACCGCCGGCGCCTCCGTCCCGTAGCGCTGCACCAGCCGGCGCGGCGCGTCCAGCCGCGCCAGCTCCGCCGGCGGCGCGGCGCCGACGAGCGGCAGCCGGGCGGTACGGCACGGGCCCGCGGCCAGCCCGGCGCCGGCCACGGCCGCGTCGACGGCGTCCTCGGCCATTCGCCGGTACGTCGTCAACTTGCCGCCGACGACGGTGACCACGCCGTCCGGCGAGGTGAGGATCGCGTGCCGGCGGGAGAGGTCGGCGGTACGGCCGTCGCTCTCCAGCAGCGGGCGCAGCCCGGCGAACGCGCCGACGACGTCCGACCGGCGCACCGGCACGTCGAGCGCGGAGTCCAGCACGTCCAGCAGGAAGCCGACGTCCGTCTCCGGCGCCGCCGGCTCGTCCGGCACGTCGCCGTCGACCGGCTCGTCGGTCAGTCCCACGTACACCCGGCCGTCGTCCTGCGGCAGCACCAGCGCGAACCGGGCGGGCGCCCCCGGGATCGGGATGTGCACCCCCGCCCCGCCCGCCTGCCGCCCCATCCCCAGCGCCTCGGCGCGCAGCACCAGATGCGTGCCGCGCGACGGGCGCAGCCGCACCCCGGGCACCAGCGAACCGGCCCACACCCCGGTCGCGTTGACCACCGCGCGGGCCCGGATGTGCAGCCGCTCCCCCGTCGTCTCGTCGCGGACGACCGCGCCGGAGCCGGTCAGCTCCACCGCCCGGGCCCGGGTCAGCACCCGGGCGCCGTACCCCGCGGCGGTCCGCGCCACGGCCGTCACCAGCCGGGCGTCGTCGGTCAGCCGCCCGTCCCAGGAGACGAGCCCGCCGCGCAGCCCGTAGCGCCGCAGCCCGGGCACGAGTTGCCAGGTCTCCACCGCCGACAGCCGGCGCGGCGCGGGCAGCGCCGCGCGGGAGGTGCGCGCGGCGGCGCGCAGCAGGTCGCCGGAGCGCAGCCCGGCCCAGGCGACGGCGGCCTGGGCACGGGTGGTCAGCGGGGTGAGGGGAATCACGAACGGCTGGACGTGCACGAGGTGCGGCGCGATGTGCTCCAGCAGCGCGCCGCGCTCCACCGCGCACTCGCGGGCGATGCCGACCTGGCCGGAGGCCAGGTAGCGCAGCCCGCCGTGGACGAGCTTGCTGCTCCAGCGCGAGGTGCCGAAGGCCAGGTCGTGGGCGTCGATCGCGGCGACCGACAGCCCGCGCGCGGCGGCGTCCAGCGCGACCCCGGCGCCGGTGGCGCCGAGCCCGACGACCAGCAGGTCGACGCGCTCGCCGGCGGCCAGCCCGGCCAGCTCGCGGGCGCGGCGGCGGGCGTTGAGGGAGAAGTCCCGGTCGGCGGCCGTCCGCGCACCGGCCCCGCGGTCCGCTGCCGCTTTCTGCCCGGTCATGGCGCGAGCATCCTCTCCAGCACCCCCCGCAGCTCGCGCTCGAACGCGGCGGTGCCGAGGTCGGGGTCGTCCTCGTCGGTCATCGTGCGCATCGAGAACGTGAAGGACTGCACGACGAGCAGCGCGGCCCTGGCCTGCCGCACCGCGTGCCCTTCGCGTACGGAACCGTCGGCGTGGCCCTTGCGCACGTCGTCGGCGATCAGGTCGAGCAGGACGTCCTGGCTGGCGCCGCGGCGGTCGAGCATGTACGGCAGCAGCAGCTCGGGGTCGACGTCGAGGATCTTGCGGAACAACGGGTGCGCGCGCAGCTCCCGCGAGCCCTCCGTGAGCCCCGCGACCAGCAGCTCGCGCGCGTTCGCCGCGCCGTCCGCGGCGGGCAGGGCGCCGCGCGCGACATCGATCCACTCGCGCGTCATCAGATCGCCCACCAGCGATTGCACGTCGGGCCAGCGGCGGTAGAGCGTCATCCGCGACACGCCGGCGCGGCGGGCCACGTCGGTGAGCGTGGTGCGGCGCACGCCCACGGCCAGGACGCAGTCGCGCAGCGCGTCGAGCGCGAGGTCGTCCAGCGAGGGCTTGTGACGTTTCGACTTCACCTGTCACAGTGTAACGAGAATGACGGCGGAGGAAAGCCCTCCGGCTAGGGCCCGCCGTTTGGATCTTGCTGGATCAGGCAGGGGGAGCAGTGCCAGGGGTCGCGAACCCGGCAAAGATCCGAACGGCAGGTCCTGGGTCGTACGCCCGTACGGGAGGACCGCGTTGGACATGCTGTGGAACGGGTGGGGCGATCCCGGGCAGGCGGCGCCCCTCCCCGACGGCGTCCGTGACCTGCTGCGCGACCTGCTGGGGGTGCGGCCGGCGGACACGCCGCCGGTGGCCCTGGCGGACCTGGACGTGCCGGCGCCGCGCTTGGCCGCGGACGTCCTCGACGCGCTCGCGCGGGCGGCGGGCGGTGCGGAGCACGTACGCACCGACGCGGCGGTCCGGGTGCGGCACACCCGCGGCAAGTCCACCCCCGACCTGCTGCGCATCCGCGCCGGCGAGGTCGCGGACGCGCCGGACGCCGTGGTGCTGCCGGGCGGGCACGACGAGGTGCTCGCCGTGCTGCGGGCGTGCGCGGAGCGGCGGGTGGCGGTGGTGCCGTTCGGCGGCGGCACATCGGTGACCGGCGGGCTCGCGCCGTACGCGAACGGGGCGGGCTTCTCCGGTGTGGTGGCGCTCGACCTGCGCCGCCTCGACCGGCTGACCGCGCTCGACGAGGTCGCGCGCACCGCCGTCCTCGACGCCGGGCTGCGCGCGCCGGAGGCCGAACGGCTGCTCGGCGAGCGCGGGTTCACCCTCGGCCACTTCCCGCAGTCCTTCGAGTGGGCGACGATCGGCGGCTTCGCCGCGACGCGCGGCAGCGGGCAGGCGTCCGCGGGCTACGGGCGGTTCGACGAGATGGTCGTCGGGCTGACCGTGGCGACGCCGGAGGGCACGCTGCGGCTCGGCCGGGCGCCGCGTTCGGCGGCGGGGCCCGACCTGCGCCAGCTGGTGCTGGGCTCGGAGGGCGCCTTCGGGGTGATCACCTCTGTGACCGTACGGGTGCGGCCGCTGCCGCAGGTCCGGGCGTACGAGGGCTGGCGGTTCGGTTCCTTCGACGCGGGCTCGGCGGCGCTGCGCGCGCTGGCGCAGGACGGGCCGCTGCCGACGGTGCTGCGGCTGTCCGACGAGACCGAGACGATGGTGGGCCTGGCCCGCCCCGAGGACATCGGCGCGGCTGCGCCCCAGCCGGGCGGCTGCCTGGTCGTCGCCGGGTACGAGGGCGCGGCGGGCGAGGCGGCGGACCGCCGGGCCGCGGCGCACGTCGCCCTGCGGGCGGCCGGCGGCGAGCCGCTCGGCGCGGCGCCGGGCGAGGCGTGGGCGCAGGGCCGCTACCGGGCCCCGTACCTGCGCGACGCCCTGCTGGACGCCGGCGCCTTCGCGGAGACGCTGGAGACGGCGGGCTTCTGGCCGGCGCTGCCCCGGCTGTACGAGGCGGTGCGCGGGGCGCTGACCGGGACGCTGACCGCCGCGGGCACGCCGCCGCTGGTAATGTGCCATGTCTCGCACGTGTACGAGACGGGCGCGTCGCTGTACTTCACGGTGGTCGGCGCCCGGGGCGACGACCCGCTGGGCGCGTGGGAGCGGGCCAAGCGGGCGGCGAGCGACGCGATCCTGGAGTGCGGCGGCACGATCAGCCACCACCACGGCGTGGGCACCGACCACCGCCCGTGGTACGCCCGGGAGATCGGCCCGCTGGGCGTGGCGGCGCTGCGCGCGGTCAAGTCGGCGCTCGACCCGGCGGGCGTCCTCAACCCGGGCGTGCTGCTGCCGCGGGCGGACGAGTGAGGGCGCCGGGGCGGGATGCGGGCGTACGTACGCCGGCTGCCGCGCGCGGCGCGGTCGCGGCGGGTGGTGCCCCGGCGTCGCGGCGGGCCGGTCGTCCGGCCGCCGGGCCCGCCGCCCCACCCCCGATCCGCACCCGGCCGCCGCACGAAGTCCCCGCACCCCCCGAACCGGAGCCCGCCATGCGCCGCTTCACCGCCATCGTCAATCCCGCCGCCGGCCGGGCCGCCGGGGCCGCGGCGCTCATCCCGCTGGCCCGCGCGCTGCGCGGCGCCGGGGCGCAGGTCGAGGCGGAGTACAGCCGCGGCTTCGAGCACGCCGCCGAACTCGCCGGGCGGGCCGCCGCGTCGGGCCGCACCGTGCTCGCGGTGGGCGGCGACGGCATGGCCGCCACCGTGGCCGGCGCGCTCGCGGGTACGGACGCGGTGTGCGGGCTGGTGCCCGGCGCGGTCGGGCAGGGCGCCGTCGCGCGGGCGCTGGGTCTGCCACGGGCGGCGGAGGAGCTGGCGGAGCTGCTGCTGGGCGGCGAGCCGCGGCCGGTGGACGTGCTGCGGGTGCAGGCCCCGGAGCGGCCCGCGGCGGTGGCGCTCGGCGCGGTGTGGATCGGTGCGGGCGCGGCCCGCACGGCGCCGGGGCGCGCGCTGGCGTCGCGGCGGTCGGCGCTCTTCCGTATCACCGTGGACGGCACGCCGTACGAGATGCGCGGGCACACCGCCGTCGTCGCCAACGCCCCCTGCCCCGGCGGTTCCGCCGGGGACTGTGCCGCGGAGGTCCGGCTCGACGACGGGGCGCTGGACGTCGCCGTGTTCGGCGGCGGCCCGGGGCGGCGGACGCGGGCGCGCGGCGAGGTGCTGCGCGGGCGGCAGGTGCGCGTGGCGGCCGACCGGCCGCTGCCGTACGCGACCGACGGCATCCCCGCGCCCGCCCTGCCGCTGACGGCGCACGTGCTCCCCGCGGCGCTCCGCCTGCTGCGCTGACCGGCGGCGGAGTCGCGGCCGGCCGCCCCGCGGCTGACGGCGGCCGGTGGGCCGCGGACACGGCCGGGCCCCCGGCACCGTGCGGTGCCGGGGGCCCGGGTCGTACGCCGTTCACATGGTGCGTCGGCGCGTGGTGCGCCGCGCTTACGGAAGCGTGGCCCCGTACTCGTCGAGGGCCGCGACCACCGGCTCGAAGAACGTCTCACCGCCGCTGGAGCAGTCGCCGCTCCCGCCCGAGGTCAGGCCGAGCGCGTCGGTGCCCGCGAAGAGCGAGCCGCCGCTGTCGCCGGGCTCGGCGCAGACGTCGGTCTGGATCAGGCCGTCGACCGTGCCCTCCGGGTACGTCACCGACACGTCGAGCGCGATGACGGTGCCGTCGTGCACCTGGGTCGTGCTGCCGCTGCGCTGCACGGTCTCGCCGACCGTGGCCTCACGCGCACCGGTGATCTCCTGGGTGGTGCCGTCGTAGAGGTCGACCTCGCTCGGGTGCTCGGTGTCCGCCACGTACTTGACGAGCGCCCGGTCGTTGCCCGGGAAGGTCGCGCCCTCGGCCTCGCCGATGACGGGCCCGCCCGAGCTCTCGGACCAGGAGCTGCCGCCGAGCTCGACGCAGTGACCGGCGGTCAGGAAGTACGGCTCCCCGCCCTTGGTCACGTTGAAGCCGAGCGAGCAGCGCGAGCCGCCCGTGTAGATGGCGTCGCCACCGGCGATGTACGGCTTGAACGTGCCCTCGCTGCGCTTGAGCACCGCCTTGCCGTCCTGCGCCGCGACCTCCTTCTTCAGCTGGGCCAGTTCGGCGCCCTTGACCGTGCTGTCGGCGGTGACGACGACCTGGTTGGTGACCGGGTCGAGCGCCCGCGACGTGCCGGCGGTGGCGCCCTGGGTGAGGTCCGCCTTGGCGGCCTTGAGCTGCTTCGTGGTGTGGTCGACGGTACGCGCACGGGCGCCCGCCGCCTCGGCCTGCTCGGCGGCCTCGTCGCTGACGACGTTGACGACGAGTTCCTTGGCCTTGGCGTCGTAGTACGCCCCGGCCGCACCGCCCTTGAGGTCCTGGACGAGGGTGCCCGCGAGGTCGCTTGCGGCGGCCGACGAGAGAGTGTCGGCGTCGGGCTCACTCGTGCTGGCGTTGGCTGTCGCGAGCGTCAGGCTGCCGGCGATCAGCGCGGCGGCGCCGACGCCGGCGATGGCGTACCGGCTCTTGGATATGGCTCGATACTTCAACGTGCTGCCTCCTATGGGGGGTTGGATCCGTCCGGCGGCGGGGGATTCTGGAGGATTTGAGTGGACATGCGCATGCCAAGCAGCAGCGAACGGATTTATCACTGCCAGACAACTCGCCGAGTATGACCAACCCGTGAGTAGCACACAAGGCCGCACTCCTTGTGTCCCAGATCACTTGAGGTCGGCGCAAGAGGACGCGTCCAACTGCTCGGGCCCGCCGGTCCCGCTTCGCCGGCCACGGCGGCCGGCGCGGCACGGGGCGCGCGGCCCGTCCCGTACTCCCCCGCGGCCCCCGACGCCCCGGAGGCGACGGCCGGAGACGGCGCCCGAGGGGCGCGCGCCGGGCCCCACCGGGGCGGGTGACCCCTCGCCCGCGCCGTGCGCCGTATGCAAGCCTCGTGGCCATGAGGAAGTTGGTAGCAGGGGTGGACGGCTCGGACGCGAGCCTCGCGGCGCTCGACTGGGCGGTGGCCGAGGCGGTCCGGCACGGCGTCGGCGTGCGGATCGTGTACGCGCCGCTGTGGGAGCCGTACGAGCGCACGTGGCCGGAGTTCACCGCCGCCCGGCCGCGCGGCCGGAGTGTGGCGGAGCACATCCTCGCGACCGCGGGCGAACGGGCCCGCGAGCACGGCCGGGACGTGCCGGTGGAGGCGGAGTCGCTGTCCGGCGACCCGGTGCCGGCCCTGCTGCGCGAGGCGGACAAGGGCACGGTGCTCGTCGTCGGCGACCGGGGTCGCGGGGGGCACGACGCCCTGCCCCTGGGGTCGGTGGCGCTGACCGTGGCGGCGCGGGCGGCCTGCCCGGTCGTGGTGGTACGGGGCGAGGAGCGGGCGCGGCGCGGCGAGTTCGGCCGGATCGTGCTCGGCACCGGGCACGACGGGGCGGAGCCGGCGGCGGTGGACTTCGCGTTCCGGCAGGCGCAGGCGCGCGGCTGCGCGGTGACTGCGGTGCACTCCTGGCGCTCGCCGGAGCGGGGCGTGGCGACGCACGCGCACACCCTGGGCGGGGCGCCGGACCCGCGGATGCGGGAGGCGGAGTGGGCGCTGGACCGCGCCGTGCGCGCGGCGGCGGAGCGCCACCCGGACGTACCGCTGGAGCGGCAGGCGCCGGAGGGCCTGGCGCGCGACACCCTGCTGACGGCGGCGGCCACGGCGGACCTCGTCGTCCTCGGCGCCCGCCGCACGCCGGCCGCGGACGCGACGGCCGGGGCGGGGGCGACGGGCATACAACTGGGCCCGGCCAGCCACGGGGTACTGCATCTGGCGCCGTGCCCGGTGGCGGTGGTCCGGGAGGGCTAGGTTCGGCCAGGACGCCGACGCCCCGGCGGGCCCGCCGGCGGCGGCTCGCCGGGGCGTGCGGGCCCGGTGTCAGACCCGCTTCGTAGGGTGGCCGCATGGGGATCACCACCGCGCAGCGCCGTGCCCGGCTCGCGCACCGGCAGTTGCTCGTCGGCTCCGCGCGCGCCACGCGGCCCGAGGAGGTGGCGGAGGCGCTCGTGGGGCTGCACGCGACGGACTCGCCGACCGTCGCGCTCTCCGCCCGCGCCCGGATGCGCGACCCGTCGCTCGCCGCGCTGGACCGGGCGCTGTACGAGGACGGGTCGCTGCAGCGGATGCACGCGATGCGCCGCACGCTGTGGGTGGTGCCCACCGGTCTCGTGCCGATGCTCCGCTTCGCCGTCGCCGAGACCGTCGCCGCCCGCGAGCGCGCGCTGCTGGTGAAGCAGCTCGCCACCGCCGGGCCCGGCTACGACGACGCCTGGCTGGCCGCCGCCCAGGACCGGGCGCTGGCCGCGCTCGCGGAGCTGGGCGAGGCGAGCGCCGCCGAGGTCACGGCCGCCGTGCCGGAGTTGGCCGTGACGTACACGCTGCACCCGGGGAAGTCGTACGAGTCGCGTCCCCGGGCCGGCAGCGGGGTCATGCGGGTGCTGGCCATGGAGGGCCGGATCCGGCGCACCAGGCCGCTGGGCGGCTGGACGTCAGGGCAGTTCCGCTTCGCGGTGGCGCCGCCGGCGCCGCCGATGGAACCGGCGCGGGCGCGCGCCGAGTTGGTGCGGCGCTGGCTGGCCGCGTTCGGGCCGGGCACGCTCGCGGACGTGAAGTGGTGGACCGGGCTGCCCCTGGGCCAGGCCCGCGCCGCACTGGCGGAGATCGCGGCGACGGAGGTGCCGCTCGACGCGGGTGTCGGGTACGTGCTGCCGGGCGATCTCGGCGAGGCCCCGGACCCCGGCCCGTGGGCGGCGCTGCTGCCCGGCCTCGACCCGGCCACCATGGGCTGGCGCGACCGCGACTGGTATACGGACCCGGCCCACACGAGGCTCCTCTTCGACAGCGCGGGCAACGCCGGGCCCACGGTCTGGTGGCGCGGCGAGATCGTCGGCGCCTGGGCACAGCGCCGCGACGGCGCCGTCGTGCACCGCCTGCTCGCCGACCGCGGCGCGGAGGCCCGGCGGGCCGTCGCCGAGGAGGTGGAGCGGCTGGAGAACTGGCTTGCGGCGCACGGCCTCGTGGTCAGCTTCCCGGCACCGCTGACCAAGGAACTGACCGGCTGAACGCGGCCGATCGCACCCCTTCACCTAGCAATTTGCAGGCAAAGGAACGGCAATGTCCGTTTTACTTATCGGTGCCCTTTTCGCTTGTGACCTCGCCCATATGGGCTGCGTCACATACGAAGCGCCGTCGTACATACCCCCGGCACCAGGCCGCCCGGCGCCT
The DNA here is from genome assembly GCF_059570575.1 of Streptomyces sp. CNX435. Lineage (NCBI taxonomy): Bacteria > Bacillati > Actinomycetota > Actinomycetes > Kitasatosporales > Streptomycetaceae > Streptomyces > Streptomyces sp. CNX435. The sequence continues at coordinate 243,603 of NZ_JCANTA010000002.1, read as the reverse complement.
CAGTGAAGGGGCAGTCTCCGCGGCTTGTCGCACTATGAGGGGTAGTAACAGGGCTGCGTGCATTCCGGGTTTATGTCCGTTAAAACTTCCCGAGTCGCTCGGTGCCGCAATTTACCGACGGCCGTCCCCACGTACGGCAAACGGAAAGAGACCCGCTCACATGTCTGCTCCCGCCCGTCAGCGCCCCGCCCTCTCCACCCGTAGACGACTGCTGGCCGCCGGCGGCTGCGCCGCCGCGGCCGTAGCCCTCAGCGTCGCGGTGGCGCCGCAGGCCACCGCCGCGCCCCAGGCACCCGCCGCCCCGGCGGCCGCGCCGGCCACGGTGGGCACGACCCTGGACGAGTGGATCAACGAGGCGCTCGTCGTCATGGAGGCCAACGGCATCCCCGGCTCGTACGAAGGCATCTACCGCAACATCCTGCGGGAGTCCGGCGGCGACCCGAACGCGATCAACAACTGGGACTCCAACGCCGCGGCCGGCATCCCCTCGCAGGGCCTGCTGCAGGTGATCCCGCCCACCTTCGCCGCCTACCACGTGGCCGGCACCTCGACGATCATCACCGACCCGGTCGCCAACATCGTCGCCGCGTGCAACTACGCCGCCGACCGCTACGGCTCGATCGACAACGTCTTCGGCGCCTACTGAGCCCGCCCCGCACCCCGGGACCCCGCCGTCCGGCCCTTCCCCCTCCGGACGACGGGGTCCCGGTCTGGTCCACCCCCGTCGCGCCCGTCGCGGAGCGGAGCCGGTGATCACCACCGTGGCCGGGCGGCAGCCGCGCCGCCTCAGTGCTGACCCTGACCTTCCCCTTCCGTCTCTGACCCGCCCGGGCGCTCCGCTTGCCCGGGCACGGGGCCAGCACCCTGCCCGTATGCGGCAGGATGGCGGCCACGCCGGATCGCACAGGCGTCCGGACGTGCCCCGTACCCGAACGAGACAGGTATCAAGGTGAACCGAGCCCTCACTCTGCACGATCTGGTCGTCGCCGGCGCCGCCGTCCTCGGCGGCATCAGCGCCGGCCTGCTGCTGCGCGTGCTGCTGGGCTGGCTGAGCAAGCGCGCGACGCGGACGAGCTGGGCAGGCGACGACATCCTCGTGGGCGCGCTGCGCACGATGGCCCCCTGGGGCGCACTGGCCGGCGGCGTCTCGATCGCCGCGGCGTCGCTGCCGCTGAAGCGCCCGGTCGAGCACACGGTGGACCAGATCGTCGTCGCCGTGCTCATCCTGACGGTCACCGTCGCCGCCGCCCGGGTGGTCGCACAGCTGATGGGGGTCCGCTCGCAGGGCGTGGGCTCGGCCACGATCCTGGTCAACATCACCCGGATCGCGGTGCTGGCGATCGGGCTGCTGATCCTGCTGGAGACCCTGGGCATCTCGATCGCGCCGCTGCTCACCGCGCTCGGCGTGGGCGGCCTGGCGGTGGCGCTGGCGCTGCAGGACACGCTCGCCAACCTCTTCGCCGGGGTGCACATCCTGGCCTCCAAGACGGTGCAGGTCGGGGACTACATCCGGCTCAGCAGCGGGGAAGAGGGCTACGTCACCGACATCAACTGGCGCAACACCGTGATCCGCACCCAGTCGGACAACCTCGTCGTCATCCCCAACGACCAGCTCGCCAGCACCATCATGACGAACTACCACCGCCCGGAGCAGGAGCTGTCCATCGTCGTGCAGGCGGGCGTCGCGCTCTCCAGCGACCTCGACCAGGTCGAGCGGGTGACGGTGGAGGTGGCGCGGGAGATCATGGCGGCGGTCGAGGGCGGCGTGCCGGAGCACGACCCGGTGGTCCGCTTCCACACCTTCGGCGACTCCCGCGCCGGCTTCTCCGTGGTACTGCGGGCCGGGGAGTTCAGCGACCAGTTCCGTATCAAGCACGAGTTCATCAAGCGGCTGCAGCTGCGCTACCGGGAGGAGGGCATCGAGATCGCCCACCCGGTGCGCAACATCGTGCTGCACCAGCAGGACACCCAGGTACTGCTGCCGCGGCAGCGCGAGGCGTCGGACTTCCCCGCCGGTGGCAAGACGCCGGCCTGACCGAGGCGCTTGCGGGCCGGGTGCCGAACCGTCCCCCGCCACACCCTAGTTTGCTCTTTCCAAAGACAAAGTAGCGCCGATTCTGGTCGTAGGCATTGGCCTTGCGTCGAAAGAGGTCTAATCTCCAACCGGCCGCCGTCACATGTCGGGAGCGTGTACGGCGGGGGGACGTGAAGCCGCGCATGAGCCGCAGCGCGCGGGCCGATCAGGACGGCGCAAACGGGTCGACCACCCAGGAGCGTGTCCAGCCGCCTTGCCGTCCGAGCCCCTGGGAGGGGAAATGCTCAAGAGACTGGCCCTGTTCGCCGCCGGCGCGGTCAGCGCCGCGCTGCTGGTCGCGCCCGGCGTGACCGCGGCGGCGCCGAACGCCGCCGAGCAGCCGCCACCGGATTCCGCCTTCGAGAAGATCACGCTCAACGACCGCCCGGGCGAGCCGCTCGACCTCGCCGTCCTGCCCGACGAGCGGGTCCTGCACGTCACCCGCGCCGGCAAGGTGTGGCTCAACGACCCGGACACGGGCGTGAACAAGCTGGCCGCCGAGCTGGACGTGTACCAGCATGACGAGGAGGGCCTGCAGAACGTCGCCATCGACCCGGACTTCCGCAAGAACCAGTGGGTCTACCTCTACTACTCGCCGCCGCTGGACACCCCGGTCGACGACCCCGACACCCCCGTCAACGAGGGCGACGCGCCCTTCGAGGGCACGCAGGCGGACTGGGACCGCTACCAGGGCCACCTGCAGCTGTCCCGGTACAAGCTCAAGGGCGACACCCTCGACCTGGCCACCGAGCAGAAGATCCTCCAGGTCCCGGTCGACCGCGGCATCTGCTGTCACGTCGGCGGCGACATCGCCTTCGACTCCCAGAACAACCTCTACCTGACCACCGGTGACGACACCAACCCGTTCGAGTCGGACGGCTACACGCCGATCGACGAACGGGACGGGCGCAACCCGGCGTTCGACGCCCAGCGGACCGCCGCGAACACCGACGACCTGCGCGGCAAGGTGCTGCGCATCAAGGTCCGCGGCGACGGCTCGTACGGCATCCCCGGGGGCAACCTCTTCGAGCCCGGCACGGACAAGACGCGGCCGGAGATCTACGCCATGGGCCTGCGCAACCCGTACCGGATGGAGATCGACCCGCAGACCGACGACGTCTACGTCGCCGACTACTCCCCCGACGCCCGCGAGGCCAGCGACGCCCGCGGCCCGGCCGGACACGGCAAGTGGCTGGTCCTCGACGAGCCCGGCAACTACGGCTGGCCGTACTGCGCCACCGCCGAACTGCCGTACAACGACTTCGACTTCGCCACCGAGACCTCCGGCGCGGCCTTCGACTGCGACCAGCCGGTGAACACCTCGCCGCACAACACCGGCCGCACCGAGCTGCCCTCCGTGGAGCAGCCGGAGGTCTGGTACTCCTACGGCGAGTCCGCCGAGTTCCCGGGCCTGGGCACCGGCGGCATCGCCCCGATGGCGGGCCCGGCGTACGAGCACAGCTCGCTGACCACGCTGCGGAACCCCGATGTGGCCTGGCCGCGGTACTACGACGGGACGCCGCTGTTCGCCGAGTGGTCCCGCGACTACATCCGGGAGTTCAGGCTCGACGGCTCCGGCGCCGTGGAGGCGGTCAACCCGGTCGCCCAGGCGGTCGCCACGCCGCCCGTCGACAACCCCATGGACCTGGAGTTCGGCCCGGACGGCGCCCTCTACGTCCTGGAGTACGGCGACGGCTACTTCTCGGAGAACCCGGACGCGCAGCTCTCCCGCATCGACTACATCGGCCGCACCGGCAACCACGCGCCGAAGGTCGAGCTGGCCGCCGCGCCGGTCAAGGGCCTCGCGCCGCTGGCCGTCGAGTTCTCCGCCGACGGCACCGCCGACCCCGACGGGGACCGGGTGCGTTACGCCTGGGACTTCGACGGCGACGGCAGGACCGACTCCACCGACGTGAACGCCTCGCACACGTACGAGGAGGACGGCACCTTCAAAGCGGCCCTGAAGGTCACCGACGCCCAGGGCCGGTCGGCGTACAAGGACGTCGACGTCACCGTCGGCGACCAGGCGCCCGAAGTGACCCTGGTCAAGCCGGTCGACGACCAGGAGTTCCACTTCGGCGACGCGGTGGAGTTCGAGGTCACGGTGGTCGACGAGGCCGAGGTGGACTGCAGCAAGGTCAAGGTGCACTACATCGTGGGCCACGACGCGCACGGGCACCCGCAGAGCACCACCGCGGGCTGCAGCGGCACGATCCAGACCGAGCCCATCGCGGGCCACGACCCCTCCGAGGGCAACGTCACCGGCGTGTTCGTCGCCGAGTACACCGACCCGGCCGGCCACGTCGGCAGCGACCGGGCCGTCACGAAGGCCGTCGGCTGACCCTCCGGCACGGCGCGGGGTGGCGTGCGCGCGTACGCCACCCCGCGGCTCCACCCCGTCCACACCTACCTCGCAGGAGAGACGACATGAGCAAGCCCAGCCTGCACCGCCGTGGATTCCTCCGGGCCGCCGCCGGCACCGCGGCCGGCACCGCCGCCGTCGCAGCGGGCGCCGGGGCCCACGCCGCCGCCCGCGGAAACGGCCGCGGCGGCCTGATCCCCCGGGGCCGTATCGGCCTCCAGCTCTACAGCGTCCGCGACCAGATCCAGCAGCGCGGCTTCACCCCGGTACTGACGGAGCTGGCCGAGATCGGCTACAAGCACATCGAGTTCGCCGGCTACACCTCGCCGGCGGAGCCGGACATGACCGTGGCGAAGCTGCGCACGCTGCTCGACGACAACGGCCTGCGCGCCGGCGGCGCCCACATCGGGCTCGACGCGCTGCTCAACGCGGACACCCGCGAGCAGGAGTTCGAGAACGCCGTCGCGCTCGGCATGGACTACGTCGGCACCGCCAGCGACTTCCCCGGCGGCACGGCGGCGGAGATCCAGGCCGGCGCCGACCGCTTCAACGAGTCCGGGGAGGCGGCCAGCCGCCACGGGCTGAAGATCTACCAGCACAACCACACCAACGAGTTCGGCCCGGTCTCCGACCAGCCGGGGGTGCGGCGCCACGACCTGTTCCTCAGCGGCACCGACCCGCGGTACGTCTTCCTGGAGCTGGACATCCTCTGGGCGTTCGGCGCCTCGCTGCGCTTCCGCGACCAGCTCGGCGAGTTCGACCCGCTGGACTACGTCAACGCCGCCCCGCGGCGCTACATCGCCTTCCACGCCAAGGACGGCGTGCGGGACCCGGCACAGACGAACCAGTACCGCGACGTCGTCTTCGGCCAGGGCGAGCTGGACTTCAACACGTTCTTCGGCGGGCTGCGGGAGCCGGCGCTGCCGCTGTACTTCTGGGAGCAGGACCGCGCGCCAGAGGAGCCGCAGGGCTCGATCTGGGCGGCCGAGACGAGCTACGACGCGATGGTGGCGCTGCGCCGGGACTGATGAACGAGGTCCGCGGCAGCGCGGGACACCCGGCGCGGGACGTCTGGCGCACGGGGCCCTCGGGTGCCGTTACCCCTTGGCGGGCCGGCCGCGGGCACCTCCCCCGCAACCGAATCGAGGAGGTGCCCGCCGACCGGTCCGCCGCGGGTGCTCAGGCGGCGTCGCTGCGGCCCGCGGCCGTCCAGGCGACGTCGCAGGACCAGGCGGGCTCGGCACCGGTGCGCCGACAGACCAGCAGGTACAGCGGGATCGGCGGCGTGTACGGAACGCCGTCGGCCGGCCGGTGCACCAGCCGGGGTACGGCCGCCGCCCCGCCGCCCGGACCGGCCGCGGCCCGGGAGACCGCGGCTCCCGGGGCGTAGTCGACGGCCGACGGCCAGCGCAGACCGAGGTCGGAGCCGGCCGGCACGATCCACCACCACCGGCTGCCGTCGGCGAAGACGCAGCCGACGCGGGGCAGCCGGGTCATCACGTCGTACCCGATGCGCTCCGGCACGCCCACCGCGTCGCAGCCGAGCGCCGTGGCGCCCGCGCCCGGTACGGCCAGCCGCAGCCGACCGCCGGGCCCGGTGCGCATCATCCGGCCGCCCGTTCGACGACCGCCCGGCCGGCCACCGCGTCGACCCCCGATGTGTCCGACGCACCGGCCCGCCGGTGGCTCGGCGCGGCGGCCCCCCCGGCCGCCGACGCCTCACGGCGCAGCTCCGCCCAGACCACCAGGCCCGGGCCGGGTCGGGCGTCATACGCCCCCCAGCTGCTGCTTACCGCGGTGACGAGCAGGAGCCCCCGACCCTGCTCGTCCGCGCACGACCGCTGCACCCGCAGACTTCCCGGCTCGTCACCCTGATCGGTGACGGCCAGCCGCAGGCTGTCGGCGCTGCAGCGCAGTTCGCACCCTATGCGCCGACTCCCCGTATGCAGCAGTGCGTTGGTCACCAGTTCCGAGAGGGCGAGGGTGGCGCTGTCTCCCACCTCGCCCTCCACCTCCCAGCGGTGCAGTTGCTCGCGGGCCAGCCGGCGGGCGACCGCAACGGCCTCCGTTCGTGCTGGCACCTCGAAACCGCACCGCACCGCATCCGCCCCCGAACGGGCCCCCGGCACGCCGGGGTCCTGCGTCACGACCCCCGAACGATGCAGCTGTGTGGACTGGCTCACATCCCAAACTATGGTCCCGCCGCGACCACTTGGCAACCCCCACTGTGAATTTTTCAGAGTTGCTGTTGCACTGTGGGCACGAAGCACTGGGCGTGGCACACTGCTTGAGGCATTCCGACAGGGAGGTATGGCGTGAGCGAACCGCGGTCCGCGCCGACCGTGGGGCAGGTCGTTCTCGGCAAGCGGTTGCAGGAGCTGCGCGAGCACGCCGGGCTGAAGCGCGAGGAGGCGGCCCGGATCCTGCGCGTCGCCCCGGCCACGGTCCGCCGGATGGAGACCGCCGAGGTCGCGCTGAAGGTCCCGTACGTGCAGCTGCTGCTGCAGACGTACGGCATCGACCGGGAGGAGGTCGACGCCTTCGTCGCGCTCACCGAGGAGGCCAACGAGCCCGGCTGGTGGCAGCGCTTCCACGACATCCTGCCCGACTGGTTCAGCATGTACGTGAGCCTGGAGGGCGCGGCGTCGCTCATCAGGTCGTACGAGCCGCACTTCGTGCCCGGCCTCATGCAGACCGAGGACTACGCGCGGCACGTCCTGAAGGTCGGCTCCCTCGGCCGGGTGGGAGCCGCGGAGATCGAGCGGCACGTCGCGCTGCGCATGGAGCGCCAGGAGCTGCTCACCCGCGAGAACGCGCCGCGGTTCTGGGCGATCGTGGACGAGACCGTGCTGCGCCGCCCGGTGGGCGACGGCCAGGTGATGCGCGCGCAGGTCGACCGGCTCCTCGACGTCGCCTCGCGGCCGAACGTCACGCTCCAGATGGCGGAGTTCCGCACCGGGCACCACCCGGGCACGTACAGCCCCTTCGTCCTCTTCCGGTTCGCGGTTCCGGAGCTGCCGGACATGATCTACACCGAGTACCTCACCGGTGCCGTCTACCTCGACGGCCGGCACGAGGTGGCCTCTCACCTCGCCGCGCTGGACCACATGGCGGCCCAGGCGGCGACGGCGAAACGCACGAAGGAGATCCTCCGGGACTTCCGCAAGGAGCTGTGAATGGAACGCATTTACAACGGTATGCCGGCCGCGGACCTCGGCGCCGAGGGCTGGCGCAAGCCGTGGAGCGGCGGCAACGGCGGCAACTGCGTCGAGACCATGAGGCTGCGGGACGGCCGGATAGCGGTACGGCACTCGGCCGACCCCGACGGCCCCGCCCTGATCTACACCCCCGGCGAGATGGACGCCTTCATCGAGGGCGCGAAGGCCGGCGAAGCCGACTTCCTGCTCTCCCGCAGCCCGGAATGACCGAGCCCGGCGCCGCCGCCGCGCACGTGCGGCGGCGCCGCAGGGTCCACTCGCCGGTCCCGCTGGACGGCGAGCACGACCCGGCGAACGGGGGTGTGGCCCGCGTCGGTTGACGCGGGCCGCCGGCCGGGAGCACAGAGAGGGAGGGGACGCCCGGGGGGCGTCCCCTCCCTCGGCGTCTGCGGGGGGTACGGGCGCTCGTGGAATTCCAGAAATCATGAACTGTGGGTGCACGAACCGCTGCCTTACGCGACGTAACGGCGTACGGTATGCCCCCGATGGCCCTCATCAGCCACTCGGGGAGGCCCACGATGAGCGCATCTCCACCCCCGTCCGGCGGCGCTGCCGGCGCTAGACGGGCGGTCCACGTCGGGGTACTGCTCCCCAAGATGCCGGAGGAGCCCGGCGTCTGGCTGGCGGAGTGCGCGGCGTACGACTCCGCGGGCGCCGACGCGCTGTGGCTGGACGGCGGTCCGGACCCGGCGCACGACGTGCTGGCGCTCGCCGCCGCCCTGGCCGGCGCCACGAACCGGGCGAAGCTCGTCGTCGCCCTGCCCGACAGTGTTCCGCAGGCCGCGTGGCTGGCCCGGGCGCTGGCCACCGTCGTGCTGCTGAGCGAGCGCCGGCTCGCGCTCGCCGCCGACTCCCGGCGGTGCGCGGAACTCGTCGCCGTCGCCCCGACGGTGCCCGCCTTCCGCCGGCTGGCGCCCGCCGGGCCCGGGTACGAGGAGCCGGGCGCCGGGCCCTGGACCCCGGTGGCGGCGCCGGCCGGGCCGGACGCCTGGCGGGCCGCGCTGTCCGGCGCCGCGGACCGCGGGGTGCACGGTCTCGTCGTACCGGCGGGGCCGCCGCTGCTGGAGGCGCTGCGCCGCGGCGGAGGTGTCCAACGCCACAAGCGCACCAACCGCCCTACACGTGCACGCGTAGCCACGGAGCGTCAGAGTCCGCGTGGATCCTCGTGATCCTCTTGTGATCTGCCGTTCGATCTCCTAGTGTCCGAGAGGTTCGCAGACGCGAGCACCGTGCTCCGGTACGCCGAATCCTGCCCGTCGGAGCCCGGAACCGTCGTCCCCACAGCCGTTCGGGCAGGAGCGGGGGAACCATTTCTCCGTCGGCCGGAGGCCCGGTGGCAACCGCACCGGACTCCCCGACTCGGGGTGAAGCCGCACCGCACGACGCGGCCGGGCAACTCCAGCCCGAACCCGACAGCTCACTTCGCAGGCGTCGGAGAAAGAGCGAGCCACCATGGCCGGAACCGGCACCCGGCGCGCGCCCAAGTCGCGCTCCACCCGCCGCTATGCCGCCGCCGCGGGAGTGGGCATAGCCCTCCCCGTCGCCGGCGGAGTCGCGGCGACCGCCGCGCACGCCTATACGGTCGAAAAGGGCGACACCCTCTCGGAGATCGCCGAGGACAACGGATTCGGGGCCGACTGGCAGCGGCTGTACGAGGCCAACAAGGCTGCCGTCGGCGACAACCCGCACCTGATCCTCCCGGGCCAGGAGCTGGACCTCGACGGGAAGGCCGAGAGCAAGCCCGCCGAGGCCGACCAGACCGCCGCCGAGAGCGAGAAGCAGCAGCGCTACGTCCAGCACACCGTCGGTGCCGGCGAGACGCTGTCCAAGATCGCCGCGAAGTACGACGTGCCCGGCGGCTGGCAGCGCGTGTACGTCGACAACGAGAAGGCCATCGGCGACAACCCGGCCGCGTTGAAGGTCGGCACCGAGCTGCGCATCGACACCGAGGGCGGCAAGGTCGACAAGTCGATCGACCCGAACGGCGCGTCGTCCTCCGGGAGTTCCGGCGGCTCCGGCGGTGCCACGGAGGCGTCGCAGGCGAGCGTCCCGACCACCGAGTCGGGCATCCAGGCCGCGGCCCGGGAGATCGTGCCCGCGGACCAGTTCACCTGCTTCAGCAACATCGTGGAGCGGGAGAGCGGCTGGGACCACACCGCGACCAACCCCAGCTCCGGTGCGTACGGCCTCATGCAGGCCCTGCCGGGCGACAAGATGGCGTCGGCCGGCTCCGACTGGCGGACCAACCCGGTCACCCAGCTGGAGTGGGGCCTGGACTACATGAACGAGCGCTACGGCAGCCCGTGCGCCGCCTGGGAGTTCTGGCAGGCCAACAACTGGTACTGACCCCCGGGGCCGTGGGCCCGCGGGAGTTCTTCGCCGCCCCGTCGTGCGGATGCGTCCGCGCGGCGGGGCGCGCTCGTGCGCCGGCTACGCCCCGGCCCCCTGTTCGGTCCCCTGTTCGTCCGCCGCCGCGGGCGCCGGGGTGGGCTCCGGGCCCGGTGCCGCGCTCAGCTCGGCCAGGTCGTGCGCCGCCTGTGCGAGCAGCCTGCGCATCGCCGCCTCGGCCGCGTTCGGGTCCTGGGCCCGTACCGCGTCGAGCACCGCGCGGTGGCTCGGCACCGGATCCCGAGGGCGGTGCCCGGGGCCGTGCACCAGCCGGTCGCGGGCGGCCAGGCCGGTGGCGATGACCAGGTCCATGCGCTCCAGCAGCTCGTTGTGCGAGGCGGCCAGCAGGGCGCGGTGGAACGCGAGGTCCGCCGCGACGGCCGCGGCAGAGGCAGTCGTCCCGTCGCGCCCCTCGGCCATGGCCGCGAGCGCCGCGTCCAGCGCCGCCAGGTCCGCGGCGGTACGCCGCACCGCCGCCAGCCGCACCGCCGCCGGCTCGACGATGCCGCGCACCTCGTCCAGGTCCCGCAGCAGCGGGGAGGCCGCCCGCACGGCGGCGCCGTCGCCCTGCCGCCGCTCCGCGGTCTCGAAGCGCCAGCGCAGCACGTCGGCGTCGAGGAGGTTCCAGTCGGAGCGCGGCCGGATGAACGTGCCGCGCTTCTGCCGGGCGTCGACCATGCCCTTGGCGGCCAGTACCTTCAGCGACTCGCGCAGCGCGGTGAGGCTGACGCCCAGCTCGGCCTGCATGGCGGCGAGGTCGAGGGTGGCGCCCTCGGCTATCTCACCGCTGAGGACGCGGTGGGCGAGGGCCTCCACCGTCTGCCCGTGCACCCCGCGGCGGGCGTAACCCGACATGGCCGCTTGCTCCTTCCCTGTGCCCCTGTTCCCCGTGCTCCCCCGGGCCCGGCGGCCACTCCCGGCTCCGCCGGGATCCGCCCGCCCCGCTCAGGCCGATGACTTTACGACGCTCCAGCCGCCGTCCACGACCAGGCTGGCGCCGGTGACGTAGGACGCCTCGGGCGAGGCGAGGAAGGCGACGGCGGCGGCCACCTCCTCCGGCGCGCCCAGCCGGCCGGCGGCGGTCTGCGCCGCGCTGGCCCTGCGGTCCTCCGCGGAGACCCGGTCCCACAGCCGGGTCAGCACCGGACCGGGCAGCACGGTGTTCACCCGTACCGACGGGCCGTACTCGACGGCGAGTTGGCCGCCGAGCGAGAGCAGCCCGCCCTTGGCGGCGGCGTACGCGGGATGGCCCGGGATGCCGTGCCTGGCGTGCACCGACGAGACCAGCACCGCGGCGCCGGCGGCGCCCCGCTGCGCGCGCAGGCCGGGCAGGCAGGCGCGGAAGCCGAGGAACGCGGCCGTCAGGCCGACGTCGACCTGGCGCCGCCAGGACGCGGGCGACGTCTCGTGCGCGGGCGCGACGTCGACGGCGACGGCGTTGGAGACGAGGACGCCGACGGGGCCGAAGGCGCCGGCCGCGGCCACGATCCGGGCCCAGCCCTCCTCCCCGGCCACGTCCACGGTGACGGCGGCGGCCGTGCCGCCCGCGGCGGTGATCTCGGCGGCCGTGGCGTCGGCCCGGTCGCCGTCGATGTCGGCGACGACGACGGCGGCGCCCTCGGCGGCGAGCCGCCGGGCGACGGCCGCGCCGATGCCGGCGGCGGCTCCGGTGACGACGGCGGTGCGGCCGGCAAAGCGGCCGAGTTGCGTGGGTCCGGCTGCTGTCACGAGGTCACGCTCCGGGTATTGACGGATCTGCCAGAGGGCTTCTACGTTGCCCGCACGTTAATTCGTAAATTATGTCATCAGCAAGAGGGGCGGAGGACGCACACGTGAGGCGCATCCACTTCGGCGGCGACTACAACCCGGAGCACTGGCCGGAGGAGGTCAGGGCCGAGGACATCCGGCTGATGAAGGAGGCCGGGGTCTCCATGGTGACGGCCGGGATCTTCTCCTGGGCGCTGGTCGAGCCGCGACCGGGCGCGTACGACTTCGACTGGTTCGGCCGCGTGCTGGACGACCTGCACGGCGCCGGCGTGCGCGTCTGCCTGGCGACCATGACCGCCTCCCCGCCGCCGTGGCTCTCCGAGCGGCACCCGGAGATCCTGCTCCAGGGCCCCGACGGCGTCCGCAAGTGGCCCGGCTCGCGGCAGCACTTCTGCCCCTCCAGCCCGGTCTACCGCGAGCACGCCGTCCGCCTCGTCACCGAGCTGGCCACCCGCTACGGCACGCACCCCGCCCTGGACAGCTGGCACATCGGCAACGAGTACGGCTGCTCCAACCCGCGCTGCTACTGCGACGTCTCCGCCGCCGACTTCCGCCGCTGGCTGCAGGAGCGCTACGGCACCGTCGAGGCGCTGAACACCGCCTGGGCCACCACCTTCTGGTCGCAGCGCTACGGCACCTTCGAACAGGTCCTCCCGCCGCGCACCACCCCCACCCACCCCAACCCCGCCCAGGTGCTGGACTACGCACGCTTCTGCGACGACGCCCTGCTGCAGTGCTACCTGGCCGAGAAACTGGCCCTGGGCCGGATCACCCCCGACGTGCCCGTCACCACCAACCACATGCCGCTGCACAAGCCCGTCGACCCGTATGCCTGGGCGGCACACGAGGACGTCCAGGCGCTGGACTTCTACCAGGACCCGTACGACCCCGAGACCCACATCGGCGCCGGCCTCGCCTTCGACGTGACGCGCTCCGCGGGCGGCGGGCGCCCCTGGATGCTGATGGAGCAGGCGCCGAGCGCCGTCAACTGGCGGGCGCGCAACAGCCCCAAGCCGCCCGGCGCGATGCGGCTGTGGAGCTGGCAGGCCGTCGCACAGGGCGCGGACGCGGTGCTGTACTTCCAGTGGCGCGCGACCCCCGGCGGCGCCGAGAAGTTCCACTCGGCGATGGTGCCGCACGCCGGCACCGACACCCGGATCTTCCGCGAGGTGAGCGCGCTGGGCCGGGAGCTGGGCGCCGTTCCGCAGCTCGCGGGCTCCCGCGCGCGCCCGGACGTGGCGCTGCTCGCGGACTGGCACAGCTGGTGGGCACTGGAGCAGGGCTCGCACCCGTCCGCGGACCTGGACTTCGCCGAGACCCTGCGCCGCCACTACAAGCCGCTGTTCGAGGCGGGCGTGGAGTGCGACGTGGTGCCGCCGGACCGCGACCTGTCCGCGTACCGGCTCGTGGTCGTGCCGAACCTGTACCTGATGAGCGCGGAGACGGGGGCCCGGCTGACCGAGTACGTACGCGCCGGGGGGCACCTGCTCGTCTCGTACTTCACCGGCATCTCCGACGACTGCGACCGCGTCCACACCGGCGGCTACCCGGCGCCGCTGCGCGAGGTCCTGGGCCTGCGCGTGGAAGAGTTCTGGCCGCTGGCCGAGGACCAGAGCCTGCCGCTGACCGGCGCGCTGACCGGCACCGGCGACCTGTGGTCGGAGTCGATCGACCTCGAAGGCGCCACCGCCGTCGCCGCGTTCGGCGCGGGCGAGCTGGCCGGCCGGCCCGCGGTCACCCGGCACGGGTACGGGGACGGCGTCGCCTGGTACGCGGGCACCCGGCTCACGCCGGCGGCGATGCGCACCCTGATGGACCGGGTGCGCGCCGGGGCCGGGGTGACGCCCGTGCTGCCGGGGCTGCCGGCGGGCGTGCAGGCCACCGTACGCGAGGGCGAGGCGGGCGCGGACGGGCCGGCCGAACGCTTCCTGTTCCTGCTCAACCACGGCGGGAGTGCCGCGACGGTCACCCTGCCCGAGCCGATGCGCGCGCTCGTCGGCGACGGCGCCGACCCCGCGGCCGGCCCGGTCGCCGCGGTCGAGCTGCCCGCCCGCGGCGTCGTCGTCCTGCGGCACGACCGGGCCGACCGAGGGCAGCGTCAAGGAGTGAGCAGTTGAAGATCACCCGGGTCGAGACCTTCGCCGTGCCGCCGCGCTGGCTGTTCTGCCGGATCGAGACGGACGACGGTCTCGTGGGCTGGGGCGAGCCCGTCGTGGAAGGCAGGGCGGCGACGGTCCGCACGGCCGCCCACGAACTCGCCGAGCAGTTCCTCGTCGGCGCCGACCCGCTGCGGATCGAGGACCACTGGCAGCTGATGACCAAGGGCTCCTTCTACCGCGGCGGGCCGGTGCTCTCCTCCGCCGTCGCGGGGCTGGACCAGGCGCTGTGGGACATCGCGGGCAAGGCGTTCGGTGCGCCCGTGCACCAGCTGCTCGGCGGCCCGGTGCGCGAGCGCGCCCGCGCGTACTGCTGGGTCGGCGGCGACGAGCCGGGCGAGGTACGGGACCAGGTCGCCGCGCAGCTGGCGGCCGGCTTCACGGCGGTGAAGATGAACGGCTCCGGGCGCATGGACCGGCTGCCGAACGTCGCCGACCTGCGCCGGGTCGCCGCGCGGGCGGAGGCGGCCCGTGACGCGCTCGGCGACGAGGGGGACTTCGCCGTCGACTTCCACGGGCGGTTCTCGGCGGCCGGCGCGATCAGGGCGATCGGGGTGCTGGAGCCGTACGCGCCGATGTTCGTGGAGGAGCCGGTGCTGCCCGAGCACACGCATCTGCTGGAGCGGGTCACCGGCTCGACGTCACTGCCCGTGGCCACCGGCGAGCGGCTGTTCTCGCGCGGCGAGGTGCTGCCGGCGCTGCGCGCGGGCGTCGCGGTGCTGCAGCCGGACCTCTCCCACGCGGGCGGCATCTCGGAGACCCGGCGGATAGCCTCGCTGGCCGAGACGTTCGACGTGGCGATCGCCCCGCACTGCCCGCTGGGGCCGCTCGCGCTGGCGGCGAGCCTGCAACTCGCCTTCTGCACGCCGAACTTCCTCATCCAGGAGCAGTCGATCGGCGTCCACTACCACACCGGTGCGGAGCTACTGGACTACGTCGCCGACCCGGAGGTCTTCCGCTTCCACGCCGGGCACCTGCCGCGGCCGACCGGGCCGGGGCTGGGCGTGGCGATCGACGAGCGGGCGGTACGGGCCGCGGACGGCACGGCGGAGAGCTGGCACAACCCGGTGTGGCGGCACCCGGACGGGTCGTTCGCGGAGTGGTGAGGGCGCCCGGAGCCGGCGGGCGGCTGCGGCTCAGCGGCGGGTCGCCGCCACCGCGCCGGCCGTCACCAGCACCGCGATGGCGACACCGAACGCGGTGGTGCCCGCCGTCAGCCCCACCGCGTCGCTGAGGTACCCGGCGGCCACGGGCAGCACCCCGGCCATCACATAGCCGCCGCCGGTGAGCGCCGCGTTGGCCTCGGCCAGCCGGGTCGCCGGTATCCGGGCGCTGAGCGTGCTGAGGCCGCCGAGCTGCGCGCTGCCCTGGCCGAGCCCGGCCAGCACCGCGGCGGCCAGCAGCAGCGGCACCGAGGAGACGGCGGTGGCCAGCACCAGCGCACCCATGGCGGCGGTGGTCAGGGCGGCGCCGAGCACGAAGAGGGTACGTACGGCCAGCCGCCGCACGGTGAACTGCACGCCGGTGGCCGCCGCGAAGAGCAGGAAGATCATGCCGCCGGCGAGCCCGCGGTTGTCGCTGTCCAGTAACTCGGCCAACAGGGACGGGCCGAGGGAGAGCACGAAGCCGGTGGCGGTCATGCCGGGGGCGAGGACGGCCAGGCTCAGCAGCAGGGTACGGCGGTGCCGGCGGGGCACGGACGGGATGCGGACGAGCCGGCGGGGCGCCGCTTCCGCTACGCCCCCGCCCTCCGGCTCCGCTCCCGCTCCCCGGGGCCGTACCGCCCGCCGGTCCGCCGGCCGGGGCAGCGGCATCCGCAGCACCACCGCCAGCGCGACGAGCAGCATCCCGGCCTGCACCACGAACACCAGCGTCGTAGGATGCGGCAGCGTCTCCGACAGCACTCCGGCGAGCATCGGCCCCAGCGCCGCACCGCCGACCATCGACGCGGACGCGACCAGCCCGCCGAACTGCTTCTGCCCCGGCGGCGCCAGATCGGCCACGGCCGCCATTCCGGCCGCCAGCACCGCGCCCACCGCGAACCCGGTCAGCACCCGCGCCACCCCCAGCACGGCGACGGACTCCGCGGTGGCGAAGAGCACGGAGGCCGCGAACGCCAGCGCCAGCCCGGGCAGCAGCACCGGCTTGCGGCCGTACCGGTCGGCGAGGGTGCCGGCGAAGGTCAGGGTGAAGAGCAGTCCGGCGATGTAGCCGGCGTAGATCAGCGTGATGACGGCGGCGGAGAAGCCGAAGCGGCCCTGCCACAGGACGTACAGCGGCGCGGGCTCGTTGGACAGGGAAGTCGAGGCGGCGACGGGCCAGGCGGCCAGCCACATCCAGCGCCGCGACCCGCCCGGCCGGCCGCCGGGCGCGGGGCCGGGGGCGTCGAGGGCGGGGTCCGTACGGCGGGCGTCGGCCGTCATGCGCACTCCAGGGCGAGGTCGGCCGCCACTGTACGAGATCGTCCCCGCGGCCTGAAGTGCGGGTGGCGGCCGGGAGGTCCGGGACTCCGCGGTGCCGGCCACCCCATGTTTCCCTATCATTCCTATCGGCATGATAGGGAAGATCGATGACCGGCAACGACAGGGAGCGGCCCGGCGCCTCCGGCGCGGCCCGGGACCCGTACTTCGACAACGCCAAGTTCCTGGCCGTGGTGCTCGTCGCCTGCGGGCACGCCTGGGAGCCGCTGGTCGACGGCAGCCGCGCGGTCGCCGCGGTGTACGAGACGGTCTACGCCTTCCACATGCCCGCGTTCGTGCTGATCTCCGGCTACTTCTCCCGCGGCCAGGACGGCTCGCCCCGCCGCGCCCGGGGGCTGGTCACCGGCCTGGTCGTGCCGTACCTGATCTTCGAGACCGCGTACACGCTCTTCGGGCGGTGGGCCGGCGGCGACGAGAGCCGCCTCAGCCTGCTCGACCCCTGGGGCGTGACGTGGTTCCTGCTCGCGCTGTTCGTCTGGCGGCTCTCCGTGCCGCTGTGGACGTCGCTGCGCCGGCCGCTGCCGGTGGCGCTGGCGGTGGCGGCGCTCGCCACCGCCGGCCCCGAGACCGGGGACGGCCTGGAGCTGCAACGGGTGCTGCAGCTCCTGCCGTTCTTCGTCCTGGGCCTCACCTGTGCACCGGAGCGGCTGCGGCTGCTGCGGCGGCGCGAGGCGCGGGTGCTGGCCGCCCCGGTGCTCCTCGCCGCGCCGGTGGCCGCGTACCTGCTCGGCCCGCACACCGACCGGCGCTGGCTCTACCACAACGCCGCCGCCCAGGAGATCGGCCACTCCGGCCGCACCGGGCTGCTCGTCACGCCTGTGCTGTTCTGCTGCTCGCTGCTGCTGGTGGCGGCGTTCCTCGCCTGGGTGCCCGGACGGCGGCTGTGGTGCACGGTGCTGGGCGCGGGCACGCTCTACGGCTACCTGCTGCACGCCTTCGCCACCCAGGGCGCCTGCTACGCCCGCTGGTACGAGCCCGAGTGGCTGACGACGCCGGCCGGGCCGGTCGCCGTCACCCTGGCCGCCGCCGCGGGGATGGCGCTGCTGTGCACTCCCCCGGTGCGCCGGGCGCTGCGCTGGGCGGTCGAGCCGCGGCTGACCCCGCTGTTCGCACCGGCGGGTACCGTGCCCCCGCGCGCCGCCCGATCGGTTGCGTCCCGCGGACTCACTCCGGCGCCCGCCCCCGGCCCTCTTACGGCCGTCGCTTGTACGACACCAACCGGTCACCGACCTCCGGGGGACCACGACGAGGAACCGCAGCGCCGGTGAGCCGCCCGCAGCGGCCGCCGGCTTCGCGGCGCGGCCGACGCGGCCAGCGAGACCAGCGAGACCAGCGAGACCAGCGAGACGCTACAGGTCGTCGGGGTCGGCGCGCTCCAGCGCGGGCCGCGGGCCCGGCGCCACCTCGTCCAGCAGGTAGTCCGCGGCGGCGGTGTCCGTGACCAGGCTGGTGACCAGGCCCGAGCGCAGCACCGCCCCGACGGCCTCGCGCTTGCGCGCCCCGCCGGCGACGGCGACCACCTCGGGGATCCGGCGCAGCCGGTCGGCCTCGACCGTGATGCACCGCTCCCCCAGGTCGCGGCCGATGCGCCGGCCCTCGGCGTCGAAGAGGTGCGCGGACATCTCGGCGGCGGCGCCCAGCGAGGCGTAGTGCTCGCGCTCCTCCTCGGAGAGCATGTCGTGGACGGCGGAGATGCCCTCCTCCCAGGAGCCGATGGAGACGGCGGCGACGGTCACCTTGTCGAAGTACTCGAAGGCGCGGGCCACCCCGGTCTGGCTGCGCAGCGCGGTGGCGGTGGCGGCGTCGGGCAGCAGCATCGGCGCGTAGATGGGGTGGGCCTCGCCGCCGGCGACCTCGGCCGCGCGGCGCACCGCCTCCACCGAGCCGCGCTCGGCGGTACCGGCGTCGTAGACGCCGGTGAGCTGGACGACGGTGCACGGGGGCAGCCGGTGCAGCGCCTGCGCCATGTTGATCGTGGACCGGCCCCAGGCCAGGCCCAGCACGTCGCCCTCGGTGACCAGCTCGGCGAGCAGGTCGGCGGCGACGCTGCCGAGGTTCTCCGGGTCGCGGGTGTCGGGCACGGCGTTGGCCGGCGCCTCCACGACGACGGCGTGGCGCAGGCCGAAGCGGGCGCGCAGGGCGTCGGAGCGCTCGGCGTCGAGTTCGGCGGGGACGCGGATCTCGATCCGTACGAGGTCGCGTTCGAGCGCGGTCTCCAGCACCCGGGCGACCTTGAAGCGGCTGACCCCGAACTCGTCGGCGATCTGGATCTTGGACTTGCCCTCAAGGTAGAAGCGGCGGGCCATCGCCGCCGCCTGCACCAGCTCCGCGGGTCCCATCCGCGCAGCCGTCCGGCCCGTCGACACCGCGATCTCCTTTGCGTTTCCCAGCGGCGCTGCTCGGAAGGCGCTGCTTCGTGGTCCATACTTTCACGATCCGGGGCCGGAGGCGCCGGCTCCGGGTGGGCCGACGGCCGCGGACCGCGAGGCGGTGCGGTGGTACGGGCGGACGCTAGTGGCAGCCGGCCGCCCAGGCCGCCCCCTCACTGGCCGCCGCCGCCTGCGCGCGCAGCGCCCGCACCGCGGCGGCCGGGTCCTCGGCCCCGTACACCGCGGAGCCCGCGACGAACACGTCCGCGCCCGCCTCGGCGCACCGCTCGATGGTCTCCGCGGAGACCCCGCCGTCGACCTGCAGCCACAGCTCCAGGCCGTGCTTGGCGATCAGCTCCCGGGTACGGCGCACCTTCGGCAGCATGATGTCCAGGAACGCCTGGCCGCCGAAGCCCGGCTCGACGGTCATGACCAGCAGCATGTCCAGCTCGGGCAACAGATCCTCGTACGGCTCGACGGGGGTGGCCGGCTTCAGCGCCATCGCGGCGCGCGCGCCCTTCGCGCGCAGCTCGCGCGCCAGGCGCACCGGCGCGGCGGCGGCCTCGGCGTGGAAGGTCACGGAGCCGGCACCCGCGTCCGCGAACGCGGGGGCCCAGCGGTCCGGCTCCTCGATCATCAGGTGGCAGTCCAGCGGGGTGTCGGTGGCCCGGCGCAGCGACTCGACGACCGGGACACCCAGCGTCAGGTTGGGCACGAAGTGGTTGTCCATGACGTCGACGTGGAGCCAGTCGGCACCGGAGACGGCCTCCGCCTCCTCGGCGAGACGGGCGAAGTCGGCGGACAGAATGCTGGGGTTGATCTGGACTGCCATGCCCCCAGCCTGCCACGTCCGCGTCACTGGAACGGCCGCGGTACCCGGGCTTCCCTTTGCCGTTCACCACGAAGGGGGCGGATTGTCAGTCCCGCGCGGCATGCTGCCGATCTAAAGACTCCATAAGCCTCGGGGGTACGTATGGACGGGCAGGGCACGGTGGACGCGGAGACCGAGAGACGGCCGCCGGACGGACAGGGGTCCGGGCAGCCCAGGGGCGTGGCCTGGCTGGTGTGCGGACGGCGTACGAAGTGGCTCGTGCTGGTGGTGTGGGTGCTGGTGCTCGGCGGGATGGGACCGCTCGCGCAGAAGCTCACGGACGCGCAGGACAACCAGACGGTGAACTGGCTGCCGCAGGAGGCCGAGTCGACCAGGGTGCTGCACGAGTCGGAGGAGATCCGTCCCGAGCAGATGCCGACCGTGGTGGTGTACGCCCGGGAGGCGGGCCTGACCGACGCCGACCGCGCCCGTATCGACGAGGACCTGACCGAGCTGCGGGCCCTGCGCGACCACGGGCTGCGCGGCGCCGACACCCCCGACCCGCAGTACGAGAACCGAGGCGCGCCGCGGGCGGCGCAGATCATCGTGCCGATGACCGCGGGCGACGACGCCTGGGAGCGGGTCGTCCCCGCGGTCGACGACATCCGCGGAGCGGTGGGCGAGGGCAACGGCGGGCTGTCGGTGCACGTCACCGGGCCCGGCGGGGCCAACGCCGACTTCGCCGAGGGCTTCGAGGGCATCGACTCCACGCTGCTGTTCGCCGCGATGAGCGTGGTCATCGTGATGCTGCTGCTCACGTACCGCAGCCCCACGCTCCTGTTCATCCCGCTGATCTCGGTGATGGCCGCGCTGGTCACCTCGCAGGCGCTGATCTATCTGCTCGCCGAGCACGCGGGGCTCACCGTCAACGGGCAGAGCGCCGGCATCCTCACGGTGCTGGTCTTCGGGGCCGGCACGGACTACGCGCTGCTGCTCGTCGCCCGCTACCGCGAGGAGCTGCGGCGGCACGAGGACCGGCACGAGGCGATGGCGCTCGCGCTGCACCGCGCGGGCCCGGCCGTGCTGGCCAGCGCCGCGACCGTGATCGTGGCGATGATGGTGCTGATGTTCGCGGAGATGAACTCCACCCGCGGCCTCGGCCCCGTCGTCGCCATCGGCATCGCGGTGGCGCTGCTCGCGCTGCTGACGCTGTTCCCGGCGCTGCTGGTGATCGTCGGCCGGTGGATCTTCTGGCCGGTGCGGCCGCACCTGGGCTCGCCGGAGCCGACGGAGCGCGGTGTGTGGGCCCGTACGGGACGCCGCATCGCGCGCCGGCCGCGCACGGTGTGGGTGGCCGGCGCGCTGGCGCTGGCCGCGCTCTCGCTGGGCCTGACACAGCTGAAGGCGACCGGCCTCAGCTACGAGGACTCCTTCACCTCCCACCCCGAGTCGATCGTCGGCGCCGAGGTGCAGGCGCGCTACTTCGCGGCCGGCGGCGGCGACCCGCTGGTGATCCTCGCCGACGCGGACGCCGAGGACGAGGTCGTGCGGGCGGTCTCGGGCGTGCGCGGCGTGTCGGACGAGCCGATCACCAGCCCGCCGGACACTCGTGGCAGCGGCGACCGCACCTACCTGGAGGCGATCCTCGCCGACAACCCCAGCGGCTCCGCCGCGAAGGACACCGTCGACCGGGTCCGGGCGGAACTCGACGGGCTGCCGGAGGCGAACGCCCTCGTGGGCGGCACGACGGCGGCCATCGTGGACATGGACACGGCGGTGTCGCGAGACAACAAGGTCATCATCCCGCTCGTGCTGCTGGCGGTCTTCGTCATCCTGCTGATCCTGCTGCGCGCGGTGCTGGCGCCGCTGCTGCTGATGGCCACGGTGGTGCTGTCCTTCGGCGCGGCGCTGGGAGTGAGCGCGTTCGCCTTCCGGCACGTCTTCGACTTCGCCGGCGAGGACACGGCGTTCCCCCTGCTGGTCTTCGTCTTCCTGGTGGCCCTCGGCATCGACTACAACATCTTCCTCGCCACCCGGGTACGGGAGGAGTCGCAGCGGCTGGGCACCCGGCGCGGGGCGCTGACGGGCCTGGCGGCGACGGGCGGCGTGATCACCTCGGCGGGCCTGGTGCTGGCGGGGACGTTCGCGGTGTTCGGCTCGCTGCCGATGGTGGCGTTCGCGGAGATCGGCTTCGCGGTCGCGCTCGGGGTGCTGCTGGACACGTTCATCGTCCGCTCGATGCTCGTCACCTCACTGCTCCTGGACATCGGGGACCGGGTGTGGTGGCCGGGGGCGCTGTCCCGCCGCCCCGCGGGCACCCCGGAGGAGGCCCCCGCGGAGGCGGCGGCGGCGCTGGCGGCGAAGGGCACCGCCGCGGGCGGCGAAACGGAGGCGGCGCTGCGGAAGTAGCGGCCGGAAGGAGCGGCGGAGCGGCTCCGGGCGCCCCGGTCAGCCGGTGCGGCGCAGCAGCGCGAGGTACATGGCGTCGGTGCCGTGGCGGTGCGGCCAGAGCTGGACGTCCGGGCCGTCGCCGAGGTCCGGTACGCCGGGCAGCAGCGGGCGGGCGTCGAGCAGTTCGGCGGCGGGGGCGCCGGCCGCCTTCAGCGCGTCGTCCACGACCGCGCGAGTCTCGGCGGGGTACGGGGAGCAGGTGACGTAGCCGACGACGCCCCCGGGGCGTACCGCCCGCAGCGCGCCGTCCAGCAGCGCCCGCTGCAGCGGCGCGAAGCCCTCCAGGTCCTCCGGGCGGCGGCGCCAGCGGGCCTCGGGGCGGCGGCGCAGGGCGCCCAGGCCCGTACATGGGACGTCGACGAGGACCCGGTCGAAGCCGGCGGACCGCCAGGCCGGCCGGGTGGCGTCGGCGACGACGACCTGGTACGGGCCCGGGTTGCCGGCGAGCGCGCGGGCGACGAGCCGGGCCCGGTGCGGCTGCTTCTCGGCCGCCACCAGCGCCGCCCCGCGCTCCGCGGCCAGCGCGGCGAGCAGCGCCGCCTTGCCGCCCGGACCCGCGCAGCCGTCGAGCCAGCGGGTGTCCGGCCCGTCCAGCGGCGCGTTCGCCAGCGCCAGCGCGACGAGCTGGCTGCCCTCGTCCTGCACGCCGGCCCGGCCCTCGCGCACCGCGTCGAGTGCGCCCGGGTCGCCGCCCTCGGCCAGCCGCACGGCGTACGGGGACCAGCGCCCCGGCAGCGTGTCCGGGCCGCTCAGCTCGGCCGGCGCGGCCCGGCCGGGGCGGGCGACGAGGGTGACCTCGGGCCGCTCGTTGTCGGCGGCGAGCAGCTCCTCCATGCCGGCCCGGCCGCCGCCGAGGGCGTCCCAGAGCGCGGAGACGATCCAGCGGGGGTGGGAGTGGACGACCGCGAGGTGCTCCTCGGGATCGTCGTCGTACGGCGGCGCCACCTCGGCCAGCCACGCGTCCAGGTCCCGGGCGGCGATCCGGCGCAGCACGGCGTTGACGAAGCGCGCCCGCCCGTCGCCCAGCACCACCCGGGCCAGCTCCACGGACGCCGAGACGGCGGCGTGCGAGGGGATGCGGGTGCCGAGGAGCTGGTGGGCGCCGAGGCTGAGGACGTCGAGCACCTCGGGGTCGACCTCGCGCAGCGGCCGGTCGACGCACTCGGCGATGATCCGGTCGTACGTGCCCTGGCGGCGCAGCGTGCCGTAGACCAGCTCGGTGGCCAGCGCGGCGTCCCGGCCGTCGAAGCCGTCGCGCTGCCTGGCCTGCCGGAGCATGGGGGGCAGCACGAGGTTGGCGTAGGCGTCGCGCTCGTCGACCGCGCGGAGCGCGTCGTAGGCGAGGATCCGTACGGGGTCCTTCTGCGGCCTGCGGTAGGGCTTGGCGGGCCGGCGACGGCGCGGCTGGTCGCTCACGTGAAATGTGCTCCGGGGCTGGCAGTTGCGTACACCGGAAGCCTACGCCCCGGGCGCCTCCGGCCCGTCGCCGAGGCGCTCGCCGGACGCGATGCGCGCGCCGCGGGCCCAGTCCGCCGCGGCCATCGGCCGCTTGCCCTGCGCCTGCACCCACTGCAGCGCCACGGCGTGCGAGCCGGTGCCGGCGGTGACCGCGGACTTGGTCACGTCCAGCTCGCCGGGCGCGAGGTCGGTGCGCTCGGGGCGCGGCGCGACCGACCGGATCTTCAGCCGCTCGCCGCGGAACGTCGTCCACGCGCCGGGCGCGGGCGCGCAGCCGCGCACCACCCGGTCGACGCGGAGCGCGGGGGCGGCGAAGTCCACCCGCGCGTCCTCGACCTGGATCTTCGGCGCCGTCGAGACACCCTCGGCGGGCTGCGGCACGGCCTTGAGGCCGCCGTCCTCGATCCCGTCCATCGTGGCGGCGAGCAGCCCCGCGCCGGCCATGGCCAGTCGGGTGAGCAGGTCGCCGCTGGTGTCGGTGGGCCGCACCTGCTCGGTGACGACGCCGAACACCGGCCCGGAGTCGAGCCCTTCGTCGATACGGAACGTCGTCGCCCCGGTCACCTCGTCGCCGGCGAGGATCGCGTGCTGCACGGGGGCGGCGCCGCGCCAGGCGGGCAGCAGCGAGAAGTGCAGGTTGACCCAGCCGTGCACGGGGATGTCGAGCGCGGGCTTCGGCAGCAGCGCGCCGTACGCCACGACGGGGCAGCAGTCGGGGCCGAGGGCGCGCAGCCGCTCCAGGAACTCCGGCTCCTTCGGCCGTCCGGGCTTCAGCACCTCGACGCCGGCCTCCTCGGCCCGGAGCGCGACCGGGCTCGCCACCAGCCGCCGGCCCCGCCCGGCGGGCGCGTCGGGCCGGGTGACGACGGCGACGACCTCGTGCCGGTCCGACGCCAGCAGGGCGTCGAGGGCGGGTACGGCGACTTCCGGCGTACCGGCGAAAACGAGCCTCATGGGTGGCGCGGGTCCTCTCGGCGGCGGTGGGGCGGTGCGGGGGTGGGAGCGGTGAGGGCGGTGAGGTGCGGCAATTCTAGAACCACGGTCCGGCCGGCGGCGGGGCGGGCACGGACGGAACGTCAGGGTCCGGATACCCCCGGGGCGTGCGACCGGCCGCACGCTACCGGGCGCGGAGCGCGCGCCCCCGACCCGTGACCGCCGCCCCCGGTGTCGCGTTGCTCAGTCAGGAAAGTGAAAAGTGACCGAAACGGGCCGCTCTGCGACCCGATCCGAAGAACGCCGGTTCGAGAGGCTTCTCCATGGCCGACCACGCAAGCCACGACGCCCAGGCGCGGGCGAGCCTGCAGCTCCTGGTGCGGGACATCGAAAGGGTGCGCAGGCAGGTCGACGCGCTGCGCACCCTCACCGCCCAGCTGGGCAACGTCTACCGCCCCCGGCGGACGGGCCCGTCCGCGGGCTTCGTCGTGTACGGGCGGGCCCCGGCGCCCACGGTGCGGCTCGCCCAGGAGCTGCGGGACAGCGTCGAGACGCTGGTGACCGCGGCCGTCGACTTCGATCGCTCGCTCGGGTTCTCCTGGGACGCGGTGGGCTCGGCGCTGGGCGTCACCAAGCAGGCGGTGCACCGCCGTTACGGCGCGCGGCGCGCGCAGCAGCCCGGCCGCGACCCCGGCGCCGCGGAGGCCGGCGTGCCGGTGGGCACCGAGGGCCGGCTGCCCGCGGGGACGCTCCCGGTCGTCCCGGCAGCCCGCCCGGCGCCGGGTGCGAGCACGCCGGCCCAGCCGACGGACGCGGTGGCGGTCTCCCAGTCCTGACGGCGCGGGGCGGCGGGTCCACGGTCCGGCGGCTCGCACCCACCGCACGACGGGCCCGCCCCCGACGGCGACACCCCACCGTCACCGCACGTATCCGCGGCACAACCGCGCCGCAGCGCCCCGCGCGGCCGGGCCCGGCCGCCGAGCGACCCGGCCCCACTCGATCCGGCCCTCGCGCGCCTGGCGCCCCGTGGCACCGGGCCGTCGCCGGTCGCCCCAGCTCCGGTCTCCCCCCACCCGCCCGGTATCGCCCGCCCGGCGAGGGCCCCGGTCAGCCGATGTCCGGCGGGTCGATACGGATCCGCAGCGCCGGGCCCGTACGCCGCGCCATGCGGGCCGCCTGCGCCGCCTTGAGCGCCGCCGCGAGGGCGGCCCCGTGGCCCGGCGGCACGCGCAGCAGCACCCGCTCCCAGGACCCGGCGGGGGCCGCTCCCCCGCCGGCCGCGCCCCGCGGGCCCGCCGTCGGGTCCGGGGCCGGCACCGGGCCGAGTACCTCCGTCGACGGCGGCAGCCCGGCGCCGCTCACGAACGCCGTGACCGCCTCCCCCGGCCCCCAGACCGCCGCCATCCGCGACACCGGCGGGAAGCCCAGCTCCGCGCGCTCCTCCAGCTCCGTGCGGGCGAAGCCCGCCGGGTCCCAGCGCACCAGGGCCTGCACCGGCCGCTGCGCCGGGTCGGCGACGACCGCCGCGACCCCGCCGGCCGCCGACCCGCGGACCAGCGCGGCGGCGGTCAGCCAGCGCCGCAGCGCCTCCTCCCCGGCGCGCAGGTCCGGCCGGTTCAGCAGCGCCCAGCCGTCGAGCAGCAGCGCCGCGGCGTACCCGCGCTCCGCGACGGGCTCGGCGCCCGGCGTGCTGACGACCAGCGCCGGGGCGTCCGGCACCTGCGCCAGCACATGGTCCCGGCCGGACGTGCGCACCGGCACCGACGGGAACGCCCGGCCCAGCTCCTCCGCCGTCCGCCGGGCGCCGACGACCTGCGCGCGCAGCCGCGTGCCGCCGCACTCGGGGCAGCGCCAGGCGTCCTCCCGCACCGCGCACCAGCCGCACACGAGCGCCTCCCGGCGCCCCTCGCCCACCAGCGGCCCGGCGCAGCGGCCACAGCGCGCGGGCGCGCGGCAGCGGGCGCAGGCCAGCCGGGGCGCGTACCCGCGGCGCGGCACCTGCACCAGGACCGGGCCCGCGCGCAGCCCCTCCCGCGCCACCTGCCACGCGAGCGTCGGCAGCCGGGCGGCGCGGGCCGCCACGTCCCGGGCCTGCTCGCTGTCGCCGACCGTGCGGACGAGGGGGGCGGCGGCCCGTACCCCCTCGCGGGGGGCGGCGACGGGCTGGGCCCAGCCGCTCTCGACGTAGCGGGCGGCCTCGACGCTGCAGGCGTGGCCGCCGACGAGGAGCGCGGTGTGCTCGCGGGCGGCGCGCAGGGCCAGCACCTCGCGGGCGTGCGGCTGCGGGGCGCGGTCGTCGGCGTGGGCGGAGTCGGCGTCGTCCCAGATCGCGGCGAGGCCCAGATCCCGTACGGGCGCGAAGGCGGCGGCGCGGGTGCCGACGACGCCGCGGACGGCGCCGCGGCTGACGGCGAGCCAGCGGCGGTAGCGGGCCTCGGGTCCGGCGTCGGCGGTGAGCAGCACGTGCCGGCCGCGGCCGACGAGGGCGGTCAGTGCCTCGTCGACGCGGGCGGCGGCGCGGCCGTCGGGCAGCACGGCGAGCGCGCCGCGGCCGGAGGCGAGGGCGGCGGCCAGCGCGCGGGCCAGCTCGTCCGGCCAGTCGGGACCGGGCAGCGCCGTCCACACCGCCCGCGGGGCGCCGCCGTCGGCCAGCGCGGCGAGCAGCCCGGGTCCGTTCCCGTAGCGCGCCCAGCCACCGGGGCCGGGGGCCGGGGGCGGCGGGAGCGGGTCGGGCGAGGGCTTCTTCTCGGCACGGGCCATCCGCGGCGGCAGCGCAAGCTGGACGACGTCGGCCAGCGCGCCGGCGTACCGGTCGGCGACGGCCTGGCACAGGCCCAGGAGCTGCGCCCCGAGGACGGGCTCCGGGGAGAGGACCTGGGCGATCGGCGCGAGGGTGCCGGGGAACTCGCTGTCGGCGCGGCGCTCGACGACGTACCCGTTGATCAGGCCGCCGCCCTCGCGCCGGCCCTCCCGCTCGCCGGCGCCGAAGCGGACGCGCACGCGCACGCCGGGGCGCGCCTCGGCGTCCATGGCGGCGGGCACGGCGTAGTCGAAGAGGCGGTCGAGGTGGAGCAGTCCCTTGTCGACGAGGACGCGGGCGACGGGCAGCTCCTCGGCCAGCGCGGCGCCACGCCAGGTGCGCGGGCGGGCGCGGGGGCCCTTGGCCCTGCGCACGGTCTCCCGGATGAGGGCGAGCTGCTCCGCCCCCTCGGGTTCCGCCTCCCGGGCGTTGTCGCTGGTCACCCTTCCGTCCTACCAGACGCGGCGGACAGCCCGCCGGACAGCCCGCGGCCCCCGGACGCCGGTCCGGGGCCGCGGGCTGTGCGGAACGCGGGTAGCGGGTCGCCGGCTCAGGCGCCGGCGGCCTTGCGCAGCGCGTCGACGCGGTCGGTCCGCTCCCAGGTGAAGTCGCCCAGCGGGCGGCCGAAGTGGCCGTACGCGGCGGTCTGGGAGTAGATCGGGCGCAGCAGGTCCAGGTCGCGGATGAGCGCCGCCGGGCGGAGGTCGAAGACCTCGGTGATGGCGGTCTCGATCTTCTCGACGTCGACCGTGGCGGTGCCGAAGGTCTCGACGAAGAGACCGACCGGCTCGGCCTTGCCGATCGCGTACGCCACCTGCACTTCGCAGCGCGAGGCCAGGCCGGCGGCCACGACGTTCTTGGCGACCCAGCGCATGGCGTACGCGGCGGAGCGGTCGACCTTGGACGGGTCCTTGCCGGAGAAGGCGCCGCCGCCGTGCCGGGCCATGCCGCCGTAGGTGTCGATGATGATCTTCCGCCCGGTGAGCCCGGCGTCGCCCATGGGGCCGCCGATCTCGAACCGGCCGGTGGGGTTGACCAGCAGCCGGTAGCCCTCGGTGTCCAGCTTGATGCCGTCGTCGAGGAGGGCCTTCAGCTCCGGCTCGACGACGAACTCGCGGATGTCGGGTGTGAGCAGCGAGTCGAGGTCGATGTCCGAGGCGTGCTGCGAGGAGACGACGACGGTGTCCAGCCGGACCGCCTTGTCGCCGTTGTACTCGATGGTGACCTGCGTCTTGCCGTCGGGGCGCAGGTAGGGGATGGTCCCGTTCTTACGGACCTCGCTGAGCCGGGCGGACAGCCGGTGCGCCAGGTGGATGGGCAGCGGCATCAGCTCGGGCGTCTCGTCGCAGGCGTAGCCGAACATCAGGCCCTGGTCGCCGGCGCCCTGCAGGTCGAGGTCGTCGCCGCCGGAGCCCTCGACGCGGCTCTCGTACGCGGTGTCCACGCCCTGGGCGATGTCCGGCGACTGGGCGCCGATGGAGACGGAGACGCCGCAGGAGGCGCCGTCGAAGCCCTTCTTCGACGAGTCGTACCCGATCTCGAGGATCTTGTTGCGCACGAGGGTCGCGATGTCCGCGTAACCGGAGGTGGTCACCTCGCCGGCCACGTGCACCTGGCCGGTGGTGATCAGCGTCTCGACGGCGACCCGGGAGTGCGGGTCGTCCTTGAGCAGGGCGTCGAGGACGGCGTCGCTGATCTGGTCAGCGATCTTGTCTGGGTGACCCTCGGTAACGGATTCCGAGGTGAAAAGACGGCGGGACACATCGCTCCCCACGGTTGCAGCGGCTGCTGGCTGATCGGTTGCGGACCCGGGCCGGGTGCTTCCGGGACGGACCCGCGGGCCATTTTATCCGGCAGCCTCGCCCGGAGGACAACCCGTCTCGGTCCCTGGATACCCGTTGACCTGGGGAACCGAGGGATTTTCCCGGACGGGTTCCGTCGAAAAGCAGCAATAAACTGTCCGGAGTGTCGGCGGTGGATCACTCAGCCGAGGGATTCCACTACGAGGTCCCACACCACGTCGGCCAGCGCCTCCTTCGGCCCGTACGGCACGGTCACCTCGCGTCCGCCGGCGGTGAGCACCACGGCCTCGTTGCCGTCCGAGCCGAACGCCTTGGTCTCCCCCACCTCGTTGACGACGAGCAGGTCGCAGCCCTTGCGGGCGAGCTTGGCGCGGCCGTTGGCGAGGACGTCGTCGGTCTCGGCGGCGAAGCCGACGACGACCTGTCCGGCGCGCGGCCGGTCGGCGGAGATCCCGGCGAGGATGTCGGGGTTGCGGGTGAGGGCGACCGGCTCCGGATCGCGGCCGTCCTGCTTCTTGATCTTGCCGGTGACAAACGTCACGGGCCGGAAGTCGGCGACGGCGGCGGCCATGACGACGGCGTCGGCGTCGGCCGCGGCCTTCACCACGGCGTCCTGCAGCTCCACGGCGGTGCCGACGCGGACGACGTCCGCGCCGGCGGGGTCGGGCAGTGCGGTGTTCGCGGCCAGCAGCGTGACCCTGGCCCCGCGGGCGACGGCGGTACGGGCCAGGGCGTACCCCTGCCGCCCGGAGGAGCGGTTGCCGAGGAAGCGCACCGGGTCCAGCGGCTCGCGGGTGCCGCCCGCGCTGATGACGACGTGCCGGCCGGCGAGGTCGGGGACGAGGCCGCCGGCGCCGCGGGCGAGCGCGCGGCGGCAGACCTCGAAGATCTCCGCCGGCTCCGGCAGCCGGCCCTTGCCGGTGTCGGTGCCGGTGAGCCGGCCGACGGCGGGCTCGATGACGACGGCGCCGCGGGCGCGCAGCGTGGCGACGTTGGCCTGGGTGGCGGGGTGCTCCCACATCTCGGTGTGCATGGCCGGCGCCAAGACGACCGGGCAGGAGGCGGTGAGCAGGGTGTTCGTCAGCAGGTCGTCGGCGAGGCCGTGGGCGGCCCTGGCGAGCACGTCGGCGGTGGCGGGGGCGACGACCACGAGGTCGGCCCGGCGGCCGATCCGTACGTGCGGGACCTCGTGCACGTCCGCCCAGGTCTCGGTGGCGGCGGGGCGGCCGGAGAGCGCCGCCCAGGTGGCCTCGCCGACGAAGTGCAGCGCGGCGGCCGTGGGCACGGCCCGTACCGCGTGGCCGGACTCCGTGAACAGCCGCAGCAGCTCGCACGCCTTGTACGCCGCGATGCCGCCGCTGACGCCGAGCACGACCTCAGCCGGTGCAGCCGGTTCGGCCGGCGCCGTCGGTGCCACCGGTGCCGTCGCATCCTCCGCCATGCCTGCTCCCCACCGCTCGTTGTCTCCTCCCCCCATGACACACCACGGGCCCGGCAGCCGCGCTGCCGGGCCCGGTGCGATGAGGGATGCCTACTGCGCGGGGCCCTCGGTGGCCTCGGAGGTCAGCAGACCCGCGTTGATCTCGCGGAGCGCGATCGAGAGCGGCTTCTCGTGCACATGCGTGTCCACCAGCGGGCCGACGTACTCCAGCAGGCCCTCGCCCAGCTGTGAGTAGTACGCGTTGATCTGCCGCGCGCGCTTTGCCGCGTAGATCACGAGGCTGTACTTGGAGTCGGTCGCCTCAAGCAGCTCGTCGATCGGCGGGTTGATGATGCCCTCGGGCGCGGTGATGGGAGAGGACAACCTATCCAGCCTTCCAGTGAAACTTCACGAATCAAACCTGCATCAAGGCTAGCAGCTCGGCGGAGACGTCCTCGACCGAGGTGTTGACCAGGGTCGCGTCGAACTCCTCCTCGGCCGCCAGCTCGGTACGCGCCGCCGCCAGCCGGCGCTCGATGACCTCCGGCGGCTCCGTGCCGCGCCCGGTCAGCCGGCGGACCAGCTCGTCCCAGCCGGGCGGGGCGAGGAAGACCAGCAGCGCCTCCGGCATGCTCTCCCGGACGAGCCGCGCCCCCTGCAGGTCGATCTCCAGCAGCACGGGCTCACCGGCGTCCAGCCGCTCCAGCACGGGCCGGCGCGGCGTGCCGTACCGGTGGCCGGAGAACTCTGCCCACTCCAGCAGCTCGCCGTTGGCGACGAGCTTGTCGAACTCGTCGTCGCTGACGAAGAAGTACTGGACACCGTGCCGTTCGCCGGGGCGCGGCCTGCGGGTCGTCGCGGAGACCGAGTTCCACACCTCGGGATGGACCTTGCGCAGATGCGCGACGACCGTGCTCTTGCCGACCCCGGAGGGGCCGGAGAGCACGGTCAGCCGCGGACGATCTGCCGGCGGGACGGGGGCCGCCCCCCGGGAGACAGCTGTACTCATGGAGCGATTATCCCGGTTTCCGGGAGTGCCTCGGAACGTCAGGAACCGGTGCTGCCGAACTCGCGCTCCAGCGAGGCGATCTGGTTGGAGCCCAGACCGCGCACCCGACGGCTCTCGGAGATGCCGAGACGCTCCATGATCTGCTTGGCGCGCACCTTGCCTACGCCGGGCATGGACTCAAGCAGGGCGGAGACCTTCATCTTGCCGATGACGTCGTTCTCCTGGCCCTGTTTGATGACGTCGTGCAGGGAAGCGCCGGAGTGCTTCAGCCGATTCTTGACCTCGGCGCGCTCCCGGCGAGCCGCTGCGGCCTTCTCGAGCGCGGCTGCGCGCTGTTCAGGGGTAAGGGGCGGAAGAGCCACGCCTACGTCACCTCGGATGTCGAACTAATCGGATATGGAACGGTGTGGAACCTAGTGGCCCCGCACCTGCGGAGCAACGAGCAACGCGCTGGTGCCCGCGCTCTGATGACGGAGACTAGCGGCCGAGACCGCGCCAGTCAGCGAGAACAGATGAAAAGTCCTGGTCAGACTCAAGTTCCGCGACAAGTTCTGAGCATATCGCCCAGTTTATGGGGATACGTTTCGTACGTCATCGGCCAACTGTTCGGCCGCCGCCCGCAGCCTCGCGATATCCGGACCGTGCGCCAGCACCGACCGGCTTGCGCTCGGCAGGACTTGGGGCAGCGCGGCGCCGAAGACCCGCGGGAGGTCGGCCGGCGCGGCGCCCTGGGCGCCGATGCCGGGGGCGAGCAGGGGGCCGCCCACCGCCAGATCGGCGCCCGCCTCGGCGAGGGTGGCGCCGACGACGGCGCCGACCGAGCCGAGCGGCTCGGCGCCGCGGTTCTCGGCGGCGATGTGGTCGAGGACGGTCTGCGCGACGGTCCGCGCGCCGCCCGTCCCGCCCGTCCCGTCCGTCCCCTGCACGGTCGCGCGCTGCACCTCGGCGCCCTCCGGGTTGGAGGTGAGGGTGACGACGAACACGCCGGCGCCGGCGGCGTGGGCGGCGTCCAGCGCCGGGCGCAGCGACTCGTACCCGAGGTAGGGCGTGACGGTCAGCGCATCGGAGCGCAGCGGGGCGTCCTTGTCGAGGTACGCGCCGGCGTAGCCGGCCATCGTCGAGCCGATGTCGCCGCGCTTGGCGTCCATGAGGACCAGCGCCCCGGCCGCGCGCGCCACCGTGACCGCCTTCTCCAGGACGGCGACGCCGCGGGAGCCGAAGCGCTCGAAGAACGCGGACTGCGGCTTGAGGACGGCGACGCGGTCGGCCAGCGCCTCGACGACGGTCATCGTGAACCGCTCCAGGCCCACCGGGTCGTCCGGCAGGTCCCAGCGGGCCAGCAGCGAGGCGTGCGGGTCGATGCCGACGCACAGCGGGCCGCGGACGTCCATGGCGCGGCGCAGCCGCCGGCCGAAGGGCTCGGGGGGCTCGGGTTTCATGGGGTCGCCTTCCTGGTGTCGGCGCCGACGGCGTCGGCGAGCGTGGCGTACGGGGACGCGGCCAGCAGCTCCGCCAGGCCGCGGTGGATCCTGCGCGGCCACAGCGGGCCCTCGTAGACGAAGCCGCTGTAGCCCTGGACGAGGGTGGCGCCGGCGAGGACGCGCTCCCAGGCGTGCTCGGCGGTCTCGATGCCGCCGGCGCCGACCAGCACGATGCCGTTCTCGCCGGGCGGCCCCACGCGGGCGTAGAGGCGGCGCAGCACGTCGAGGGCGCGCCCGCGCAGCGGCGCCCCGGACAGCCCGCCGGCGCCGATGGACTCGACGCGGGCGGCGGCGGTGGTCAGGCCGTCGCGGGCGACGGTGGTGTTGGTGGCGATGATGCCGTCGAGGCCTAGCTCCAGGGCCAGGTCGGCGACCGCGTCGACGTCCTCGTCGGCGAGGTCGGGGGCGATCTTGACCAGCAGCGGTACGCGCGCGGGCGCGCCGGGCGCGACCGGCCGGGCGCCGCCGATGGGGGTACCGCCCATGCCTTTAGGGCTATGGGGGAGGTCGGCGGCGGCGCGCACCGCTTCGAGCAGTGGGCGCAGGTGGCGGGTGGCCTGGAGGTCGCGCAGCCCGGGCGTGTTGGGCGAGGAGACGTTGACGACGAGGTAGTCGGCGTGGCCGGCGAGCCGCTCGGTGGCGGTGACGTAGTCCCGGATCGCACCCGATTCGGGGACGTCCTTGTTCTTGCCGATGTTGACGCCGACGACGGCGTTCGGCCGGTACGGGGTCCGCCGACCCCATCGGCGGCGGGCGAGGCGTGCGGCGACGGCGGCGGAGCCGTCGTTGTTGAAGCCCATCCGGTTGACCAGCGCCCGGTCCGGGATCAGCCGGAACAGCCGGGTCGGCTCGTTGCCGGCCTGGGGGCGGGCGGTGACGGTGCCGACCTCGACGAAGTCGAAGCCGAGCATCGTCAGCCCGTCGACGCCGACCGCGTTCTTGTCGAAGCCCGCGGCGAGCCCGAAGGGGCCGGGGAAGTCGATGCCGAGCGCGCGGACGCGCAGTTCGGGGTAGCGGGGCGCGGCGGTGAGGCGCACGGCGCTGCGTACGCCGGGCGCGGCGGCGGCGCCGCGGATGGCCGCGAACGCCAGGCCGTGGGCCCGCTCGGGGTCCATGCGGGCGAAGACGCTGTGGAAGAGGAAGGGGTACATAAGGGGCCTTCGGCTGCTTCGGGTGCCGGGCCCCGCCGGCGGCTCGGGGCGGCGGTCGGCGGGGGCGCGGGACTGCGGGTGGTCAAGGGCGGGGCTGGTCGAGGGCGGGCCGGAGCTGGTCGGGATCGGGGCTGGTCGGGATCGGGGCTACCGGGCGCGGGCCGCGGTGAGGTGCCCGGCGTGCTCCTGCAGCGAGCGCACCCCCACCTCGCCGCGGGTCAGCGCCTCAATGCCCTGGACGGCGGCGGCCAGCGCCTGCACCGTCGTCAGGCACGGCACCCCGCGGGCGACGGCCGCGGTGCGGATGTCGTAGCCGTCGAGCCGGCCGCCGGTGCCGTACGGGGTGTTGACGATGAGGTCGACGTCGCCGTCGTGGATCAGCTGCACGATCGTCCGCTCGCCGTTCGGCCCCGGGCCCTCCGAGTGCTTGCGTACAACGGTGGCGGCGATGCCGTTGCGCCTGAGCACCTCGGCCGTGCCGGAGGTGGCCAGCAGCTCGAAGCCGTGCTGGACCAGTTCGCGGGCCGGGAAGACCATCGAGCGCTTGTCGCGGTTGGCGACCGAGACGAACGCCCGCCCGCGGGTGGGCAGCGCGCCGTACGCGGCGGCCTGCGACTTGGCGTACGCCGTGCCGAAGACGCTGTCGATGCCCATGACCTCGCCGGTGGAGCGCATCTCCGGGCCCAGCACGGTGTCGACGCCGCGCCCGCGGATGTCGCGGAAGCGGTTCCACGGCAGCACGGCCTCCTTCACCGAGATCGGCGCGTCCAGCGGCAGCGTGCCGCCGTCGCCGGTGGCCGGCAGCAGGCCCTCCGCGCGCAGTTCGGCGACGGTGGCGCCGAGCGAGATGCGGGCGGCGGCCTTGGCCAGCGGCACGGCGGTGGCCTTGGAGGTGAAGGGGACGGTGCGGGAGGCGCGCGGGTTGGCCTCCAGCACGTACAGGATGTCCCCGGCCAGCGCGAACTGGATGTTGATCAGCCCGCGTACGCCGACGCCGCGGGCGATGGCCTCGGTGGAGGCGCGCAGCCGCTTGATGTCGTGCCCGCCGAGGGTGATGGGGGGCAGCACGCAGGCGGAGTCGCCGGAGTGGATGCCGGCTTCCTCGATGTGCTCCATGACGCCGCCGAGGTACAGCTCGTGGCCGTCGTAGAGGGCGTCGACGTCGATCTCGACGGTGTCGTCGAGGAAGCGGTCGACGAGCACGGGGTGTTCGGAGATCAGCCCGGCGTGCCGCTCCAGGTACGCGGCCAGCGACGGCTCGTCGTAGACGATCTCCATGCCGCGCCCGCCGAGGACGTACGACGGACGCACCATCACCGGGTAGCCGATCCCGGCGGCGATCTCCTTGGCGTCGGCGAAGGAGAACGCGGTGCCGTACTTCGGCGCTGGCAGCCCCGCCTCGGCGAGCACCCGGCCGAACGCGCCGCGGTCCTCGGCGGCGTGGATGGCCTCGGGCGGGGTGCCCACGACGGGCACGCCGTTGTCCTTCAGCGCCTGCGCGAGCCCCAGCGGGGTCTGCCCGCCGAGCTGGACGAGGACGCCGGCGACCGGCCCCGCCTGGGTCTCGGCGTGCACGACCTCCAGCACGTCTTCGAGCGTCAGCGGCTCGAAGTACAGCCGGTCGGAGGTGTCGTAGTCGGTGGAGACGGTCTCCGGGTTGCAGTTGACCATCACGGTCTCGTAGCCCGCCGCGCCGAGGGCGAAGGAGGCGTGGACGCAGGAGTAGTCGAACTCGATGCCCTGGCCGATGCGGTTGGGGCCGGAGCCGAGGATGATCACGGCGGGCCGCTCGCGCGGGGCGACCTCGGTCTCCTCGTCGTACGAGGAGTAGAGGTACGGGGTACGGGCCGCGAACTCGGCGGCGCAGGTGTCGACCGTCTTGTACACCGGGCGTACGCCCAGCGCGTGCCGCACCTCGCGCACCACGTCCTCGCGCAGCCCGCGGACGCCGGCGATCTGGGCGTCGGAGAAGCCGTGCCGCTTGGCGTGCGCGAGGAGGCCGGGGTCGAGGTGGTCCGCGGCGGCCAGCTCGTCGGCGATCTCCTTGATCAGGAAGAGCTGGTCGACGAACCAGGGGTCGATCCGCGTCGCCTCGTGCACCTCCTCCTGGGTGGCGCCGGCCCGGATGGCGGCCATCACCGTGTTCAGCCGGCCGTCCGTGGGCACGGCGGCCTTCGCGAGCAGCGCGGCCTTCTCGCGCGGGCCGGGCGGCGGGCCGCCGAAGTCGAACGGGGCGTCCTTCTTCTCGACCGAACGCAGCGCCTTGTTCAGCGCCTCGGTGAAGTTACGACCGATGGCCATGGCCTCGCCGACCGACTTCATCGTGGTGGTGAGCGTCGCGTCGGCGGCCGGGAACTTCTCGAAGGCGAAGCGGGGCACCTTCACCACCACGTAGTCGAGCGTGGGCTCGAAGGACGCGGGGGTCTCGCGGGTGATGTCGTTGGGGATCTCGTCGAGGGTGTACCCGACGGCCAGCTTCGCGGCGATCTTGGCGATCGGGAAGCCGGTGGCCTTGGAGGCGAGTGCGGAGGAGCGGGAGACGCGCGGGTTCATCTCGATGACGACGACCCGGCCGTCGGCGGGGTCGACGGCGAACTGGATGTTGCAGCCGCCGGTGTCGACGCCGACCTCGCGGATGACGGCGATGCCGATGTCGCGCAGGATCTGGTACTCGCGGTCGGTCAGGGTCATCGCCGGGGCCACGGTGACGGAGTCGCCGGTGTGCACGCCCATGGGGTCGAGGTTCTCGATGGAGCAGACGACCACGACGTTGTCGTGCTTGTCGCGCATCAGCTCCAGCTCGTACTCCTTCCACCCGAGGATGGACTCCTCCAGCAGTACCTCGGTGGTGGGCGACAGCGTGAGCCCCTGGCCGGCGATGCGGCGCAGCTCCTCCTCGTCGTGCGCGAAGCCGGAGCCGGCGCCACCCATGGTGAAGGAGGGGCGTACGACGACGGGGTAGCCGCCGAGCCCGTCGACGCCGGCCAGCACCTCGTCCATGGAGTGGCAGATCACCGAGCGGGCGGACTCGCCGTGCCCGGTCTTGCGGCGGACCTCCGCGACGACGTCCTTGAACTGGTCGCGGTCCTCGCCCTTCTGGATGGCCTCGACGTTGGCGCCGATCAGCTCCACGCCGTACTTCTCCAGCACGCCCGCGTCGTGCAGGGAGACCGCGGTGTTGAGCGCGGTCTGCCCGCCGAGGGTGGGCAGCAGGGCGTCGGGGCGTTCCCGCGCGATGATCTTCTCGACGAACTCGGGGGTGATCGGCTCGACGTACGTGGCGTCGGCGATCTCCGGGTCGGTCATGATCGTCGCCGGGTTGGAGTTGACGAGGACGACGCGCAGGCCCTCGGCGCGGAGCACGCGGCACGCCTGGGTGCCGGAGTAGTCGAACTCGGCGGCCTGGCCGATGACGATCGGGCCCGAGCCGATGACCAGGACGGACCGGATATCGGTGCGCTTAGGCACGCTGGGCTCCCTGTTCTGCCTGTGCGGCCTGTTCTGCCTGTTCTGCCTGTTCTGCCTGTTCTGCCTGTTCTGCCGGTGCTGCGTGATCAGCCATGAGCTGGACGAAGCGGTCGAAGAGATACGCCGCGTCGTGCGGCCCGGCCGCCGCCTCGGGGTGGTACTGGACGGAGAACGCCGGCCGGTCCAGCAGCCGGAGGCCCTCGACGACCTGGTCGTTGAGGCACACGTGGCTGACCTCGGCGCGCCCGTACGGGGTGTCGGTGACGGCGTCGAGGGGGGCGTCCACGGCGAAGCCGTGGTTGTGCGCGGTGACCTCGACGCGGCCCGTGGCGCGGTCCTGGACCGGCTGGTTGATGCCCCGGTGGCCGTACTTCAGCTTGTACGTGCCGAAGCCGAGGGCGCGGCCGAGCAGCTGGTTGCCGAAGCAGATGCCGAACAGCGGGGTGCCGCGCTCCAGCACCGCGCGGACCACGGTGAGGTCGGCCGCGGCCGGGTCGCCGGGACCGTTGGAGAGGAACACGCCGTCGGGCCCGGCGGCGTAGACCTCCTCGACCGTGGCGGTGGCGGGCAGCACGTGCACCTCGATGCCGCGCTCGGCCATGCGCCGCGGCGTCATGCCCTTGATGCCGAGGTCGAGGGCGGCGACGGTGAAGCGCTTCGCGCCGATGGCGGGGACGACGTACGGCTCGTCGGTGGCGACCTCGGGGGCGAGGTCGGCGCCCTTCATCTGCTCCTGCACCCGCACCCGGGCGAGCATCGCGTCCGGGTCGGTGACCTTCTCGCCGGAGAAGATGCCGACGCGCATGGCGCCGCGCTCGCGCAGGTGCCGGGT
Organism: Streptomyces sp. CNX435; assembly: GCF_059570575.1. Classification (NCBI taxonomy): domain Bacteria; kingdom Bacillati; phylum Actinomycetota; class Actinomycetes; order Kitasatosporales; family Streptomycetaceae; genus Streptomyces; species Streptomyces sp. CNX435. The sequence goes on along the minus strand of NZ_JCANTA010000002.1, from coordinate 205,173 downwards.
GATCGCGCGGGTGTCGACGCCGGAGATGCCGACGACGCCCTGGCGGCGCAGCTCCTCGTCGAGGGAGCGGGTGGCGCGCCAGTTGGAGGGGACGCGGGCGGGGTCGCGGACGACGTAGCCGGAGACCCAGATGCGGGCGGACTCGGCGTCCTCGTCGTTGACGCCCGTGTTGCCGACGTGCGGGGCGGTCATGACGACGACCTGGCGGTGGTACGAGGGGTCGGTCAGGGTCTCCTGGTAGCCGGTCATGCCGGTGGAGAACACGGCCTCGCCGAAGGTCTCCCCCGTCGCTCCGTACGAACGGCCGCGGAAGCTGCGGCCGTCTTCGAGGACGAGTACGGCGGGGCTCCCCTGGCCGCGGTGCGTTGCGCTCATGGTGCGCCTTCCGTGGTGGTGCTGTCTGCGGTGCTCGCGGCGACGACGTCGGCGGCGGGAGCGTTCTCGGCGTTCTCGGCGGGCTGCGCGCCGAGCGCCGCCACCCAGGCGGCGTGCTCGGCGGCGTGGTCAGAGCGGAACCCGGAGTCGTACTCCGCGCCGCCGTGCTCCCAGGTGACCACCAGCAGGCCGCCCTCGGTGAGGACCTTGCCGGCGATGGCCTTGTCGAGCCGGGCGCCGCGCAGGTGCGCGGCGGGGACGAAGAAGTCCGTGGCCCCGGGGCGTACGACCGCGAGGCCCTGCTCGGTGAGGGTCAGCTCGACGCGGCTGCGTACGCCCAGGCCGTGGGCGACGATGCGGTCGAGCCACTGCCCGGCGGTGGTGGTGCCGTGGTAGCGGCCGGTGAGCGCGAGGCGCGCCGGGCCGGTCTCGTCCGGGATCCGGGGCAGGTCCGGAATGCCGGACTGGAGCTGGCCGCGCCACTTCCAGCCCTCGCGCATCAGCCAGTAGACGAGCGCGATGAACAGGATCAGGCCGACGACCCAGGCGATGCGCGCCGCCCAGTCGGTCACCGGTTGCGACTGCCGCTCGTCGGCGAGCAGGGTGGCGAGGAGCCTCACGCCGGCCCACCCCCGGTGATGGTGGCCCGGCCGCGCAGGAACGTGTGCGTGACGCGGCCCGGCAGCTCGCGGCCCGCGTAGGGAGTGTTGCGGCTGCGGGAGACGAAGCGGTGCGGGTCCACCCGACCACGGTAGGCCGGATCGAGCAGGGTGAGGTTGGCGGGCTCGCCGGGGGCGATGGGCCGGCCGTGGCCTTCGAGCCGGCCGATGGCGGCGGGGCGGTGGGACATCCGGTCGGCGACGCCGGCCCAGTCGAGCAGGCCGGTGTCGACCATCGTCTGCTGGACGACGGACAGCGCCGTCTCCAGGCCGACCATGCCCATGGCGGCGGCGGCCCACTCGCAGTCCTTGTCCTCCTGCGGGTGCGGGGCGTGGTCGGTGGCGACGCAGTCGATGGTGCCGTCGGCCAGCGCCTCGCGCAGCGCGCGCACGTCGGTCTCGGTGCGCAGCGGCGGGTTGACCTTGTAGACGGGGTCGTACGAGCGGACCAGCTCGTCGGTGAGGAGCAGGTGGTGCGGGGTGACTTCGGCGGTGACGCGCCAGCCCTTGGACTTCGCCCAGCGCACGATCTCCACCGAGCCGGCGGTGGACAGGTGGCAGACGTGCACCCGGGAGTCGACGTGCGCGGCGAGCAGCACGTCCCGGGCGATGACCGACTCCTCGGCGGCGGCGGGCCAGCCGCCGAGTCCCAGCTCGGCGGAGACGACGCCCTCGTTCATCTGGGCGCCCTCGGTCAGCCGCGGCTCCTGCGCGTGCTGCGCGACGACGCCGTCGAACGCCTTCACGTACTCCAGCGCCCGGCGCATGATCACGGCGTCGTCGACGCACTTGCCGTCGTCGGAGAAGACCACGACGCCGGCCGCCGACTCGTGCATGGCGCCCAGCTCGGCGAGCTGCTTGCCCTCCAGGCCCACGGTGACGGCGCCGACCGGCTGCACGTCGCAGTAGCCGGACTCGCGGCCGAGCCGCCAGACCTGCTCGACCACGCCCGCGGTGTCGGCGACGGGGAAGGTGTTGGCCATCGCGTGAACGGCGGTGAAGCCGCCCTTCGCGGCGGCGCGGGTGCCGGTCAGGACGGTCTCGGAGTCCTCGCGCCCGGGCTCGCGCAGATGGGTGTGGAGGTCGACCAGGCCGGGCAGCAGGATGTGCCCCGCGGCGTCGACGACGTCGGCGCCGTCGGCCGGCAGCGCCGCGCCGGCCTCGCCGACCCCGGCGATCGTCTCGCCGTCGATCAGGACGTCCCGCGCCTCGCCGCCGAGGACCTGCGCGCCGCGGATCAGGGTCTTGCTCATCGGTTCGTCTCCTCGGTGCGGGCGGTGGTGGAGGCGTCGTCCTGCGGGGCGCCGCCGAGCAGCAGGTACAGCACGGCCATGCGGATCGAGACGCCGTTGGCGACCTGCTCGACCGCGGTGCAGCGGGGCGAGTCGGCGACCTCGGCGGTGATCTCCATGCCGCGGTTCATCGGGCCCGGGTGCATGACGAGGGCGTGCTCGGGCATGCGCCCCATCCGGTCGCCGTCGAGGCCGTAGCGGCGGGCGTACTCGCGTTCGGTCGGGAAGAACGCGGCGTTCATCCGCTCCCGCTGCACCCGCAGCATCATCACGGCGTCGGACTTCGGCAGCACGGCGTCCAGGTCGTACGAGACCTCGCACGGCCAGGTCCCGACGCCGACCGGCACCAGCGTGGGCGGCGCGACGAGGGTGACCTCGGCGCCGAGGGTGTGCAGCAGGAGCACGTTCGAGCGGGCGACCCGGCTGTGCAGGATGTCGCCGACGACCGTGATCCGGCGGCCGTCGAGGCCGCCGCCGGTGCCGGGCGCGAGGTGGCGGCGCATGGTGAAGGCGTCGAGGAGCGCCTGCGTGGGGTGCTCGTGGGTGCCGTCGCCGGCGTTGACGACGGAGCCGTTGATCCAGCCGGAGGTGGCCAGCCGGTGCGGGGCGCCGGAGTCGTGGTGGCGGATGACGACGGCGTCGGCGCCCATCGCCTCCAGGGTCAGGGCGGTGTCCTTGAGCGACTCTCCCTTGGAGACGGACGAGCCCTTGGCGGAGAAGTTGATGACGTCGGCCGAGAGCCGCTTGGCGGCGGCCTCGAAGGAGATGCGGGTGCGGGTGGAGTCCTCGTAGAAGAGGTTCACCACCGTGCGGCCGCGCAGGGTGGGCAGCTTCTTGATCGGCCGGTCCGCGATCCGGGCCAGCTCCTCGGCGGTGTCGAGGATCAGCACGGCGTCGTCGCGGGACAGGTCGGCGGCCGAGATGAGATGGCGCTTCACTGGGTGCTCCGGGGTGTCGTGGGTGCGGCGGGGTCGCGCGCCGCGGGTCACGGGGGCGGTACGCGCCCCGCGGTCGGCGGGGCGGCAGGGATGGGCGGCTACTTGGAGCCGAGCAGCACGGCGTCGCGGCCGTCCTGTTCGGTGAGCTGGACGCGGACCGTCTCCCGCAGCGACGTCGGGAGGTTCTTGCCGACGTAGTCGGCGCGGATGGGCAGCTCGCGGTGGCCGCGGTCGACGAGGACGGCGAGCTGCACGGCGCGCGGTCTGCCGATGTCGTTCAGCGCGTCGAGCGCCGCGCGGATCGTCCGGCCGGAGAAGAGCACGTCGTCCACGAGCACCACCAGTCGGCCGTCGATCCCCTCCGCGGGGATGTCGGTGCGGGCGAGCGCGCGGGGCGGACCCATGCGCAGGTCGTCGCGGTACATGGTGATGTCGAGCGAGCCGACGCCCGACTGGCCGAACTTCCTGCCGGTGATCTCTTCGAGCTTCGCGGCGAGCCGGTGGCCGAGCCACACGCCGCGGGTCGGGATGCCCAGGAGCACCACGTCGTGGGCGCCTTTGGTGCGCTCCACGATCTCGTGGGCGATGCGGGTCAGCACCCGCTGGATGTCCGGCGCCTCCAGAACGGGCCGCGCCGGGTCAGGGCTGCCTGTGCCATGCATGTCCATACGAAAAGGACCCCCTTCCCCGCCTCACAGGACGGGCGTTAAAGGACGTCAGGTCCCCTCTACCGTAGCAGCGCGGCAGGACGGCGCCGACGCCGGGCTCCCACCACTCCCCCGCCGCGGGTCGACCACCCTGATGGGTGGCGTCCGGATGAATCTTCCGCTTGACGAAGCCAAGTTACGCTGCGTAACCTCACAATGAGTTACCAGACTGTCGTCCGGGGAGCCATATGTCCAGCGAATACGCCAAACAGCTCGGGGCCAAGCTCCGGGGCATCCGTACCCAGCAGGGCCTCTCACTGCACGGCGTGGAGGAGAAGTCCCAGGGGCGCTGGAAGGCCGTCGTCGTCGGGTCGTACGAGCGCGGGGACCGTGCGGTCACCGTGCAGCGCCTGGCCGAGCTGGCGGACTTCTACGGGGTGCCGGTACAGGAGCTTCTCCCGGGTTCGGCGCCCGGCGGGGCGGCGGAGCCGCCGCCGAAGCTCGTGCTGGACCTGGAGCGCCTGGCCCAGATCCCCGCCGAGAAGGCGGGCCCCCTCCAGCGCTATGCGGCGACGATCCAGAGCCAGCGCGGGGACTACAACGGCAAGGTCCTCTCGATCCGCCAGGACGACCTGCGCACGCTCGCGGTGATCTACGACCAGTCCCCGTCGGTGCTGACCGAGCAGCTGATCGGCTGGGGCGTCCTGGACGCCGACGCCCGCCGCGCGGTCGTGGTCCACGAGGACGCCTGACCAGCGGTTCACCAGCAGAAACGTACCGCCGTCGGCGGAGCGGGCCCCTTGCGGGTCCGCCCTGCCGACGGCGGTACGCGTGGTGGGCGCGCGGGGGCGTGCGCCGCCGCTAGCCGGCGTCGGGCCGCACGCCGTCGGGCACGTCTCCCGCCGGCGCGGCGCCGCGCACCTCTTCCGCCGGGCCGGCACCGGGTACGCCGGGTTCCCCGGCCGTCGCCGCGTCGCGGCTCGGGTCCGCGCCGGCAGCCGGGCCGGCCGGCTGTGCGGTCTCCCGGCCCTCGTCCGTACCCGTCTCCGGGTCTGCTGCCGGCTCCGCCGCCGCTTCGCGGTGCGGTTCGTCGCCGTCGCGGCGCAGCCGCGGCTTCAGCTCCTGCAGCCGGCCCAGCAGGCCGTTGACGAAGCCGGGCGAGTCGTCCGTGGAGAACTCCTTCGTCAGCTGCACCGCCTCGTCGATCGCCACCGCGTCCGGCGTCTCGTCCTCCCAGATCAGCTCGTACGCCCCGAGCCGCAGGATGCTGCGGTCCACGACCGGCATCCGGTCCAGGGTCCAACCGACCGAGTACGAGCCGAGCAGCTCGTCGATGCGGGCGGCGTGCTCCGCGTAGCCCTCGACCAGCCGTCGCGTGAAGTCGCCGACCGGCGGCCGCCGGGGGTCGGTCCGGCCCAGCCGGATCCAGTCCTCAAGCACCTGCCCGGCGGGGGCGCCGCGCTGATCGGACTCGAAGATGATCTGGAACGCGCGCTTGCGCGCCGTGTTCCGTGCGGCCACGTCAGCCGCTCACGCGGCCGAGATACTCGCCGGAGCGGGTGTCGACCTTGATCTTCTCGCCGGTCGAGATGAACAGCGGAACCTGGATGGAGAAGCCGGTCTCCAGCTCGGCCGGCTTGGTGCCGCCGGTGGAGCGGTCGCCCTGCACGCCCGGGTCGGTCTGCGCGATGGTCAGCTCGACGGCCGCGGGCAGCTCGACGTACAGCGGCGTGCCCTCGTACAGCGCCACGGTGGCGTCGAAGCCCTCCAGCAGGTAGTTGGCGGTGTCGCCGACGGTCTTGAGGTCGACGTGGATCTGGTCGTACGTCTCCATGTCCATGAAGACGTAGTACTCGCCGTCCTTGTACGAGAACTGCATGTCCCTGCGGTCGACGTTGGCCGTCTCGACCTTCACCCCGGCGTTGAACGTCTTGTCGACGGTCTTGCCGGAGAGCACGTTCTTCAGCTTGGTACGGACGAAAGCAGGGCCCTTGCCGGGCTTGACGTGCTGGAACTCGACGACGGACCAGAGCTGGTCGCCGTCGAGCTTGAGCACCAAGCCGTTCTTGAGGTCGTTCGTGGTGGCCACGTCGCGAAATCTCCTGGACTGCGTGGACGACCGAGGAGGCCCGGATTCGCCTGCGACCCGGCCGGGGTCAGAGCGCGAGCAGTTCCTTGGTCGTGATGGTGAGTAGCTCGGGACCGCCGTCCGCCTGCGAGCGGACGACGAGCGTGTCGTCGATCCGGACCCCGCCCCGGCCGGGGAGATGGACTCCCGGCTCGACGGTGACCGGCACACGAGCGTCCAGTTTACCCATCGCCGCCGGGGCCAGCCGCGGGTCCTCGTCGATTTCCAGTCCCACGCCGTGGCCGGTGAACGGCCCGACCCCGTCGCCGTGTCCGGCGGCGGTGAGCACCTGCCGCGCCGCCCGGTCCACCTCGCGGTACTCCGCGCCCGGCGTCAGCGCCTCCCGGCCGGCCCGCTGGGCGGCGAAGACCAGGTCGTACAGCTCGATCTGCCAGTCGTCGGGGGCGGTGCCGACGACGAAGGTGCGGCCGATCTCGCAGCGATAGCCGCGGTAGCGCGCGCCCAGGCAGACGGTGAGGAAGTCGCCCTCCTCCACCCGCCGGTCGGTGGGTACGTGCCCGGCGCGGCCGGCGTGCGGCCCGGTGCCGACCGCGGTGGGGAACGCCGGGCCCTCGGCGCCGTGGTCGACGAGCCGCCGCTCCAGCTCCAGCGCGAGGTGCCGTTCGGTGCGGCCGACGAGGATGGACTCCAGCAGCTCGCCGAGCGCCTGGTCGCCGATCTCGGCGGCGATCCGCAGGCAGGCGATCTCCTCGTCGTCCTTGACGAGCCGCTGCTGCTCCACGGCGCGGGCGAGGTCGGTCAGCGCGAGCCGCGGCGCGACGGAGGCCAGCGCGCGGTGTCTGGCCACGGTCAGGTGGTGCTCCTCGACGGCCAGCGCGGTGGCGCCGCCGGCGGCGGCGAGCCCGGTGGCGGCGACGGCGGCGTCGCCGTCGGGGGCGCCGAGGGAGTGGACGCGCAGGTCGTCGGGTTGCGGGGCACCGGCCGGGTCCTGCGCGGGGTCGCCGGGCCGTACGAGCAGGTCCTCGCCGGCGCCGAGCAGCAGGACGGCGCCGGGCGGGGCGCAGCCGGCGAGGTAGGTGATGTTCGCCGGCCGGGAGACGAGCACCGCGTCGCTGCCGGCCGCCTCGCAGTGGGAGCGCAGCCGGGTACGGCGGGCAGCGTGCACGTCGGGCATGATCCAAGCCTAGGGCGGTCCGGGGACCGGGGCCGCCCGAGCGCGTCCGTACGGGCACCGTGTCCGGCCGGGCCCGTCCCGTGACGCAGGCGCGGCGCTACCAGGCCGGGGGGCTCGCCAGGCTGCGCCCGACGACGTCGTCGAGCATGCGCACGGTGGCGGGCACGTCGTGCTGCGAGTTGTCGATGATGGGCAGGCCCGAGCCGTACCAGCCGGCCATCCGGCCGTGGATGCGGGCGACTTCCTCGTCGGCCAGCCGCCGGTTGCCGGTGCGCGCGGCGTTGCGGGCGAGGACGGACTCCAGGCCCGGCAGCAGCACCACGGGCAGCAGCCCCGGGCCGACGTGCCGCTTCCAGCCGCCGAGGCCGACCACGGGGCGGTCGGGGAAGACGGCGTCGTCGAGGATGCAGGAGATGCCGTTGGCCAGGAAGTTGCGGGCGGCGAAGCCGCAGGTGCGGCGGGCCAGCCGGTATTGCGCCTCGGAGTGGTCCGTCCAGCCGGCCTGCGGGTCGGCGAATCCGGCGCGCACCCACTCGCGTACATCGTCGAGGCTGATGTGCGCGGTGGGTGCCCGGCGGGTGTCCGCCCAGTGCCGGGCGACGGTGGTCTTGCCGGCCCCGGCCGGGCCGATGAGCAGCACCGCCACCGTCGGTGGCGGTGCCCCGTGCGGCATGGGCGCCGGCGGCGGGCTGGGCAGGGTGACCGGACCGCCGACCGGGAGCTTCAGGTGGCCGGTCGTCTCCACCGCGTCGTGCGGCCCGGCCGCCGGCGGCGGGCCGCCCGGCCCAGGTCTGCCCTGGGGCGGCTGCGGAACCCCCACTGCGTGCTGCATCCCGTGCACCCTCGCTCTGTCACCCGTTGCGTACCGACACCCCGGCTGGTCATGGCCGTACGGCGGTGCGGGCCCGTAGCCCCGCACGGTACCGGCCCGACCCACCGTGATGGGTACGATCCTGCCAGGAGCCCCGCGCGGGCCTAGTCCCAGGTGTGCCCTCCCCCGAGCAGAAGGGTGTGCTCCAGCACGTCCTCCATCGGGTCGTCGATCTGACCGGTGCGCACCAGCGCGAAACTCGATCCGTTCGTGACGTCGCCGTTGTAGTGCTCGTCGGCAGCCGCCACCCCGGCCGGCAGTCCCACACCCGCCGGCGCCGCGACCACCGCGACCGCCGCCCGTGCCCAGAACCTCATCCGCGTTTCTCCTCGTCGTCGGTGTTTCTGACGGGGACTCAGCAGTCCCACCTTCCTATCCGCTGCGGGCACGGTGAGGTTACGCCTTCGTACCGAAAAGATGATCCCGACCTCTGGCGGCGGTGAACGGGACTCGGCCCGCGGGACGCCCGGTTCAGGACGCGGCCAGCTCCTCCGCCAGCGCGCGCAGCGCCAGCCGGTACGAGCCGATGCCGAAGCCAGCGATCGTGCCGGAGGCCACCGCGGCGATCACCGACGTGTGCCGGAACTCCTCCCGCGCGTGCGGGTTGGAGATGTGCACCTCGACCAGCGGCGCCGTGCGCTGCGCCGCCGCGTCGCGCATCCCGTACGAATAGTGCGTGAAGGCGCCCGGGTTGATGACCACGGGCAGCCGGCCGTCCGCGGCCTCGTGCAGCCAGCGGATCATCTCCGCCTCGTCGTTGGTCTCCCGTACGTCGACCTCGAAGCCCAGCTCCTTGCCGAGCGCGGTGCACTGCTCGACGAGCCCCGCGTAGGACGTGGCGCCGTAGACGTCGGGCTCGCGCGAGCCGAGGCGGGCGAGGTTCGGCCCGTTGAGCACCAGCACGCGCGTCATGCGGCGCCCTCCTCGGCGTCCGCCGCGATCTCGGCGTGGGCGGCGAGCAGCATCGCCGGGTCGGGCCCCTCCAGGACGGCGGGCTTGGCGAGCCCGTCGAGGACGATGAAGCGCAGCAGGTCGCCGCGGGTCTTCTTGTCCACTTTCATCGTCTGCAGCAGCTTGGGCCACTGGTCACCGCGGTACGTCACGGGCAGCCCGACGGCGCGGAGCACCGCGCGGTGCCGGTCGGCGGTGGCGTCGTCGAGGCGGCCGGCGATGCGGCCGAGTTCGGCGGCGAAGACCATGCCGACGGAGACGGCCGCGCCGTGCCGCCACTTGTAGCGCTCGTTCTTCTCGATCGCGTGGCCGAGGGTGTGCCCGTAGTTGAGGATCTCCCTGAGCCCCGACTCCTTCAGGTCCGCGGTGACCACGTCGGCCTTGACCCGGATCGCGCGCTCGACCAGCTCGGCGGTGTGCGCACCGGAGGGGCTGCGGGCGCCTTCGGGGTCGGACTCGACCAGCTCCAGGATCACCGGGTCGGCGATGAAGCCCGCCTTGATGACCTCGGCGAGGCCGGAGACGTAGTCGTGGACGCCGAGGGAGTCGAGCGCGGCGAGGTCGCACAGCACCCCGGCCGGCGGGTGGAAGGCGCCGACGAGGTTCTTGCCCTCCGCGGTGTTGATGCCGGTCTTGCCACCGACCGCCGCGTCCACCATGCCCAGCACGGTCGTCGGCACCGCGACCCAGCGCACCCCGCGCAGCCAGGTCGCGGCCACGAACCCGGCGAGGTCGGTGGTGGCGCCGCCGCCGACACCGACGACGGCGTCGCTGCGGGTGAAGCCCGACTGGCCGAGGGCCCGCCAGCAGTACGCGGCGACCTCGGCGGTCTTGGCCTCCTCGGCGTTCGGCACCTGGATGACGACGGCCTCGTACCCCTGGCCGGCCAGGTCCTCGCGCAGCGTCCCGCCGCTCTCGGCGAGCGCCTCCGGCACGATGACCGCGACGCGCTTGGCCCGCTCGCCGATCAGCCGGGGCAGCTCGCCGAGGAGCTGCCGGCCGACGACGGCCTCGTACGGCTCCGTGCCGGCGGTGCCGCCGATGTGGATGCGGGTGGCCTCGGCCCCTTCGGCGCTCGATGTCATGCGGGGTGGCTCTCCAATGCTGCGAGTACGAGCTCGGCGACCTCGTCCGGCGTGCGGCCGGCGGTGGTGACGGTCGCGCGGGATACCTCGGTGTAGTGCGGGCGGCGCTGCTCCATCAGGGTGCGCCACTGCTGGCGCGGGTTGACGGCGAGCAGCGGGCGGGGGGCGTCGAGCCCGACGCGCTTGACGGCGTCGGCGAGTTCGACGTCGAGGAAGACGACGCGGTGCGCGGCGAGCAGCTCGCGGGTGCCGGCGTCCATGACGGCGCCGCCGCCGAGGGCCAGCACGCCGGGGTGCTCGGCGAGCGCGGCGCGCACGGCGGCGCGCTCCAGGGCGCGGAAGGCGGGCTCGCCGTCGTCGTAGAAGATGTCGGGGATGGGCTTGCCGGCGAGCTTCTCGACGTCGTCGTCGGTGTCGCGGACGGCGGTGCCGAGGCGGGCGGCGAGCAGGGCGCCGACGGTCGACTTGCCGGCGCCGGGCGGGCCGACGAGCACGACGGCGGGTCCGGCTGCCCCGGCTGCGGTGTCCGGGCGCTCACGGCCCTCGCTGCTGCTGCTCATCGGATGGCCAGGTGCTCCAGGTAGCCGCGGACGTTGCGGGCGGTCTCCGGGACGCTGTCGCCGCCGAACTTCTCCGCCACCGCGTCGGCCAGCACCAGCGCCACCATCGCCTCCGCCACGATCCCCGCGGCGGGCACGGCGCAGACGTCGGAGCGCTGGTGGTGCGCCTTGGTGGCCTCGCCGGTGGCGACGTCCACGGTGGCCAGGGCACGCGGCACGGTCGCGATGGGCTTCATCGCGGCGCGCACCCGCAGGCGCTCGCCGGTGCTCAGCCCGCCCTCGGTGCCGCCGGAGCGGCCGGAGGAGCGGCGGATACCGTCGTCGGTGCCGACGATCTCGTCGTGGGCCTGCGAGCCCGGGACCCGGGCCAGCGCGAAGCCGTCGCCCAGCTCGACGCCCTTGATGGCCTGGATGCCCATGAGCGCCCCGGCCAGCCGGGAGTCCAGCCGGCGGTCCCAGTGCACGTGCGAGCCGAGGCCGACCGGGACGTCGTACGCGACGACCTCGACGACGCCGCCGAGGGTGTCGCCGTCCTTGTGGGCCTGGTCGATCTCGGCGATCATCGCCTTGCTCGCGTCCGTATCCAGGCAGCGCACCGGGTCGGCGTCGAGGCGCGCCACGTCGGCGGGAACGGGGATGCTGCCGTACGGGGCCTTCGCGCCGCCCAGCTCCACGACGTGCGAGACGACCTCGATGCCGGCGGTCTCCTTCAGGTACGAGCGGGCCACGGCGCCGAGCGCGACCCGGGCCGCCGTCTCCCGGGCGGAGGCGCGCTCCAGCACCGGGCGGGCCTCGTCGAAGCCGTACTTCTGCATGCCGGCGAGGTCGGCGTGGCCGGGACGGGGGCGGGTCAGCGGGGCGTTGCGGGCGATGCCCGCCAGCTCGGCCGGGTCCACCGGGTCGGCGGCCATGACCTGCTCCCACTTGGGCCACTCGGTATTCCCGATCATGATCGCGACCGGGGAACCGAGGGTGAGCCCGTGGCGTACGCCGCCGATGAAGGTGACCTCGTCGCGCTCGAACTTCATCCGCGCCCCGCGGCCGTACCCCAGCCGGCGGCGGGCGAGATGGTCGGCGACCAGGTCGGTGGTGACGGGCACTCCCGCGGGGAGGCCCTCCAGCGTCGCGACGAGTGCCAAGCCGTGTGATTCCCCTGCGGTGAGCCAGCGCAACCTGCTCAACGGTGCTCCCTTTCGCGTGCGAAGTCCTCGCCTCCGATCCTCGCACGCTCCGGGCCCCGCACTTGTCCGGGTCCACGTTCTGGACGGTTGGACAGGCAGGTTCTTGCACCCCGCCGGCCGGCGGGGTCCAGGGCGCCAGCGGGCCGCAGGGAGGCCGGTGGACGCCTCCGGCGGGCCGCCGGGTCAGGGGGTGCGGGCGCGGAGCACGGCCTCGCCGGCCGCGCGCATGGCCGCCAGCGGCGCCCGGGCGACGCCGGTCATCTGCTCGACCTGCAGCACCGCCTGGTGCACCAGCAGGTCGAGACCTCCGACGACTGTGCCGCCGCGCGCGGCCCAGGCCCCGGCGAGCGGGGTGGGCCACGGCTCGTAGAGCACGTCGAAGAGGGCTCCGGGGCGGTCCGGGACCGCGGTCGCCAGGTCGTCGGTGGCGCCGGCCGGGGTGGTGGCGACGACCAGCGGGGCGTCGAAGGCGCCGGCGGCTTCCGACCAGTCGGCGCAGCGTACCGAGACGCCGAGGCGCTCGCCCCACTGCTCCATCTCGGTCGCGCGGGCGGCGGAGCGTACGTAGGCGGTGACCTCCCCGGTACAGACGGTGGCGAGGGCGGCGAGCGCGGAGGAGGCGGTGGCGCCGGCGCCGAGGACGGCGGCGCGCTCGACCTTCTCGATGCCGCGTTCGCGCAGCGCCGCAGCCATGCCCGGGATGTCGGTGTTGTCGCCGAAGCGGCGGCCGTCATCGTGCAGGACGACGGTGTTGACGGCCTCGACGTCGCGGGCCGTGGCGCTGACCTCGTCGAGGAGCGGGATCACCGCGCGCTTGAGCGGCATGGTCAGCGAGAGCCCGGCCCACTCCCCCGGCTCCAGGCTGTCGAGGAAGCCGGACAGCCGCTTCTCGTCGACCTCGTAGCGACCGTACGTCCAGCCGGTCAGGCCCAGTTCGCCGTACGCGGCGCGGTGCAGCACCGGCGACAGCGAGTGGGTGATGGGCGAGCCGAGCACGGCCGCGCGCCGGGGCTGGGCCATCAGTCGCCCTCCTTGCGCTGGTTCTCGTTGAACTCCTCGACGTTCCGGTCGTGCTTCTCCTTGCTGGCGGTGAAGCGCGTGTCGCCCTCCTCGACGGTGACGAAGTACAGCCAGTCGCCGTCGGTCGGGGCGAGCGCAGCGTCGATGGCCCGCTCGCTGGGGTTGTCGATGGGACCGGGCGGCAGGCCGGCGTGGAGGTAGGTGTTGTACGGCGAGTCGAACTGGGTGTCCTGGTTGGAGATGTTCAGGTTCGACTCGCCCTTGGCGTAGTTGATGGTGGAGTCGAACTGCAGCATGCCGTTGGTGGCGGTGTTGTCCGGCTTCAGGCGGTTGTAGATGACCTGCGAGACCTTGCCGAACTCCTCCTTCGACTGCCCCTCCGCCTCGATGAGGCTGGCGATGGTGAGGATCTCGTACGGAGTCCTGCCCGCCTTGTCCGCCTTCTCCTCCAGGCCCATCTCGGTGTACTTGCCGTTGGCGCGCTTGACCATCTCGCGCAGCAGCTTCTTCGGGTCGGTGCCCTCGGCCGCGGAGTAGCTGGAGGGCCACAGGAAGCCCTCGGGGTTGCCCTCCGCCCAGTCGGGCAGACCGAGGCCGCCCTTCTCGGCGATCTTGGCGGTGGTGTCCGCCTTGAGCCCGAGGTGCTCGTCGATCATCGCGTACACGGCGGTGGCGCGCCGGCCCTCGGGGACGACGAGCGCGTTGGCGGCCTCCGGGCTCAGCATCATCTCGACCGCGGCCGCGCCGGACATCTCCTTGTGCAGGGAGTACGAGCCGGGGTGGAGCGTCTCGGCGCCGGCGGCGTCGATGAACGCCTGGACGCTCTTGACCACACCCTTTTCCTTGAGGAGGTTCCCCATCTGCGTGACGCTCGCGCCCTCGGGGATCTCCACGGTCACGCTGCCGTGGCCCTCGCCCGCGTAGTCGGGGGCGGAGCCGAAGCGGTCGCTCCAGAAGTTGTAGCCGACGTAGCCCAGGCCGCCGAGGCCGGCGGCCAGCACGACGGCGACGACGAGGCAGGCGCAGCCGTTGCGGCGCTTGGCGCCGCGTCGGTCGCGGCCCGTGCCGCGGCCGGCGCTCCGGCCGCCGCCGCGGCGGCCCTCGCGGGGGTCGTCGAAGTCGTCGTCGTCGGGGGGGCCGTCGTCGAAGAAGGGGTGGTCGTCGCGCTCCGGCCGGCGGGAGCCGGGGTCCCAGTCCTCGCGGGCGCCGGGGCCGGGGCCGCCCTGGGGCGGCTGCCCGGGCTGCCGCCGACGGGGCGGCGGCTGCTGGTGGTGCGGGGGCGGCTGGTGGCCGGGCGGCGGCCCGGGCTGCTGCTGCCCGGGCTGGTGCTGCCCGGGCTGCTGGTGCGGCTGCGGCCGGCGCGGGTGCGGGTTCGGCGGCGGGTAGGCGTCCGGCGTGCCGTAGTAGTCGGGCTGCGGCGCGGGAGCGGCGTAGGGGTCGGCCAGCGGCATCCCGCCGGTGGTGTCCCAGCCGCCGGGGTACTGCGGCGTCTGGCCCGAGTCCCAGGAGGACTGGGCCTGTTGCGGGTAGTGCTGCTGCGGCTGCTGTCCCCCGTAGTGGTGGTGCCCTGCGCCGGGCTGCCCGGCCGACCAGTCCTGGTGCCCACCGTAAAGGCCGTCGTCGGGCTGCCAGGGTTGGGAGCCGGGGTTTTGGCCGTAGTCAGTCATCAGTCCCCTATGCCGCGTGGCCGCCGGTGCGTTTATACGACAGGTGCCGTGTCCGCGCGGAACGTTACCGTATCGCGATCACATAGCCACTTCGACGCTCTCGCCCGGCGCGACCCCCGACACCCGTTCGGCTTCCAGCGCACTCTGGAGGATGACGACCGCCGCCACCTGGTCGACAACCGATCGGCCCTTGCGGCTCGACCTCCCGGCCGCACGCAGGTTCTGAGAGGCGGTTACCGTGGACATGCGTTCGTCGACGAGCCGTACGGGCACGGGGTGGACGCGCCGGGCCAGCTTCTCGGCGAAGCCGCGGACCCTGGCGGCGGCCGGACCCTCGCCGCCGTGCAGCGAGCGCGGCAGGCCGACGAGCACCTCCAGCGGCTCGTACTCCTCGGTGAGCGCCGCCAGCCTGCGGTACGCCGCCGGCAGGTCCCGGCCCGGCACGGTCTCCACGGGCGTCGCGAGCACCCCGTCGGGGTCGCAGGAGGCGACCCCGATCCGGGCGTCCCCGACGTCCACCGCGAGCCTGCGCCCGCGGCGCATCACGCGGCCCTCCGGCGGCTGCCGCCGCGCATCAGGCGGCGGCCTCCGCCACGCCCCGCTCCACCGCGGCCACGGCCTCGCCGACGGCCTGCGGGTCCTGCCCGCCGCCCTGGGCGATGTCGGGCTTGCCGCCGCCTCCGCCGCCGAGCGTCTTCGCGGCCGTACGCACCAGGTCGCCGGCCTTCAGACCGCGCTCGCGGGCGGCCTCGTTGGTGGCGATCACGGTGAGGGGACGACCAGCCGCGACGGAGAAGAGCGCCACGACGGCCGGCCGGTCGCCGGGGATCCGGCCGCGTACGTCGAGGACGAGCCTGCGCAGGTCCTCGGCGGCGGTGCCGTCGGGCACCCGGGCGGCGACGAGCGCGACGCCGCGCACGTCCCTGGCGGCCTCGGCGAGGCCGGCGGCGGCCTGCAGCACCTTCTCGGCGCGGAACTTCTCGATCTCCTTCTCCGCGTCCTTCAGCCGGGCGAGCATGCCGGAGATCCGCTCGGGCAGCTCCTCCGGGCGGCCCTTGAGCAGCTCGGTGAGCTGGTGGACCACGGTGTGCTCGCGGGCGAGGAAGGTATACGCGTCCACGCCGACCAGGGCCTCCACCCGGCGCACGCCGGCGCCGATGGAGGACTCGCCGAGCAGCTTGACCAGACCGAGCTGGGCGGTGTTGTGCACGTGCGTGCCGCCGCACAGCTCCTTGGAGAAGTCGCCGATGGTGACGACGCGGACCCGGTCGCCGTACTTCTCGCCGAACTCGGCGAGCGCGCCCTGCTTCTTGGCCTCCTGCATCGACATGACCTCGGCGTGCACGTCGAGTTCACGGGCGAGCACCTCGTTGATCTTCTGCTCGACGTCGCCGAGGACGCCGTTCGGCACGGCGGCGGGCGAGCCGAAGTCGAAGCGGAAGCGGCCCGGGGCGTTCTCGGAGCCGGCCTGGGCGGCGGTCGGGCCGAGGGCGTCGCGCAGCGCCTGGTGGGTGAGGTGGGTGGCGCTGTGGGCGCGGGCGATGGCGCGCCGCCGGCTCACGTCGATGGCGGCCTGGGCGGACTCGCCGACGGTCACCTCGCCGACCTGGACGACGCCCTTGTGCACGCTGACGCCGGGCACGGGCTGCTGGACGTCGCGGACCTCGACCACGGCGCCGGACCCGAGCCGGATCCGGCCGGAGTCGGCGAGCTGGCCGCCGCCCTCCGCGTAGAAGGGGGTGCGGTCGAGGACGACCTCGACCTCGTCGCCCTCGGTGGCGGCGGGCGAGGCCACGCCGCCGACCAGCAGGCCGACGACGGTGGACTCGGCCGCGGTGTGCGTGTAGCCGGTGAACTCGGTGGCGCCGGCGGAGTCGGCGACCTCGCGGTACGCGGACAGGTCGGCGTGGCCGGTCTTCTTGGCGGCGGCGTCGGCCTTGGCCCGTTCCCGCTGCTCCTTCATCAGCCGGCGGAAGCCGTCCTCGTCGACCGTCAGGCCCTGCTCGGAGGCCATCTCCAGGGTGAGGTCGATGGGGAAGCCCCAGGTGTCGTGGAGCAGGAAGGCCTTGTCGCCGGGGAGCACGCCGGAGCCGGCGGCCCGGGCCTCGGTGACGGCGGTGTCCAGCACGTTGGTGCCGGCCTTGAGCGTCTTGAGGAAGCGGGCCTCCTCGGCGAGCGCGACGGACTCGATGCGCTTGCGGTCGGCGACCAGCTCCGGGTACTGCTCGCCCATGGTGCGGATGACGACGTCGACCAGGTCGGCGACGACGGGGCGGTCGGCGCCGAGCAGCTTCATGTTGCGCACGGCACGGCGCATGATGCGGCGGAGCACGTAGCCCCGGCCCTCGTTGCCGGGGGTGACGCCGTCGCCGATGAGCATGACGGAGGCGCGCATGTGGTCGGAGACGACGCGCAGCGAGACGTCCGAGTGGTCGGCGGCGCCGTAGCGCACGCCGGTCAGCTCCTCGGCCTTGTCGATCACGACGCGCGAGGTGTCGATCTCGTACATGTTGTGCACGCCCTGCAGGACCATCGCCAGCCGCTCGAAGCCGAGGCCGGTGTCGATGTTCTGCTGCGGCAGGTCGCCCAGGATGGGGTAGTCCTTGCCCTTGCCGGGGCCGCGGACGTACTGCATGAAGACCAGGTTCCAGAGCTCCACGTAGCGCTCGCCGTTGACGGCGGGGCCGCCCGCCTCGCCGAACTCGGGGCCGCGGTCGTAGTTGACCTCGGAGCAGGGGCCGCAGGGACCGGGCACGCCCATGTCCCAGTAGTTCTCCTCCTTGCCCAGGCGCTGGATGCGCTCGGGGGGCACGCCGACGACGTCGCGCCAGATGCGTTCGGCCTCGTCGTCGTCCTCGTAGACCGTGATCCACAGGCGGTCGGGGTCCAGGCCGTAACCTCCGGCGTCCTGGGGGGTGGTGAGCAGCTCCCAGGCGAGGGTGGCGGCACCTTCCTTGAAATAGTCCCCGAAGGAGAAGTTGCCGCACATCTGGAAGAACGTGCCGTGCCGGGTGGTCTTGCCGACCTCGTCGATGTCGGGGGTGCGGATGCACTTCTGCACGCTGGTGGCGCGCTTGTACGGCGGGGTGGCCTCGCCGAGGAAGTACGGCTTGAAGGGGACCATGCCCGCGTTGATGAGGAGCAGCGTGGGGTCGTCGGCGATCAGCGACGCCGACGGCACGACGGTGTGCCCACGCTCTTCGAAGAAGCGCAGCCAGCGGCGGCGGATCTCGGCCGACTCCATCAGTGGTCCTCTTTCAGGTCGCGATTGCGGTGGTACGGGTTCCGGTCGGTCGGGCGGCGGCGGGCGGCCTTCCGTGCGAGCTGCGCCTTGACGCGCTGCCCGGGCAACTCCGCGGGGCGGCTGCGGGGGCTCAGCCCGAGGGCGTCGTTGAGCTGGTCCTCGCGCTCGGCCATGGCGGCGCGTACGTCCCGGGCGAAGAGCAGGGCGCGCCGGCCGGTGTCGACGGCGCGGTTGGCGGCCGTGGCCGCGATGCCCTCCGGGGTGACGCGGCGGATCGCCCGCTGTGCCCTGAGGGTGGCCCAGACGCCGGTGGCCGCACCGGTCGTGAACCAGAAGGTCCGACGGAACAATGCTCTCAGCCCTTTCTACGCCTGGCGGAAAAACCCCGGCGGGCGGCGGGCACCCGGGCGTTCGCGGTCCCGGCGGCGCGGGCCGCCGCGGCCCGGGCGGGCGCGCCGACCGGGCCGGCGACGATCACGTCGCCGCCGTCGTCCCCGGCCGCGCCGCGGTTCCGGCCGAGCGCGCGTCGCACCCCGTATCCGAACGCGGCCACCTTCACCAGGGGTCCGCCGAGGGCGGTGGAGACGGTGCTGGACAGCGCCGAGGCGTTCGCCGTGACCTCCTGGACGTCGGAGGCGATGGCGTCGACCCGGGCCAGCTGCGTGTTCGCCGAGCGGACGGTGGCGCCGGCGTCCGAGAGCAGCGGGACGGCTTCCTCCGTCACGCGCGTGACCAACTCGCCCGCCGCGCGGAGCGTCTGCGCGAGCCGGAAGAGGGCCACCGCGAGGAACGAGACCAGGATGGCCCAGAAGACGGCCACGAGAATGCCGGCCAGCTCTCCACCGGACACGTTGCACCGCTCCTTCGGGACGGGGGTTTGCGCTGCCAGGGGCAGGGTCCGACCCTATCGCGCCGGACCGACAACGCCGTACCGGATTAGCCCCCGTGCACTGGGGAGTTGCGCGAGCGGATTGTACGTTGCGCATACTTCCGCGTACGTTCCGTGCGCCCCGCCGCGTCCGGGGAGCCGTCAGCGGGCGTAGTACTCCACGACCAGTTGCTCGTCGCAGATGACCGGGATCTCGCGGCGGTTGGGGTCCCGGTCCAGGCGGAAGGCGAGGGCCGGCAGGTTGACCTCCAGGTAGCGGGGGGTCTCGCCGTCCGGGGCGTAGCCGCCCTCGCGCGCGACCTGGAACGGGTACTTCTCGCGGCTGCGCTCGCGGACCGTCACCACGTCCCCGGGGCGGACCCGGAAGGACGGTTTGTCGACCTTCCGGCCGTTGACCTCGATGTGGCCGTGCACGACCATCTGCCGGGACTGGTAGACGGTCCGGGCCAGCCCGGCGCGGAGGACCAGCGCGTCCAGGCGGCGCTCCAGCTCGACGATCAGCGCCTCACCGGTCTTGCCCTGCACCTTGCTGGCGCGCTCGTACGCCCGGACGAGCTGGCGCTCGCTGATGTCGTACTGCGCGCGCAGGCGCTGCTTCTCCAGCAGCCGTACCTTGTAGTCGCTGGTCTGCTTGCGGCCGCGGCCGTGCATGCCGGGCGGGTACGGGCGGCTCTCGAAGTACTTGGCGGCCTTCGGGGTGAGCGGGATGCCGAGGGCCCGCGACTTGCGGACCTTGGGGCGCGGCTGGTTCACGCGGTTCCGTCCTCCTTCAGAAAGTTAGGCAAGGCTTACCTTAGGCGATTCTCGCGCTCCGGCGCGACAACCTCGGTAAACGCGCCCGAGATTTCGGGCATTCCCGGCGGCCGGGCACCGTGATCCGCGTCACCCCGAAACCTGCCGCCACCCCGCCCCGGCGACGACCGGTGAGCGCCGCGTCAGCCCTGCTCGTCGCCGCCCCGGCCAGGCCCGTCCTGCCCCGCGCCCGCCAGCCGCTCGCGCACCCGCTCGACCACCTCGGCGTACCGCGCCTCCGCGCCGTACCGCGTCGGTTCGTAGTACCGCCGGCCGTGCAGGGCGTCCGGGGCGTACCGCTGGGCGGCGATGGCGCCGGGGACGTCGTGCGGATACACGTACCCCTGGGCGTGGCCGAGCTTCTCCGCGCCCTTGTAGTGCCCGTCCCGCAGGTGCGCCGGCACCGGGCCGGCCTTGCCGGCCCGCACGTCGTCCATCGCGGCGCCGATGGCCTTCGTCACCGCGTTGGACTTCGGGGCCAGCGCGAGGGCCACCGTGGCGTGCGCCAGTGTCAGCGCCGCCTCCGGGAAGCCGATCATGGCGACCGCCTGGGCCGCGGCGACGGCCGTCTGCAGCGCCGAGGAGTCGGCCAGGCCGATGTCCTCGCTGGCGGAGATCATCAGCCGCCGGGCGATGAACCGCGGGTCCTCGCCCGCCTCGATCATGCGCGCCAGATAGTGCAGCGCGGCGTCCACGTCCGAGCCGCGGACGGACTTGATCAGGGCGCTGGCCACGTCGTAGTGCTGGTCGCCGTCCCGGTCGTACGCGACGGCGGCGCGGTCCACCGCCGCCTCCAGCGTCGGCAGCGACACCTCCGACCCGCCCTGCGCCAGCGCCGCCCCCGCCGCCGCCTCCAGCGCGGTGAGCGCCCGGCGCGCGTCGCCGCCGGCGATCCGCAGCAGGTGCTCTTCCGTCTCCCCGGGCAGCGTCACCGCGCCGCCGAGGCCGCGCTCGGCGGCGACCGCCCGGCGCAGCAGCGCGCGCACGTCGTCCTCGGTGAGCGGCTCCAGCGTGAGCAGCAGCGAGCGGGACAGCAGCGGGGAGATCACGGAGAAGTACGGGTTCTCCGTGGTGGCGGCGATCAGCGTCACCCAGCGGTTCTCCACGGCGGGCAGCAGCGAGTCCTGCTGGGCCTTGCTGAAGCGGTGGATCTCGTCGAGGAAGAGGACGGTCTCCTTGCCGTACCCCCCGACGGCGCGGCGGGCGCCCTCGATGACCGCGCGGACCTCCTTGACGCCCGCCGTGATCGCGGACAGCTCCACGAAACGCTTCCGGGTGGCCTGGCTGACCACGTACGCCAGGGTCGTCTTGCCCGTGCCGGGCGGGCCCCAGAGCAGCACGGACGCCGGGCCCGCCGGGCCTGACTCAGCGCCCTCGCCGACGAGCCGGCGCAGCGGTGCGCCGGGTCCCAGCAGGTGCTGCTGCCCCACGATCTCGTCGAGGCTGCGGGGGCGCATCCGGACGGCGAGCGGGGAGCTGCCGGGATCCTTCTCCTGGCGCTCCTCGGCCGCGGCGGTGAACAGGTCGGGCTCCACGCTTCCCGAGCCTATGCCACGGGACCGACAGGGCTCAGAGGAGCGTCTTCCAGTACGACCACCAGCGGATGCCGATCAGGATGAGCAGGATCCCGTACCAGAGGACGGGCACCACCCAGTTGAACTCCAGCACCGCCTCGCGCACCCGGGCCGAAACCGGGAAGACGCCGGTCCTGACGTTGTGCACGGTGGTGTACCAGAACACCAGGATCGTCACCGCCCAGACCAGCGAGCACCACAGGCACAGCGAGCCGATGTCGTACAGCGAGGAGTACTGGAGGAAGGTGACGAAGCCGACGCCGAAGAGGGAGCCCGCCCACAGGCCCGTCCACCACCAGCGGCGGTGCCGGCCGCCGGCCAGTAGACCGGCGCCGATCACGACGAGCATCGGGAAGGCGATCCAGCCGACGAACGGGTTCGGGAACCCGAACACCGACGCCTGCCAGCTCTTCATGATGTTGTTGCACGACAGCACGGGGTTGAGGCTGCAGGCCGAGACGTAGTTCGGGTCCTCCAGCAGCTTCATCTTGTCGTGTGTGATCACCGCGGACGCCACCACGCCCAGCGTGCCGCAGATCATCAGCAGCCAGGCGAAGATCCGGCTCGACCCGATCAGTCCCGGTTCGGGCGGGTCCTCGTGCCGGGACGGGGCCGTTCTGCTTGCGGTCGTGGTCATCTCGCTGCTTCCGTGGACTCAGGTGCCGGTGGCGATACCTCATTGTGCCGTAACGCCGACCTGTCGGGCACCGGCGCCCCGGTGCCCGACAGGTCGGCCATCGGCCGTCCACCGGCAGGGGCAACGATGCCCGACCGCGCATTCGACCGGCGTAAATCCACCCGTCAGCCGGCCACCCGCAGGGGCCACCCAGAGTCAGGCGAGCAGCCCCCGCAGTTCGTCCACGACCGCCGTCAGCGCCACCGGCCGCTGCTCGCCGCTGCCGAGGTCCTTCAGCTGCACCACGCCCTCGTCGAGGTCCCGCTCCCCCGCCACCAGCGCGTAGCGGGCGCCGGAGCGGTCTGCCGACTTCAGCGCGTTCTTCAGCCCCTTGCCGCCGAAGGCGAAGTCGGCCGCGACCCCTACCCGGCGTAGCTCCGTGACCACGCCGAAGAGCGTCCTGCGGGCCCGCTCGCCCAGGGCCGCCGCGTACACGTCGGTGGCCGCGGGCAGGTCCAGCACAACACCCTCGGCGTCCAGGGCCAGCACCGTACGGTCCACGCCCAGCGCCCAGCCCACCGACGGCAGCGCCGGGCCGCCGATCATCTCCGACAGCCCGTCATAGCGCCCGCCGCCGCCGATGGCGGACTGCGCGCCGAGGCCGTCGTGGACGAACTCGAAGGTGGTGCGGGTGTAGTAGTCGAGGCCGCGGACCAGCCGGGGGTCGTCCTCGTACCCGACGCCGGCCGCGGTCAGCAGCTCGCGGACCTGCTCGTGGTACGCCTTGCACGCCTCGCACAGGTGGTCGCGCATCAGCGGGGCGGCGTCGAGCTGCGCCCGGACCTCGGGGCGCTTGTCGTCGAGCACCCGCAGCGGGTTGATCTCGATCCGCTCGCGGGCGGGCCCGTCGAGGTCGAGACCGCGCAGGAAGTCCTGCAGCGCGGTGCGGTAGGCGGGCCGGCACTCCTGGTCGCCGAGGGAGTTGAGCAGCAGCCGGAAGCCCGTGAGCCCCAGCGCGCGGTAGCCGTCGACGGCCAGCACGATCAGCTCGGCGTCGAGCGCCGGGTCCTCGGTGCCGATGGCCTCGGCGCCGACCTGGGAGAAGTGCCGGTAGCGGCCCTTCTGCGGGCGCTCGTAGCGGTAGTACGAACCGGAGTACCAGAGCTTGACGGGCAGGTTGCCCTGCTTGTGCAGGTTGCTCTCCAGCGCCGCGCGCAGCACGGAGGCGGTGCCCTCGGGGCGCAGCGCCAGCTCGTCGCCGCCCTTGGTGGTGAGGGTGTACATCTCCTTGGTCACGATGTCGGTGGACTCGCCGACGCCGCGGGCGAAGAGCCGCACGTCCTCGAAGCCGGGGGTCTCGACGTAGCCGTAGCCGGCGCGGCGTGCGGGCGCGGCGAACGCCTCGCGGACGGCGAGGTAGGCCGCGGAGCGCGGCGGAATCAGGTCGTAGGTGCCCCGGGGGGCCCGGAAAGCCGGTGAGGTGCTCACGGAGGGTGTCGTCACATTCGTCGTCGTGGGCGGAGCGGGGCGGCCGTGCCGCCCGCCGGGCCGGCGGCCACCTCCTGCAGGAAGGGGTTGACGGCACGCTCGCGCCCGATGGTCGTCTGGGGGCCGTGCCCGGGCAGCACCACGGTCGAGTCGTCGAGCGGCAGGCACACGCGGGCCAGCGACTCAAGGATCTCGGCGCTGTCGCCGCCGGGCAGGTCGGTGCGTCCGATGGAGCCGGCGAAGAGCAGGTCTCCCGAGAAGAGGACTTGCGGCACATCCGGCTGCTCGGGCAGCCGGAAGGTCACCGACCCCTTGGTATGGCCGGGCGAGTGCGCGACCGTGAGGCTCAGCCCGGCCAGCTCCAGCTCGGCGCCGTCGGCCAGCTCGGCCACGTCGTCCGGCTCCCCCACGGTCAGGTCGCCGAGCAGCGGCGCTCCGACGGCCATGCCCAGCGCCTTCTCCGGCTCGGCGAGCATGTACCGGTCGGCCGGGTGGATCCAGGCGGGCACGTCGTGGGCGCCGCAGACCGGGATCACCGAGGCGACGTGGTCCAGGTGCCCGTGGGTGAGCACGACCGCGACCGGCTTGAGCCGGTGCTTGGCGACGGCCTCCGCGACGCCGTCCGCCGCCCGGTGCCCGGGGTCGACGATCACGCACTCCTCGCCCGCGGCCGGGGCCAGGAGATAACAATTGGTGCCCCAAGCGCCCGCGGGGAACCCGGCAATGAGCACGATCGTCCTTCACCTGTCGGTTGTCGTCGGCGGTGGCGCCGCAGGGGGCCGCACGGCCGGCGGCGGCCCGGAATTGCGGCCGTTCTGAGACTACCGGCGCTCCTCATCCGGCAGCGAATCGATATACGGTACGGCACACGGAATTCCGGTCCACGAACGCGTGTGGCAGCGACTCGAGGGAGAAGACGCGGTGGTCAGCAGGGACCAGCGGAGGCGGCAGCTCGCCCGGGAGAAGTACGAGCGGCAGCAGCGCAGGCGCGCCGACCGCAGAAAGCACAACAAGAGGCTCGCGGCGATCATCGCCGCCCCGCTCGTGGTGGTGATCACCGTCGTCGCGGTCGCGGCCTTCACCGGCTTCGGGTCGGACGACGACGACAAGAAGAAGGACGACGCCGCGGCGCCGAGCGCGAGCCCGGAGAAGGCGCACGACCCGTGCGGCAAGCCGGAGAAGGGCAAGCCGTCGAAGAAGACGTGGAAGAAGGAGCCGAAGCTCGACATCGACCCCGCCACGTACACGATGACGCTGGAGACCACCTGCGGCGACATCGGCATCGAGATGGACGCGGACAAGGCGCCGCACACCGTGAACAGCATGCGGTTCCTCGCCGACGAGGGCTACTTCGACCACAGTGCGTGCCACCGGCTGACCGGGCAGGAGTCCGGCATCTTCGTGCTGCAGTGCGGCGACCCCGCCGGCACCGGCCAGGGCGGACCCGGGTACACCATCCCGGACGAGAACCTCAAGGACAAGGCGGTCAAGGGCGGGACGTACCCGGCGGGCACCGTGGCGATGGCCAACACCGGCCAGAAGGACTCCGGCGGCAGCCAGTTCTTCCTGGTCTACGAGGACAGCCCGCTGCCCCCGAACTACACGCCGTTCGGCACGCTCACCGACGAGGGCACGGCCACCGTCAAGACGATCGCCGAGGCGGGCGCCCAGCCGGCGGACCAGACCGGCAACACCGCGCCGAACGCGACCGTGGTCATCAACAAGGCGACCGTCACCAAGGGCAACAAGGAGCAGGAGACCGACCGCTGAGCCGCGGCGCCGCCCCCGCCGTTACGTGATTGGTCTCGCGCGGGGTGCGGACAGCCGGCCCGCCGTTCGCCTATGTTGGCGTTGTGCAGGTGCGGGGGTGCCGGCGGCAGTCGCTTTCGCCCGCCGCCGGATCGGCCGGATCCGGTACCCCATCCCCTTTCCGGCCGCAGACAACTGTGGACGACGCCGCCGGGCTGCCGGGCCGGCCGGGCGTCATGTGAGGAGGCGCTGTGAGCAGCGACCCATGGGGCCGGGTCGACGAGACGGGCACCGTGTACGTGCGTACCGCCGACGGCGAACGAGTCGTCGGCTCCTGGCAGGCGGGCTCGGCCGAGGAGGCGCTCGCCTACTTCAAGCGCAAGTACGAGGGCCTGGTCGTGGAGATCGGCCTCCTCGAGCGCCGGGTGCAGACCACCGACCTGTCCGCCAAGGACGCCACCGCCGCCATCGACCACCTGCGCGAGCAGGTGTCCGAGGCACACGCGGTCGGCGACCTCGACGCGCTGACGGCGCGGCTCGACCGGCTGGTGGAGGCCGTCGGCGCCCGCCAGGAGGAGCGCAAGGCGGCCAAGGCCAAGCACCAGGTCCAGGTGCGCGAGTCCAAGGAGGCGGTGGTCGCCGAGGCGGAGGAGCTGGCGCAGAGCGAGCAGTGGCGCGCGGCGGGCGAGCGGCTGCGGGAGCTGGTGGAGACCTGGAAGGGCCTGCCGCGGCTGGACCGCAGGAGCGACGACGAGCTGTGGCACCGCTTCAGCCACGCGCGCTCGGCTTTCTCCAAGCGCCGCAAGGCGCACTTCGCCTCCCTCGACGCGCAGCGCGAGGAGGCCAGGCGGCGCAAGGAGAAGCTGGTGGAGGAGGCGGAGGCGCTCTCCGGCTCCCGCGAGTGGGGGCCGACGGCCGCCCGCTACCGCGAGCTGATGGCGGACTGGAAGGCGGCGGGCCGCGCGCAGCGCGACCAGGAGGAGGACCTGTGGGCCCGCTTCCGCGGTGCGCAGGACGTGTTCTTCCAGGCCCGCAGCGAGGTGTTCGCCGAGCGCGACCACGAGCAGCGCGAGAACCTCACGCGCAAGGAGGAGCTGGTCACGGAGGCGGAGAAGCTGCTGCCGGTCACCGACCTCAAGGCCGCCAGGGGCGCCTTCCGCTCGATCAACGAGCGGTGGGAGGCCATCGGGCACGTACCGCGCGACGCCCGGGCGAAGATCGAGGCCCGGATGCACGCCGTGGAGCGCGCCATCGGCGAGGCGGAGGAGACCGAGTGGCGTCGTACGAACCCGGAGGCGCGGGCGCGCGCCGAGGGGCTGACGGGGCAGCTGCAGGACGCCGTCGACAAGCTCCACCGGCAGATCGAGCAGGCCCGGGCGCAGGGCAACGACGCCAGGGCCGACAAGCTGGCCCGTGAGCTTCAGGGCCGGCAGGCGCTGCTCGACCAGGCGCTCAAGGGCCTGCGCGAGTTCGGCGGCTGAGCCCCGCCGCGGCCCGTACGTGACGAGGGCCCCGCCGGTCGGCGGGGCCCTCGTCGCGCGGTGCCGCGTTCAGTTGTTCCGGGCGGAGGTGACCCGGTAGACGTCGTAGACGCCCTCCACCTTCCGCACCGCCTTCAGCACGTGTCCCAGGTGCTTCGGGTCGCCCATCTCGAAGGTGAAGCGCGAGGTGGCCACCCGGTCACGGGAGGTCTGCACCGCGGCGGACAGGATGTTCACGTGCTGGTCGGACAGCACGCGCGTGACGTCCGAGAGCAGCCGGGAGCGGTCCAGCGCCTCCACCTGGATGGCGACGAGGAAAACCGACGACTGCGTGGGTGCCCACTCCACCTCGATGATCCGCTCGGGCTGCTGCGACAGCGACTCGACGTTGACGCAGTCGGCGCGGTGCACGGAGACGCCCTTGCCGCGGGTGACGAAGCCGATGATCGGGTCTCCGGGCACAGGAGTGCAGCAGCGGGAGAGCTTCACCCAGACGTCGTCGACGCCCTTGACGATCACGCCGGGGTCGTTGGCCGCCCGGCGCTTGCGGGTCTTGCCGGGCAGCGGCGGGGCGGTCTCCTCGATGTCCTCGGTGGCCGCTTCCTCGCCGCCGAGCGCCTGGACCAGTTTCTGCACCACGTTCTGCGCGGAGACGTGGCCCTCGCCGATCGCCGCGTAGAGCGCGGAGATGTCGGGGTAGCGCATCTCGTGCGCGATGGTGACCAGGGAGTCGCCGGTGAGGATGCGCTGGATCGGCAGGTTCTGCTTGCGCATGGCCCGCGCGATGGCGTCCTTGCCCTGCTCGATGGCCTCGTCGCGGCGCTCCTTGGAGAACCAGGCGCGGATCTTGTTGCGCGCGCGGGGCGACTTGACGAAGTTCAGCCAGTCCCGGGAGGGGCCCGCGCCGGACGCCTTGGAGGTGAAGACCTCCACGGTGTCGCCGTTGTCGAGCGCGGACTCCAGCGGTACGAGCCGGCCGCCGACCCGGGCTCCTATGGTCTTGTGCCCGACCTCGGTGTGCACCGCGTACGCGAAGTCGACGGGGGTGGCGCCGGCGGGCAGGGCGATCACGTCGCCCTTGGGCGTGAAGACGAAGACCTCGTTGCGGGAGAGGTCGAAGCGCAGTGCGTCGAGGAACTCGCCGGGGTCCTCGGTCTCCTTCTGCCAGTCGATCAGCTGGCGCAGCCAGGCCATGTCGTTGACCTGATCGGACTTGGCGCCCTTACGGGTGCCGGCGCCCTGCTGGCGGGTCGCGCCGCCGGTGGCCTCCTGCTTGTACTTCCAGTGCGCGGCGATGCCGTACTCGGCGCGGCGGTGCATGTCGAACGTGCGGATCTGCAGCTCGACGGGCTTGCCCTCGGGTCCGATGACCGTCGTGTGCAGCGACTGGTACATGTTGAACTTGGGCATCGCGATGTAGTCCTTGAACCGTCCGGGGACGGGGTTCCACCGCGCGTGGATGGTGCCCAGCGCCGCGTAGCAGTCGCGGACCGAGTCGACGAGGACACGGATGCCCACCAGGTCGTAGATCTCGGCGAAGTCGCGGCCGCGCACGATCATCTTCTGGTAGACGCTGTAGTAGTGCTTCGGGCGGCCGGTGACGGTCGCCTTGATGCGGGCGCTGCGCAGGTCCTGCTGGACCTCGTCGATGACGACGGCCAGGTACTCGTCCCGCTTCGGGGCGCGCTCGGCGACCAGGCGGACGATCTCGTCGTACATCTTCGGGTAGAGGATCGCGAAGGCGAGGTCCTCCAGCTCCCACTTGATGGTGTTCATGCCCAGCCGGTGGGCCAGCGGCGCGTAGATCTCCAGGGTCTCGCGCGCCTTCTGCTCCTGCTTCTCACGGCGCAGGTAGCGCATGGTGCGCATGTTGTGCAGCCGGTCTGCGAGCTTGATCACCAGGACCCTGGGGTCCCTGGCCATGGCGACGACCATCTTGCGTACGGTCTCCGCCTGCGCGGCCTCGCCGAACTTGACCTTGTCCAGCTTGGTCACGCCGTCCACCAGCAGCGCCACCTGGTCACCGAAGTCGCGCCGCAGGTCCTCCAGCCCGTACTCGGTGTCCTCCACCGTGTCGTGCAGCAGTCCCGCCATCAGCGTGGCGGGGTCCATGCCCAGCTCGGCCAGGATCGTGGTGACGGCGAGCGGGTGGGTGATGTACGGGTCGCCGCTCTTGCGCTTCTGGCCGCGGTGCCAGCGCTCGGCGACCTGGTACGCGCGCTCTATCTGCCGCAGCGTGGAGGTGTCGGCCTTCGGGTCGTTCCCCCGCACTATCCGCAGCAGCGGCTCCAGCACCGGGTTGTACGGGCTCTGCCGCTGCACGCCGAGGCGCGCCAGCCGGGCCCGCACCCGGCTCGGCGAGGCACCGCGGCCGGCCGGCCCGGCGCCGTGGCCCGCGGCGGGCTCGACGCGCGCGGGGGCGGCCGGCTGCACCCGCCCCTCCGGCGGCGCGCCACGGCGGCCCGACCCGTTCTCCGCGGCCCGTGCGGGCAGCGCGCCGTCCGCCGCGCCCGGCTCCCGCTGCTTCTCGGGCGGCGCGGTGGTGGACCGATGAGCCTCGTCTGGCAAGAGCACTCCTTGGCGGTGGACGGCCCACGGGGAGATCCCCGGAACTGCCATGGTATCTGCCGCCCGGTCCCCGCCACCCGGCAGCCGCCCCGCCCGGCCCCAGGCCGGGCGGATAACCCCTGCTCAGAGGGGTCAGACGGTGACGAGGGCGTCGAGTGGAGCGCCGTCGAGCGCCTGCTCGACGCGCGCCCGGCCGGCCAGGAAGCCCAGCTCCAGCAGCACGGCGAGGCCGGTGACGGCGCCGCCGGCCCGCCGGATGAGCTGCACGGACGCCTCCGCGGTGCCGCCGGTGGCCAGCACGTCGTCGATGACGAGGACGCGATCGCCGGGCTGCAGGGCGTCGGCGTGTATCTCGATCTCCGCCGTGCCGTACTCCAGGTCGTACGACTGCCCGAGCGTGGCGCCCGGGAGCTTGCCCGCCTTGCGTACGGGCACGAAGCCGATCCCCGCGCGCACCGCCACCGGCGCGCCCAGGATGAAGCCGCGCGCTTCCAGGCCGACGACCTTCTGCGCGCCCTGCTGCCGGCAGACCTCGGTCAGCGCGTCCGTGAGCACGGAGAACGCCTTCGCGTCGGCCAGCAGCGGGGTGATGTCCTTGAACATCACGCCCGGCTTCGGGTAGTCCGGCACGTCCTGGATCCGGCTGAGCAGCAGTTCCGTGCTCCCGTCGGGCATGCTCACCGGCGCTTGCCCCCCGACCGGCCGCCGCGGCTGCCCGAGGGCCGGCCCCGGCCGCGCTGCCGGGACACCGGCTGCTGCCGCCGTCCCTGTGCCCGCGGCGGCCCGACGGCGCCCTGGCCGGCGGGCTCGGGGTCGCGGGGCTCGTCCTCGGGCTCTGCGTCCTCGGCGGCACCGACGGCCGCGCCGCCGCGCTCGTCCTCGCGCCGGGCCGACGCCTTCTCGCCGCGGGCGGCGGCGCGGGCGTCGGAAGCACGGCGGGCGGCCACGCGCTTGTTGTGCCCCTGTATGGCAGGGTCACGCTCCTTGAAGTCGACCACCAGCGGGGTGGCGATGAAGATCGAGGAGTACGCACCGGCCGCGAGGCCGACGAACAGGGAGAGCGCGATGTCGTTGAGCATGCCGCCGCCGAGCACGCCGCCGCCGATGAACAGCAGGCCCGCGACCGGCAGCAGGGCCACGACGGTGGTGTTGATGGAGCGGACGAGCGTGCCGTTGAGGCTGCGGTTGGCCGCCTCGCGGTAGGTGAAGCCCGTCTGTTTGGTGATGCCCTTCGTGCTCTCCTTCAGACCGTCGAAGACCACGACCGTGTCGTACAGCGAATAACCGAGGATGGTCAGCAGGCCGATGACCGTGCCCGGGGTGACTTCGAAGCCGACGAGCGAATAGACGCCGACCGTGATCGTCAGGTCGTGGATCAGCGCGACGAGCGCCGCCAGGGCCATGCGCCACTCGAAGGCGATGGCGAGATAGATCACCACGAGGACCATGAAGATCGCCAGGCCCTGCCACGCCTTGTTCGCGATCTGCTCGCCCCAGCTCGGGCCGACGAGCTGGTCGTTGACGTCCTCGACGTTCAGCTCTTCCTCAAGCGCCGCCTTGACCTTGTCGGCCTGCTGCGTCTCGATGCTGCTGATCTGGATACGGAGCCTGTCGCCGCCCAGCTCCTGGACGATGGCCTGGTGCCCGGAGACGTCCTCGGCGACCTCCTGGGCCTCGGAGACCGAGGTCTCGGTCTTCGGGGTGGTGAAAACCGCGCCGCCCTCGAACTCGATGCCCATGTTCAGGCCGCGGATGAAGAAGCCGGCGATCGCGACGATCGTGATGAGGACGGAGACGCCGTACCAGAGGAACCGCTTGCCGACGAAGTCGTAGCCGGCC
The DNA here is from genome assembly GCF_059570575.1 of Streptomyces sp. CNX435. Lineage (NCBI taxonomy): Bacteria > Bacillati > Actinomycetota > Actinomycetes > Kitasatosporales > Streptomycetaceae > Streptomyces > Streptomyces sp. CNX435. The sequence goes on along the minus strand of NZ_JCANTA010000002.1, from coordinate 174,424 downwards.
TCACCGCGGTAGAGCCGGGCGCCGAGGCTGCCGAGGCGCGACATCTCAGACCTCCTTCGGGTTGACGGGACCGGCGGCGCGCGGGCGGCCGCGCAGCGGTGGCCTGGCTCCCAGCCGTTTGGGATCGAGCCCGGACCACGGGTGCCCGCTGGCGAAGAAGCGCTTGCGGGCCAGGATGGTCATCACCGGCTTGGTGAAGAGGAAGACCACGACGACGTCGAGGAGCGTGGTCAGGCCCAGCGTGAAGGCGAAGCCCTGCACCTTGCCGACGGTGACGGCGAAGAGCACGGCCGCGGCGAGGAACGACACGAAGTCGGAGACCAGGATGGTGCGCCGGGCGCGCGGCCAGCCGCGCTCCACCGCGGGGCGCAGGCTGCGCCCCTCGCGGATCTCGTCGCGGATGCGCTCGAAGTAGACGATGAACGAGTCCGCCGTGATGCCGATCGCCACGATGGCGCCGCAGACCGCCGGGAGGTTCAGCGCGAAGCCGATGCCGGGGCCGAGCAGCGACATGATCGTGTAGGTGAGCGCGGCGGAGACCAGGAGGCTGACGACGGCCACCAGGGCCAGCCCGCGGTAGTACGCGACGAGGTAGATGATCACCAGCGCCAGCCCGATGGCGCCGGCGATGAGGCCGGCCTCCAGCTGCTCGTTGCCCAGCGCCGGCGAGACGGTGGTGACCTCGGACTCCTCGAAGGACAGCGGCAGCGCGCCGTACGACAGGACGTTGGCCAGCTCCTCGGCCGACTCCTGGTTGAAGCTGCCGGAGATCTGCGCCCGGCCGCCGGTGATCGACTCGTCGACGGAGGGGGCGGAGACGACCTCGCCGTCCAGCTCGATGGCGAACTGGTTGTTCGGCGGGGCCTGGGAGGCGAGCTTGCCGGTGACGTCGGCGAACTTGTCGGAGCCCTTGTCGTTGAACTCCAGCTGCACGATCCAGCCGGAGCCCTGCTGAGCGTCGTACGTGGCGGAGGCGTCGTCGACGTCCGTGCCCTCGACCTCGGCCGGGCCGAGCGCGTACTTGTACGCGCCGTCGCTGTCGCAGGCGACGACGGTGTCGGTCGGCTTGGCGTTCTCGCCGACCTTGGTGCGCTCCTCGGCGTTGGAGCAGTCCAGCGCGTCGAGCTTCTTCTGCACGTCGGCGGGGACCTGGCCGGTGGGCGCCGGCTCGGCCGGAGGCGTCGTCTCGGCCGGCGCCTCGGATTCGCTCGGGCTGGGCGAGTCGTCGGCCTGGGCGAGGCCCTCGGACAGGGCCCGGCCCTGCTCGGTGGCGTCGTCGCTGGGGCTCGCCTCGTCGGAGGCGGTCTCGGACGGGGACGGCGAGGTGGCGGCGTCGTCGCCCTTGCCGTTGTCCTTCTGCTTGTCCTTGTCCTTGTCCTGGTCCCCGGACTCGGAGGCGCTCGGCGACGGCTTGGAGGGCTCGCTCACGTCGTACGAGAGCACGGGGCGGAAGAACAGCCGCGCGGTGGTGCCCACCTGCTCGCGTGCCGTCTTCTGGTCGGTGCCCTTAGGGATGTTGACGATGATGTGCTTGCTGCCCTGCGTCTGGACCTCCGCCTCCTGCACACCGAGGCCGTTGACGCGGCGCTCGATGATGCTGACGGCGGTATCCATGTTGGTGGAGTTGATCGCGTTCTCGCCGCCGGGCTGGGGCTTGGCCTCCAGCGTGATGCTGGTGCCGCCGGCGAGGTCGATGCCGAGGCGCGGGGTGGTGTGCCCGGAGAGGAACATCCCACCGGTGAGCGCGGCGATCGCGGTCAGGATCAGCAGCAGGGGCCGCCAGGGCCTGCCCTGAGATCCCTGGGACCTGCGACCCGATTTCGGTGCTGCCACCTTCTCGTTTCTCCTGTCCAGACACCGCGCGGCGCGGCTCGTCGCGCGGTCACGAAGTGTAGCCCCGCGGTGCCGCGAGGCGAAAAGTGACCGGTCCCCCGTTCACCGCGGCCGGCGGCGCCGCCGCACGTGGTGCGGGGCCGCCGCCGACGGGCCGCGGTCACTTCGCGGCGGAGCCGCCGTTCTTCTTCTCGTCCTCGTCGGCGGCTTCCACGACGTCGTCGGCGTTGTCCGCGTTGTCGGCATCGACGTCGGCGCCGGCATCGACGTCAGCGTCGGCGTCCGCGTCCCCCTTGCCGAGGTCGATCTTGCCCGCCTTCTCGTCGTCGTCCGCGTCGTCACCGTCGGCGGAGCCGGTCAGCGAGGAGGCGTCGTCGGGCGCGGTGATCTCCTCGTCGTCGAACTCCGGAGCGCCGTGCACGATGCGGTTGTACTCGGCGTCGTCCAGGACGGCGCCGATGGAGTTCTTCGCGTAGATCGCGTGCACACCCGGGGCCACCTCCAGGAGGATGGTGTCCTCGTGGACCTCCTTGACCGTGGCGTACATGCCGCCGACGGTCCGCACGCCGCTGCCCGGCTGCAATTGGTCCCGCATGCTCATCATCTGGCGCTGCTTGTTCTTCGCCGAGCGGGTCATCAGGAACATCGCCCCGATGAGCACGATGAACGGCAAGAGAATCGTGATATCCACGGTGTCCGGGTTTCCTTCGTAGGACCGCGTTCGCCACGGCCTTGTTCTGGGGGGCGGGGGGTGCCCTCCGGTTCCGGAAGGCGTCGGCGGAGTCTAAGCGAGTTCCGCCGTGGGAACAACGCCCGGCATGGCACCCGGGTTCCGCACCCGGTGACTGCGCGCGCCGTCGCGGGGGCGTTCAGAAGGCGGTCTGCTGCATGCCGCCGCCCGGCTGCGGGGGTGTGAGGCCGAGATGGGCCCAGGCCGCCGGGGTGGCGACGCGACCGCGGGGGGTGCGGGCCAGCAGCCCTTCGCGTACGAGGAAGGGCTCGGCGACCTCCTCGACGGTCTCCCGCTCCTCCCCCACCGCCACGGCCAGCGTGGACAGCCCGACGGGGCCGCCGGAGAAGAGCTTGAGCAGCGCGCCGAGGACGGCGCGGTCGAGGCGGTCGAGACCACGGCCGTCCACCTCGTAGACCTCCAGGCCGCGGGCGGCGATCTCGCGCGTGATCACGCCGTCGGCCTTGACCTGCGCGTAGTCCCGCACCCGGCGCAGCAGCCGGTTCGCGATCCGGGGCGTGCCGCGGGAGCGGCCGGCGATCTCGGCGGCGCCGGCGGCGTCGACGGCGACGGCGAGCAGGTTCGCGGAGCGGTGCAGGACGTGCTCCAGCTCGGCCGGCGAATAGAACTCCATGTGCCCGGTGAAGCCGAAGCGGTCGCGGAGCGGCGGGGGCAGCAGCCCGGCCCGGGTGGTCGCGCCGACCAGGGTGAAGGGGGGCAGCTCCAGCGGGATGGCGGTGGCGCCGGGGCCCTTGCCGACGACGACGTCGACGCGCAGGTCCTCCATCGCCATGTAGAGCATCTCCTCGGCGGGGCGTGACATGCGGTGCAGCTCGTCGAGGAAGAGCACCTCGCCGTCCTGGAGCGAGGAGAGGATCGCGGCGAGGTCGCCGGCGTGCTGGATGGCGGGTCCGGAGGTGATGCGGATCGGCGCGGCCATCTCGGCGGCGACGATCATCGCGAGGGTGGTCTTGCCGAGGCCGGGAGGGCCGGAGAGAAGCACGTGGTCGGCGGCGCCGCCACGCTGGCGGGCGGCGCGCAGCACCAGGTCGAGCTGCTCGCGCACCCGCTCCTGGCCGACGAACTCGGCGAGGTCCTTCGGACGCAGCGCGGTGTCCACCGCCCGGTCGTCGGCGTCGGCGGCCGAGTCCACCACCCGCGGGTCGGCGTCCTCCCAGGTCATTGTGGATCCGTCCGTCGTGGTCGGGGTGCCGGTTCGGTTCGCGGTACGCGCCGGGGGCCGGGCGGCGCCGTCATCGGGCGCGGTTCAGGGTCTGCAGGGCGGCGCGCAGGAGCTGCGGCAGCGGCGGGGGCGCGGCGCCGTTCTCCTCCGCCTGCGGAGCGACCGCGGTGACGGCCTCGTCGGCCTCGCGGGGCGCGTACCCCAGGCCCGTGAGCGCGGCGTGCAGCTGATCGCGCCAGCCGGCGGCCGGCGCGGCGCCGGACCGGCGGGTGACGAGGCCGCTGCTGCCGAGCGGCTCGCCGAGCCGGTCCTTCAGCTCCAGCAGCAGCTTCTGCGCGCCCTTCTTGCCGATGCCGGGGACGGCGGTCAGCGCCTTCTCGTCGCCGGTGGCGACGGCGCGGCGGAGCGCGTCGGGGCGGTGCACGGCGAGCATGGCCTGGGCCAGCCGCGGGCCGACGCCGCTGGCGGTCTGCAGCAGCTCGAAGACCTGGCGCTCGTCGTCGTCGGCGAACCCGTAGAGGGTGAGGGAGTCCTCCCGTACGACGAGGGAGGTGGCCAGCCGCGCGTCCTTGCCGACGCGCAGCGTGGACAGGGTGTCGGGCGTGCACTGCACGGCCATGCCGATGCCGCCGACCTCGATGACCGCGGCGTCGGGGGCGAGGGCGGCGACGGGGCCGCTGACGAAGGCGATCACGCGGGGTCTCTCCGGATCCGGTGGACTGCGCGCGGCGGTGCGGCGGCGGCTGCACGCGCGCGCTGCAGCCGGTCGTGCGCGGGGGCGCGCCACAGGTGGCAGATGGCCAGCGCCAGCGCGTCCGCGGCGTCGGCCGGCTTCGGCGGGGCGTCGAGCCGCAGCAGCCGGGTGACCATGGCGCCGACCTGCGCCTTGTCGGCGCGTCCCGAGCCGGTGACGGCGGCCTTGACCTCGCTGGGGGTGTGCAGCGCGACGGGCAGGCCGCGGCGGGCGGCGCAGAGGATGGCGACGGCGCTGGCCTGGGCGGTGCCCATGACCGTGCGGACGTTGTGCTGGCTGAAGACGCGCTCGACGGCGACGGCCGCGGGCTCGTGCGCGTCGAGCCACTCCTCGACGCCGCGCTCGATGAGCAGCAGCCGCTCGGCGGCCGGGGCGTCGGAAGGGGTGCGTACGACGCCGACGGCGACCATCCGCAGCGCCCGGCCCGGCGCACCGTCCACGACGCCAACGCCGCACCGCGTCAGCCCCGGGTCCACTCCGAGCACCCGCACCGGCCGCCCCCTCTCGTCTGCGCGCGTACGTGTGTGCAGGCTACCGGCCGGCACCGACACCGCAGCCGAAGGCCCGCGGGATGCTGAGGTTCTCGTGGTCGTCGTCCCACGGGCCCTGCGGAGCGTGCTCGGCGGCGCGCGCCGGGCGGCGTGCTCGGCACGCTCAGGCCGAGGCCTTCTCCATGATCTCGTCGGAGACGTCGAAGTTGGCGAAGACGTTCTGCACGTCGTCGCTGTCCTCCAGGGCGTCGATGAGCCGGAAGATCTTGCGGGCGCCCTCCTCGTCCAGCTCCACCTGCATGGTGGGGACGAAGTTGGCCTCCGCGGAGTCGTAGTCGATCCCGGCGTCCTGCAGGGCGGTGCGTACCGCGACCATGTCGCCGGCCTCGCTGAGCACCTCGAAGGACTCGCCCAGGTCGTTGACCTCCTCGGCGCCGGCGTCCAGCACGGCGGCCAGCACGTCGTCCTCGCCCAGCTCGCCCTTGGGGACGATGATCACGCCCTTGCGGTTGAACAGGTACGACACGGAGCCGGGGTCGGCCATGGAGCCGCCGTTGCGGGTCATGGCGACGCGGACGTCGGAGGCGGCGCGGTTGCGGTTGTCCGTCAGGCACTCGATGAGGACCGCCACGCCGTTGGGGCCGTACCCCTCGTACATGATCGTCTCGTACTCGGCGCCGCCCGCTTCGAGACCGGCACCGCGCTTGACCGCGCTGTCGATGTTCTTGTTCGGGACGGACTGCTTCTTTGCCTTCTGGATCGCGTCGTACAGCGTGGGATTGCCGTCCGGGTCGGGTCCCCCCTGCCGCGCCGCGACCTCGACATTCTTGATCAGCTTGGCGAAGAGCTTTCCTCGCTTGGCATCGATCACGGCCTTCTTGTGCTTGGTGGTTGCCCACTTAGAGTGGCCGGACACAGCCCCGCTCCATTCCGCGTTCCGCGCATTCGACTACCGACAACGAACTCGTCGATCCTACCGGTGGCGGTCATGCCGCCCGGCGCACCATATCGGCGAAGAGGGCGTGCACGCGGTGGTCGCCGGTCAGCTCGGGATGGAAGGACGTCGCCAGCAGCGGACCCTGCCGCACGGCGACGGCGTGCCCGTCGACCTCCGCCAGCCGCTCCACCCCGGCGCCGGTGGACTCCACCCACGGGGCCCGGATGAAGACGCCGTGCACGGGGCCGCCGGGGACACCGGTCATCTCCAGCGGCACCTCGAACGACTCGTTCTGCCGCCCGAAGGCGTTGCGCCGCACGATCATGTCGATGCCGCCGACCGTCTCCTGGCCGGAGCGCGGGTCGAGGATCTTGTCCGCGAGCATGATCATGCCGGCGCAGGAGCCGTACGCGGGCATGCCCGCGCGCACCCGGGCGCGCAGCGGCTCCAGCAGGCCGAAGGCGACGGCCAGCTTCGACATGGTGGTGGACTCGCCACCGGGGACGACCAGGCCGGACACCTGCGCCAGCTCCGCCGGCCGGCGCACCGGCACGGCGGGCGCGCCGGCCGCGTCGAGGGCGGCCAGGTGCTCGCGTACGTCGCCTTGGAGGGCGAGGACGCCGATGGCGGGGGTGGCCATGCGGGTCGTCCTCACCAGCCCCGGCCGGCATAGCGCTCGGAGTCGTCCAGGGTGTCGAGGTTGATGCCGACCATGGCCTCGCCGAGGTTGCGGGAGGCGTCCGCGACGACCTTCGGGTCGTCGTAGAAGGTGGTGGCCTTGACGATGGCGGAGGCGCGCCTGGCCGGGTCGCCGGACTTGAAGATGCCGGAGCCGACGAAGACGCCCTCGGCGCCGAGCTGGCGCATGAGCGCGGCGTCGGCGGGGGTGGCGACGCCGCCGGCGGAGAACAGCACGACGGGCAGCTTGCCGAGCCTCGCCACCTCGGCGACCAGCTCGTACGGGGCGCGCAGCTCCTTGGCCGCGGCGTACAGCTCGTGGTTGTCCAGGCCGCGCAGGGCGCCGATCTCGTTCTTGATCTGGCGCAGGTGGCGGACGGCCTCGACGACGTTCCCGGTGCCGGCCTCGCCCTTGGAGCGGATCATGGCGGCGCCCTCGGCTATCCGGCGCAGGGCCTCGCCGAGGTTGGTGGCGCCGCAGACGAAGGGGGTGGTGAAGGCCCACTTGTCGGAGTGATTGACCTCGTCGGCGGGGGTGAGGACCTCGGACTCGTCGATGTAGTCGACGCCGAGCGCCTGCAGGATCTGGGCCTCGGCGAAGTGGCCGATGCGGGACTTGGCCATCACGGGGATGGAGACAGCCTCGATGATGCCCTCGATCATGTCGGGGTCCGACATGCGCGCCACGCCGCCGTCCTTGCGGATGTCGGCGGGGACCCGCTCCAGGGCCATCACCGCGACGGCGCCCGCGTCCTCGGCGACCTTCGCCTGCTCGGGCGTGACGACGTCCATGATGACACCGCCCTTCAGCTGCTCGGCCATGCCGCGCTTGACGCGTGCGGTGCCGGTCTCGGGAGCCGACGGCTGGGGGGCGGAGCTGGGCGTGCTGGACACGGTGGAACCTCGCTGGGGTGAAGGGGTGCGTGTGGACGTTGACGCGGCGCGGGGCGCGACATATCTATCGTAAACACGTTCGGTCTACGGGCCCGAGCGTCCGCCACCGTCAAGGAAACCCCAGGCGGGAGGGGCCGGGAAAGAGCCAATCGGCAAGCCGTGGCCGTCGGGCCCGGCGCGTGGGTCGGCCGCGCGGGTCAGCCCGCCGGGGCGCGGTCCGTGAGCGCCGGCGGCGGCTCGTCGTCCATCTCCACCGCCAGCGGGAACGGCGCGTGCCCGGCCAGCCGGAACCAGCGCACCTTGCGGTGCCGCCGCAGCGCCCGCGCCGCCCGTACGGCGTCGTTGTGGAAGCGCCGCGCCATCGGCACCCGCCGCGCCGCCTCCGCCAGCTCGTGTACGGCCTCCTCCCCGCCCGGCGCCCCACGCACCGCCTCCACCTGCTCCGGGGCCTCGAACACCGCCCGCAGCGCCTGGCTCAGCTCGCTCTCGGCGACCTCGCGCTGGTCCTCCTCCGCCTGCCGGGCGGCGTGCGCGGCGTCGTAGAGCACGATCGAGGCGGCCGGGTCGAGCACGCCGCTGGTGGCCAGCTCCTGCGCCACCGAGGCGCGGCGCAGCAGCTGGGCGTCGAGGGCCGCCTTGGCGGCGTCGATACGGGTGTGCAGCCGGTCGAGCCGTCCGGCGGTCCAGCTCAGGTAGACGCCGATCAGGCAGAGCGCGACCGCGACGAGGAGGAGGGTCAGCGGGGCCGTCACGGGTCACGCCTCCCGGTCGCGGGCGGGGCCGGAGCGGGCCCAGCGCCCGGCGCGCTCGTCCTCCGCGACCGACGCCGCGCCCTGGGTCACGGTTTCGTACACCGCGAGGACGTCCGCGCCGACCGTCGACCAGTCGAAGCGCTGTACGTGCCGGCTGCCGCGCTCGCGCAGCCCGGCCCGGCGGCCGTCGTCCAGCAGCAGCCCGGCCGCCCGCTCCGCCAGGTCCCCGGCGTCCGCGCGCGCGAACACCTCCCCGGCCGTGCCGCCGTCCAGCACCTGGACGAACGCGTCGAGGTCGGCGGCGAGCACCGGCGCCCCCGCCGACATCGCCTCCACGAGGATGATGCCGAACGACTCGCCGCCGGTGTTCGGCGCCACGTAGAGGTCGACGCTGCGCAGCAGCCGCGCCTTGTCCTCGTCGCTGACCATCCCCAGGAACTCCACCCGCTCCCGCACCGCCGGCGCCAGCTGCGCGGCCACCTCCGCCCGGTCCCCGCGCCCGGCGACCAGCAGCCGGGCGTCCGGCACCCGCTCCAGAACCCGCGGGAACGCCTCCATCAGCACCGGCAGCCCCTTGCGCGGCTCGTCGATGCGGCCGATGAAGCCCAGCGTGCGGCCCTGCCACTCGGCCTTCGGCTCGGCCGCGGCGAAGAAGGACACGTCGACGCCGTTGGGGATGACGACGGCGTCGCCGCCCAGGTGCTCCACGAGCGTGCGGCGCGCGTATTCGCTGACCGCGATCCGGGCGCTGATCTTCTCCAGCGCCGACTGCAGGATCGGGTACGCGGCGATCATGCCGCGGGAGCGCGGGCTGGACATGTGGAACGTGGCCACGATCGGCCCCTTCGCCGCCCAGCAGGCCAGCAGCGCAAGCGACGGCGCGGCCGGCTCGTGGATGTGCAGCACGTCGAAGTCGCCGTCGCGCACCCAGCGGCGCACCCGGGCGGCGGACAGGAAGCCGAAGTTGATGCGCGCCACGGAGCCGTTGTACGGCACGGGGACGGCCCGGCCGGCCCAGACGGCGTAGTCCGGCAGCGGGGTGTCGTCGTCCGCGGGCGCGAGGACGGAGACCTCGTGGCCCGCGGCGATCAGGTGCTCCGCCAGGTCGCGGACGTGGAACTGCACCCCGCCGGGCGCCTCCCAGGAGTACGGGCAGACGATCCCGATCCTCACGACGGCGCTCCGCCCTTGAGGTCGTCCAGCCAGAAGCGCTGCAGCATGTGCCAGTCCTCCGGGTGCCCGGCGATGCCGGCGGCGAAGTCGTCGGCCATGGCCTGCGTCATGGCGGCGGTCTTCCCGGCGCGGGTGCCGGTCGCGGGCACCTCCACCGGCGGGTGCACCTTCCCCTGCAGGACCGGTGAGTCGTCGTACCAGAGCGTGACGGGCAGCAGCAGCGCGCCGGTCTGCTGGGCGAGCAGCGCGGGGCCCGCGGGCATGCGGGCGGCGGAGCCGAAGAAGTCCACCTCGACGCCGGCGGCGGACAGGTCGCGGTCGGCGACCAGGCAGACCAGCCCGCCGTCGCGCAGCCGCCGGGCGAGGGTGCCGAAGGCGCTCGCGCCGCCGTGCGCCAGCACCTCCATGCCCAGGCTCTCGCGGTACGCGACGAAGCGGTCGTACAGCGACTCCGGCCGCAGCCGCTCCTGCACGGTCGTGAAGGGCACCCCCAGCTTGGTGGTGACCCAGGCGCCGGCCAGGTCCCAGTTGCCCATGTGCGGCAGCGCGAGGATCACGCCGGTGTCGCCGGCGAGGCCGTCTTCCAGCCGGTGCACGTCCGCGGGGTCGAAGCCCTCCCGGATGCGCCCCTTGGGCCACGCGGGCAACCGGAAGGACTCCATCCAGTAGCGCATGTACGAACGCATGCCGGCCCGGCTCAGCTCGGCCAGCCGCTCGGGCCCGGCGTCGGGGACCACCCGGGCGAGGTTAGACGTCAGCCGCCGTACACCCGTGCCGTCGCGCCGCCAGGCGGTGTCGGCGATGCGCCTGCCGAGGGCGGCGGCGGCGGGCTCCGGCAGCCGTTTCACGGCGGCCCAGCCCAGGCCGTACACCCCGTCGGTCAGGCGCTCCCTCACGCGCGCTCCTGGTCCGCCGGCGCGGCTGCGCCTGCCGAGGGCGGCCGCGGCGGGCCGCCGCGCGGCGCGGGCGGCGGCAGCGGGTCGGCGGCGTCCTTCTCGGCGGCCTCCCGGTGCACGGTCACCATCCGCTGGAGGAGCGTGACGGCGCTGCCCGCGGCGACCACCCAGAGCGCGATGGGCAGCAGGATGTCGATGTGCGGGATACCGAAGGCGCGCTCCATGCCCGCGAAGCCGGCGAGCACCAGGGTGATCACCAGCCGGTCCGCCCGCTCCATCAGCCCGTTGACCTTCACCGGCAGCCCGATGCTCTCGCCGCGCGCCTTGGTGTACGACACGACCTGGCCGCCGGCCAGGCAGAAGATCGCCACCGCGCACATCATGAGGTCGTCGCCGTCGCCCGCGTACCACAGCGCGATGCCGCCGAAGACGGCGGAGTCAGCCGCCCGGTCGAGGGTGGAGTCCAGGAAGGCGCCCCAGCGGCTGGAGCGGCCGGACTGCCGGGCCATGGTGCCGTCGATCAGGTCGGAGAAGACGAAGAAGGTGATGATCACCGTGCCCCAGAAGAACTCCCCGAGCGGGAAGAAGGCCAAGGCCCCCGCCATCACCCCGAGGGTGCCCACAAGGGTGACGGTGTCGGGGCTGACGCCGCGACGCAGCAGCATCGCGGCGATCGGTGCGAAGACACGCGTGAAGATCGCACGCGCGTACTTGTTCAGCATGGCCGTCCCAGGGTTGCCGGTCGGCGGGCCCGCGGCAGGCCGGGGGCTCGTCGGTGGAAGTCGCTCAACGTAGCGCAGCCATCGTAGCCAGCGCCCGGGCGGGACCGCGCGGGCCGGGCGCGGGGCTGTGGACAGGGCCGTGGACAGGGCTGTGGACGGGGCGGGGCGCCGGGCCGCGGGCGGGCCCGTACGACCGTCCGGAGCCGTCCGTCCTATGGACGGGGTCTGGCCACGGTGCAAAGCTCGAATGCACCGCACGTGTCAACGGAGGCGAGACACATGGGTGACAAAGCAAACGCACACCCCGGAGCCGCCGGCAGGGCAGCGGCGGCCGCCCGGCCCTCCGACATTCGGAACGTGGTGCTGGTCGGCCATAGCGGATCCGGTAAGACGACGCTGGTGGAGGCGCTGGCACTGACCACGAAGGCGCTCTCCCGGGCCGGCCGGGTCGAGGACGGCGGCTGCGTGTCCGACTACGACGAGATCGAGCACCGCCAGCAACGCTCGGTACAGCTCTCGCTGGTCCCGGTCGAGTGGGACAGCATCAAGATCAACCTTCTGGACACCCCCGGCTACGCGGACTTCGTCGGGGAGCTACGGGCCGGTCTGCGGGCAGCGGACGCGGCCCTTTTCGTCGTCTCGGCCGCGGACGGCGTGGACGGCGCGACCCGGATGCTCTGGGAGGAGTGCGCGGCGGTCGGGATGCCGCGCGCGATCGTCGTCACGCACCTCGACGCGGCCAGAGCCGACTTCGAACAGATGACCGAAACCTGCCGGGAGGCCTTCGGCGGCGACGACCCCGACGCCGTGCTGCCGCTGTACCTGCCGCTGCTCGGCGAGCCGGGCGCGGACGGCCACGCGCCCGTACACGGGCTGATCGGGCTGCTCACCCAGCGCGTCTTCGACTACTCCGCCGGCGCCCGCGAGGACCGCGCGCCCGGCCCGGACGAGCTGCCGCTGATCGAACAGGCGCGCAACCGGCTCATCGAGGGCATCATCTCCGAGAGCGAGGACGAGTCCCTCATGGACCGCTACCTCGACGGCGAGGACGTCGAGGTCAAGACGCTCGTGCAGGACCTGGAGAAGGCCGTCGCGCGCGGGGTGTTCCACCCGGTGCTGGCCGCCGCGCCCGCCGCCGAGGGCGGCACGCAGGGGCTGGGCACGGTGGAGCTGCTGGAGCTGATCACCGGCGGCTTCCCCACCCCGCTGGAGCGGGAGATCCCCGACGTCACCACCGTACGCGGGGAGGCCTGCCCGGAGCTGGCCTGCGACCCGGCCGGACCGCTGGCCGCCGAGGTGGTCAGAACCTCCTCGGACCCGTACATCGGCCGGCTGTCGCTGCTGCGCGTCTTCTCCGGCACGCTGCGCCCCGACCAGACGGTGCACGTCTCGGGGCACGGCATGGAGGACCGCGGGCACGAGGACCACGACACGGACGAGCGGATCGGCTCGCTCACCGCCCCCTTCGGCAAGCTCCAGCGCCCGCTGGACGCGGCGATCGCCGGCGACATCGCCTGCGTCGGCAAGCTGAACGGCGCGGAGACCGGCGACACCGTGTCGGCCAAGGAGGAACCGCTGCTGATGGCGCCGTGGGCGATGCCCGACCCGCTGCTGCCGGTGGCCATCGAGGCGCACACCAAACAGGACGAGGACAAGCTGTCGCAGGGCCTGGCCCGGCTGTGCGCCGAGGACCCGACGATGCGGCTGGAGCAGAACGCGTCCACCCGGCAGCTGGTGCTGTGGTGTCTGGGCGAGGCGCACCGCGACGTGGCGCTGGAGCGGCTGCGCACCCGGTACGGCGTGCAGGTCGACTCGGTGGACCACAAGGTGTCGCTGCGCGAGACGTTCTCGGGCCGGTCGGCGGCGCGCGGGCGGCACGTGAAGCAGTCCGGCGGCCACGGGCAGTACGCCATCTGCGAGATCGAGGTCGAGCCGCTGCCGGAGGGCTCGGGCATCGAGTTCGTGGACAAGGTGGTCGGCGGCGCGGTGCCGCGGCAGTTCATCCCGTCGGTGGAGAAGGGCGTACGCGGCCAGGCCGTGAAGGGCGTGGCCACCGGCTATCCGCTGGTCGACGTACGGATCACGCTCGTCGACGGCAAGGCGCACTCGGTGGACTCCTCCGACGCCGCGTTCCAGACGGCGGGCGCGCTGGCGCTGCGGGAGGCCGCGGCGCAGGTGCAGATCCACCTGCTGGAGCCGGTCGCCGAGATCAGCGTGCTGGTCGCGGACGAGTTCGTGGGCCCGGTGATGAGCGACCTGTCCGGGCGGCGCGGCCGCGTGGTCGGCACCGAGCAGTCGGCCGGCGGCCGGACGCTGGTACGCGCCGAGGTGCCGGAGTTCGAGATCGGCAGGTACGCCGTGGATCTGCGCTCCCTGTCGCACGGCACCGGCCGGTTCGACCGGGCGTACGCCCGGCACGAGCCGATGCCGCAGCAGTTGGCCGCGAAGATCCGTGATCGGCGGCCCGGCGACGGTTGACCGCGGCTAGGCTGGGGCACATTGGTGGTCGGGCCCGCTGCCCGCGGGCCCGGCCCCACCACCGGGGCGAACGCGCGGCGTTGGGGGCGGAAGTGGCTGGTTCTGAGGGGCTGGAGTTCGACTTCGCCCCACGCGCACAGGTGCCGCTCTCCGGCGCCCACGGTCAGACGGCCGCCACCCACGCGCTCGCCTCCACGGCCTACCGGGACAACCCGGTCGCCAAGCTGCTCGACGCCAACAACGACTGGAGCAAGTCGGACTTCAAGAAGGGCAGGCTCTCGCTCTTCGAGCCGAACCTGGGCGAGGCGTTCGCGCGCGCGGTCACCGTGCGCATGCTCGCCGACGGCCGCAAGCCGCTCATCCAGTCGTTCGGCACGGAGCCGCAGGCGGTGCTGGAGCACTGCCTGGCGGCCAACCGCTACCGCAAGGAGCGCGACACCCGGCTGACCGTGGTGATGGCCGTCTTCGGGCTGCTCTTCCTGCCCGGAGTGCTGCTCTGGCTCGGCGTCTTCCAGCTCCGCCGCACCCTCGCCGGCGCGTCGGACAAGCGCGTCGGCGCGGTGGGTTACGTCCTGCTGGGCGTCCTCGGCGTCGCCGCGATCTACATGTTCCTCACGCTCCCCCTCAACGGCCTGCTCGGCATCTATCTGCGCGGCCTGCTGGTCGCGCCGATCATCGGCTGGTTCTGGGCGAACCGGATCTGCGAGAAGTACGCCAAGGGCCTGCGCGAGCACTGGACGTCGCTGCTGTCCGGCGGCGGCCTCGGCGCCAAGATCCCGGAGGCGGTGCCGAGCAACCCCGGGGAGGCCAGCGCGGAGCGGCTGCGGCTGGGCCTGGCGAAGCTGTCCGCGGAGCAGCACAGCAACGTCGTCTTCTACGCCGGCCCCAAGGGGATACTCGGCATGGGCACCCGCTGGGGCGCCTGGCAGCTGGCGGAGGACCTCAAGCCCAAGGAGTCCGTCGCCGAGATCCACCCCTTCCGCAGCTGGGACGTCGTCAAGGCGGTACACGACCAGCTGCGCATGCTGGAGCGCACCCCGCTGCACACCGGCGGCTTCCCGGCGCCCGCGATAAAGCACTGGATCGTCGCGCCGATAGGCGAGGGCGCGGGCGAGGTCGCCCGGCCCGGCGGCGCGATCGTCGACGGCTATTCCGTACGGGACTTCGAGGTCCAGCGGATCTGCAACGAGCAGCAGTTCGGGGCGGGCAACCGGCACTATCTGGGCGTGCAGTTCACGCTCTGGGACGGCCAGCTGGTCATCACGCTGCTGGTCTCGGTGACCGTGCTGCACCAGACGCTGCGCATCGAGGTCACGGGGCACGCGCTGGGCCCGGTGCACCCGCTGTTCACCAGCAAGCCCAGCCGCGAGACCAAGACCGTGAGCGGCGTGAAGTTCTGGGAGACCAAGGAGAAGCCGCTCCCCCTGGTCCGTACCCGCGAGGTGGTGCGGCTGGCCGCGCGGGCGCCGTTCACCTGGTATCCGCCGCTGCTCGACTACCTCGGCGGCAAGCTGAAGCTCCCCGAGCCCTTCGGGCTGCGGCACGTGTGGGCGGACAAGCCGTGGCGGCACCGCTTCATGGCCGACGACGCGTTGCGCGCCGCGACGCCGGTGCTGCGGGTGGTGCACTCGGCCGCGCTGCGCGTGCTGGAGGAGCACGACGTGGACACCACGAGCTTCGGCGCCCGGTCGGCGTTCCTCAGCGGGGCCGTGCAGGGCGCGGAGCCCCGGCGGGCGGACGTGTACGACGGCTGACGACGCCCCGCGCGGCGGCGGGCCCGGGTCAGACGGTCACGCCGCCGAGGGCCGCGGGCGTCGCCGGGCGGGAGCTGCCGTCGTACGCCGTCCAGGCCGCGGCCAGCCGCTCGACGGCCTCGGTGAGCACGTCCGGCGGGGAGCAGAAGTGCAGCCGCAGGTACGGGCCGCTGCCCCCGGCGGCGTCCAGGCAGGCGCCGGGCAGCACCGCGACCCCGTGGCGGAGCGCCACCTGCGCGAAGGCCACCCCGTCCCCGTACGGCAGCCGCAGCCACACCGTCTGCCCGCCGCGCACCGGCGGGCAGTCCCACGAGGGCAGCAGCCGGGCCAGCTCGGCGCGCAGGTGGTCGTGGGCGCGGCGCAGCTCGGTACGGCGCCGGGCGAGCAGCGGCTCGTACGCCGCCAGCAGCGAGACGGCGGCGAGCTGGGCCGGCACGTCCGTGCCCAGGTCGTGCACGGCCTTCAGCCGGGCGAGCCGGGTGATCACACCGGCCGGCGCGCGCACCCAGCCGATGCGCAGCCCGCCCCACACCACCTTGCTGAGCGACCCCACGCTGATCACCTCGGCGCCGCCCGCCGCGCCGGCCGCCAGCGCCGGCGGCGGCGCGCCGTCGAACGCGAGGTCCGCCACCACCTCGTCGTCCACCAGCGGCACGCCGAGGCGCCCCGCCGCCTCCGTCAGCCGCCGCCCGCGCAGCGGGGGCAGCACGGCGGCGGTGGGGTTCTGGTGCACGGAGCCGACGTACGCGAGCGCCGGCCGGTGCTCCGCCATCGTCCGCACCGCCGCGGCCACGTCGATCCCGTACGCCCCCACGGGCACCGGCCGCAGCACGGCGGCCGCCTCCCGGAACAGGTCGAGTGCCCCCGGGTACGCCGGCGCCTCGACCAGCACCGGGTCGCCGGGGGCGACGAGGAGCCGGGTGAGCAGCGCCAGCGCCTGCTGGCCGCCGGTGGTGACGAGGATCTGCGCCGGGTCCGTGGGGATGCCGCGCCCGGCGTAGCGGGCGGCGACGGCGGCGCGCAGGGCGGGCAGCCCGGCGGGGTGGTAGCCGAGGCCGGTGGCGGGCAGGGCGAGGTCGCGGTACGCGCTGACCAGCTCGGGCGGCGGGCCGTCCGGGGCGGCGCAGCTGAGCAGGATCACGCCGTCGGACGGCTCCAGCAGGTTGAGGAAGAGCGGGTTCGCAGTCTCGGCCGCCCGCCCCGGCACGAGCGCCGCCTCCGCGACGCGCGTGCCGCTCCCCTGCCGCCGTACGACCCGGCCCTCCTGCCGCAACACGCCGTACGCCGCCACCACCGTCGTCCGCCCCACGGCCAGCGCCGCCGCGAGGGCCCGCTCCGGCGGCAGCGCCGCGCCGGGGCGCAGCCGGCCCTCGTCGACCAGCCGCCGCAGCCGGGCGGCCAGCAGCACGTACAGCGGGCCGCGCCCGGCCGACCAGCGGCCGAGGGCGGCCACCAGGTCGGAGGCCCGCACGTCGTCGGTGTCCATGGCGGACCAATCTCCCGGAATTGGCCCTGTTCCGGCAACCCATTCGCGGCGGAGACTTCCGGCATGGACGCCGACCTGCACCCCTCGACCCGTACCGCCCACCCGCCCGTGCCCGTCCCCGAGGGCAGCCGCCCGGCGACGGTGCCGATCCACCAGGGCCACGTCTTCACCTTCGACTCCGCCGACGCGCTCGCCGCCGCCTTCCACGACCCCGACGGCGCGTACCTCTACAACCGCTTCGGCAACCCGACCGTCCGCGCGCTGGAGGAGGCCGTCAGCGGCCTCGAAGGCGGCACCGGCGGGCTGGCCTTCGCCTCCGGCATGGGCGCGATCAACGCCGTCCTCCTCGCCCTGCTCTCCGCCGGCGACCACGTCATCGCGCAGCGCTCCCTCTACGGGGGCACGTACGCCACGCTGACCGATCTGGCAGCGCGCTGGGGGCTTTCGGTCACGTACGTCTCCGGCCGGGACGCGGACGAGGTACGGGCCGCACTCACACCGCGCACCCGGCTGCTCTACCTGGAGACCATCGCCAACCCCACCACCGCCGTCACCGACCTGCCCGCGCTCCTCGCCGCCGCCGCGGAGGCCGGCGTGACCGGCGTCGTCGACAACACCTTCGCCACGCCGCTGCTCTGCCGCCCCCTCGACCACGGCGCCGACATCGTCGTCCACTCCGCCACCAAGTACCTCGGCGGCCACGCCGACATCCTCGGCGGCGTGGCGGTCTTCCGGGACGCCGAGCTGCGCCGCCGGGTCTGGGCGCACGCCGTGGAGCTGGGCGCGGCGGCGGACCCGTTCGCGGCGTGGCTGACGCTGCGCGGCATGGCGACGCTGGCGCTGCGCGTCGAGCGGCAGTCCGCGACGGCGTTGACGCTGGCCGAACGGCTGGCCGCCCACCCGGCCGTCGCCCGCGTCCGCCACCCCGGGCTGCCGGGCCACCCGGACCGGGCCACGGCCGCCCGGCTGCTCGCGGCGGGCGGCGGGGTGCTGGCGTTCGACCTGCCGGGCGGCCGGGACGCGGGGCGCCGTTTCGTCGAGTCGCTGCGGCTGGCGCTGCTGAGCCCGTCGTTGGGCGACGTGAAGACGCTCGTCATGCACCCGGCGAGCACCTCGCACCGGCAGCTCGACGCCGCGGCGCTGGCGGCGATGGACATCGGCGAGGGGACGGTGCGGGTCGCGGTGGGCATCGAGCACCCGGAGGACCTGTGGGCGGACCTGGAGCAGGCGCTGGCGAAGGCGTCGGGCTGAGGACTGAGGGTTGAGCGCGGGGCCGGGTGGGGTCAGTCCCGGGGCCAGGCGTCGGCGAGCATCGCGCGGGTGTCCGCGAGCAGTTGCGGCAGCACCTTGGTATGGGCGACGACGGGCATGAAGTTCGTGTCGCCGCCCCACCGTGGCACCACGTGCTGGTGCAGGTGCGCGGCGATGCCGGCGCCGGCGACCGGGCCCTGGTTCAGGCCGATGTTGAACCCCTGCGCCCCGGACGCGGTGCGCAGGGCGGTCATCGCGCGCTTGGTGAAGTCCGCCAGCTCCAGCGTCTCGGCCTCCGTCAGTTCGGTGTAGTCCGCGACGTGACGGTAGGGGACGGTCATGAGGTGTCCGGAATTGTAGGGATACAAGTTCAGGACCGCATATACCTGCCGACCGCGGGCCATGACGAGCCCGTCTTCGTCGGACTTGGCCGGGATGGTGCAGAACGGGCAGCCGTCACCGGCGTCACTGCCGGTGGGCTTGTTCTCACCCTGGATGTAAGCCATCCGGTGGGGCGTCCACAGGCGCTGGAACGCGTCCGGTGACCCGACCCCGATCTGCTGATCCGGCTCGCTCGTCATACGGCAAGCATAGGTGGACGAGCTGGGCGGATCAGGGACAGGGGGCCGCCTCGGCGGCCCCCCTCGATCCCCGCGGATGCGGGGAGCACGCCATCAGTTGGCCGCCGTTCCACAGCTGGAGCGGACCATCCCCGGCTCGGCAGGGGTACACGTCATACCTGGATCCGGCGCTCTACCGCGTCAACGACCTCGGCGATGGCCTGGTCACGGGGAATCCCGTTCTTCTGCGACCCGTCGCGGTAACGGAACGACACCGCCCCCTTGGCCATGTCGTCGTCACCGGCGATGACCATGAAGGGGATCTTGCCGCGCTGGGCGTTGCGGATCTTCTTCTGCATCCGGTCGGACGAGGAGTCCACCTCGACCCGCAGCCCGCGGGCCCGCATCTGCGCCGCGACCTCCTCCAGATACGGCACGTGGTCGTCGCCGATCGGGATGCCGACGACCTGCACCGGCGCCAGCCACGCCGGGAAGGCGCCCGCGTAGTGCTCCAGCAGCACGGCGAAGAACCGCTCGATGGAGCCGAAGAGCGCCCGGTGGATCATCACCGGCCGCTGCCGCGAACCGTCGGCGGCGGTGTACTCAAGATCGAACCTGGCCGGCAGGTTGAAGTCCACCTGGATCGTGGACATCTGCCACGTCCTGCCGATGGCGTCCTTGGCCTGCACCGAGATCTTCGGCCCGTAGAACGCCGCCCCGCCCGGGTCCATGACCAGCTCCAGGCCCTGCTTTCCGGCGGCCTGGCGGAGAATCTCGGTGGCCTCCTCCCAGACCTCGTCGGAGCCGATGAACTTCTCCGGGTCCTTGGTGGACAGCTCCAGGTAGAAGTCCTCCAGGCCGTAGTCGCGCAGCAGGTTCAGCACGAAGGTCAGCAGCGAGTCCAGCTCGCCGGCCATCTGCTCCTTGGTGCAGTAGATGTGCGCGTCGTCCTGGGTGAAGCCGCGGGCCCGGGTCAGGCCGTGCACGACGCCGGACTTCTCGTACCGGTAGACGGTGCCGAACTCGAAGAGGCGCAGCGGCAGTTCGCGGTACGAGCGCCCGCGGGCGTCGAAGATCAGGTTGTGCATGGGGCAGTTCATGGGCTTCAGGTAGTAGTCCTGGCCCTCGTCGAGCCGCATGGGCGGGTACATGCCGTCGGCGTACCAGTCCAGGTGGCCCGACTTCTCGAAGAGCTTCCCCTTCGTCGCGTGCGGGGTGTAGACGAACTCGTAGCCCGACTCCTCGTGCCGCCGGCGCGAGTAGTCCTCCATCACGCGGCGCACGACGCCGCCCCTGGGGTGGAAGACGGCGAGGCCCGAGCCGATGTCCTCGGGGGTGGAGAAGAGGTCCAGCTCGGCGCCGAGCTTGCGGTGGTCGCGCTTCTCGGCCTCCGCCAGGAACTCCAGGTGCGCCTTCAGTTCGTCCCGCGACGGCCAGGCGGTGCCGTAGATGCGCTGCAGCTGCGGGTTCTTCTCGCTGCCGCGCCAGTACGCGGCGGCGGAACGCATCAGCTTGAAGGCCGGGATCATCCGCGTCGTCGGCAGGTGCGGGCCGCGGCAGAGGTCCTTCCAGCACAGCTCGCCGGTCTTGGCGTCGAGGTTGTCGTAGATCGTCAGCTCGCCGGCGCCGACCTCCGCGGACGCGCCCTCCGCGGCGTCGGCCGCGTTGCCCTTGAGGCCGATCAGCTCCAGCTTGTACGGCTCGGCGGCCAGTTCCTCGCGGGCGTCGGCGTCGGTGGTGACGCGGCGGGAGAAGCGCTGCCCGCGCTTGACGATCTCCTGCATCTTCTTCTCGACGCGCTTGAGGTCGTCGGGGTGGAAGGGCTCGGCGACGTCGAAGTCGTAGTAGAAGCCGTTCTTGATCGGCGGGCCGATGCCGAGCTTGGCCTCGGGGAACAGCTCCTGCACGGCCTGGGCCATGACGTGGGCGGTGGAGTGCCGCAGGATGTCGAGGCCGTCGGGGCTGTCGATCTCCACCGGCTCGACGACGTCGCCGTCGGCGACCTCGTACGCGAGGTCCTTCAGCGCGCCGGCGACGCGGGCGGCGATCACCGTGCGTTCGCCGGGGAAGAGGTCGGCGGCCGTCGTGCCCGTCGTGACCACGCGCTCTTCCCGCTCGGCGGCATCGCGGCTGATGATCACACGGACGTCGGACACGAGGTCTCCTTCGCGAGGGGTGGGGTGCCGCGCGTGCGGCGGCACGGCGTGAATCGTACCGAGCCGGGAGGTCACTCGGCGAAATCGGGCGGTGGGGCCGAGCGAGGGGCGGGGCGACGGGCAGGCGACGGACGACGGGCGGGCGGGACCGGCCGGTGCGCTCAGCCGTCGCCGTACGCCTCGTCGAAGAAGTCCAGGTTCTCGTGCTCCGACTTCAGCAGCCGGTCCCGCTCGGCGTCCTCCACCTGTGCGGGCACCACCCCTGACACTCCGGTGACGCGCCGGAAGCCGCCGCGGCTCTCCAGCCGGCCGCTCAGCCGGATCGGCACGCCGGCCAGGTGCGCCTGGGCCGCGACGCGGTACGCCTGCTCGTCGAGCGAGGCCCGCACGTCGGTGACGTCCGCGCCCGCGAGTACCCGCAGCCGCACCCGGCCCGGGCCGGTGGCTGCCGACCGGCTGAGCCGGGTGACGGCTGCGGTGAGCCGGACCGGGAGGGAGGGCTCCCGGGCCCGGAAGCGCACGGCGGCCCGCTGCAGGGCCGGGACGTCGCCGGGGGTGAACTCCACCGGCTCGGGGGCGGCGGCGGAGCCCTCCGGCGGCGGGTGGGCCGGGGCCCAGGCCAGGGTGATGCGCACGCCCTCGGTACCGCGCACGAGGGCGGTCAGCGCCTCGGCCAGCTCGTGGCACACGCCGAGTGCGACGGCGCTGTCGAAGGCTTCCATGCCGCCGGTGGTGCGCTGGTAGTCCACCGCGTCGCGAGTGCCGTGCAGGGCGCGTAACAGCGTGGCGGTGACCCGGCGGCCCTCCGGCGCGGGTACGAAGGCGGTGAGCCGGGCGGCGTGGGCGCCGGGGCCGAGCAGGGTCTGCTCGACGTCCCGGGCGGCGTGCGGGCGCAGCCGGGCGCCGTGGAAGCCGGCCGGGCGGCGGGTGGCGAGCGCGCCGGCCAGCAGCATGCCGCGGGCGGCGGCGGAGAGCCGCTCGGCGTCGGCCCACCGGGCGGGCCCGGCGCGCCGCTCGGCGCCGTACTCCCAGCTGACCTCGTCGCTGGGCACGGCCAGGGCGGTGAGGACGAGCGGGGCGGACGGCTCGGGGCTGCGGGCCAGCGCGGTGAGCGCCTCGGCGAGCAGGTCGGTGCAGTCGGGGAAGGCGCGGTCGGCGGGGACGAGGACGCTGGCGCCGCCCGGCGCGTCGCCGGGCGGGGTGAAGCGCGCGTACCGGCCGGTGGAACCGCCGTGCCGGCGCCAGCCATGGCGGGCGAGGAGGGCGCCGAGCACGGCGGGGTCGGTGCGGACGGGGTCGGGCTCGGGGGGCTGCCGGTACATCAGGGTCTCCCTCCCCTGCCGACCCGCGTCATGATCTCGCAGAGCGCGCGGTCGTCGAAGACGCGGGCGGTGGGCACCCGCACAGTGGTCCGCCGGGCACCGGTCACGGGGTGGCCGGCGAGGTTGACCCAGTAGCAGCAGTGCCGCAGCTCCAGCCGGTCGTGTGCGGCCCGTAACCACTCCTCGCGGCGGCGCGGCACGAGCATCACGACGAGGATCTTGTGCACCGTCACGGGGGCGCGGGCGAGCTGCGCGAGGTGGGCGTTATCGAGGGTGAAGGGGAAGCTGGGGCCGGCGGGGTGCGGCGCGATCTGGTACGTGGCCTTCAACTGCACCTTGAGCGTGACCTCGTCGTCGACCAGGTGCCCGCCGCCGGGGTGGGCGGGCGCCGTGTGGCTGACGTGCCAGTCGATGCCGCTGTCGGGGAAGGGCTGCGCCAGGGTGCAGCCGGCGGCGGCGGCGACCGCGTGCAGATAGGCGATCTGCAGCGTCTCCATGCACGCCGTCACGGCGAGCGCGCCGCGCTTCGGCGCGGCCCGCTCGGGAAGCAGACCGCCCGGTTCAGGCCGTGCCAGGGCCATGGCCCAACTGCCTTCCACACGATGCCGGTAGGTGACGGGGCCCGGACCTCCGCGGGCGACCGGAGGCTTGCCTGACCCTCACTCTCTGTTGTCACCGCACCGACTCTCCGCCAAACAACCGTAGTTCGAATCCGGCGCGTTCCGGGTATCACCCGGTCGGCGGGCCTGACCTCCACCGCCCGCAAAACTCCAGGGAGTTGGGGCTGATGACACTCTGGTACGAGGGGCCGCTCGCGGCCTTCGACACCGAGACCACCGGCGTGGACGTCGAGCGCGACCGGATACTCTCCGCAGCCGTCGTCGTGCAGCCCCACATCACGTCACCGCCCCGCCGCACGTCGTGGCTCGTCTCCCCCGACGTGGAGATCCCGGCGGCGGCCACGGCGGTGCACGGCCTGACGCTGCCGCATCTGCAGCGCCTCGGCCGCTGGCCGGCGCCGGTGATGGAGGAGGTCGGCAAGGCGCTGGCGGCGCAGTGCGCGAGCCACGTGCCGCTGGTGGTGATGAACGCCCCGTTCGACCTGACGCTGCTGGACCGCGAGTTACGCCGGCACCGCGCCTCCTCGCTGCCGAAGTACCTGAGCGGCGCACCGCTGTGCGTGCTGGACCCGCTGGTGCTCGACCGCCACCTCGACCGCTATCGCAAGGGCAGCCGCACGCTCACGGCGCTGTGCGAGCACTACGGCGTGGAGCTGGCCGGCGCCCACGAGGCGGGGGCGGACGCGACGGCGGCGCTGCACCTCGTGCGGGCCATCGGCCAGCGCTACGCGGAGCGGCTGAGCGACCTCAGCGCGGCGGAGCTGCACGCGCGGCAGGCGGTCTGGCACGGCGCGCAGGCGCGCGGCCTGACGGCGTGGTTCGCGCACAACGGCTCGGACGAACGCTGCGACCCGGCCTGGCCGTTGCGTACGAGCGGCCTGGCGACGGCGGCCTGAGCCGCCCGAGCCGCATCCCGGCACGGAAAGCCGGAGGGCCGTTCCGCACGATGCGGAACGGCCCTCTCCGGGGGTGCGGGGCGGAGCCCCCGCCCGCGCGGCGCAGCCGCGCAATAACGACGACGGCGACCCCCGTCCGCGCTTTCCGCGGACAGGGGTCGCCGTCGGCTCGTGGGCGATACTGGGATCGAACCAGTGACCTCTTCGGTGTGAACGAAGCGCTCTCCCCCTGAGCTAATCGCCC